>JBBIIO010000016.1:0-45583 GCA_037446435.1 Armatimonadota bacterium
TGCGGTAGGGAACCTACAGCAGCCTCTCCACCAGGTCGGCGAATCGGGCGCTGCCGACCTCGGGGGAGTAGTGGCGTTCGTAGAGTGCTCGCGCGCGGGAGCCGCGGGCGAGGAGGTCCGCGTCGGGCGCGGAGAGCGCCTCTCGGATGGAGCGGGCGACGTCCTCGACGTCTCCCGCACGCGCGCACCAGCCGACGCCTTCGCTCCGCACGAGGCGGTCGAAGTGCGAACCTTCGTCCACCGAGGCGAGAACCGGCAGGCCCGCGGCGAAATAGGCATACGTCTTCGACGGCACGCTTGCGCGGCTCGCGCCCTTGCGCATCGGCACCAAGCCGACCGACGCGTTGCCATAGTGCTCATTCAACTCCGCCTCCGACACCTCGCCGTGAAAGCACACGCGGCTTCCTATCGGGCGCGCCAGTTCCGCCAACTCTCCGACAGCCGCACCCGAGCCGCAGATGTCGAGCAGCCAATCCAATTCGCCGAGGTTGAGCAGCGCCTTGACGACCGTCTGCATGTCGGCGACGCGGCCGACGTTGCCCGCGAAGAGCAGGCGGCGGGGACCCTGCTTCTCGCGGTGGGGCGCGCCGTTCAGTTCGACGCCGCACCAGTTCTCGCACACGTGCACCCTCTCGGCGGGCACTGCGAGCCCGTTCGCGAGGTCGCCCCGCCAGTCGTCGGTTACTGCGATGATCGCGTCCGGCACCGAAAGCGACTTCCGCACGATGCGCGCGACCAGCGCCCGCGTCGCAGGCGAAGGGGTCGCGCCCACCTCGATGGCGGCGGGGTACATGTCTTGCAACCAGTGGATGAGGCGGTGTCCGCGTCTCTTCACCGCCTTGCGCAGAACGGCAGGCAAGAAAAACGGCGGCGTTACGGAGAGCGCGACGAGAGGCGCCTCGCCGGCGAGCCACGTGGCAGCTCCGCGGGCGAACGACCACCAGTTCCTCAATTGCCCTCCCACGCCGCGTGCCGTTCGAGGGTTGCCGACGTAGTGAATGCTTGCCCCCTCCGGTACGAACGGCTGCTGCGTCGGGTCAACGCGGTGGTGGGGTGGCATGGTGACAATCTGCACCTGGGCCCCCCGCTTGGTGAACTCTCGGACAACGGTTCGAACCAGCGGCGCGTTGCCAAACATCTCGGGCGGATAGTAGAGCGTCAGCAACGCGATTCGGGCGCCTTCCACAGATTCTCAGTTTCCTCGGAGCCTATACTTACCCGAACGCGTGCGAGTGCTTCTGACTACCGTCGGCTACAAGCCTGCCTGGAACATCGGCGGGCCCGTTCACACGGTGGTCGCGCTCGCCGAGGGCCTCGCCCGGCGCGGCCACGAAGTCTGGGTTGCGGCGACCGATTCGAACCTAACCGAGCGCCTCGAAGTGGACACCGAGGCGTGGCACGACCTGGACGGCGTTCGGGTGCGGTACTTTCGGATGCAGGATTCCTGGACGAAGCGCATCCCGCTCGACTACTTTCGGAAGAGCAACGCCGACTACCGGGCGCCAGGCTTTGCCCGGTGGCTTCACGGGGAGGCGCCGAGATTTGACGTCGTACATTCCCATCTCGCGTTCGCGCACGCGAACCGCGTCGCCGCGGCGTGGTGCAGAGAGCAGGGCGTGCCGTTCGTGTATCAACAGCACGGCGTTTTCGACCCGGTTCGGATGCGGCACCGCGCCCTGAAGAAGCGCTTGGCGTTCGCCCTGTGGGAGCGCCGCGTCTGCGAGTCTGCGGCGGCACTGATCGCCCTCACCGAATACGAGGCTGAAACGTACCGCGCGCTTGGGCTGAGAGGACGCGTCGCGGTCATCCCCAACGGCGTCGAGCCGCCGAGCGAGCCGCCGCAGCCGGGTGTGTTACTCGAGCACATACCGGACATCTGCGACGAGGACGTAGTCGCGTTGTTCCTCGGGCGCCTCCACCCGACCAAGGGCGTGGATGTGGCGGTCGAAGCGTTCCTCCGCCTCGACGAGCCGAGAGCAAGGCTGATAGTTGCCGGCCCAGACGAGTTCGGCTTGCGCGAGGGATTGGAACGCCGGGTGCGTGAGGCGGGCGCGAGGGTCCTTTTTCTCGGCTCTGTCGGGGGCGAGCTCAAGAGCGCTTTGCTGCACCGGGCGGACCTCTTCGTGCTTCCGACGGTCTCCGAGGGCTTCTCCATCGCGGTCCTCGAGGCGCTCGTGCACGGGTGCCCCGTGCTGACGACCGAGGGTGCCCACTTCCCGGAAATCGAGCAGGACGGCGCAGGGCTTGTGCTGCCGAGGACGGCGGACGCCTTCGCCGAAGGGATCCGCGTTCTTGCGCACGACGCGGGTCGCCGCCGAGCCATGGGTGAGGCCGCCCGGCGCCTCATCGCCGAGCGGTACACGTGGGAACGAATCGTAGATCGCTTCGAGGATCTGTACAAGGAACTGGCGAAACCCGGAACTGTGTGGAACGAATCTGGCGCCAAAGGCGTTTGAACTATTAGAGGAGCCGAAGAGTCAACTTCCCCTCCATGCCCCTCTCCTCCCACGAGGCCCCGGTGTTCTCCCCCCGTCCCGACCCGGGGCCTCACCCTTTGTTAGTGCGGGCGACGGGATAATGAGGCGCATGTTGCTGACGACGATCGCGCTGGCTGCCACGATTGCCGCCCCCGGCCCGAGGCTGGTTGTGGTGGTTTCCATTGACCAGTTCCGAACCGACTTCCTCACCCGCTATGCCGACCTGTACCGTCCTGCCGCATCGCAGGAGGGTGTGGGCGGATTCCGCTACTTGATGGAGAGCGGCGCCTTCTTCGTAAATGCCGCCTACGATCACATTCCGACGGAGACGGGGCCCGGGCACGCTACCATCGGCACTGGGGCGCCACCGAGCGTTCACGGCATCGTCGGCAACGGTTGGTTCGCCGAAGGAAAGTCGGTGTACTGCACTGAAGACTCCAGCGCCCGCGACGTCCTTACCGGGGGAACCAGCTCCTCGGCGCGCAACCTGCTCGTCTCGACCTTCATGGAGGAGGCGGAGAAGGCGACGGGCGGTCGCTCGGTAACGATTTCGCTTGCCGTCAAAGATCGCGCCGCAATTCTCATGGCTGGGCGGGCGGCGGATACCGTAGTGTGGTTCAGCGGATCGAGGCTCTCTTGGACTACGAGCACCGCCTATCGCTCTGATGGCAAGTTGTCGCCGTGGGTCGAGGCTTGGAACGAGCGCCGGATTCCTGCGCGCGCCGCTGGAACCACGTGGAGCGCATCCCTGCCGCCGGCCGTCCACCTTCGGGCGCGGCCGACCTCTCGCCCTGGCGTGTCTGGCGAGTTCGGTACCGCTTTCCCCCATCGCCTGCCGAGCGACGAGGGAGCGCTCTTCGACGCCTGGCGGATGACGCCAATGGCAAACCAGTATACGCTCGAGACCGCCGCGCAGGCGGTGCGCGCGATGGAGATGGGGCGCGACGAGATCCCGGACGTCCTCGCCGTGGGACTCAGCGCGAACGACTACCTCGGGCACGCGTTCGGGCCCGACTCGCCCGAGGTCCTCGAGATGTGCGTGCGAACCGATGCAGCGCTCAGCGACTTCCTTCGGTTCCTTACGGAGGCGGTGCCCGGTGGGCTGGATTCCGTCGCAATCGTCGTTACCTCCGACCACGGAGTCGCTTCGGTGCCGGAGGATGACGCCGCCCTCGGCTTGGCGGCGCGGCGGGTGTCGCCGACGAGCATTCTCCAGGCGGTGTCCAAGATGCTGGAGGAGGAACTGGGCACCGCCGACCTCTACGCGTCCACGTCAGGGGACGGCATATACTTCGATGAAGCGAAGTGCGAGGCTGCGGAAACCGACTCCTATACCGCCGGGCTGTTGGCTCGGGACGCCCTTCGCGCCCACCCGGACGTTCACGCGGTCTACTTGCTGGGCGACTTCGACGAGCCGTGGCTGGACGATGACCCTCTGACCCGCAAGGTTCGCCGGTCGGTCGTTCGTGGGCGCAGCCCGGACGTCATCATCATCCCGCGGCCAGGTGTCTATGTCTCCGCCTATCCGACCGGCACGGGGCACGGGACGCCGTGGCAGTACGATTCGAACGTGCCGATTCTGCTGGCGGGGCCGTGGTTCCGGCAGGGTGCGTTCACCGAGCGTTGCTCGCCGGAGGACATTGCGCCCACGGTGTGCCACCTGATCGGGGCGCAACGCCCGAGCGGCTCTCAGGGGAACGTTATCGGCTTGCGGTAGCGCTCAGGCGAAGGACATCGGCTTCACGTCCGCCGCGACCCCGAACGGTGCGGTGCACTCGCGCAATTCCTCGACGGTGACGTCGGGGTGCGTCTCGATGAGCACGATTCCGCCTTCGGGTTTGACGTCGAAGACCGCCTTCTCTGTGATGATGCGATGCACGACGCGCTTGCCGGTGAGCGGAAGCGTGCACTCGGGGAGGATTTTGGGGCTGCCGTCCTTCGAGGTATGCGTCATGATCACCACGACGTACTTCGCGCTGGCGACGAGGTCCATCGCTCCGCCCATGCCCTTCACCATCTTGCCGGGGATCATGTAGTTGGCAAGGTCGCCGTTGATGGAGACCTCGAGTCCCCCAAGGATGGAGATGTCAATGTGCCCGCCTCGAATCATCGCGAAACTGTCGGCGCTGCTGAAGAAGGACGCGCCGGGGATGGCGGTAACCGTCTGCTTGCCGGCGTTGATAAGGTCGGGGTCCACCTCCTCCTCGGTGGGGAACGGGCCGATGCCGAGCAGCCCGTTCTCGGATTGAAAGACGACCTCTCTGCCCTCGGGTATGTGGTTGGCGATCAGGGTCGGCATGCCGATGCCGAGGTTGACGTAGGCGCCGTCCCTCAGTTCGAGGGCGGCTCTGCGAACGATGACTTCTCTGGCATCCATCGGCGGGATGTTACTCGATGGGCTCGCTTGTGGGAGGAATTCGCTACTGCGGGCTTGCTCGCTGGATAAACTCGCACCATGTCCGAACGAGTCGCCGGTGCCCCGGTTGTGGCGTTCCTGCGCATGATCAAGGTTGAGCACTCCATCTTCGCTCTGCCCTTCGCGATGGTGGGCATGCTGTACGCTGCGGGCGGCTTCCCGGGCTGGAGGGTGTTCCTCCTCATCCTGGTCGCGATGGTCAGCGCGAGGAGCGCAGCAATGGCGTTCAACCGCCTCGTAGACCACCAGTTGGACGCCCTCAACCCGCGGACGAGAAGGCGGGAACTGGTAACGGGCGCCATCACCCGGCGCAAGGCGTGGGCGTTCTTCGGAGCTTCCGTCGCGCTCTTCCTTTCGGCGGCGGCATTGCTGAATCCGCTCGCCTTCGCGCTCGCGCCGGTGGCGTTGGTCGTGTTGCTTGGCTACTCCTACACGAAGCGCTTCACCTCTCTGTGCCACCTTTTCGTCGGTCTGTCTCTGGGTATCGCGCCGGTGGGCGCATGGGTTGCGGTGCGCGGAACCCTGGACCCCGCGCCGTTCTGGTGGCTCGTCGCGGTTACGTTCTGGACAGCGGGCTTCGACATCCTCTACGCCCTGCAGGACGAGGAGTTCGACCGGACGCACGGCGTTCGCAGCCTTGTGGTGCGCTTGGGCCGCGCGCGGGCGATTCTCGTCAGCCGCGCCTTCCATGCGATCACGGTCGTTGCGCTCGCCGTGGCGGGGCGCGAGGTTGGCGCGGGCATTCCCTATCTGCTCGGCGTGTTCTTCGTCTTGGGCTTGTTGATGGTGGAGCAGTCGCTGGTCTCGCCGAGCGACTTGAGCCGAATTGACGCGGCGTTCTTCGCCGTGAACGGCTGGGTGTCCGTCGGCTTCTTGCTGTTTGCGCTTGCTGACGTTGCGCTTTAGGCGGCCCGCCGGCGTTGCAGGGCGCGCCGACCGCAGGGGTATACTTCGTCCTCCCGTGGGCTCATAGCTCAGTTGGTTAGAGCGCGCCCCTGATAAGGGCGAGGTCGGTAGTTCGAATCTACCTGGGCCCACCACGCCACCTTCAGTTCCCGTTACCCTATGGGGTGCCCGGGCGTCCTATCCAGTGGGTGGCGAGCCTTTGACATCCGACGGTCCGGGCTGCCATACTCTTGCCGTACAAGCCGAGGAGGTTCTATCGTGAAAGCAGCAACCCGAATCAGTCTCATGCTCCTGGGTTCCCTCGCCGTCTCGTCGCTGTGGGCGCTCAGCGGCCCCGCCCCGCTGGGATGGCGGTGGACGGGCAAGGTCGAGGCAGCCCCAACCGCGCGCCTCGCCGTGAGTGGGGATAAGGTCATCGTGCCCGTGGGGCGCCGAGTGTACGCCCTCGATGCCCGCACCGGCACCGAGGTGTACTCCTTCCCGTCCGGTGGGGACGCGGACGGTGAGTTCCGCACCGATGTCGTGATTGCCGGCAGCACCGTGGTCGCGGCGAACTCGAACCGTTTCGTCTACGCGTTCAACCGAGACGACGGCGTCAAGACGTGGACGTTCCACCTCGGCACGGGAACAGCGCGCGCCCTCGTCTCGAACGAGTCTACTGTTTTCATCGTAACGTCGGATGACCGCGTCGTCGCTCTGAACGCGGACACGGGCACCAAGGCTTGGACCACGGACTACCAGATAGAGGGCAGTCAATCCGGTTCCGCTGCTCTGGCTGACGGTCAGATCGTGTTTTACACAAGCGACGGACGTGTTCACGCCGTTGATGCCGTCACGCAGCGCAAGACGTGGGAGATGCGCCTTCTGTCCGTGCCGTTCAACCCACAACCTGCGGTGATGGGTAACTCAGTGTTCTTGGTGTCTGGCGATCAAGTGGCGCTGGTTGCCGCTCGCAGTGGCAGAACGACGTGGGTGTTGCGTCTGCCCGAGCGAGTCGTCGGCGGCGTTGCGGTTACCACGCGTGGTGGAATCGCCGTGACGGAAGGTGGCAACGTGTACGCTTTCTCTCTCGACGGCAGGCAGTACAGTCGGACGCCGCTCGAGCTCGGTGGTTTCGTCCAAGTTCCGCCCCAGCCTGCGGGCGAGAACGCAGTCGTTCAGATGACAAACGGCGCCTTCTACTTAGTTGACCCGTCGTCCATGGAGCCGAAGGCGCTCTGGGAGTACACAACCTTGCCCCTGCCGGGAACGATGCGCAAGGTGCGCTCCGGAGACTCCGGCGGTGGTGGCGGGGGCAACCTCGGTAGCGGCGGCGGCGGGGGCAACCTCGGTAGCGGCGGCGGGGGCAACCTCGGCGGTGGAGGTGGAGGTGGAGGTCGAGGTGGGGGAGGCCAAGGTGGCGGAAGCACAACCGAAGTGGAAGTGCCCGCCGACTATGTCGCCGTCATGTCGCCAATCGTCGCCTCGGGTGAGCGGCTCTACGCCCTTGCCGAGGACGGCAGCGTGTTCGCGTTTGGGCGCGACATCGGCGTCGACGAGACCGGCCCCAGCATCGAGATGATGACGCCACCGAGCGGCAGCGCGATGAACGGCTTCGGCAACCTCGACTTCATCTTCCGCATTGAAGACCAGGGAAGTGGCCTGATGAAACGCAGCGTTACCATCACGTTCAACGACCAAGTGATGAAGTTTGAGTACGTCCCAGCCGGTGGATTCGTGTATGTGCGAATCCGACCGCCGGGCAGCACTCAAGAGGGCGCGAACCTGCCCCTTTCCGACGGATATCGAACGATCACCGTCTCCGCCACCGACTGGATGGGCAATGTCAGCGAGAAAAAGTTTAGCGTGCTCATTGACAACACGCTGCCGGTCACCCAAGAGCGCGTGGTAGACCAACGAACCGGTAGTGGCACGGGCCGATCCGGTCCCGGGCTCGGCGGCGGCGGCGGCGGTTAGCCCGAGAAGGGGCGGCAGATGCGCGACCCGAGGTTCTGGCAAGCTCTGCTCAGCCTGAACCTTAGTTCCCGCGGGTGTCGGGAACTCGTCGCTGCGCTGGGTGACGGCGCGACAGTCGAGGATCTGCTGCGCCGCCCGGACTTGAGCGAACAGCAGTGTAAGACCCTCGCCGCGGTTCCGGCGGCGTTCGCTCTGCCGGACGGCGTGCGCATCGTCGAATGCGGCGGCCACGAGTACCCGGAGAACCTGCGCCTCGCCTCCGACCCTCCGCCCGCGCTGTTCGTCCGAGGCGACCTTCTCCCGCGAGACGAAGTTGCCGTCGCGGTCATTGGCACGCGCAAAGCCTCACCCTACGGCAAGTCGCTCGCTGCGCGCATCTCGCGAGAACTCGCGTCCGAAGGGGTTACGATCGTCAGCGGGGCTGCCTACGGCATTGATGCTGCTGCACACCGGGGCGCCCTCGAAGTGGGCGGCAGAACGTTTGCGGTTCTCGGCTGCGGTGTGGACCGAGCCTATCCATCTGCGCACGCAAGCCTACTGGACGCGATCTCGCGCTCCGGCGCGGTCGTCAGCCAGTTTCCGCTCGGCACGCCGCCGGACGCCTATCGCTTCCCCAGCAGGAACTATGTCATCGCCGCTTTGGTTCGTGCGGTGGTCGTTGTCGAAGCCCCCCTGCGCAGCGGCGCGCTGCTGACGGCAACGTTAGCGAGCGACGAGGGGCGGCACGTATTCGTCGCGCCGGCGCCGATGGACAGCGAGAGCCACTACGGCGGCTTCGAACTGGTGAACGAGGGCGCGAACCTGCTGTACGACATTCGGCAAGTGCTGTCGTCGCTCGGTATCGAGCCGCGCCCCACGGCGCAGCGGGAGCTGGCGCCGAGTCTCACCGAGTTGCAGCGCAGAATCATCGAGCGCATCGGTGACAAGCCGGCGCTGCTTGACCACCTGAGCGACGAACTGGACTGCCCATCGTCCGCGGTGCTCGCCGAGTTGACGCAACTCGAGATCGCAGGCTTAGTCGCGCGAGTGGGCGGAGGATACGTGCGCATTTGAGAGCCAACTGGTTCGATGGGAAGCGCTGGCTGGTCGTCGAGGCGAGCTTCGATGCTGAGACGATGACTCCGCTCGATGAGCGGCGCGATGACTCGCTGCCTACGCTCGTCCCCGGCTTAGTAGACATTCACTGCCACGGGATTGCCGGGCACGACGTGAACGAGGGCGGGGCGGTTGAGACCATCGCCGAGTTGCGCAAGCGCGGCGTGGAGTGGGTCTGCCCGACAACGGTTGCCGCGCCGCTTGAGCGGCTGTGCGACATCGTCGAGGAAGTGCCGCCGGAGACTCCCGGCTTCGCGGGGTTTCATCTCGAGGGACCGTATCTCAGCCCCGCCTACCTCGGCGCGCAGCCGCAGGCGCACCTGCTGTTGCCGAGCGCTCAGGAGTTCGCCGACGTGCTGGGCGACCTGCTGCCGAAGATTCGCATCGTTACGCTCGCGCCGGAACTGCCTGGTGCTGAGGAGTTGATTCGTTTCCTCTATCAGAGCGGGGTCATTGTGAGCGCAGGGCACACCGACGCCGACAAACCGGTGATGGAAGCGGCTGCGCGCGCCGGCCTTCGACACATCACGCATCTGTTCAACGCGATGCGACCGTTTCACCACAGAGACCCAGGCATTGTGGGCTTCGGACTCACCTCCACGATCGTGTGCGAACTCATTTATGACCGCGTGCACGTATCCCGCCTTGCCGCCTCGCTGGTGTTTGTCGCGAAGCGCCTGCCGGACGTCGTTGCCGTTTCCGACGGGACGGCACTCAGCGGCTCGCCGAGCGGCACGGTCGGGCGCCTGTGGGGCAGGGAGGTGCGCGTGGAGGGTCGGGCGGCGAGGCTGCCCGACGGACGGCTTTGCGGCAGTGTGACCACCTTGCCGGAGGTCTTCCAGGCGCTGTGGCAGGACTTTCGAGAGTTTCCGGAGCGAGCGGTTGCCGCTTGTTCGCTAAACCCGCGTCGGGCGCTTGGTCTGCCGCCGCCGGAGATGTGGGTGGTGGTAGGCAGGGATGGCGCCATCGAAGATGTTCTGGAGGGTAATCTGCGCCAGCCTGCAGGTTAGTACAGGCACGGATGCCGGTTCTTACCACCATCAAGCGGATCTTGCTGGGCGCACCGATTGCGACGAGGCACGCGCACCACCAGCGGCTACCCAAGTTCTTCGCCCTTCCGCTGTTCGCCAGCGACAACATCTCCTCGGTTGCGTATGCCACCGAGGAGATTCTGCTGATGCTGATCCTCGCGGGCAGCGTCTCCACCCAGTACGGCATCTGGGTGGCGCTTGCGGTCGTTCTGCTTGTGGTCATTGTCATCACCAGTTACACGCGTACGATTTACGCGTATCCTGGCGGCGGCGGTGACTATCGCGTCGCCAACGAGAACCTCGCTCCGCTCTTCGGGCGCGTCGTGGGGGCGGCGCTGATGGTGGACTACACGCTCACGGTCGCGGTCAGCGTAAGCAGCGGCGTTCTGGCGATCGTATCCGCCTGGCCGTCGCTTCATCCCTACATCGTGTACATGGGCGTCGCCGCGGTGTTGCTGCTGGCGTATGTCAACCTGCGCGGCCTTCGTGAGAGCGGCGCCGTCTTTTCCTTCCCCACGTACTCCTTCGTCGTGTTGATGCTGCTGCTCGTCGGATTCGGCATGGTCAGTTCGTGGGGCGCACCGAGGGAGCCCGAGTTCCACGAAGCGCAACAGGCGCTGACGCTGTTCTTAGTGCTGCGAGCCTTCGCCGCGGGATGCGCCGCCCTCACTGGAATCGAGGCGGTGGCAAACGGCGTGCCGGCCTTTAAAGACCCCGCACCGCGCAACGCATCGCAAACGCTGATCATCTTGGCGTGCATCCTCGTTGTCATTTTCATGGGTGTAACGTGGCTTGCCGTACATCTCGGCATCACCCCGATGCACACGGGTGAGCCGGGCTACCGTACCGTCGTCGCTCAGGTCGCCGTTGCCGTTTTTGGTGACGGTTTTCTGTTCCTTGCGATCCAAGTCGCGACGATGACGATTCTCATCCTGGCTGCGAACACGGCGTTCGCCGACTTCCCGAGGGTGTGCAGTTTCATGGCGATTGACGGCAATCTGCCGAGGCAACTCGCGGTTCTCGGGGACAGGTTGGTCTATCAGAACGGCATCATCCTGCTCGCGCTCGCGTCCAGCTCGCTCATCGTTTTCTTCCATGGAGATGTCCACAGCTTAGTCCCGCTCTACGCGCTCGGCGTGTTCACGGCGTTCACGCTCGGACAGGCGGGCATGGTTCGCTATCAACTGAAGAACAAGTTGCCGAAGTGGGGCGCTGCGGTGAGCTTCATCGGGATGTGCACGACCGGGCTGGTCTGGTTTGTCGTCTTGATAACGAAGTTCATCTACGGTGCCTATCTCGTCGTCATCGCCCTAACGACCCTGGTCACTATCTTTGTGTTGATTAGGAGGCACTACGACTACCTTGCGCGCAGCCTGAATCCGGATCCGACCTATCACCCCAAGGCAGCAGACTCAGCAGTCATCGTGCTCGTTCCGCGAGTCCACAAGGGGATTCTCCAGGCGCTTGAGTACGTCAAAGCGTTCAGCAAGGACGTTCGCGCATTGCACGTGGTCATCAACCCGGACAACGTGGACGCCGTCAAGAGGGAGTGGGACGAGTATGTTGGCGATCTGCCGCTTGTTATCCTCGAGTCACCGTATCGCTCGCTGGTCGAGCCAATCATAGAGTACATCGACGCCGCCATCGAGGAGAGACCGGACAGAATGCTGACCGTGGTCGTGCCGCAAGCCGTGCCAAAGCACTGGTGGCAGTCCATCCTGCACAATAACTCCGCCGAGCCGATTCGCCGGGCGCTCGCCGCAAGGCGGAACGTCGTCATCACGAACGTGAGGTACTTCCTGGATTGATCGTAGAGTCCATCAACGACATCATCAAACTGTCGGGGCACTTGACCACGAATCAGTGGGAGACGATTCGCACCGCCGCGAACCTCTTGCTCCGACAACACCCTGAAGGCGTCGTCGTGGACTGCAGCGGCCTCGAGACGGTTACCCACGAGGGCGCAGAGACGTTCCTCGACATGCTGCTCTACATCGAGGCGCAGAACGCGCGCATCATCGTGGCGAACGTACCGCCGCACATTCTCCAAGAGATTCGGCACGTTCCGCAAGTTCGTTCTCGGCTCGCCATCGCGCACTCGGTCGGGGAGGCGCGAAAGTCTCTCGCGGTGCAGCAGAGTTTTTCGGGCGAAGCGAAACGAGAGTCGGCGACGCTCAAGCCGGCAAGTCACCTCATCGTGGCGCTCGGTGGCGGCCGCGCCGACGGCTTCGCCCTCCCGATTGCGGCTGCGATGGCGCAGATGAGGCACCTCTCCGTGCTCGTCCTGTATCCGATTGTGCTTCACCGCTCCCTGCCCATGACCACACCGATGCCGGAACTGGAGGAGGCGGGGCAAGAATCCCTGAAAACCGCAGGCGACTTCCTCAAGTCTCGCTCGATTCAGTACGAACTTATCATGAAACGCGGACGAGAACTGTACGCCGTCATCGAAGAAGTCTCCGCAAGCCAGGAGGAGCGCCTTGTCATCGTGGCGCTCCCCGACCCGGACAAGCACAAGCGAGAGCCGCAGGCAACCGCCGACCACCTCCTCTCAAGCGTGCGCCCCGAGTTGATTCTCGTGCGACCACCCCTCGAGGAGTCCGCGCCCAACGACAGGAAGGCGTAATGCGCCGCCACGCGGAGCGAACCATAATCAACGGCATGCCGACCGTAGCCACGCAAATCGAGGAGATTCTCGCGAGCGACAAGGCGATCCACGTGCGCGCCCCGCGAGGCCCTGCGCTCAACTGCAAGGGCTGGGTCCAGGAAGCGGCGCTCCGCATGCTGCTCAACAACCTCGACCCTGAGGTCGCGGAAAGACCGCTTGACCTGGTGGTCTATGGCGGCATCGGAAAGGCTGCGCGCAATTGGTCGTGCCTCAAGGCGATCGTGAAGTGCTTGCTCAACTTGAGCGACGAGGAGACGCTGCTGATTCAGAGCGGCAAACCGGTCGGCGTGCTCGCTACCCACTCAGGTGCGCCACGCGTTCTGCTGGCGAACTCGAACCTCGTCCCGCGCTGGGCGACATGGGAGGTCTTTCGCGAACTGGATCGCAAAGGTCTCATCATGTTCGGCCAGATGACCGCAGGCTCATGGATCTACATCGGCACCCAGGGCATCCTTCAGGGCACTTACGAGACGTTCGCCTCGCTCGCTCGCACCCACTTCGATGGCTCGCTTGCGGGGCGACTGGTTGTTACCGCCGGGCTGGGCGGTATGGGAGGCGCCCAGCCGCTCGCGATCACCATGAACGGCGGCGTCGCGCTTTGTATCGAGGTTGACCCCGCGCGCCTGCAGCGGCGCTTGGAGACGCGATACCTCGATCGCTCAACCGACTCTCTCGACGAAGCGCTCGCCCTGTGCAACGAGGCGAAGGAACAAAGGCAGCCGCTTAGCGTCGGTCTGTGCGCCAACGCCGCCGACGTCATCCCCGAACTGGTGAAGCGAGGCGTCACGCCCGATGCCCTTACCGACCAGACGAGCGCGCACGACGTCCTGAACGGCTACGTTCCAAACGGCTTCTCCCTCGAGCAGGCTGAGCGAATGCGAAACGAGGAACCTGAGCGCTACATCCGAGAGGCGAATCGCGCAATCTGCGAGCACGTCTCCGCAATGCTCGAACTTCAGCGGCGAGGGGCGGCAACGTTTGACTACGGCAACAACATCCGCCAGGTGGCGAAGGATAACGGCGTCGAGAACGCATTCGACTTCCCGGGCTTCGTCCCCGCCTACATACGACCGCTGTTCTGCGAAGGCAAAGGCCCGTTTCGCTGGGCGGCGCTGAGCGGCGACCCAGACGACATCGCGGCGATAGACGAAGCGATTCTCAACGAATTCAGGGACGATGAAGCGCTCTGCCGCTGGGTTCGCTTGGCAGCGGAGAAGGTCAAGTTCCAGGGTCTACCCGCGCGCATCTGCTGGCTGGGGCTCGGCGACCGCGCCCGCCTCGGCCTGCTGATGAACCGGATGATCGCCGAGGGGCGGCTTCGCGCCCCGATTGTCATAGGGCGCGATCACCTCGACACCGGTAGCGTCGCTTCCCCGAATCGCGAGACCGAGGCGATGCGCGACGGAAGCGACGCCGTAAGCGATTGGGTGTTCCTAAACGCGCTCATCAACGCGGTCGGTGGCGCATCCTGGGTCTCAGTGCATCACGGAGGCGGCGTCGGCTTGGGCTATGCGCAACATGCAGGTATGGTCATCGTCGCCGACGGCACTGCCGAGGCAGAGACGCGCTTGCGACGAGTGCTGCACACCGACCCCGCGACCGGCGTGCTTCGACACGCCGACGCGGGCTACGAGAAAGCGATCGAGACGGCGAAGCAGAAGGGCCTGTTGATCCCCATGCGCGAAGAGGATGCGGGTTCTTAAACTCGCGCGACTTGCCGTCGGCATCCTCTCGCCCGCGCTCGGCGTCGCGATGTTGTTCGCTTTCAGTTCTCGCCCAGACTCTCTCGCGGCTGTAACGGTCCTGCCCGTGTTCGTGTGGTTTCTGTTTGGTGTCGTGCTGTCGTTGCTCGCCGGTCGTGCCGGAGGAGGGAGGCTGCTCGCGGCAGGTCTGTCGGCTTGGCTTCTGTTTCTCGTTCTGTATGCTCCGGAGTTGCGCTCGCTGCTTCGGTTTCCGGTTCACAACGACGCAGAGCGGGAAGCGGCGAAAGAAAAGGGAAGCGCGTTACGCGTCGTTACACTAAACTGCTTTGTCGGAACGCATGGCGCAGTCGAGGAGGCGCTGTCGCAGAACGCGGACATCGTAATGGTGCAGGAGATCCCGCCGCCTCGCGAACTGCTCGCGATGGGCGAGCGGAGCATGCGCAAGCCGTGGGACATTGTGTGGGGCAACGACGTAGCGATTCTGTTTCGGGGAGAGCTTGTGGAGCAGCGCGCCATCGAAGGCACGAATGGAGTCGGAGCGCTCATCCGACTGCCGAGCGGAAAGCAGCTTCTCGCCGTTACGTTCCGGTTGCGCAGCGCCGTGTTCAACGCGAACCTTCTGCTCCCATCGGTGTGGAGGAAGCACAGCGCCAATCGGCAGGCTCGTCGGAACGAACTGCGCGCCGTCGCGCAGTTCGTCTCATCGTTCCCGCGCGACGTTCCGGTCGTGCTCGGCGGAGACTTCAACGCCCCCGTCGGTGACCCCGTGTTTGAAGAGATGCCCGAGGAGTTGCGCGACGCGTTCGAAGAGGCGGGGAGCGGCTGGGGGAATACCATCTTCAACTCATTCCCAATCCACCGCATTGACAGAATCTTCGCCTCGCCCCACTTCGAGTGCGTCAAGGCGCGCGCTCTGAAGACCGAGCACTCCGACCATCGGCTGGTGAGTGCGGACCTCGTGCTTCGGGAGAAGGCAGGATGAGCGTGCGGCTGTACGGCCCGATTCGGGAACTGCACGCCCTCGCGGGCGATGACGCGCCCCGAAGGCGCGAGGCAATGCGAGAAACCGGCAGAGCCGAGAACGCCGGAATCGCAGTGAGCAATGGCAGGGTGCTGGATGTCGGCTCCTGGCGAACCCTGCGCAGGCGCTTCGCGGACGCGGAGCGGGTCGCCGTTGACGGCGAGCTGGTAACGCCTGGGTTCGTTGACCCGCACACACACCTCGTCTGGTCGGGCGACCGAAGCGACGAGTTCCTTCGCAGGTGCGCCGGTGAGTCCTATCAAGAGATTGCCAAAGCCGGAGGCGGCATCGCCTCCACGATGCGCGCGGTTGAGGACGCGTCCGTCGCGACGCTGGCGGCTGAGACCCTCGAGCGCGCGCAGTTGTTACTCCGACTGGGAACAACAACCGTCGAAGTGAAGGCGAGTTACGGCTCGTCGGTGGAGTCTTGCAAGCGTGAACTCGACGCACTCGCTCGCGTGCGCCAGAAAGCGGAGCAACGAGTGGTCGTTACGTTCATGGGCGCGCACGTCGTGCCGCCCGGATGGTCGCGCACGAAGTGGACTCGCGCGCTCGTGGACGACCTCTTGCCCCTCGTCGCTGCTCACCGAGCCAAGGTGTCGTTTCAGGACGCCTTCTGCGAGGAAGGCGCTTTCTCGGTCGCCGAATGTCGTCGCGTGTTGGACGCGGGTCGGCGCATCGGCCTCGTCCCGAAGTTGCACTGCGATGAGTTCAGCGCTCTCGGCGGCGTCGAGATGGCGTGCCAACTCGGCGCGGCGAGTTGCGACCACCTGCTGGTGAGCGGCAAGCGCGAGTTTGCAGCGCTCGCCCGCTCAGAAACGATGGCTGTTGTTATGCCAGGCACCGCCTTCTTCCTAAACAAGCCGTACGCGCGCGCCCAAGCGATGGTTGACGCCGGCTGCGCGCTTGCGCTCGGCAGCGACTTCAACCCCGGCAGCGCAATGACGCCATCCATGCTGTTTGCCATGGGCCTAGCGGTATCGAGGATGGGGCTTTCCGCCGAGGAAGCGTTGTGCGCGGCGACGGTGAACGCAGCCCATGCGTTGCGGGGCGCGGTGCCTCGACCCCTCGGCACGCTGTCGCCAGGCGCCCCAGCAGACTTCTGCGCCTGGCCTGTGGCGTCTCTTAAAGAGTTGGTTTACGGCTTCGCCTTCTTGCGCCCGACCGCCGTCTTCATCTCGGGTCGAAGGGTCAACTGATGCGGTTCTCTGCACCGGCAACGTGGCACGATCGCAGATGGCTGCGGCGTTTCTCAGGAATCTCCTGGGTGACGGCGCAGAGGTCTACTCCGCCGGCAGCCGACCGGAAGGGAAACTGTGGCAACCGGTCGTCGAAGCGATGGCGGAAGTGGGAATAGACCTCGGCTCAGAGCGCCCGAAAAGCGTCAGCGAGTTCGAGGGCGTCGGGTTCGACTGGGTGATCACGGTGTGCGACTCGGCACGCGAGACCTGTCCGGTCGGCCCGCATTCCTTGAGGCGGCTCCATCGCGCGTTTCCGGACCCGCGCGCCCTCGCCGCCCAGGCGGACGACCCCGCCCCCGTCGTCCGCGAAGTCCGCGACCAGATTCGAGAGTGGGCGGAGTCATTCGTTGCGTCTACGCGATACGGTTAGCGCCTCTGCCTCGATGGGTAGACTCGCGTGGAGTGAGCCGGCGTAGCTCAGAGGTAGAGCAGCTGTTTTGTAAACAGCGGGTCGCGGGTTCGAATCCTGTCGCCGGCTCCACTGGGCTCACCTGCAGCCGGTCGTATCGTCCATGCCGCACCGGCCTGCCTCGAAGTTGACCTCCCGGCTGAACCGTTGAACCGGAGCGAGGGGTGCGCAAAAAATTCAGGGCGTTCCAACAAGTGGACGCCCTGTCTATTGCCGAGTGAGCCAAGCAGCGCGGACCGCCCGACTCATCTCTTCAGACGCAGCCCGCGCGAGATTGGTTCGCTTTACTTTTCGCCACCCTCAAGCGGATTGGGCGTGGCGGGAATCCAGACCCGCATCGGCAACGCAGGTCCGTGCCCCCAAAATGCATAGGGAATCAGCCGCAAGCGCGACGCCTCCGCCTTGTCCAGCGGCGAGTAGAGCCCGCGCCCCCGACACGCACGCCCCTCAAGAAGTACGGTCGGCGCGGTGTCGCCCAGCGTCGGCTCGGGCGGGCCGTCGGCGGCTGCGGCATCCGGCGAGGCGAACAGGCTCGCGAACTCGTCCACCTCGCCGCTGCCCTCGAGGCAATACACCACCGGCCCGCGTCGGACGCTGAACCGCCCTCTGCAGGCTTCAACCTCGGGATTGGCGACGACCGCCTTCGGTGCCATTGGAATGTCGATTCGCACCTCGTCACCGGGTCGCCATCGCCGTCGGAGCGTTCGGTCCCCATCGCCGAGGACGGCTTCATCGTTCACGAAGAAGCTCATCGCGTCCGCCCAATGTGGCATGCGTATGGAGAGGTCCATCTCGCTCGAGGCTTCTCCTTCGAACTCAATCCTCACCGTGCCGCTCCACGGGTACTGCGATTCGATGTTCGCGCGCAACTCGCTGCCCTCGACGGGGAAGCGCGTTCGCGATGCCATCGGCATGCGTAGCGCGAACCCCGCCTCGCCGCGCGCCCACACGTAGCGCTGAACCTGCGCTACCAGCCTTGCATAGTTGGGCGGACAACAGGCGCAGCGAAACCACGCTTGCCTTCGCCGCGAGCCATCGTCTTCGAGGGGGTTGTCATAGAAGAAAAGCGTTCCGTCGAGCGATGCGCCCGCCGCGGCTGCATTGTACAGCGTGCGCTCGAGCGCGTCCACATACTTCGCCTCGCCCGTGAGGCGCGCCATGCGTTCGCACCAGAAGACAAAGGCGATGGAGGCGCAGGTTTCTTGATACGCCGTGCGGTTCGGCAGGTCGTAATCGCGCGTGAAGCCCTCGTTCCTCTCCGATGAGCCAAAGCCGCCGGTTACATACATGCGCCGCTCCGTTGTGTGCTCCCATATGCCTTCAAGCACCTCTCGCATCGACCGGTCGTTCTCGATTCGCGCGAGGTCGGTTGCGGCGCACATGAGGTACAGCGCCCGCACGGCGTGTCCTTCCAGCGCGTCGAGATCGCGTATCGGCACGCGATCCAGCCAATACGTGCCGTCGTACTCCTCTTCGGGAGTGCCGTGCTCTTTGGCGAAGAAGTGTGAGCCGCGACGGTTGAGGAACTCGCGAGCAAGCTCAAGTGCCGGTTCCTCGCCCGTCGCTTCGTAGTATCGAACCAGCGCCAGTTCCACCTCCGGGTGCCCCGGATAGCCCTGCCGGCCGCGCGCGAGAAACTCCTCGACCAAGTGGGCGACTACTCGCCGTGCAACATTCATCAGCGTGCTGTCGTCGCCGGCGGCGTCTCGATGCGCGAGCGCAGCCTCGATGAGATGCCCCATGCAATACAACTCGTGCGCGTCGCGAAGGTTCGTGTACCGTTTGTCGGGTGCGTTTATCGCGAACCAGGTGTTGATGTACCCGTCCTCGGCTTGGGCGCTCGCGACGAGTTCGGTGAGCGCGTCGAGTTGCGGCTTCCACGAAGGCGAGTCCTCAAGGCGCTGGGCGAGAGCCGCCGCCTCGAGCGCCTTGTAGAGGTCGGAGTCCATGTACACGGGGCCTTCGAACCCCTCGCGCTTCCCCTGCGCCGCGAGGCGAAAGTTCTCGACGTTCCCCGCCCGCTCCAGTTGCTCGAACAGGTGCGGGATGGTGCTCTCGACCAGCGCGCGGCGGCGAGGCGCCCAGAACGGGTCGGTCAGTTCCACGCACTCTTGCGAAACCGGGTCCATCTCCGACGGTGAGCCTACCAGCGGCGGGAAAGCCCGCGCGCCGCATCGGATAGAATCGCTCCGTCATGCCGGTCATTGCCGTTCGAATACCGCAGATGGGCGAGGGGCTTCAGGAGGCGCGCGTAGTCGCCTTCCTGAAGAAGCCCGGAGAGAAGGTGAAGCGCGACGAGCCGATCTACCAAATGGAGACGGACAAGGCGCTGATGGACGTCGAGTCGCCCTACGATGGAACGCTCGTGGAGTGGACCGCCGAGGAAGGGCAGGTACTCCCGATCGGCACCGAGATCGCCAAGATGGAGGTCGCGGAAGGCGTGAAAGAGATGGCAGCGGGTCACGGGCCGCCCCCAAAGCCGACCGAGCAGAAGGCGCCGCAGCCTGAGCCTGAGCCGCAGCCCGTGGGCGCTGACGGGTTGCGCAACGCCGCCATCCCGCCGCGCACGCGCCGCTACCTCAAGGAGAAGGGGCTGCTCGACATGGCAGCGCAGATACCCGCGAGAGGTTCGAAGCTGATGCCCGAGGATGTCGACGCGTGGCTCGCGAAGTCGGGCGGCGTGGCTGTTGCCGACGCGCCGGCAGCCGCTCAGCCGAAAGTGCTTCGCACGACGGCGGAGTATGACGAGGTCGAGGTCTCGCAGCGGCAGCAAACGTTGTCGTATCGCCTGAGCCGTGGCGCGCAACTGTGCGTTCCCGGCACGATCATGGTTGAGGCGTCCTGGGAACGCATTGCAGAGGTGCGGGAGTTGGTCAAAGCGTCGCGCGACGACTTTCAGCCAAGCGCGTTCACGATGATGGCGTGGTGCGTTGTTCACGCGATGAAGCGCAACCCGAAGTTCCGTAGCGCTCTGACAGCGGACGGAAAGGCGTTGCGCGTCTACAAGGGGGTTCACCTCGGCATCGCCGTGGCGCTCCCTGGCGATGAGTTGGTCACGGCTGTGGTTCCGAATGCGGACTCGATGTCTTGGCGCGAGTTCGCCGAGGCAGCCCGCCAACAGATTGACCTCGCGCGCAACGGCAGGGATCAGGCGACCGAGGCGACCACGCTTTCGATAACGAACATGAGCGCGTTCGGGCTTCGCAACGCGGTGCCGGTCGTCGTGTCGCCCGCTGTCGCGACTCTGTTCTTGGGCGAGTCGTACCACAAGCCGATTCCGAAGATGGGCGGCTTCGACTTCCGTGAGATGGTGATGCTGTCGCTGACGTTCGACCACCGGGTCATCAACGGCGTCGGCGCGGCGAACTTCATCAACGACGTGAAGGCGGAGATGGAGTCGTTCCGCCTGCCGCAGTAGCCGCCGCCCGGACGAGCGGGCCTGTATCAAACGCGCTCTGAGCGCCCTCCTTTGAATCAAACAAGGAGGAAACGCACCATGCTTTCGACCCTACTCGCAGTCCTCGTCGCGGCCGGAGCGCCGCTCGCGACGCGGGACAGCGCCGACACATTCTTTCTCACCGACGAGCCAGGCAACTGGTTCCGCTCGGAGACAACCGGCGGGCCGGTCTCGGGTCGTCAACAGCGGCGACCGTGTGGACTTCGTCATCAACGGCTGCTGCACGAACACGCGGCACACGGTGACGCTGATCATCAAGCCGGAGGGTTCGGGTGTGACCATGGACCAGGACAAGTCGCAGAACGGGAGCCTCTCGGTGGAGTTCGACAGGTTCGCCCGCTCCGAAGCCGGTCGCCTCTATGCCACAATAGAGGCTGAACCCCCTCGCCGGGGAAGGAGAAACTGATGACCATCCTACTGGGCTGCGCCCTCGCACTGGCGTCCGCCGCTCCTCAGGCGGACCTCTCCCTCGACGATCGACTGAAACCGCCCATCACGATTGAAGCCTCCGTCAAGACGATGAAAGAGGTCCTCGACGACCTCGCGCAACGCACGGGGGTCGCTCTCAAGGTCCAAGACGATCTCCGTGAAGACTTGATCACGCTGTATGCGAAGGAGCGGCCTGCGCACGAGGTGCTCGCGCGCATCGCACTGCACTTCGGATGGGAGTGGCGTAAGGCAGACGACGGCTACACGCTCGCGCAATCCGCCGAATCTGCCGCCCAGGAGAAGCGCGAATTGGAGCAGTTGATCCTCGAGCCGTTCCAACGAGCGAAGAAGACCGCGCAAGAGCGGCTCCAAGCGAGTACGCCGGAGGCTCTTGCGAAGCTGCGCGCCGAAATCGCTGAGTTGCAAAAGAAGATCGCGGAGATGCCTGACGACGAAAGCGAGGAGGGCTATCGCATTTGGAACAGGCTTGTGGAGCTCACCGAACAGGTGTCCCCCGGCGCACGGCTGGAGGCTCTCTTCCTCGCCCAGATGAGCACGCGCGACGCGCTTGACCTCGAAAGGCTCGGCAAGTTGGTGTACTCAACGCACCCGACCGCGCTGCAGCGACCGATGCCGAGCGCCGTAACCGAGCAGTTGCCGGCTCTGGTGCAAGAGATTGCACAGTTCAACGACGTTCTTTTCGACGACATGGAGATGCCCGAGGCTCCGGAGGCGAATCGCAACTTCGACCCGCAAGCGGTTCGCGCCGTGCGTGCCGTCGTGAGACGAACGGGACGAGGCTTCTTCTACTTGATGCAACAGCCCGGCCCGAACGTCTCCTTTCAATTCCTGAGCGGGAACGGCACGATCCTCCGCAGCAAGGAGCCCGGCTTGTTCGGCTACGCGGCCGGCATGTTTGACGAAGAACCCGATGCCGCCGAAGCCGAACCGAAGCCGCAGCGCCCTGAGGGTCTGCCCGCGCGCTTCGAGGAAGCCTGGTCCGCCCCCGACACGGTCAAGAAGTTCGTTCTTGCGTCGAGCGGCGAGGACGAGTTCGTCATGGTGGACATGCTGAAGAACCTGTTCGGCTCTTCCGAGCCGCTGCAAATGTTCGGCGACGTGATGGTGGAGTTCGCGAAGGCCATGGACGTGTGTTACATCTCCGATGCGTATGACACGCATTTGATGGGCGGGTTCGGCGCCTTCGGAGTGTCTGCGGACAGCCCTGCCTCGTTCCTCGATTCGATGGCAAGATCCATGGCCGCCGGCTGGTCGTACTCCGGTCCCTGGATCGCAGTTCGCACGTCGCCCTACGCGCTCGCTCGCGCGACAACAGTTCCTCGCAGCGTCCTGAAACGGCTGCTCGGAGAGAAAGAGCGACTCGGCGGCATCACGTTCGACTCGTTCTCCTCCGCTCTCTTGCGGCTCACCGACCGGCAGGCGACATCACCCGCGATCATGTTCGCAATGGTCAGTCTGGGCTTGCTGGAGGGCGGACTTGACCTTCCCGGCATCTCGTTCTGTCGCATGTGGGGCAGCCTCTCGCCGGCGCTGAAGGAGGCGCTGAAACAGGGGCGGACGGTTACACGCGACTTGTTACCGACCGAAGCACGTGGGCACCTCGACCGGTACCTCTACCTCGTAGAAGACGAGCCGCTCCAACTCCGCCTGTACATGGAGGACATCTTCTCCGCGATGATGGAGAGCGCAATGAAAGATATGCTCCCTGAAGGCGAGCGACCCGACGACGAGTTCACTCAACGCTTCCCCGCCGGTATCCCGGCCGGGTCCGAGATTCGCCTTCAGCACGGAGTGCGCCAAGGTGTGGGGGTGCAACTCGCGTTCGGCGGCCGGCCCGCGTTCTCGTTCGCGATGTCCCCCGAGGCGTACGGCTTTGAGGAGGCGTTCGGACAAGACGCCTCGGTTGCGCTCTCCGGTTTCCGCGCAGCCACCCTCGAGGCGTACACCTTCGAGATTGCGCTCTCTCCGAACGACATCTTCACGGTCAAGGCCGGCGGCGCGACCTCCGACCCCAAAGCGGAGTTCGGGCCGTTCGACTCGTTACCAGAAGAGCTGCGGCGGCAGATGGAGCAAGCGAAGGAGCGCGCCCGGAAGCGGTTCAGCCCGCCACCCCCCGGCGGCTAACGCTCGGCGAATTCCACCGCGAGGCGGAACCGCAGCAGCGCTTCTCGCAGAGCGGCGACCGGCAGTCCTATGACGGTGTCGGTGTCGCCCTCCACCGACTCGACGAACCGCGCCGCTCCGCCCTGTATCGCATACGCTCCGGCCTTGTCCATCGGCTCGCCGGTCTCGACGTAGGCGGCTGCCTCTTCGGGGGAGATGCGACGGAATCGGACTCGGGCGGTGTCTGCAAAGGCGTACTGACGGCCGGGCCATAGGAGCCCGACGCCGGTTGTAACCGTGTGCTCGCGTGCGCTGAGGATCATCAGCATCCGCACTGCGTCCTCGCGCGTCTCCGGCTTGGCGAGCAACAGGCCGCCCATTGCGACAATCGTGTCGGCGCCGATGACCAGCGCGTCGGGCCGGGCGAGGGCGACGCCGAGCGCCTTTGACCTTGCGAGGCGCTTGGCAATGACTTCAGGCTCGCCCGATGCAGGCATGTCCTCAGGAACACCCGAGGGCACAACATCGAATTCGTCGAACATCTTCGCCAGCAACTCGCGCCTGCGGGGGCTTTCGCTCGCGAGCACAACCGGATACCGTGCGACCATAATCGTAGATTGTGACCAACCGCCCACCGCTGGACGCCGAGGAGCGGTCGCGCTATGCACGACATCTCATCCTTCCCGAGGTCGGCATCGAGGGGCAGGAGCGACTGAAAGCCTCCTCCGCGCTCGTCGTCGGGCTTGGTGGGCTCGGCTCGCCGGTGGCGTGGTACCTGGCGGGCGCGGGCGTCGGTCGCATCGGGCTGGTGGACTTCGACGAGGTGGACGCCTCGAACCTTCAGAGACAGACGCTTCACCTTCACACCGACATCGGTAGGAAGAAAACCGTCAGCGCCGCCGGGAAGTTGCGCGCCTACAACCCATACATCGAAATCGTCGAACACGACGCGCATCTCTCCGCCGATAACGCGCTCGACCTCATCCGAGAGTACGACGTAGTTGCCGACGGCACCGACAACTTCACAACTCGGTACCTCGTCAACGACGCCTGTGTGATGCTCGGCAAGCCGAACGCCTACGCTTCCATCTTTCGATTTGAAGGTCAGGCGTCGGTGTTTGCAGCGCCCGGCGGGCCGTGCTACCGTTGCCTCTATCCAGAGCCGCCACCGCCCGGGAGTGTGCCGAGTTGCGCCGAGGCGGGCGTGCTCGGCGTGCTGCCCGGCATCCTCGGCGCGATTCAGGGAAACGAGGTGCTCAAGTTGCTGCTCGGCGTGGGCGAGCCGCTCGTCGGAAGGCTGCTGTTCTTCGACGCGCTGAAGGCTGAGGCGCGGTGCTTCGAGGTCGAGCGGGACGCCTCTTGCCCGGTCTGCGGCGAGCGGCCGACCATCCACACGCTTCAGGATACGATCGTGTCGTGCTCACCGCCGCGAACGCAAACCTTGACGCGCGTCCAGAGCGTCCCGCCTAGCGTCCTTCGAGAGCGCCTCGCCGCGGGGGCAGTCCTGCTCGATGTCCGCGAGCCGGAGGAGCTGCTTGTATCGAAACTGGAGCCCTGTCGTCATATTCCAATGGACGAGATCCCGCAGCGCATCGGCGAACTCGACCCGGCGAAGGAGATTCTCGTTCTTTGCCGAGTAGGCGCGAGGAGCGAGGAAGTGGCTGAGTACCTGATGCGGCGGGGATTCAAGAGCGTCTACAACGTCGAGGGCGGAATCAACGCCTACGCGCGAGAGGTTGACCCCACCCTCGCCGTCTATTAGTTCCAGCTTGCGTAACTGTGCGATGCGCTCGTAACGTCCAAGAGAACAAGGAGGAGAACGTATGTTGACACTGACGATCGCCGGACTGATCGTGGCTGCCGCGCCGCAATCGGTCGAAATCACCATCTATAACGCCAACTTCGGCTTGGTCAAGGAGATCCGCTCCATCAACCTGCAGCAGGGCAGGCAGGAGTTGCGCATCGAAGACGTCGCCGAGAGAATCGACCCTACCAGCGTAACGATTCGACCGCTCACCGGCGGGCCGATTGAGGTGCTGGAACAGAACTACCAGTACGACCTGCTCTCGCCGGAGAGCATCCTTGCGAAGTCCATCGGTAAGCGCATCCGCTTGCGACAACTGCTCGATTCAGGGCAATTGATAACGACTGAGGGCGTTCTCCTGAGCGCTCCCGGCAGAGTTGTCAACACCGGGAGTGGCGCAATGCAAACGTACAGCGGCCTGGTGCTGCAAACGGACGACGGAAGGTTCATCCTCAACCCCACAGGAACGATCGAAGTGCTCGAACTTCCGGAGGGACTCATCAGCAAGCCCACGCTGATGTGGGACATCCTCGCGCCGACCGGCGGCGCAAGAAACATTGAACTCGCCTACCTGACGGAGAACATCACTTGGTCCGCGGACTACGTGCTCACGCTGAGCGCGGACGACACGATGGCGGACCTCAACGGCTGGGTCACCATCAACAACCAGTCCGGAGCGACATACAACAACGCGACGCTCAAACTCGTCGCCGGCGACGTGAGACGCATCCAGCCCGCACGCCAGTTTGGGGGTCGAGGCGGGGCCGGCATGCCCGAGGCGGCACGAGCCGACCTCGGCTTCGCCGAAGAGACCCTGTTCGAGTACCACCTCTACACGCTCGGGCGACCGGCAACCGTGCGCAACCGAGAGACGAAACAGATCAGCCTTCTCTCCGCGCAGGGAGCCAAGGTAACCAAGCGGCTCATCGTCGAAGGGCAGCGCTCCGTATGGGCGGGCTACGGCAGATCGTATCGCCCCGCCGAGGGATACGCCACCGACCCAAACGTCAAGGTCAACATCCTTGTCGAGGTAACGAACAGCGACCAGAACCGGCTCGGCATGCCCCTGCCCAAGGGCAAGGTAAGGGTCTACAAGCGAGACACTTCAGGGCAGGTCCAGATGCTCGGAGAGGATCAGATTGACCACACGCCGCGCGAGGAGAAGATTCGCCTCTACATCGGCGACGCCTTCGACATCGTCGCAGAGCGCAAGCGCACATCCTTCCGCCGAATCGCGTCAAACGTCGTTGAGGAGACCTTCGAGGTTACAGTCCGAAATCGCAAGAAGGTCGCTGAGACCGTCGAGGTCATCGAACACGGCTGGAGCGACTGGGAGATCGTCTCTGAGTCGCAGCAGAGCGAGAAGATGGACTCGAACACCTTCCGCTACATCGTGCGCCTTCAGCCCGACGAGCACAAGGTCGTTAGGTACACCATCCGAACAACCTGGTAACGTTACCAGTTTTCCGGGCGCGATGCCGAGAAACAGGGGGCAAGGGTTGAAACTTGCCCCATTTCGTGTAAACTGCAGTCAGGCATCCCTGTGCAGGGGGGCGTGAATTGCAGGCACGCAAACTGGCTCTTTTCTTGCTGTCGGCGGCGATCTGGGGGGCGTGCTCTCCGGGCGGCGACCAGGCTCAGACCTCGTCGGTCGAGTACCGACCCGAGGAGCTCGGCGCTGTTGACGTCAAGTTAGACGAGCAGATCGCTGAGGAGATAACCTACTTCGACCCTAAGAAAGATGCCGACTTGGGCGCCGGCGAAGCGCTGAACAGCGCTGCAGGCAAGGCGCTCTCCTCCATTGACAAGGCGGTCGCCTCGGGCGCCGAGATCTCCGAGTTTGTCGCCGATGCCGCTACCTTGACCGAACTCAGGCCGAAGGGGCTGGAAATCGCATGGTCACGGGACGGCATTACCGCTCACCACGGCACGCCCTCGCCGGTTGCCGACACGGGCCCCGACGCAGTCGCATCTGCATGGAGCGAGATGCGGGCGGCGCTCGGCGAGACGGTCGACATGATCAAGTTCAAGATCGTCCGAAGCGACGTCATTGGAACCGAAGGCACAACGACCCTCCTCTATCTTGGCGCCGGGCGATCAGCAACCAGGGTGGTTCAGCAGAACGGGAAGTGGACCGCCACATGGGACGTTTCCAAAGGGCCGGATAAGCCCGTGCTGAAGTCCCTCACCGTGCAGGAGTTCGAGGAGATAAGCCGCGCGCGTCCCCTTCTGCGCGAAGTTACAAGGGTCGCCTTCAAGGATGTCGAGAGTTTCGAGCAACTTGAGCACGGCTTCGAGCGGTGGTGGGGTGGACTTGACTTTTCAATGGGCGGAACGCTCGCCGGGCACTACGGCTTCGCCTTCGGCGACGTCAACAACGATGGACTGGACGACCTGTACGTCTGCCAGCCGGGAGGGTTGCCGAACCGTCTGTACCTCCGTACCGGTGCGGGCACGCTGCAGGACATCTCAGAACAGTCCGGCGCCGACCTCTTGAACGACACGGCCAGCGCGCTGATCCTCGACCTCGACAACGACGGCAACCAAGACCTGGTCGTCGGCACCGTGTCGCACGTCGTGTTCATGAAAGGGGACGGCACCGGCAAGTTCGAGCCGGTGGCTCGCTATCGAGTCATCATGTTGACTTCGATGGCTGCCGCGGACTACGATCGAGACGGCTTCATAGACATCTATCTCTGCGAGTACACCTCTTCAGGTCAGGCAAACTCGACCGGCGCGGCTATCTTCGACTCTGACCAGGGCCTGCCGAACACGCTGCTGAAGAACGATGGCGCGTTTCGCTTCCGGAACGTAACAAACGACGTCGGCTTGAACGTCAACAACAACCGGCAGACGTTCGCCGCTGCTTGGGAAGACTTCGACAACGACGGCGACCAAGACCTTTACGTCGCCAACGACTTCGGCCCGAATCAACTGTACGTGAATGAGGGCGGGCGCTTCGTTGAGCGCGCAGAAGAAGCCGGCGTTCAGGATCAGGCGGCGGGGATGGGCGCCTCGTGGGGTGATTACAACCGGGACGGCTTGATGGACCTGTACGTTACGAACATGTGGTCGTCCGCAGGCAACCGCGTGACGTATCAGCGTGCCTTCGAGCCGACTGGCGGGTTCACGAGAAACCTGCAGTACTTCGCTCGCGGCAACAGCCTCTTCGAGAATCGCGGCGACGGCTCCTTCCGCGATGTGACCATGGAGACGCGTACAGAGATGGGGCGCTTCGCCTGGGGCGCGCACTTCGGCGACCTGAACAACGATGGCTGGCTGGACATCATCAGCCCTAACGGCTTCATCACCAACACCGACGCCGATGATTTGTGAAGCTTCTTCTGGCGCCGCGTCGCGGCGCAATCGCCGGTGAAGGGGCAAGACCCGACCGCGTACATGACCAGTTGGTCCGCATTGCAGGCTCAACTCCGGCAAGGGCTTTCCTGGAGCGGGCACGAACCGAACGTCGCCCTGATCAACACCGGCAACGGGCGCTTCTACGACGTTTCCTACGTGTCAGGGCTGCTGTATTCTGACGACGCGCGAGCGGTTGTATTCGTTGATTGGGATGGGGACGGAGACCTTGATGTTTGGCTTCGAAACCGCACCGGCCCGCAAGTCCGTCTGCTGCTCAACCAGACTGAAACGGGCGGCAACTCCATCGCTGTCCGCCTGGTGGGCACGCAGTCGAACAAGGACGCCGTCGGCGCCCGCGTCGAGGTCCTCGGCACCGGCAAGCCGCTGCACGACACCGTCCGGGCAGGGACGGGCTTCCTTGCCCAAGGAACCAAGTGGCTCCACTTCGGGTTGGGAACCCGCAGCGCGCCCGTCACCCTTCGCGTGCGCTGGCCCAGCGGCGTAACGCAGACGTTTGAAGGCATCCGACCGAACAGCCGCTACGTACTCACGGAGGAAACCGCGGACGCCAAGGCGCAACCGTTTGACGAATCGCTCTCCTGGACGGAGGACCGAATCCCTGAGGCGCACTTCTCGCGCACGGGCTCCGTCGTCCTCGCCTATCCCCCGCGCTTGCCTATCCTCAGCGCGAAAGCCCTCGACGGAAAGATGCTGCCCCTCGGCGGCGAGGGAGTGACGCTCATCAACTTCTGGGCCTCATGGTGCGCCGCGTGCAAGAAGGAGATGGGTGAATTCCAGGCCGCGCGCAAGTCCCTCGAAGCCGCCGGGATTCGCATCGTCGCGCTGACGGTTGATGAACCGAAGGACCTCGAAACGGCGCGCAAGCAGGTACAGGAGGCTGGCTTCTGGTTCGATAGCGGCATCGCGGATCAGCAGATGCTGACGCTCTATCAGGCTCTGCAACGCATTCTCGTTGACCGCGAGCAGGACATCGTTCTCCCAAGCAGCATACTGGTCAATGGGCAAGGTCGCATCGTCAAGGTGTACACGGGTGCGATTGCGCCCGCCGACCTCGCTTCCGACGCGCGCCGCCTCAAGGATGCCACTCATCTCAACGAGAACCTCGCGGCGCCGTGGCCCGGGCGGTGGGACGGCATCGTGCGCGAGCATTCAGCGCTCATCGTCTCGTTGCGCCTTGCCGAGCACCTCTCCGCTCTCGGAAACCACGCGCTCGCCGTTGAAGTGCTCGGCGATGTCTTGCAGTTATCTCAGAAATACAGCCCCCCGCCGAGCACCCTGCTCCGCATTGCGAATGTGTACCACGCCGCTGCGGACGACCACAACGCGCTTCCGCCGCTGGCGAGCCTTCGCCGCAAAACCGCCGACGCGATCGCCGCGAGTGCCGCGATGACGCTCGCGTCTGCGGTCGCCTCCGACACGCTGGCTGCGAAGCCGTGGGAGGAGATGGTGACTGCCATCAACACCGTCCGCACTGACAGCACGCGCGACGCGCTCGTCGGTCGGTTGATGGCGAACACGATTCCGAAGGCTGCCGGCGCTGATGAGCATCGCCTCTACGGCATGCATCTCTTTAACGGGGCCCTATACGGGCATGCCCTGCCGCACCTGCGCGAGGCGCTTCGGCTCAACAGCGGCGATGCGAACTCGCAGTATCGCCTCGGCGTCTCGCTGATTCGAACCGGCTCGGTGGACGAGGGCATCAAGCAGACAGAAGCCGCCCTCTCGGTTCTGCCGCCGTGGGACATGGCAGAGGTGCAGGTTGCTGAGAGCCTGCTTGAGGCGGGGCGCAAAGACCTCGCGGCGCGTCACTATCAGCGCGCCCTGGAGATCAACCCGCAAAACGACGCCGCGCGCGAGGGGCTCGCGTCGGTCACCCAGGCATCGCGCTAAGCGAGAGACTCCGGATTCAGGGTCGCCAGGTCAGGGTGGACGAATACGCCATCTTTGCGAATCATCTCTCCGTCAAACCGAATCTCGCCCCCGCCGTACTCCGCACGCTGGATGCAAACCATATCCCAGTGAACTGCGCTGTCGTTGCCGTTATCCGCCTCGTCATACGCGTTCCCCGGCGTCATGTGAAAACTCCCCGCAATCTTCTCGTCGAACAGCGTGTCGAGCATCGGGTGCAGGATGTGCGGGTTAAACCCGAGGCTCCACTCGCCGATGTAGCGCGCGCCTTCGTCGGTGTCGAGCACCTCGTTCATCGCGTCGGTCATCTCTGCGGCGCTCACCTCAACAATGCGACCATCTTTGAAGGTCAGTCGCGGCTTCTTGAACAGTTTGCCCTGGTAAAGCGTGTCTGTGTTGAACTGCAGCGTCCCGTTCACCGAATCTCGCACCGGCGCGGTGAAGCACTCCCCATCGGGAATGTTTCGTAGCCCGACGCACGGCACAACGGGAATGTCCTTGATGCTGAACGAGAGGTCGGTCCCTGACCCGGTTATCTCGACGCGGTCGGTGCGCTCCATCAGCGACACCAGCGGCTCCACCGCCTTCGCCATCTTGCCGTAGTCGAGCGTGCAAACGCGGAAGTAGAAGTCCTCGAAGGCGTCGGTGCTCGTGCTCGCCTGCTGCGCCATGCTCGGGGTAGGCCAGCGAAGCACGACCCAGCGCGTCTTCGGCACGCGAACCTCGAAGTGCACGGGGACCCCGTACCGCTGGCTCCACATCTTCATGTTGGCGGTCGGCACATCGCTTGCCTCCATCACGTTCTCTGCGCCGCGAAGCGCGATGTAGGCGTCCATCTTCTCCATGCGAAAGCGGTCAACCTCCGCGCACAGGTCGGCGTTCTGCTCGCTCATGTGCAGCAACAACGCCCGCTGCACGCGCGTCGAGTAGGTCTGCGGGACGACGTTCGCACCATGCGCTCGCGCGACGCGTACCACTTCCGCGACACACTCGGGTGGAATGTCAAACGCCTCGATGAGGAGGTTGTCCCCGTCCTTCAGTCGCGTGCTGTGCTCGCACAAGAGGTTTGCCAGTTTCGTAACACGTGGATCGAGCATGCGGTTCAGATTACCTCGACAGCAGAGGCATCCCGTCTACACTCGGAAGCGAGACAGGCTGAAACCGCACGACTCGCCAAGTGGAATCCGGCACGACGAAAAGCCTCCTGCTCGCTTCGCGTCGAAACTCGATGACGACTTGGTCAAACGCAATTGGAACGTCGCCGAAGGCAGGGTACGACAAATCCGCCCGAACCGAACACGTTACTTGCGCCAACTCGCCGTGCAACTCCACCTTCGTGTCGGTAATCTCGACCCTGCGGATCTCTGCCTGCCGAAGGAAGCGAGCGATCTGTGCCTTCGGCGACCGACCCATCCATTGATCCTCCGGTTGAACGGGCAGTTCGATGCTGTCCGAAATGTATTCAAGCACGCCGCCGGGGCGGCCTTCGATGCTGGCGACGCGCATCTCTTCAAGCGCCTGCAGGATCTGCGTCTCGTCGTCCGGCTTGTTCATCACGGCGACGACGTTGATCACCACAAGCACGAGCAAGCCGACGCACGCGAAGACCGCAGCCCAAAACCAAACGGGAAGCTTAGGCATGTACGTCCTCCAAGACGTGCCGAACCTCCTCGATGTCGCGTCGCATCTGCACCAGCATCGCGTCCGTTGTGTCGAACCGCTCCTCGTTCCGCAGGCGGCGGGCGAACTCCAGGCGCATCGCTTTGCCGTAGAGCGACCCGCCGACATAGTCCACAAGGTGCGCCTCGATGGCAAAGCCCGCACCCGCTACGGTTGGGCGATCGCCGACGCTGACGGCGGCTGGAAACACCTCGCCCTCGACGGTCGCGACGCCGGCGTAGATGCCGTTCGACGGCAGGGCATTGCCCTCGATAGGCGAAAGGTTCGCGGTCGGAACGCCGAGCGTTGTCCCCAGCTGGTTCCCCGGCACGACGAAGCCCTCGATGCTGAACCTTCTGCCGAGCAGTCGGGCGGCTCCCTCAACATCGCCCGCGGCGACCATGGCGCGAATGCGCGAAGAGCTCACGCGCTCGCCATCCAGTTCAACCGGCGGCACGATGCGCGTTGATATCCGCTCGCTCAGCCACGCTGCATCGCCCACCCGGTGCCTGCCAAATCGAAAGTCATGCCCCACCACGACACGCTGCGAGTTTAAGGACTCGCGCAGAACCGAGCCGAGGAACTCATCCGGCGATTGCGAAGCGAACTTGCGTTCGAACGGGACGACGACCCCCATATCCACGCCCATTCCCTCAAGGAGTCGCAAGCGCTCGCCGAGCGAGCACAACATCGGTGGAGCCTGCCCAGGGCGCAGAAGAGCGAGAGGATGACGGTCAAAAGTCAGCGCGGCGCAGGGAATCCCGGAATCGCGAGCGTCCCGGATTCCCGCGCTAACCACCTCTCGATGCCCCAGGTGCAGCCCGTCAAACACGCCGATGCTCACGCACAGCGGCGGTAGGCGGTCACGCTGGAAGTTGGGCAGCCCGAAGAACGTGAGCATAGGGGCGCGCTTAGTCTACCTCCGAATCTGCGCCTTGCTTGCGCGTGAGGTACAGCACAGGGAACAGCGCCACCGCAATCACGAGCGGCAACTGCCAGGAGGCGAGGGCGGTTGCCCCGCGCGTGCCGGGGTCCGCGCTCATCTCCGGCGCGAAAGCGAAGACTAGGCTTGCCGCTGACACGATGAGAAGCGCCGATACTGCCGAGAGTGTGGCTGCCTCCGCCGCGGACGTGGGTCTGCCGTCAGCCCCGATGACGGTGAACGCGACCGCAAGTATGCACGCGGGCGCTCCGGTCGCGACGATTCCGATGATGACGGCATCCCAGGTGAACGTGCTGCGCAGGATGAGATACAGCACGAACGCGAGCAGTGTGACCGCCCACAGGATGAAGCAGGTCAGCATCGTTTCCGCCTGTCGATTCATCGCGTCTTCGCCCTCTTCCGTGGGCTTCGCTTCGCTCGGCGGTTACCGTTACGGTGTGGCAGGTCGAGCAGCGGGGCGAGATACGTGCCGGTAAGGCTGTGCTTGCAGCGGGCTATCTCCTCCGGTGGCCCGAAAGCGACAACCTCGCCGCCGGCGTCTCCGCCCTCTGGCCCGAGGTCAATCACCCAATCCGCCGACTTGATGACGTCTAAGTTATGCTCGATAACCAGCACCGTGTTGCCCTGCTCGACAAGGCGGTGCAACACTCCGAGCAGTTTGCGAATGTCGTCAAAGTGCAGTCCTGTCGTGGGCTCGTCGAGGATGTAGAACGTCTGGCCCGTATCGCGCTTGCCGAGTTCGGCGGAGAGCTTGATGCGCTGCGCCTCGCCTCCGCTGAGCGTCGTCGCCGGCTGACCCAGTTTGACATACCCAAGCCCTACATCGTGCAATGTTTGCAGCCGCCGGCGAATCTTCGGAAGGGGTGAGAAGAACTCGAGCGCTTCGGAGATGCTCATGTCCAGCACGTCTGCGATGTTCCTGCCCTTGTAGCGAATCTCGAGCGTCTCACGGTTGTACCGCTTGCCCTTGCACACCTCGCACGGCACGTACACATCCGGAAGGAACACCATCTCTATGCGGATGATTCCGTCGCCCTTGCACGCTTCGCATCGCCCACCTTTCACGTTGAAGGAGAAGCGGCCCGGCTTGTAGCCGCGCATTTTCGCGTCCGGCGTCATTGCGAAAAGCTCGCGGATCATGTCGAACACGCCGGTGTAGGTCGCGGGGTTGCTGCGAGGCGTCCTGCCGATCGGCGATTGGTCAATGTCAATCACCTTGTCTATCGCATTAAGGCCTCGGATGCCCTTGTGCGGTTGCCATGCGCCCCGCGTGCCGTACACCTCGTACATCAGTCTCGGAAACAGCGTGTCTTGAACAAGCGTTGACTTGCCCGAGCCGGAAACGCCCGTAACGCAGGTGAACACTCCGAGCGGGATCTCGACGTCAATGTTCTTCAGGTTATTGCCGCTCGCGCCCTCGATTCGCAGCATGCCCTTCGGCTCGCGGCGCATCGGCGGAAAGGGGATGCGCTCCTCGCCACGCAGGTACTTCGCCGTAAGGCTGGAGGACTTCAGGAACTCCTTCAACGTCCCCTCAGCGACCACCTCGCCCCCGTCAGCGCCCGCGCCGGGACCGAGGTCAATGATCCAGTCGGCGGTTCGAATCATCTCCTCATCGTGTTCAACAACGATCACCGTATTCCCGAGGTCGCGCAAGCGCAGCAGCGTCTCGATGAGGCGCGCGTTGTCTCGCTGGTGAAGGCCGATGCTCGGCTCGTCCAGAATGTACAGCACACCCATCAGGCCTGAGCCGATCTGCGTGGCGAGCCGAATGCGCTGAGCCTCGCCTCCTGCAAGCGTTCGCGCGTTGCGGCTGAGCGTCAAGTAGCCAAGGCCAACGTCGTTCAAGAAGCCGAGTCGCTCGCGAATCTCTCGAATTGCGCGTGTGCCGATTGCTCGTTGCCGCTCGCTCAGGCGTTTCGGCAAGTGCTCGAAGAGCGCAAGCGCGTCGCGCACCGACATCTCGGTGACGTCCGAGATACTGCGCTCGTCAATCGTAACCGCCAACGCCTCGGGCTTCAAGCGCTTGCCTCCGCACTTCGGACACGGTCGCGTGGACATGTACTGTTCGAGGTCCTGCTTGACCCAATCGCTCTCAGTCGTTTCGTAGCGCCGCTTCAGGTACTTGAGAACGCCTTCAAATGAAGTCTCGAACTTGCGCGTACGATTCACACCATAGCCCATCACAACCGTGACCCTATCCGGCACGCCCTCGAACACCGCCCGCTTCGCCTCCGCCGGCAGTTTTCGGAAGGGAAGCGAAGCGTCGAAGCCCATGTGCCGCCCGAGAGCGTCGAACAGTTCTGGCCACCACTCCTTCAACTCGCCGTTTTTGTGCACGAAGGGAGTAAGGGCGCCGGCGCGTAACGGCAGGTTCGGATCTCCAACGATTCGCTCGGGATCGAACTCCGTCTTCGTCCCCAAGCCCATGCACTCGTCGCAGGCTCCATACGGAGAGTTGAACGAAAACATCCGCGGCTCGATATCCCCGAGTGCGATGCCGCAATCAGGGCACGAGAACTTCTCGCTGAACAGCCGCTCCTCTCCGTCAGGCTCGCCGATGGTGACCAGCCCCTCGCCCATCTTCAGCGCGGTCTCGATGCTGTCAGCCAGGCGCTGCTCAACGCCCTCCTTCAACACAAGCCTGTCAACGACCGCCTCGATGGTGTGCTCTTTGTAACGGTGCATCGGGATGTCGTCGGTTACCTCGAACATCTTGCCGTCCACACGAACGCGCACATAGCCCTGCCTGGCGATGTCTTGGATGACAGACTTGAACTCGCCCTTCTTCCCGCGCACAACGGGCGCGAGAACTTGCAAGCGCACACCTTCGCCGAACTCGAGCGTGGCGTCTACGATCTGCTCAACCGTCATTCTCTGGATCGGCTTGCCGCAGCCGGGGCAGTGGGGAATGCCCGCCCGCGCGTAAAGAATGCGAAGATAGTCATAGATTTCAGTAACCGTACCGACCGTCGAGCGAGGGTTCCGACTGGCGGACTTCTGGTCAATGCTCACGGCGGGAGACAGCCCGTCAATGTGGTCTACGTCGGGCTTGTCCATCTGCCCAAGGAACTGCCGCGCATAGGCGCTGAGCGACTCGACGTAGCGTCGCTGCCCCTCCGCATACAGGGTGTCGAATGCAAGGGATGACTTGCCCGAGCCGCTCAAGCCCGTGATGACCACGAGCCGGTCGCGGGGGATCTCCAGGCTCAGGTTCTTGAGGTTGTGCTGTCGGGCGCCGTGGATGCTGATCCTGTCCTGGGACATTCGCCCTGATTCTACCAAAGACGGCTGCCCGAGGCAGCGCTCCACCCGACGGCGAGAAATGGGGCATAATCGCATCATGATCGCCGCAATCGCAGCCCTTGCCCTGCTGTCGCCCGCACTCCATCAGGAGCCGCCCAAAGGGTTCACCAAGCTTGCTTGGAGGAAGCCGGTTGAACTGGTTAAAGCTAAGAGTGGTGACTTCGCCTACGGCAGGGTGAAGGTGCCGACCCTCGAGCGCGAGGTGTGGCTTTCTGTGGGACACGTCTTCGAGGACGCGACCAATCGCTGGCGCGTTACACTCGACCTCACCTTCAACGACAACATGGACGACGACCCGAGCGTGAACACCACACCTCCGCGCGGTCGCGAGCCGATGGTGAGAACCGCCGACGGCGAATACGCGATAGACGGCAAGAAACTAAAGTTGCGCTTCGAGTTCCGAGATCAGATTCTCGACGTCACCGCTCCGAACATCGCGGGACAGCGAATGATCTCCGTCAAGATAACGAAGCGCTGACCCCGCCTAACCGACCACCGGCAACGGGATGCGCTTCGGCTTCGGGCGCTCCTCTGCCTCGTCGTAAGGGATCTCGTTGTAGTGGCTGTCCCTCTCGACAGGCGTGCGGCCCGCCTCTCGGATCATGGCGCGCATGTTCTCTGGCGTCAGAGCTTGGCTCTTGTGGCCGAACTTGCCCAGTTCATACGTAATCTCGTACTCGAGCACGGTGCCGTCGCAGTCGTCGGCTCCGTACCACAGGGCGATCTGCGTTATCGCCGGGGTGTTCATGATCCAGAAGCTCTTGATGTGGTCGAAATTGTCGAGCATCAGACGGGTAACTGCGATGTTGCGAAGATCCATGTCGCCCGTCGGCATCGGCACATGCTCGAGTTCGGTCTTCTCCGGATGGAACGAGAGCGGCGTCATGCAAAGGAAGTGCTCCGTCTCATCCTGTAGTTCGCGAAGTTGCACCAAGTGATCCACGCGCTCCTCGATGGTCTCGATGTGACCGTACAACATCGTCGCGTACTGAGGAAGGCCGAGCGCCGCAGCCGCCCGAGCAACGCGCTTCCACTCTTCGCCGTTCAGCTTCTTCCCGAACAGCTCGCGATGAACCCGATCGCTGAGCACCTCGATGCCGCCGCCCGGTAGGCTGTCCAGCCCCGCCTCCTTCAGGTCGGCGAGCGCCTCCTCGATGCTCCGCTTGCCGACCTCGGCAATCTGCACGATCTCAACGGCGGTGTACGCCTTCACGTGAATCCCCGGCCGCTCCTCCTTGATGACTCGGATGAAGTCGAGGTAGTACTCGTATGGGATGCGCGGGTTGATGCCGCCGACACTGTGAATCTCGGTGATGCGCACGTGCTTGTATTTGCGGACGACGTTGCGCACCTCCTCCAGGCTCATCTCATACGGATCCGGCCCGCCCTTCTTGGCATAAAACGAGCAGAACTTGCAGAACTTGTTGCAGATGTTCGTGTAGTTGATGTGTTGATTGCGAACGTAGTACGCCTTGTCGCCGTGCTTGCGTTCGCGCGCGATGTTCGCCAGCGCGCCCACGGCGGTCAGGTCTGGATGCCGATACAGGAAAACGCCGTCGTCGAAGGATAGTCGCTCGCCGCGCACTACCTTTTCACGAATTCGATCTAGGCGCGCGGCGGCGGTGGTCGTTCCGGTCATGTCCAGATTATACGGCTTCCGGCGTCCTGCGCGCACGCCGCCCGTTCAGTTGAGTACAGCGTGCCATCCCGCCTGGTTCACCTGCACCGTCCAGCCGGCCGAAGGCACGCCTCGGTCAAACCAGCGGATGCGCGCTGTCACCACACCGTCTGGGTTCTAAAGCGTCTCACTCCCGATCAATTGTACGAGGCATGCAGCGCAAAAGCAATAGCCCCCCGCCGAGAAGGCGGGAGGCTGAGCGAGCGGTTCAGCGAGGCAGTTACCGCTTCATGTTCATGAGGTCCTGCAGCATCTCGTCTACCGTAGTAACGATTCGAGTGTTTGCTTGGAATCCCCGTTGAGTAACGATCAACTCCGTGAACTCGTTACCGATGTCCACGTTCGACTGCTCGAGAAAGCCCGCGGTGATACCGCCGCGGCCGCCTGATCTCGGTGAGCCGATGGTCGGGGTCCCGGAGTTGTCGGTCGTTCGCCACAGGTTGTTCCCGATGCGCTCCAGACCCGCCGGGTTAGGGAAGATCGCCATCGCGATTCGAGCCAACGCCCTGGTCAGACCGTTCGTAAACAGCCCTGTGATCGTACCGTCCACGCCGATCGCGAAGTTAGCAAGCGATCCAGGCGGAAATCCGTTCTGGCTCGCCAACTGGACCTGGCTGTCCGTTGCCAACTGGGTGATGGCGTCGAAGTTGAGCGCAACCGTGAAGTTTGGAGATCCACCAGAGCCGGGTATGTCCAGATCCTGTACCGCGCCGGCGTTCATTAGGTTGCCATCGGCGTCAAAGTACAGCGGCTCTCCGGTGGTGCCGGACGATCCGACGGGGTTGCCGTTCTCCGTGGCAGCCCAATCCCAACTCGCCACGGCTCCCGGCGGCGCAGGCGGGCTCGGAGGATTGATCACATGATTGTCGAACACGATGTCAATGTCGTGAGCCGCGCCCAACGTGTCATAAACCCGGAAACGGGATTGCCACGAAGCTGCCGGCCCGGCGTTCGAGTCCAGATTCCCAGAGAACGCCGCTTGCGTTGTCGCCTGAACAGCATTCAACGACCCGATGGGGATTCGGATTGAGCTGGCAGCGTCAATCGGGGTACCCGTGTCGATCACACCGTTAAGGTCCGCCGGCCAGCCCAGCAGTCTCTCGCCGGTGCTGCGCATGACGAGCGAGCCTTCCGCGTCGAGGTCGAACGACCCGTCGCGGGTGTAGGCAACTCTCTCGCCGTTCGAGACGAGGAACATGCCCGTCCCCTGAATCGCAAGGTCCGTCTGTCGGTTCGTTGATTGCAGCGAGCCTTGGTCGAGGTTCACGTCCGTGCCCGCGACCGCAACACCCAGGCCATATTGCACCGGGTTCGTACCGCCGATGCTTCCCGCCTGCGGGCGGCTCGCGCCACGGATCGTCTGTGCGACGATCTCCTGGAACGTAACACGGCTTCCCTTGAATGCCGTCGTGTTGACGTTCGCCAGGTTGTTACTGATGACGTTCATGCGCGTCTGTTGCGCGCGGATGCTGGCTACGCCAGCGAGTAATGCCTGAAGCATTCTGATTGCACCTCCATGGTTGTAGTTTGGTTGTCAGCGACAGCATCGTCTTCACTGTCGGTATCCGAGGTGCCTCCCGGCTGCGGTATGCAGGCGCGGGTCCGGCTCCCTACAGAATGACTGCGCTGTCAATGTTCGTAAACACGTTCTCCCTCAGTTGCTCCTTCACCACAGCAGTGATGACCGTGCGGTTCTTCACGCTGACGACAAGAGCAACGTCGTTCACAAGAATCAGGCTTTCCCGACTCCCCTTGCTTGCGGCGCGGTCCACGCCTTCGCGGATGCGCGCCCAGTCCTCGCCGTTCAACTCGATGCCCCGACTCCGAAGACGCGTCTCCGCGTGCCCAGAAAGTCGCAAGCCCTGCTGTTCCTCAAGGACCTTGGCGAAAGGCTTCTCCGCCGCGCGCGTGTCCCGCCGCTGCTGTGGGGCGACGGTCGTCCCCTGAAGCAGTTCATGAACTCGCGGATTCACAATCGGATCGCTCATGGCGCCTCCGGCAGAATCGTCACGATGTCCTCCATCGGGTAGCGGCCGCCGTTCACGACCACGAACACGCGGTTGTTGTCCACGACCACCGATTCGACAACGCCGAACACTCTGCCGCCGTTGATATCATCGGCAACCGGAGCCGAAACCTCGACCCGCTTGCCGATAAGGGCCGCGCCCTGGGTCAGCGAGAGGTTCCGCTGTAGGCGGTCCAACCCCTGCACCATCCCCATCTGAGCCAACTGCGCGAAGAAGTCACGGTCGTTCATCGGTTGCAGCGGATCCTGCGTCGCCAACTGAACCGTCAGCAGGCGCAGGAACGCGCTTTGGTCCAAGAACGTTTCCTTCGGCGGCGGTGGCGTCGGAAGGATGTAGTCGTTGCGTGCGCCCGGTATCTCCATCCGTTCCTCCTAAACCTTCAGGTCCAGCGCCGTCGAGGCCCAGTTCCATCGAGCAGCCGACCGAGCGACCGCCTCCGCAACCGCGGACTCCGACTCGAAGCGATACGCAGGCGCTTGATTCGCCGCTTCCGTGAAGCGATGAGCCGATGAGCCGCTCCGGTCGTCTCCGACCAAGAGGCTGCTCAACTCAAGCCCGTGCTGCGCTAAAGCCTCGGTCAGCGCGTGGCGGTTCGCCTGAAGCGCCGACCGAACGTCGGCGTTCGACGCCAGCACATGCGCCTCGATCTTCGAGCCGCGGGAGTGGATCGTGATGTCCACCGACCCCAAGTCAGGCGGGTCCAGGCGAAGCGTGAGCGACTTCCTCGCGGAAGACACGAGGTCTGCGATCTGCTCCGTCACCTTCTGAATGACGGGCGCGAATCGCGCCTCCGTAGCTCGCTGCGCGATGGTCGTGCCGTCGGACGACTGCGCGGCTGTCATCGGAGTGCCGATTGGCGTCCCCTTCGCATCCGAGGGCACCTCGCCGGTCGGCTCCGGTGCAGCCGTCGTCGTTGTCGGTTCGACGGTCACGGCCGCCTCCGAGCTCTCCCGTTGGAAAAGTGTCCGCACGTCGGTTATGGGCTTCTCACCGCCCTTAGCAAGGAGCGGAGAGTCGGCAAACGCAGCCTCCGTCTCATGCATAGGCGGCGTGTCGCCGGCAACAGTCTGTGCAGTGCGCGTCGCCTCCGCGGTCGTGAATGCTTCCGCAACCGAAGTCACAGGCTCACGCACGATTCCCCCGCGGCGAAACTGCGCAACCACATCGGCTATCAGGGCGCCGGTGCTCGCGCGAACATGCGTCGCGACTCCGGGATGCGCGCTCTCGCGCACAGCCGCGGCGACCGCGGCGCGAATCGCCGAGACAACCTCTCCGACCCGCGCTCCGCGACTCAGCATCGTGTGCGCCATCTCGCGCACCGAGGTGATCGCCTCGCGCAGTTCGGTCGGCATGCGGCTCAGCATGCTCTCAAGGCGAGGAGGCAGCGGTCGCGCTGTCGTTTCAGGAGCGTTCGCTGATTCGGTAGACGCGCGCTCGCGCACCGTCGCTACAGGCGCGGTCGCGTGATCCGGATTTGGCTTCGCCGGAGCGGATGCCGCCTCGGTCTCAGGCGCAGCAGGCAATCTGTGCCCGTTGGCTGCCTCGCTCTCCTCCGCCGGAACGAATGCGGGAAGCGGCGAGTCCACCTCCGGGTCTGCGTGCGGGGGCACGGTCGAGGCGCCCGCAACTGAAGTCTCCGGCGCCTCGATCGCCACCGGCGTGCCGGCGGCAGTCGTGCCAAAGTTCGCCAGGTCCGACTCCTGAGTCACACCGACATCGCCGACGGCCGTAGCAAGGAGCGCGGGCGTCTTGCTGGACGCAGCTTCCGTGCTTTCGGTCATCGTCTCCGCCGCTGTAGCAAGAATAGGTGCGTCAGCCGTGTCGGCCTCCGCGCCTGCCTGGATGTTCGAGGGTTGCGTTCTCGCCTCGGTCTCGGGCGCGCCATTAAAGGCGCGAGCGAGCGCCGAAGCCAGCGCCTCGTCCACCGTCGTCAGGTCCTTCTGTGTCGGCGTCGTCGCCGCCGCCTCGGATTGAGAGGCAAAAGCGACCTCAGACGCCTCTTCGCCCTTCCCGCCCACGATGGCTTCCAGCCCCAGGGCGCTCAGAGCAGTGGTTGCAAGGTTGACTTGCATGGTTTGCACCTCCTTGGAAAGGATTCGTTCCCGGCTGAATTGTCGGCTACTCAGCCCCCAAACCCAAGCACGATTGCCGGAAAACTGGAGCCCCCGCCTCCTCGCCACGGCGGGGCGAACCTTCTCCCCCGGCGCGCGCCCGCATGCGCCAAAATCGCGCCCATGCCGACCACCCCGCGACCGAACCTCGAGCGCCTGCAGCCCTATTCGCCCGGCAAGCCGATCGAGGAGGTTCAGCGGGAGTTCGGACTCCAAATGATTATCAAACTCGCCAGCAACGAGAACCCGCTTGGGCCATCGCCGCGCGCCGTCCAGGCGATACGAGCCGCCGCTGAGCGCGCACATCTTTATCCCGACGCCGCGGCAGCCGACTTGCGCCTCGCGCTCAGCGGCCGCATCGGCCTGCCCGCGGAGCAGATCTCCGTCGGCAACGGGAGCGACGAGCTGATTCACTACCTCGGCGTGGCGTTCCTCGAGCGTGGCGACAACGTTGTCGCGGCCCACCCTTCCTTCGTGCGCTACTACGCCACCGCGCACCTCGCAGACGCGGAGTTGCGTCTCATTCCCTTAGATGAGTCCGACGCGCACGACCTCGACGCGATGGCGGCGGCAGTAGATGACCGAACCCGACTCCTGTTTATTGCAAACCCCAACAACCCAACCGGCACGATCGTCACCGGCGAACGCCTCCGCCGCTTTCTCGACGACGTGTCCGAGAGGACGGTCGTCGTGCTCGATGAAGCGTACCACGAGTTCTGCGATAGCCCCCACTACGTTGGCGCGCATCAACTTCTGCACGAAGGAAGACCGGTCGTCGGATTGCGCACGCTGAGCAAGACGTACGGCCTCGCCGGTCTTCGCGTCGGGTACCTCTTCGGGCCGCCCGAGTGGGTGCAAGCGGTCGAGCGAGTGCGCGAGCCGTTCAATGTGAACTCCCTGGCGCAAGCCGCCGCCATCGCCGCTCTGAGCGACGAAGAGCACCTGCAAAGGAGCATCGAGCAGAACCGACGCGGTATCGCGCGGCTGACCGACATCCTCACCGCGGCTGGCGCGAGCGTCGCGAACAGTTACGCCAACTTCGTTTGGGCGCAGTTTCCGTTTCCCACCGCGTCGCTGTGCGGCAGCCTCCTCGCCAAAGGTGTCATCATCCGCTCTGGCGAAGTGTTCGGCTGCGCCGACTGCGTTCGCGTGAGCGTCGGCACCGGCGAGGAGTTGAACATCTTCGAAGCCGCGCTGAAAGAAGTGATGGAGAGCCTGCCAAAAGAATGATCGTCGAGTTCCTCCCTGGCGCCCCGCGAGAGGCGGTCGAACGAATCCGCACGCTCCTCCTCACCGAGGGATGCGATGTCGCCGAAGTGTTCGCCGGCCGCGTAGTCATGCTCATCGCCGACAGGCACTGGCAGACGCCCCCGCTCGACTTGACAAGCCAAGTGAAAGCCAATGAATGGGTCGCCGACGTGCGTGGGCTGGAGACGCTGATCCCCAGGGTCGGCGGCGACGCTTTGAAGCCTGTTGCCGTCAGGGGCTTTCGCTTCGGTGGAGACGACCTCGCTCTCATCGCCGGGCCTTGCACCGTCGAAACGTATGAGGCGCTGCTGCAGACGGCGCAGGTCGCGCGCCGGGCGGGTGCGCAATTCCTTCGCGGGGGTGCGTTCAAGCCAACCACATCGCCCTACAGCTACCACGGCGGCGGCGAAGAGGCGCTACAGGCGCTTGCCGCCGTGCGCGAGGAGATGGATATGGGCGTCGTTACCGAAGTGATGTCGCCCGCACAGGTGGAGCGCGTCGCCCAAGTTGCGGACATCCTGCAAGTCGGCGCGCGCAACATGCAGAACTTCGACCTGCTGCGAGAGGTCGGCCGCTCCGGGGCGCCCGTTCTGCTTAAGCGCGGCTTCGGCGCAACACTTGATGAGTGGCTCAACGCGGCAGAGCACATCGCGGTCTCTGGAAGCGAGCGCATCATTCTCTGCGAGCGCGGCATCCGCTCGTTCGACCCGCTGACGCGCGCAAGCCTCGATGTCTCGGGCATCGCCGCCGCGCGCACACGCACGCACCTTCCGGTCCTCGCCGACCCGAGCCACGCCGCCGGAGTGCGACGCTTCGTTGAGCCGCTCGCTTTGGCGGCCGTCGCCGCCGGCGCTGTCGGCCTGATGGTCGAGGTGCATCCCGACCCCGAGTCATCGGTGAAGGACGGCGCGCAGACGCTCGACTTCGATTCGTTCGCCCGCCTCGCGCTCCGCGCTCGGGCTGTCTGGGGCGCACTCCACGCCGAGCGCCACGCCGACCTGCAGTAGTCGCCGGCGCTCCTGGGGGCGCTCCCGCATCCGCCCCGGCTTCGCGTTCACGGGCACATTCACGCGGTTCGTCACCATGCTGTATGCCGAGAACTTGAACTCACCGGCAGGCACCTTGAGCGAATCCGTGAACAGATCCTCGGTGAACATCAGCGGCCGATTGTCGCCGAGCATCAGCGCCGGCGAAAGCGACACGGACGTCGAGGACTTCCCCCGCAACTACACGACCTGACCCGTAACGAACACGTCCAACACAGGCTCGTCAAACTCGAACGAGGGATACGGACCGCCGCCATAGTTCAGGTCAACCAACGGGCGGATGATCTGCTCGTTCATCACGGTCTCTTGCAGGTCCTTCCGCAATCCCGCCAACTGCATGATCAACACCTGAAGGTGCACTTTGCCGAGCGCTAGCGAGCCGACCTTGCGAGAGTCGTCGGTGGTCAGCGTCTCGCCGAGGATCGCGCGGGCGATCTCTCGGTTGTGATAGTCAATCGCTTCCAGGTACGACGACCGCGCCTCCCGCCCCGCATCCAGCAACGAGATCTCCACGTCGTCGGGATGAACGACCGCTGCTTGTCGCTGAAGCCGTTCGAGCGCATCGAGCAGCGCCGTTTGCGCGTCCTCCGGCAGCCCGCGGCGGAATCGCCCAAGAACGGTCGGCGATGCGTACTTCTCAAGGTGCGCCGACCATTGGCGGATCAACTCTCGCTTCACCTTCCAATGCGAATGCGCGGCGCGAAGGTCCGACTCGCCCATCGGTTGGTGATAGCGACGGTTGTATGCGTAGACGATGAACTTCTCACGAGGCAGCCGAACCTCCGAGCGACCTGGGACGTGCAGATACAGCCCGCGAAGGTTGAGGAACTCATCCGTGTCGAAGCCGAAAAGCGCAGGGTCCTTCTGCTTTACCGCGCCGAGGATGACCTTGCCTCGAAACTCGCCGCTCGTCACCGGGCGGAACACCTTCTCCAGAACTGCGAACCCCTTCGCAATCGCATCGAGAGCGTCGAACAGAATCGTGTTCGCACTCCCGTGAAGTTCGTCGAGCGCGAAGCGGATGAAGCGCGCTCGCTCGTCGCCCTCCGGCTCGATGCGCCACGGAACCGCGAGCGCCCCCAGCTTCTTCACCGTTACCGCCGAGCGCACAAGCGGGTCGCAAAGCATCTCCTCGTACGTCGCCAGGCTCAGCCCCTGGCCGAACGCTGCCGCCGACGCGCCGGGATAACGCAGCGCCTCCGCCGAAGCGCGCGCAACAGCCGGCGCCTGGTCGCGCATCATCCACCGCTTGATTCTTCGCAAGACCTTTCGCATTCGCTCCCTTCTCATTAGGGAGCGGTCATGCCCCAACGTCAACCAAGCTCGGCGTCAGTATAATCCGCCCCATGGTTGGAACCCTTGCCTTCATGGCTCTCGCCCTACAGCAGATGGACAAACTGGAGGAGCTGCGCGCCTTCCACCAGCCGGTTCGCGGGATGTCGGCGCAAGAGCGCCGCCAGGGCTACGACCTGCGCCTGAAGATGGAGCGCGAGTCGCCTCTCAGCCAGGTGCTCTTTCGCAACGTCGGCCCCACGATCC
>JBBIIO010000017.1:0-45562 GCA_037446435.1 Armatimonadota bacterium
GCATTGTGGATATCGCGGTGCCGGAGGGTGAGCCGGCAGGACTCCTCCTCGCGTTCGCAACCGGTGGCCTGTGGAGGACAACAAATATGGGCACAACTTGGGAGCCCCTTTTCGAAAAAGAGAGCGCGTTCGGTATCGGAGACATCGACGTGTCCGGCCCGAGAGGGCGGCTCATCTGGGTCGGAACCGGCGAAGCCAACTCAAGCCGCACATCCTACGCAGGCACGGGTGTCTTCAAGTCGGAAGACGGCGGAAGAACCTGGCAGCACATGGGCCTCGAAGACTCGCACCATGTCGGGCGCGTGCTCATCCACCCCCGCAACCCGAACGTCGTCTATGTCGCCGCCATCGGTCACCTCTATTCTTGGAATGACGAGCGCGGCGTGTATCGAACGAAAGACGGCGGGCAGACGTGGGAGCACGTCCTCAAAGTCAACGAACGCACCGGCGCAATTGACATCGCGATGCATCCCAACAACCCAAGCGTCCTCTTCGCCTGCATGTGGGAGCGCGACCGCCGCGCCTGGAACTTCCTCGAAAGCGGCACAGGCAGCGGACTCTATCGCTCCGACGACGGAGGCGACACCTGGACGAAGGTAACGCGAGGGCTGCCCGACGGACAGTACGTGGGGCGCATCGGCGTCGGCATCTGTCGTACCAAACCGAACGTGATGTACGCGCTGATTGACAACCAAGCGCCGCGACCGGAGGCAGGACGCGACGATGAACGCGTGCCATCGGGAGAACTCACGCTCCGCAGGCTCCAGATGCTCAACGAGGAGCAGTTCCTTCAGGTGCCGCGCGACGTGCTGGCGAGGTTCTTCCGACGCTCGTTACCCGACCTCGACCTCGACGAAGTGCTGCAGAAGATGCGCGCTGGAGAGATCAAAGTGCAAGACATCTTTGACCGCATGCGCGATGCGAACGCGACGATGTTCGAGGACACCATCATCGGGGCGGAACTGTATCGCAGCGACGACGGCGGGCGCACCTGGAGGCGAACGCACCAGTTTCGGCTCGATGGAGTCTACAACACATACGGTTACTACTTCGGTCAAGTCGGAGTGGATCCGACCAACCCCGACAAGGTGTTCCTGCTCGGTGTGCCGATTCTGATGAGCGAAGATGGCGGCAAGACTTTTCGCAGCGTCGGCGGCCGCGGCGTGCACGTTGACCACCACGCCATCTGGATTGACCCTCGCCGGCCGCAGCGCATCGCTATCGGCAACGACGGTGGGCTTAATCTCAGCTGGGACGGAGGGAACACCTGGCAAAAAGTCAATAATCTGCCGGTCGGACAGTTCACAACCATCGCCCTCGACAACGCCAGACCGTATCGCATCTATGGCGGACTGCAAGACAACGGAACGATGCGCGGGCCGAGCGCTCATAACCCCCTTCGCGACGATATGTGGGAATGGGAAACGATCGGTGGCGGCGACGGCGCAACGGTGCAGGTCGACACGCGTACTAATGAGTTAGTCTACACCTCATCGCAGTTTGGATCGGCGAACGCGCGCAACTCTCAAACGAACGAGGCATGGAGCATCACGCCCCGCGCCGCTGCAGGCGAGCCGCCCCTGCGATACAACTGGGTCACGCCTTTCATCATCTCATCGCACCATCAAGATATTCTTTATTACGGTGCCAACCGCGTCTTTCGCTCTCTCGATCAGGGGCGAACCTGGACGCCCATCTCGAAGGACCTCACTGGCGAGCCGAAGCAGGGTGACGTTCCCTATGGCACCTGCACGACTCTCAGCGAAAGCCCCCTGCAGTTCGGCTTACTGTATATCGGCACGGACACCGGTCGCGCCTGGCGAACCGACGACGGCGGGACCACCTGGCGGGAGATCTCGCGAGGCTTGCCACCTTTCAAGTGGGTCTCTCGAATTGTCGCCTCGCCCCACGATGTTGACACGGTCTACGTGGCGCTGAGCGGCTATCGCGAAGACGACTTTGCCCCTTATCTGTTTCGTAGCACCGACCGAGGCGAGACGTGGACGCATGTCTCCTACGGCTTGCCGAACGAGCCGATCAACGTCGTGCGTGAGGATCCGACGGTGCGCGATCTCTTGTACGTCGGCACCGACCTCGGTGTCTTCCTCTCTTGGGATGCGGGAGCGACGTGGACCGCGATGACGGGCAACCTGCCGCATGTGCCGGTGCACGACTTGCAGGTGCACCCTCGTGATCGAGAACTCGTGCTCGCAACGCACGGGCGAAGCGTGTTCGTCGCGGACGTGTCGCTCATCCAACAACTTACCGCCGAAGTGCGCGCCAAGCCGGTGCACGTCTTCCCGCTAGCCCCGGTGTCGCGCTCCGCGATGTGGGGCTACGAGCGGCGCTCGCCCTACGCGGAATACAACCCGGATCGCACCGTCCGAGTCGCCTTCTGGCTATCGAACGCAGGCGCGGTTCGCGTGCAGATCAAGGACGCGAGCGGCGCGGTCGTCAAGGAAGCGGACGCAACCGGAGCCTACGGACTGAACTTCCTCGACCTCAGTCTCATGCTCTCACCTGGCAAGCCGATCCCGCCCGAGGGCTTGGATTGGAAACCGCAGACCGTGCAGGAGATCCTCAAAGACCCGTTCGAAGAGTACCGACCAAAGTATCTCGCAGCGGGAGCCTACACGATTGAGGTGTCTGGCGCCGGCCAGTCGGCGAGCACACGCCTCGAACTGCGAGGCGAGCGCTGAACTACGGGTTTGACGCAGAGCGTCGGCTATCAGCCATCGCCGCGCAGGCGCGCGATGTACTGCTCCCACGGCTCCACCGAGTACGCATTGCGCTCGCTATGGAGCGTCGGCATCCCGTTCAACCCGCACTTCTCCAGTTCGGGGGCGAGCTGCTCGAACAGGCGAGCCATCGCCTGGCGTCTGGCGGCGCGCTCTTCCTCCCCAAGGCGACGAAACTCCAGTGCAATGCGCTGGTTGATCAAGACACGCAACGCGTTCACAAGCGTCGGCCTCCCGTTCCCTGTTGTCACGTTCACGCCAAGGCCGTTCCACTCGCTTCCATCGGGAAGCCGGTATGGTTGGCGAACATTCACGACGCCCATACTCGGGTTTGGCTCCAGAGCGACGGCTCCATTGCGCAATTCAGCCCGGGCATACTGCGAGAACAGGGTCCTTAGCAAGCAGGAGAGGTTTTGCTCGGTCAAGCCCAGGCCAGCCACCTCCTCTTCGGAAATGAGCCGTAACAGGCGCCGTCCATCGCCATCCTCTACCGCCGCTATGGCGTCCCGCCCAACCTCCTCCGGCGACGGCACACGGAAGACGAAGTAGTAGGCGAGGAGCGAGGCAAGTACGGCCAACCCCGCTCCCCACAGGACCCAGCGCTTGCGTGCCTTCGCCATTAGCCGTAGCACTGCCCAGCCGAGGAGCCTGTGGTTTCGCAATTGAGCTCCTCGTCGTCCCGGTTGTTCCGACGGCAGTTCGGCCTCCATTTGCCGTTGCAGCAGCGCCAACGTCCGAACCATTCCCTGCAGAACAAGGTCTGACCGTGCTCGTCGCGGACTTCGTAGCAGCAATACCAAGGGATAAGTCCGTCTGAGCCAGGGGAGCACAGGTTCGTCTCACACGATACACCAACGGTGCCGCAAGGGTTTGTGCCGGGTTCACCTCCCCCGACACAGATTGGTGGAAGGCCTTGTGATTGCACAACCGAACCCACCGCAAACCACGCTACTATCGTGCCAACTGCCACGGCCGGCGGCAGGAGCCTCGCCAAACGTACCATCAGATGTTTTGTGCTCGATGCCATCGTGTTTTATTCTCCTTTTATTCTCCGCAAAAACTCGTATTTTGAAGTCACCTCTCAGCCTCCGAGAACCAAAACAGGCCCTCGACCACCCCCATGCTCCCGCGCCCTTGCTTGCTGACGGCCTGACCGCTAAGAAGACCGGCGATGCCCCGCTTCCATGTGTGGGCCAGGTGCACTTCGGTCCCGGGCGGATTGCAGAACGGATCAACGAATACGACTGCGTTCGATCGGTACCGCGATAGATAGTCACCGAGAACGTTGCGATTCGCGCTTCCAGGCACCATATTCACCGGATCGTAGAACGCCGAAGCATAGCAGATACGGTCGAATTCACCCCAGCATGGGGCTACGTGGTAGATCTCTTCGTCGAAGCCACAAGGAGGACGCCACACCTCATCAGTCGCGCCATAGGGCCCGAGTTGCTCCCAGGGCCAGAACCCTATCTTAGATGCCGGCAACGCGACTCTGTAGTAGGCTCGCGGGCCTTCAAAAACGTCTACTCCGTTATAATCCTGCCGGTACAGAAGCAGCGCGCCAAGCAGTTGCTTGACGTTCCCGACCGATGTCGCGACGCGTGCATTCTCCTTGACCTTCATGAAGACTGGCGTCAACAGCGCTGCCACGATCGCGATGACACCAAGCACGATCAGCGCTTCAACAAGAGTTAGCCCTCTTCTTCTCATCTCACCCTCCGAAGAAACATCTCAGCAGTCTCATCCTTGCCCGGCACGTCAACGATCTTGCCGGAGCTAACGAGCGCCAACTGGGGCGCCTTGTCCAAAAACCGCGCCGGTACATAGCGCGCTTCTCGATCCACAACTAAGCCGGCGGGAAAACTCGAGTCCAGCAGGGCCGCGGGGACCTGCTGCGGCGGCCCGCGCGTAACCAGCACAACCGGCAAGTTCGCGGAGCGCACCGCAGCTTCAAGAACACTGGGCTTCACGCACTCGGCGCACGAAAACGACAGCAGGACATACTTCACGGCAGAGATGGGCGCGCCGCGCACATCCGACCAAGGAAGACTGGCGGAAGCTCCAACCAAGCTGGAGTCCCACTGCGCCGACTCCACCACCACGTGCCCCGTGTTCGCATCGCCACCGGCGGTCATGTACCAGCGAACGGCACCCCAAATCGCCAGAAGCCCAACCGCGAGGACGATCCAGGGGACTGTGCCTGCAAGCACGCCGATCACCTTTGCGCTCTCGAATCCGCTTTGTTTAACGCGCTCCACTTCGCGTTCCTCCGCCAAGCAGTATGCACGATCTGACGCGATTCTGCACAAAAAAGATAATGCGGGGAGTAAAAACCCTTAAAAAATGGGGTAAAAACCATTACAAAATAGGGTAAACCACGCCATTCCAAACAGGATAACTGATCCCTAATGCGCGACGATGACCTTCAGCACCGTCGCCCCGCGCAGCCGCCGCTCCACGATCGCAAGTATCGTCAGCGAGCGCCCCGCCCAAGTGATGGTATCCGTCACTTGGGTAGTGTCGTCATCGCGTACCACGGCCATCCAAAGCGGCCGGTTCGCGCCGTCCACTGCAGCCGACGCGGCGTACCGCTTCGCAACGCCCGAGGAGATGATGCCGAACACACCCTTGTGGTTACTTCCGCCCGCTTGGAACACCTCTCCGTGGCGCTCGATCACTCGTCGCGCGCGATAGGCCGCCTCTACCATCTCCGATCGCCCTCCTCGTCGCTCAACTTTGGTGGCGAAACCCGGATGCGCGTACTCGTCGCCGCGTGCGAGCGCGCACTCGGCTTCAGATAGGGCGCAAGCCTCGACCAGCCCATCGCTTTCAACCCAAACGGGTCCGCGATCTCGGAACGAAAGCGCCCGTCGAAGCGGTTGCCGATGAACACGTCTGCGAACGCGATGGTCTCGCTGGCTCCCGGCTCGCGAAACGACTGAGCGAGGAACTCGCCGGCGATGACCTCGGTTGCGCCGAGCGTCAGCGTTGCCTGCAAGCCCGTGTTGGAAGTATCGTCGAGGTGCTCCTGCAGAATTGCAAACTCGATAACCGCCAACTGCTCGTCAATCAGGTCGTCAATCTCGGTGTCGAAGTCGCTAACGCTGATCCGACACTTGCGCTTCACCGCGTCGCGCGTTACGTTCAGGCTCATGATTCTCCCCTTGTGTCGTCAACTGCTGAATCATCTTCGTGTTCTTCCGCACCGCGCCGGTCAACTCTCGAATCGCGGTGCGGAAGAGACGGTTCTCTGTCTGCTGATCGCGGATCGCCTGTTCGAGGTGCCGGATGAACCGGCCGGCGATGTCGTTCTGATGCCGCATCGCCGTCCGCATCATCCACGCCGCCGTCGCGACGAAGGCGCCGACGATCGAGAGCGTCTCGGTCACCGCCGCCTCGGTCTCAGCGCGCGCTGCAGGTTCTCCAGCGCGCTGTCTGCGCTTGCGATCGAGTCGCGCAGGTCCTCGAAGAGGTCGCGCAACTCGCTGGTCGGCTCGTCATCGCGCTCCGAGACGTATGCGCGAAACGCAGCCTCGAAGCGGAGGAACGAATCGCGCACACGACGCCCGGCAAGCGCGGCGCTTGCGAGCGCGCCGACCACACCGCCGATGCCCAGCGTGACGATCATCGCCGCAATGGTGATGGGATCGAGCAAACCGTTCATCACAGAATTGCTCCGTATGCCGTCTGCCACAGGCCGTACCCCACGTTGTAGCGCGCGCGAACGCCGTAGAAGTATCGGTCGCGCCACCAGGCGGACTCGCTTTGCGAGCCAGACTCCAGCGCGCTGAACTCGACTGGCACGTCGCTCCGCTGCTGCAGGATCACCGAGCGAACCGCACGAGTCGAGTCCAGAAGGAACCAATAGTCGTCGTACGAGCCGCGAAGGTACGGCGAAACGACCAGCTTCAGTTTGCCCTGGAATACGTTCTTGTAGGGCGTACTCGGTGCGCTGTCCGTCGCGTTGCCCTTGTACACAACGACCGGGCTTTCGATCAGCGCAATCGCGTCCCACTGCTGCTTCGGACCAACGAGCAGAGTGTCGGGCACAACGCCCAGCGGCTCACCGCGATCGTCCGGAACCTGCATCATCTGGTTGATTCCTGCCGCCAATGCAGCCTCGGAGAGCGCGCTCGTCGTGCGATTGCTGTACGTCGAGCCGGGGCTTGTGGGATGCGCCGTGTTGAAGAACGAGACGCCGTCATAGCCGATGTCCGTGAAGCCCTTCGCGAGCGCCTCAACGACGATCTTGTGCTGGTGCTCCGCGACGCGATCCGCAAGTTCGCGCACGCGAATACGAATCAGGTCGTACTGGTCGTCCTCAACTGCGCGGCGGTCCACCGCGATGCTTGCCTCGAACGTCTTGTCCTCAATCGTGTAGTTGTACTCGCGCATCCCTTCCGGCTGGCGCTCGTCGAGGAACTCCCGCATCGTCGGAGTGCTGCCGAGCCAAGCGTACTTCTGCGACGGAATCGTGGTGTTCACAACGGTCGCAATCTGCTGCGCGATGCCCGTCTCCACCCGATTGCGATACGCCTGATCGAACTCGGTCTTCAAGCCAGGAAGGAGAAGATTCGGAATGTCGCTTTTCGTGATTGCCAAGTGAGATCCTCCTTAGTTCACTTTGGTGTCGATGCGGACTCGCAGGCCCGCTACGCCGGTTGAGGTCGTCTCCAGCGCAACGAGAACGCCGACCGCGTACACGTTGGTCAGACCCAACGTTCCAATCTGCACTTCGTTGTCGCTGAAAACGTTGACGGTCTTGCCGATGTCCGCTTGGGTCGCCGTCCCGGCGTCGGCATACACGCCGCTGCCGGACTTTGCCACGTTGCAGGCCTGGTCGCCGTTCGAGCCGTCTGAGTTGTCAACGGTCTCTTCGGCGATGCCGACGAATGCCAGGTTCGCGGTGCCGTGCGCCATCGGGACGAGATAGCCGCTGGAGTTCACTCCAACGAGCGCGCCCTTGTAGATGGTCGTAGACCCCGCAACCTTGTACTGCTGGATCAGCGTCGGCCGATGCTTCGCCTCATACGCTGTCGAAAGTGCTGCCAACTACCATGTCCTCCTGTCTCTGCCTCGCGTAGCGACGATGCGCCGCGTGCGAGCGGGTTTCGTTTCATTCACACTTGGGTAGGAGAGATGAGCGCTGTTTGACAACCAGCTTTCAACGCGCCGGACCCAAGCCCGGGCACAAGAACTACGACCACAGAACCGGTAAATCTGTCGGTACACCCGAGAGAATACGCTTGGGTAAAACCTGAAGTCGTCGCGGGGTCCGATCCCGTGACAAGCAAAGGAGAAGAGAAGAATGCACAAGATCACAATCGGCAAGCTCGTCGCGCTGGCTGCCGGAGCGGTGCTCGCGGTCGGTGCCCTGGCTCAGGGCAGACTCATCGCTGTTGACAGCAGCCGAGCACTCTACGAGATTGACATGAACACCGGAGCAAAGACCCAAATCGGGACCGTCAGCTCGAACGCCGGCGTAACGGGCGGCCTCGCCTACGATAGGTTCAACGACATCATCTACCTTACGTCAACCTCCCTCGACTCGGTCTATACTCTCGACCTGAACACGGGGACGGCGACACTCATCGGACCGTACGGAGACTCGAGCATCGTCATGCACGGCCTCGAGTACGACAGCAGCACCGGCACCTTGTACGGCGCATCCTCCCACAACAATGGACTCTACAGCATTGACAAGGGAACAGGCGCCGCAACGCTCATCGGCACGTCCGGACTAACGTCGTTCACAAACCTCGGCTACAACAGCGATACAGATGTGCTGTACTCCACCAACAGCGGAACAGACAGCTTCTATCGCATGAACCGAGCGGACGGTACCGTGACGCTCATCGGGCCGCTGGGCGGTCCCACCAACCCGAACGGCCTCGCCTACAATCACGACAACGGCCTCATGTACCTTGTTGACAACAGCACCGACAACCTGTACACGATCAACATGGACACGGGCCAGGCGACCCTCATCGGGTCCACGGGATCAGGCAACCTGCTCGGGCTGATGTACTACAACCCGATCCCCGAGCCCACGACCATGATGGCGCTCGGCGTCGGCGTGCTCGCCCTGCTCAAGCGGAGACGCAAGAAGTAGCGGCGTAAGCACAGACAACGCACGAATGGCCGGAGTCGCTTGACCCCGGCCATTCTCTTGCTCGCATCACGCCCCCCGGTGCTTCAGAATCTCGCCAAGATCCAGATCAGGGAACGTGCGGGCGTAGAACTCCGCCTCCTCGGCGCTCACCTCTGGGCGGGATTGCGACATCGGCACGATCTCGCCAGGCAGGAACGCAGGCGGAAGCGACTCCAAGAACGCCTCCACCTTGCCGCGCATCTCCTCTCGCGCCGAGAACAGCAACGCGACCGCCGACTCGCGCGATGCCGGGGGCAACTGCCCCTTCCGCACAAGGTCGTCCACCAGTCGCTCGGTCTCCGTTTGCCGCAGCCGCTCCTGCAATTCGACAACCTTGCGCTGCACTCCGCGCGAGGCGGAATCCCGGAAGTCTTCACAAAACAGCCGCGCCGTCTCGACGCGAGGATTCGAAACTATGCTCACCTCGAGGATCTGCTCCAAGTCGCGGCTCACGCTCAGGCTCAGCGACTGCGCGCCGCTCTTCTCCAGCAGCTTGTCAGCTTCCGGTGTGAGCGCAAGCGTGCCGAACAGCTCAGGCCCCAACGCCTCGACCGACGTGAGGTAGCCGAGGCGGAGCGGGTTCTCGACGTGCTCGATCAACACGCTGACAGGGAACTGGAAGTTGTCCGCGAGCCGTTGCAGGTCCTCCTCCCGAACCACCAAGCCCTTGTCCTCATACTCGCCGATCTCGAACAGCTTGGCGCGCCGCTCCAGCCACTCCTGCAGTTCACCCTGGCTCAGGCGCACGAGGTATTCCGGCGGTTGCCCCAGCGTTGCGTCATCCCACGCCTGCATCAGTTCCTTCGCGCGCTCGATACGCTGGGCATCCGACATCTTCAGGCGCGTGCCGCGGTAGCCGGGCCCGAGCGCGGCGGCATCGGCGAGCAGCCGGTCGGCATCCAGCGTGGCTTGCGAGGTGTCGTGTTCCATTCCGTTCAGTGTGAACCTCCTTCGTTGGTCTTGGCGGAGCGCGCTCGACGCCCCGCACCCTGTTCGGACTCGAAGGCAGCGCCTGTCAACGTCTCGACTTGAGGCACAATCGCGATGTGCTGCTTGCATCTGTCGCCATGTTATCGGTCCTCGCCTCGCCTGCAATCATCCCGCGCCCCCTCGACTACTCGCCGAAGCCCGGCGCGTTCCGCTTGAGTTGGAGCACTACCATCATCGCTTCGGCTGAGGCTCTCGACGAGGCGCAGTTCCTCGCGCGGTCGCTTCGCCCGGCGACAGGATTTCCATTGCCCGTGCGCGGCGGCAACGCCGAGGCTCCGAACTCGATCGCGCTCCTGCTCGACACCTCGCCGGAGGTTGCCGCTCTCGGAAGGGAGGGGTACGCTCTCGCGATCGCCCCAGATCGCATCGTCGCTCGATCAACCGCGCCGGCGGGTCTCTTCTATGCCGTCCAAACGTTACGACAGATGCTGCCGCCCGAGTCACTTTTGCCCACGAAACAGACGAGCGATTGGCTCATTCCTTGCGCCCGAATCACCGACAAGCCCCGCTTTGCATGGCGGGGGATGCACCTCGACGTGTCGCGCCATTTCTTCCCGCCCGAGTTCATCAAGCGCTTCATTGACCTCATCGCACTGCACAAGTTCAACGTCTTCCATTGGCACCTGATCGACGACGGCGGCTGGAGGATGGAGAGCCTGCAACACCCGCTGCTGACCGAGCGCGGCGCATGGCGTAGCGCACCGAAGCGCGGCGAGTGGAGTCAGTCGGCGCTCAACTTCCCCGAGACGCGAAGCGGCGACGAGTACGGCGGATACTACACGCGCGCGGAGATTCGAGAGATCGTCGCGTACGCTGCGCAACGACATGTAACCGTCGTTCCGGAAATCGAATTGCCCGGGCACACGCTCCCCTCGATCGTCTGCTACCCCAGCCTTGCTTGCGATCCGCCCGGCACGAACCAGAACGTCTATTGCGCGGGAAGTGAGGAGACCTTCCAGTTTCTTGAAACCATTCTCGATGAAACTCTTGACCTCTTTCCCTCGGCCTATATCCATATTGGCGGCGATGAGGTGTATAAAGGATGGTGGGCGAACTGCTCGCGATGCAAGGGGCGCATGCAGCAGGAAGGCCTGCGAAACCTTGATGAACTGCAAAGCTACTTCATTCGCCGCATAGATGCGTTCCTCACCGTTCGCGGTCGCAAACTGATTGGATGGGATGAGATCCTCGACGGCGGCCTTGCGCAGAACGCCACGGTTATGTCCTGGAGAGGAATGCAAGGCGGAATCGAGGCGGTGAAACAGGGTCGCGACGCGATTATGTGCCCCACGTCCCACTGCTATTTTGACTACTCTTACGGCACAACACCGACTGAGGAAGTGTATCTGTTCGACCCCGCGCCACAAGCGTTGGCGCCCGACGAAGCAAGCCGCATCCTGGGCGCTCAAGGCAACCTGTGGACAGAGTGGATGCCCGACGAGGAGCGGGTGCTGCACATGGCGTTTCCGCGCGCCGCCGCCCTCGCCGAAGCGGTGTGGCTGCCGCAGGAGCGCAAGGACCTCGATGACTTCCTGCGGAGGCTGAACGCGCACTATGCGCGACTCGACGCGCTCGGCGTAACCTATCGAATTCCGGCGCCACAGCCGACGGCGGCGGCGCTTACCTTCGACGAAGCGGCGATTGTTGCCTTTCAGCCTGCGCCTCAGGGGATGGTCATTCGCTTCACTACCGACGGCGCCGCTCCGGATGCGTCGTCGCCTGTCTATCGTCAGCCGTTCAAGATTCCAGCAGGCACCGTCGTGCGGGCAGCGACCTTCTCGCGTCGCGGCTCGCACCCGAGCGACGAGGTGCGTCTTGCGTGCGTGCTGCCGTATGAGCAACGCGAAGGCAACCTTGTGCCCGGCGTCGCCTACCGCCTGTATCACGGCTCGTGGTCGCGCTTGCCGGACTTCGATGCCCTCGTGCCGGTTGCAACCGGAGCGACGGACGGCATCGGCGTTCACGTCAAGCAGCGGGAGGAACAGTACGGCGTCCGCTTCGAAGGTTATCTCAATATATCGGCTGACGGCGAGTATGACTTCCAATTGGGCAGCGACGACGGCAGCGTGCTCCGAATCGCCGGCGCGATGGTGGTGGACAACGACGGGCTGCACGCGTTCGTCGAGCGCTCGGCTCGCGTTCGGATGAAGCGCGGCGTGTATCCGTTTGTGCTCGATTACTTCGAGCAAGGCGGCGCGGACGCCGTGTCGCTTCGAATCGAAGGCCCCGCGCCCGTCGAATTGCTGCGCGCTGGCGAGTAAGAGGCTCGGACCGGACTCAGCCGCATGCCTCACACCCATGTTGCGCGAGAGCGCCTGCTCACCCAGGTCGAGAAGGCGCGGCAGCAGGACGGCGGCGCGGATTCCGCCTCCAGCGACCAGGCAGACGCCGCTGACTGACGGGCAAAGGACCTGTTCGACGGGGCGGCCCCGAGCGGGCCCGGCCCCAGGCGGGCTCCACCCCCCGAGGAGTGGAGCGAACTTGCGATGGCGTACCTGAGATTACACAAGGTTGACAGACCAACCTGACAACCGCCCTGCATCGCTCCCTATCTCTACGTGAGCAAGCAGTTCTTCCGCCGCCTCGCCGACGCGGGGTGGGTGCCGCATACGGGGCAGAGGGCGTACCTCGACTCGCAAGCCCGATTCCGAGTGCTCGCCTGCGGCAGGCGCTGGGGCAAGACGGACGCGAGCGCTGCCGACATGGCGCGGCGCGTGTTCCTCAGCCGCACCAGCCGCCAAATCGCCATCGCCCCCACGCTCGCCCAGGCGCGCATCGTCTTCGAGAGGATGAAGTGGATGCTCACCGCTGTCGGCATCGCCTACACCGCCGTCCAGACGCCTCACCCGACGATTCGCGTGCACGAGGGCGGCAAGAAGAGCGGAGCGGTCGTCCACGTCTTCGACGCGAGAAGCGGGCATGAGGCGCACAACCTGCGCGGCGACGGAGCGGATCACATCCTGCTCGATGAAGCCGCCTTCGTTCCTGAGGAACTCATCACCGAAGTTGCTATGCCGATGCTCGCCGCCAGCGACGGGCGCATGACCCTAATCAGCACGCCGCGAGGAAGGAACTTCTTCTATCGCCTCTTCCGCATGGGCGAGCGCGGCGAGAGCGGATTCTGGAGCCGCCGCTCTCCGAGCAGCGAGAACCCGCGCGTCAGCAAGGAGTACCTCGCCCTGCAGCGCGAGATACTCAGCGAGCGCTCGTTCCGCACCGAATACGAGGCGGAGTTCCTCGACTCGGCGGCAACCGTGTTCGCCTATGAGGCGCTCGAGCGCGCGATGTCCGCAAGGCGCGTAGATGTCGGCGAGGTGGTTGTCGGCGTGGACTGGGCGCGCTGCGAGGACTTCACAGCGGCGGTCGCCCTGCGCGGAGTGCAGAGCCGGTGCGAGGTCATTGACGCGGCGCGCTGGGCAGGCATCGGGTGGGCAGCGATCGTTCGGCGCGTCGCGGGGTTCGCATCACGCCACGGAGCGCACCGAATCATCTGCGACGCAACCGGCGTCGGCGACCCGGTTACTGAGCAGCTCCGCTCCGAGTGCCCGGCCGCGGGCGTCGAGGGGTTCGTGTTCACTCCGTCAAGCAAGGCGGATCTGGTCGAGTCGCTGGCGTGGGCGTTCGAGCGAGGAACGATTCGCCTGCTGCCGGATCCGGACCTCGTCCGCGAGCTGGAGCACTTCGAGGGGAAGGGCACCGCGCGCGGAAGGGTCGTCTATGGCGCTGTCGGAGGCTATCACGACGACCTCGTCTGCGCCCTCGCGTTGGCATATTCCGCGCTCGGCCATTCACGTAGCATCAGCGTCCTCAGCCGCGAGAGGTAGAAGGCGGGGCGGCGTCCTGGTATTTTTATCTGATGGACATCGTTGAATCATCGGGACGGTTGGTGCTGCCCCGAGACCGAGCCGCTTCGCTTCAGCGACCTCCCAGAAGACGTTCGCCGAGCGTTCGGCGTGGGAGGCTGAGCCTTCTCCGACCGCGCCCCCGGCGCCAAACGGTGTAAGATACACCCATGGCACGGTCCCACTGGCCCCTCGATCAGCCCTTATCGCGAAAGGACTTCCTGCTGGCTGCCATGGTCGCAACCGGCAGCCTCGTCACCTCGCCCAGCCTCCTCGCCGAGATTACGGAAGAGAAGCGCGAATTAGGGCAGGACGATGAACTCACCGCCGAAGACCTCGCCAGGGCGGAGAAGGTCGCCGGCATACAGTTCACCGAAGAGCAGCGAAGGCAGATCCTCCGCGACGTGAACACCCTCCGGCGCGAGTCGGTCGCCTTGAGGGAGAAGCAGATGGACTACTCCGTCGAGCCGCCCACGCTGTTCCGACCGATCGAAAGCCCGCCGGGCAGGCCGATCACCCAGCCTCGCGGCGGACCGACGGCTGCGCCGCTCGGCGGCTCGATCTCACAGCCCACGCCTCCTGTGGAAGAGGAGTTGCACTTCAAGCCGCTCACCGAACTGGCGCGGATGGTGCGCTCGCGTGAGATCTCGCCTGTCGAACTCACTCGCCTCTACCTGCAACGCCTGGAGCAGTACGGTGAGAAGTTGCTTTGCGTAGTAGCGCTCACGCCCGAACTTGCGATGCGCCAGGCGAGGAAGGCGGAGCAGGAGATCATGTCCGGCAACTACAAGGGCGTGCTGCACGGCATCCCCTGCGGCATCAAGGACCTCTTCGCAACCAAGGAGTACCCGACCACTTGGGGCGCGGAGCCGTTCAAGGATCAGCGCTTCGACTACGATGCTGCCGTCGTTGAGAAACTGGATCGAGCGGGCGCGGTCATCGTCGCCAAGCTGAGCCTCGGCGCGCTCGCGATGGGCGACGTCTGGTTCCGAGGAACCACCAAGAACCCGTGGAACCCCGAGCAAGGCTCGAGCGGCTCGTCCGCCGGCTCCGCCAGCGCCACCGCCGCGGGGCTGGTCGGCTTTGCGATCGGAACGGAGACGCTCGGCTCGATCATCTCGCCGTGCCATCGCTGTCGCATCACCGGGTTGCGACCGACGTACGGCCGCGTCAGTCGGTACGGAGCGATGGCGGTGAGTTGGACGATGGACAAGATCGGCCCGATCTGTCGCACCGCTGAGGATTGTTACCATGTTCTCAAGGCGATAGCGGGCGCAGACCAACGCGATCCCTCCAGCACCGACCGAGTGATGATTGATCCGAACATGGTGGACTCCAAGCGCCTCAGAGTCGGCTACCTCCCCAGCGGAGGGGGCGAAGGAACACCGGAAGACAAGATGGAGAACGACCCAATCGTTCGCGTCTTCCGCGGGATGGGCTACCAGATACGGCTCATCGAGATGCCCGAACTGCCGGACGCGGTCACCAACATCCTCGGCGTCGAAGCTGCGGCGGCGTTCGACGACTTCACGCTCGGCCCTGAGATCGAGAAACTCGGCAACAGCGCTTGGCCTCAGATCTATCGCTCGAATCGCTACGTGAGCGGCGTGGACTACCTTCGCGCGATGCGCGCTCGAACCGTGCTGATGCGCGAGTACGCCGAAAAGGCGAAGGACTACGACGTGTTCATCAGCCCGCAACGTGGCTTGGGAGCGCTTACCATCACGAACTTCACCGGCCACCCGCAGATGTTCGTTCCGACTCCCGAAAACGACAGCGGGTTCTCCATCGTCGGCACGCTGTATCACGAGGAGCAACTTGTAGCGCTTGCCATGGCGTTTCAAGCCGAAACCGGAAGCACGAAACTGCATCCTGACATGAGCAAGATCGGGTAGCGCGAGGCCGCGGAGGACTGCGCTCTACGGCGCGCCGGCTTCCGCTTCCTCTTCCTCGACGCCGACGAACTCGGCGCGGACGCGCGCGAGGTCGAGTTGCATGTTCACGAGTTTGCGATACAACCCGTCCATCTCCATCAGATCCTCGTGTGTGCCGACCTCGATGATGCGCCCCTCTTCCATCACGATGATGCGGTCGGCGTTGCGCAAGGTGCTGAGGCGGTGGGCGACGGCAAACACGGTTCGCCCCTCGATTAGGTTCTGCAGCGCCTCCTGAATCCGTCGCTCCGTCTCGGTATCCACGCTGCTCGTCGCCTCATCGAGAACGAGCACCTTCGGATCGTGCAGGATGGCGCGCGCGATTGCGATGCGTTGGCGCTCTCCCCCCGAGAGGCGCTGGCCCCGCTCGCCCACGTACGAGTCGTATCCATCGGGAAACTTGATGATGAAGTCGTGCGCGTTGGCGCTTGCCGCAGCCTGCATCACCTCCTCGGGCGACGCATCCGGTCGGCCGTACGCGACGTTGTGCCTCACGCTGCCCGGGAAGAGGAACGACTCCTGCGGCACGATGCTGACGTGGCGACGAAACTCGTCAAGGTCGAGTTCGCGAATGTCCACCCCGCCGATGGTGATGCGCCCTTCGGTCGGGTCATAGAAGCGCAGCAAGAGGTTCATGAGCGTCGTCTTCCCGCTGCCGCTCGGGCCGACGATTCCGATCATCTCGCCGGGCCGAACCTCCAGGTTGATGTCGTGCAGAACCTCGTGCGCCTTCTCGTAGCCGAAGCGCACGTTCTCAAAGCGAATGACCTTCGAATAATCACCCAGGCGCCTCGGATCTGCGGGCTGTCGGATGTCGGGGATCGTATCGAGCACTTCGAAGACGCGCTCGCTCGCGGTCAGCGCCCGGCTCATCCAGTCAATCAGGCGGCTCATAATCTCGAGCGGCCCGGTCATCATGCTCAGCCAGAAGGTGAACGCGAACAGTTCGCCGACGGTCATCGTCTCTGCGCCCGCTTCGCCGTATAGAATGGCGCTGCCACCCACGAACCAAACGAGCAGTGACCCCAAGCCGACCAGCAGCATGATGACGGGATAGAACTTCGCCCACACCGTCTCGGCGGTGTATCCCGCGTCGGCGAGGTCCTGGATGCGGCGACCGAAGCGACGAACCTCGTGCTGCTCGCCTCGGAACGCCTTTACGATACGCATGCCTCCCAGCACGCCGTTCAGTGCGCCGCTCAGGCGCGACCAGGTGTGCCAGTAGCGACGCCATACCCGAACGATTCGATGCCGGAAGTAGCGCACCAAGACGAGGATGAACGGAATCGGGAGCAGCGTCCAAATCGCAACCTGCCAGTTCATCCACAGCAACGCGACCGGGATGCCGATGAGCAGCAACCCGTTCCGCAGCACCATCGGAATGCCGTCAACGAGCACCTCATAGAGCGCGCCCGTGTCGTTCGTCATGCGCGACATAACGCTTCCGACCGTGCGTCGGTCGTAAAACGAAAGCGAGAGCGCCTGGAAGTGCTCGAACAGCCGGTTCCGGATGTCCATCGTAACCTGCTTGCCGAGCCACGCGTTTGTCCAGAACCGAACCATCTGCAGCCCGGTCGAAAGCACGCGAGCGCCTGCAAAGGCCACGATGAGCAGAACGAACAGGCTCGGGTCCTTCGGTTCGAGCACCGAATCAACCAGCACGCGGATGATGTATCCCGGCAAGAGGTCGAGCGCGGTAATCGCAAACAGGAGCGCCGCGCTGAACGCCACCCGCCACTTGTACGGCTTCAGGAAGCGCATCAGCCGAATGAGCGTCTTGCCGTGGCTGGTGCAGAACTCGCAGACGTCGCTGTCGGGCGGCAGAGGGCGCCGGCACTTGGGGCAGCGCCTCGGCTCGATCGCCTCACCATGGACGGGCATCCCCTCTCGCAGGCGGTTGAGCGTCTTCGCGGCGTGGACGAGCGTCGTTCCATGCACGGCGGTGGCTCGGATGAGTTCGAACGTCGTGCCGCCACGGACACCGACGATTGAGGCAGCGTCCACCAGCTCCTCATAGCGGAACTCCTCCAAATCTGAGATGGACACTTCCCGAGCAACGTGCGGCCGCTCGCCCTCGAAAGCCAGGCAGAAGATCGTGGTCGGCGTCGCTACGAGAACACTGCGACCGTACTCCCCTCGAAGGTTTAGGTCTGACTCAATAACGAGCAAAGCGCTCGAGCCGACTTCGTCGCTCAGCGCCTCGCGTACGAGGTTCGCGACCTCTGCTTCCATTCGGACGGTGATTCTGACAGATGCGACCGTCCGCGGTGCCAAGAGAAGTGCCGGTTCGCGCGTCCATCCCCGTAGGCTAACGGAAGCCCGGAGACTCCTAAGGCGGCACAAACGCACCGGCGGCAGGGGTGGAATCAGAAGTGCGTAAGCGGGAACTCAAAGTAGTTCGTCTTGTCGAACCGGATCTCTGCGACGATTGTCGCTTCGCAGCTCGTGCGCAGGTGCAGACGAAGGACGGCAAGATTCAATCCATGGTCTATTGCCGGCGACTGGACTGTGACAACTGGGACACGAAGTCAGCCGAACCCGCGCACCGCCTCGAAGTGGACGGAGAGCAGCCCCTCGATTAGCGCTTTCGACGCAGCAGCGAAGCCGCTGCGAACACCAAAGCAGCCGCCGTAGCAGGCTCAGGCACAGGCTGCATGTTCATCGTGTGGTTCGCGCTGACGAACTGCGTCAGCGTGCCGGTGGGCCCCGTCGCCAACTCGATCGTATCCACCCAACGCACGCGCGTTGTCGGGGCGACGAAGGGCGCAGGTCCCGTCGTGTGCTGGCCCGACGAGTTCAGCCAAGACTCGATGCGGTATTCGTGCCCGTTGTCGAGGTCCTGGATGAGTGTCCGGATTCGAAGCACCTGGTCGGGATTCGGGCCGCCGCTCCATTGCACGCTGCCGTGCACCGTCAGAAACTGCTCTCCGGCGAAGCGCCAGCCTGGTCGCGCGACGCCTTCGCTGATGATGAAAAGCGTTACGCTTCGGTTCGCGCCTGTTAGTGTTACGGGCGGCTCTGATGCAACCTGGTTGATGCCCGGCTCCCAGTAGCGGGCCGAGGCGTCGAAGGAGAAGTCTCCTCCGTGGTCGATGAGGGTTACGTCGAAGGTCGCGCCCAGAGCTTGGGCGGCAACCGCGATGGCGAGCAGGCTCGCCGCTCCTTTCGTGAAGGCCATGTTGTTCTCTCCTTTCCTGCCTTAGGAGAGATGCAAGCGGCGTGCCAAAGCGCTCGCAGGTAGGCCGCGCTATGGTGGAGGCGCGCCCGCGGGCACGCCACACAGCGGGCTGATGCGCGACATCAGGTCGCTCCGGAAGTCCTCGTCATCCGACCAGGCGAACGCCTCGCCGAACCGCACGGTGATGCGCGTCGGTCGAGGGAGCTTCGCGCCCTTCGGCAACCAGCGCAGCGTGCCCGTTATGCCGACCGGCAGAATCTGCGCGCCCGACCTCTTCGCGAGCAACTCCACGCCACGGTTCGCCTCGCCGAGGCGCTTTCCGTCCCCCCGCGTACCTTCGGGGAAGATGAGCAACGCCCAACCCTCGTCGAGCAACTCGAGCGCCCGCCGGATAGCGGCTTTGTCCGCCACGCCCCGGTGGACAGGGAACGCCCCCAGTCGCCGGATCAGTGGCCCGAACAGCGGCGGGCGAAACAGCCCAGCCTGCGCCATGAACCGGACCGGGCGGGGCATTGCGCACGCGACCGCAGGCGGATCTGCAAAACTGACATGGTTCGCCGCAACGATAAGCGGCCCGCTTCGAGGCACGTTCTCAAGCCCTTCGACGCGGAAGCCGCCAAGCGGCTGGAAGATGAAGTTCCGCACCATCCACCGCACGGAGCGATACACCGCATCCCCGCGTTCAGTCAACGGGTTGCGCGAAGGCGCCTCGGCCTTGCGCTCCGCGGCGTCCACCCCTCAGTTCACCTTGAGGGTGAAGGTAACGTCGTGCAGGTTCGGCGGATAGCAGACTTCATCCGTGCAAAGTTGCGTCTCGACGGTAAGCGTCGCCGTCACTTCGCCCTTCGCGTCCTTCGACAGCGTAACCTCGACCGGGACATCTACCCTCCCCTCGTAGACGGACAGCGGCTCTGAGGAAAGCCCAGGAAACTCCTTCATCTCGCCTTTGGGGAACTCCGGCGTCAGCATGTCCACCGGGCCGTCCTTCAGGTCAATCCGCAACGGGCGATACGAGCCGCCGACTTCGGGCGTATAGGCGTGCAGCCCTTCCGGCACGTCGACCCGAACCACTACCTTCGCCTTCTCGCCCGCGTTCACTTCGGGCGTCAGCACCTCGACCGTTACTTTGGCGTCGGTCGCGGTCGGCTGGTCCGGCTGGTCCGGCATCTCCGGCTGCGTGTGCGAGCTGGATGAGGTGGACGGGTCTGCGGTCTCCTCCTTCGTGCCGCCACAACCCACGAGGGCCAGTAGCGACAGTGCGGCTATCGAGCAAAGAATCCCTTTCATGGTGCTATTATGCACGGGCGATGCGTCCCGAAGAGCAACTCCGCGCTCTCTCGCGCGGCTCTGCCGAGATTATCAACGAGGAGGAACTCCTCGCCAAACTGAGGAAGGACCGCCCGCTGCGGGTGAAACTTGGCGTTGACCCGACCGCAGCGAGCGTCACCCTCGGTTGGGCGGTCGTGCTGCGAAAACTGCGCGACTTCCAGCGTCTCGGGCACACCGCGGTGCTAATCATCGGCGACTTCACCGCCATGATCGGAGACCCGAGCGGCAAGTCGAAAACGCGACCGCAACTCACTCGGGACGAAGTGAGGCGGAACGTCGAGGCCGTGTCGCAGCAGATCTACAAGATCCTCGACCCCGAGAGGACCGAGGTTCGATACAACGCCGACTGGCTCGGCAAGATGGACTTCTCCGACGTCATCCGCCTCGCGGCGAGAACGACCGTTGCCCGCATTCTCGAGCGCGACGATTTCAAAAGCCGAATGGACGAGGACCGCCCGATCGGTCTGCACGAGATTCTGTATCCGCTCTGCCAGGGCTACGACTCGGTCGCGGTCGAGTCGGACGTGGAGTTGGGAGGCACCGACCAGAAGTTCAACAACCTCGTCGGGAGAGACCTTCAGCGAGACTACGACCAAGAGCCGCAAGTGGTGATGCTCATGCCGCTTCTCGTCGGGACGGACGGCACAGAGAAGATGTCCCAGTCGCTGAACAACTACGTCGGCATCACCGAGCCGCCGAACGAGATGTTCGGCAAGACCATGTCCATCCCAGACGAGCTCATCGTGAACTGGTTCACGCTTTGCACCGACGCGCCCGAAGAGGAGATTGCCGAAATCGAGAAAGCGATGAGCGGCGGCACGCTCAACCCGCGGGACGCGAAGCGGCGACTGGCGCGTGAGATCGTCGCGCTGTATCACGGAGAACAGGCGGCGCAAGAGGCAGACGAGTTCTTTTTGCGCACCTTCAGCAACCGAGAACTGCCCGACGAAGCGCCCGAGGTGTCGATTCCGGAGAAGTGCGTGAAGGACGGCAAGGTCCAAGTCCCCGCGCTCATCCACGCCATCGGCCTGGCGAAGAGCGTGAGCGAGGCGCGACGGCTGATGCAAAGCGGCGGCGTCTACCTCGACGGCGAGCGCCTCAAGGACCCCACACGCGGAGTGCCGCTCGTGGACGCGGTAGGGAAGGTGCTCCGGGTCGGCAAGCACAGGTTCAGAAAACTGTGCAGCGGCGAAGGCGACCGCTCCTGCGAGACGCTGCCACCGCCATAGCGTGCGCGTCGCGCGAGCCTAAAACCCGTACCGCAGCGTGAACGAGTACGCCGCCCGGCCGTCCCGCACCAATCCGCGAAACCGGACGTGCTCCACCGGCTCGAACCCGACGCCGAACGTCAGAACCCGCGAGTCGTGCTCCATCAGCAGGCTCCAGCCGGTGTAAACGGGCAGCTCCAGCCCGACGAAGGCGCCTCGAAAGCGCGGTCCGCTGCCGCCGCCGAGCGTAAAGGAGATCCGCTCGCGCTGCGCCCAGTCGGCGTACACGTTGAACTGCCACGTTGCGGCAATCCACAGCCCGCGACCGTCCCGCGAGTCGTTCCCGGCGTCCCAGACGCCGACCGCGATGCCAGGCGCGTACTCGGGAAACGGCTGCACCACGCCGTACTGCAGGTGAATCGCGAGCGTCCCCTCATCCATCATTGCCCCCAGCTCGAGGAACAGCGGCAGCCCAACCTGCAGGAAAGCGGTCGTGTGGTGGTCGCCGGTTCGATAGAGCACCTCGGCGCTCGCCTCGCCGGGCACGAGCGTTACTCCCATAGGAATGGTGAGCAGTCGGTCGGCAGGAGAGAACGCCGGCAGAGCCGCCAGCGCGAGGAGAGCCGCGAAGCGCATGGACTCGAAGTGTACCAGCGGGGGCGGCGGCCACCGCCGCCGCCCCCCCCTGGAGGTCAGAACTTGGCGTAGTACGTCAGGCGGCCGATGACGATGTCATCCGGCTCGGGGCCTGCCGCGTCGCGATAGGACACCAGCTCGACGTTCGGCGTAATGTACACCCCGTCCGCAAGTTTGAACTCGACGCCCACGATGTAGAGGGTTGGCGTAGCATTGTCGTCAATTGAGATGTACGAAATGCCGGATGCTCCCGGAACAGGGTCGTTCAAGAAGTCCACGCGGAAGAACGGTTTGACCGTCTCCGTTGCCTGAACGCCCAGGTAGAACGACCAGACGGCGATATCAATGTCCCCGCTTGACGTGTTGTCACGCTGTTGGGCGCCGTAGATGACGCCGGCGTTGACCTTGTCCTTCCGGTAGCCCAGAAAGCCGCTGAAGGTCGTCCACTCTTCACTTCCGGGCTTGTCTCGAAAGTCCGCAGTGCCTTCAGCGTAGATGCTGTCGGTGAACCAGTGGCCGATACGCGCATAGTACGCCTTGCCCTTGTTCGTTTCCGACTTCGTCCCGCTGTCGTTCCCAATCATCAGAAAGTATCCGGTTTTGCCGTCGGCAGACTTGCCGCTGTAGGAGAGCCCCGAGTCACGCGAGTCCGTGATCTTGTACAGGTCGAGCGGGGTCTTTTCGATGTAACGGTAGCCATGGAAGTCCTCGATGTTCGAGTAAGTTGGCGTAGGTTGCAGCCCGAGCGTAACCTCGAACAGTTGCCCAACGTACGCGACGTACAGGTCCTTCAGAAAAGGGTCGAGCACGCCGCTGGTGGAGAAGTCGCCGGGGCTTGCCGCCTCGAATCGGACGCGGGCTTTGAACTTCTCGGCGAAGGAGCGGTCGTAGGTCAGGTAGACACGACGCACCCAGAAGCCGTTCAGGTCTTCAATGGCTGGGTCGCTATGGCCGAACACTTGGTAGAAGTCTCCGAACACGAGCCCGGAGAACTTCCCCTGGTCTTGAGCGGCCGCAGGAACGGCACCCAGCGCGAGCGCGACTACAGAAATGTGAATCCATCGGTTCAATGTCATGCTTTTCTCCTCCTTGAATCGGGTTCTGCCCGATTGTGCGGACTCTGCCATTAACGATTCGTAAAGGGCGTTTAGTTCCCGCGCTATTGGCCGGGGCAGGTAACCTCGGGGCCATGAGCGAGATCGACGGACTCAAATACAACTCCGACGGCCTGGTCCCCGCCGTGCTGCAGGACGCCGCCTCGGGCGAAGTGCTCATGCTCGCCTGGATGAACGAAGAGTCCCTGCGGCGGACGCTCGAAACCGGACTGTGCACCTACTGGAGCCGCTCCAGACAACAACTCTGGGTGAAAGGCGAGACCAGCGGCCATATGCAGCGCGTCAGGCGAATCTCCGTGGACTGCGACAAGGACACGCTCCTCATCCAGGTCGAGCAGGTCGGCGCAGCGTGCCACGAGGGCTATCGCTCCTGCTTCTTTCGAGATTTCGCTGACGAGGGCTTAAGCGTCAACCAGGAACGACTCGTGGAGATGCAATGAACAAGATCGTTTTGGGCACCGAGCAGGCGGAGGACTTCGACCTCACCTACGCCCTGTTGAAGAGGCTTCGCTTCGCGAACTCCGCGCTCACCGTCGCGCACGTCATCGAACCGGTTCACCCGGCGGCGTTCGCCGTCAGCCAGGACGCGGCATACGCACTGGCACGGGACCTCGAGCGAATCCTCGAGGCTGCGCAGAAGCACGCGGACTCCGTCCTCAACCACGCCGCCGAGGCCATGAAGGCGGACGGCGTCGAGGGGGAGACCCAGGCGCTCAAAGGTCATCGCGCGGACGAGTTGCTCAAGTACTGCGAATCGGTGGACGCCGACCTCATCGCCGTCGGTTCCGAGTTGAAGGGCCCGATTGCATCCGTGCTCTTCGGCAGCGTGAGCCGAGCCATCGCTCAGCACGCGAAGCGCTCCCTCCTCGTCGCAAAGAAGGGAAAGGAGAACGGCTCGCTGCATGCCGTGCTCGCCACCGACCACTCGAAGTACATGGACCGCTGCCTGCACGAGTTGTTGCGCCTCCATCCCAGAGGGATCGGCCGCCTCGACATCATCACGGCGTTCCGAAGCGAGGACTACCTCCAGAGACACTCCCTCGGCGAGATGCCGGTAACGGGCATAAACGTCCTCGAACGGATCGAGCAGGAGTTGCAAGAGGCGAATGAGCGCCTAAAGCAAGAGCTGAAGCCGCTCGCGCAAACGATTCACTCTAAAGTAGTTCGCGATGGTGCCATCCACGCAATAGCCAATCACATGAACGACAGCGGCGCCGACCTTCTGATCCTCGGCGCTCACGGACATAGCGCTATCGAGCGCCTGTTACTGGGCAGCGTCAGCCACCACATGATCGCCGTGGAGCCCTTCCCCGTTTTGTTGCTCAGGCCGAAGGACGGGGTCTGACGGCGTATGGGAAGCCAATCTTATCGTAGAAACCAACGATGCTGTTAAAGCGCGAAGCCGACTTTCGCCTCGATACCGCCTTCGAACCTCGCGGCGACCAGCCCGAGGCGATCGAGAGGCTCGTCGAAGGGCTTGAACTCGGCTACCGCTTCCAGACGCTCCTCGGCGCAACCGGAACGGGAAAGACCTACACGATGGCGAGCGTCATCGCTCGAACCAGGCGCCCCGCTCTGGTCATCGCCCACAACAAAACTCTTGCGGCGCAGTTGTGTCAGGAGTTTCGCGCGTTCTTCCCCGAGAACTCTGTCCAGTACTTCATCAGCTACTACGACTACTATCAGCCCGAGGCATACGTCCCGCAGAACGATCTCTACATCGAGAAGGACGCGAGCATCAACGAGGAGATCGACCGCCTGCGCCACGCAGCGACGCAAGCGATCCTCGAACGCCGCGACACCGTCATCGTCGCAAGCGTCTCATGTATCTATGGCTTGGGCGACCCGTCTGCCTACCGAGAACAGGCCCTAACGTTGGAGACCGGGGCGTCCTTTCTTCGCCAAGACCTCTTGCGCTCCCTTGTGCAGATGCAGTTCGCTCGGAACGAGATGGTTCTGCAGCGAGGCACGTTCCGCGTGCGCGGCGACACACTCGAGGTTCAACCCAAAGATGAGGAGGTGACGATTCGCGTCGAGTTCTTCGGCGACGAGATAGAGCGCATCCGCCTGATTGACCCGCTCACGCAGGAGGTTCTGGACGAGCCGCAGCGCGTGAGCATCTTCCCGGCGACGCACTACGTTACGCCCTGGGAGCGCCTGGAAGAGGTCCTCGCCAAGATCGAAGAGGAGAAGGAGCAGCAGTGCGCGCTCTTCCGCTCGCAGGGCAAGTTGCTCGAAGAGCAACGCCTCCGCCAGCGCACCGACTTCGATGTCGAGATGATGAGGCAACTCGGATACTGCAACGGAATCGAGAACTACTCGCGGTTCTTCGACGACCGCGAGCCGGGCACGCCGCCGTACACCCTTCTCGACTTCCTGCCCTCGGACGCGCTGATCTTCATTGACGAAAGCCACCAGACCATCCCACAACTGCACGCGATGTACAACGGCGACTTCCAGCGCAAGAAGGTGCTTGTCGAGTACGGCTTCCGCCTTCCCAGCGCGCTCGACAACCGGCCGCTGCGGTTCGAGGAGTTCCTCGAGCGCGTCGGTCAGACCGTCTTCGTAAGCGCGACGCCCAGCGCCTTCGAGCGGGACAACAGCAGTCAGATCGTCGAGCAGATCATCCGCCCGACGTTCCTCCTCGACCCGGAGGTCATCGTGCGACCGACCGAGCGACAAGTGGACGACCTCATCGCAGAGATTCAGAAACGAGTGGAGAAGAAACAGCGCGCCCTCGTTACGACGCTCACCAAGAAAATGGCTGAGGACTTGACCTCGTACCTCCAAGACCTCGGCATCCGCGTACAGTACATCCACAGCGACGTCCACGCGCTCGAGCGACCGGAGATCCTTCGCGAACTGCGTCTCGGCGTTTACGATGTGCTCATTGGAGTGAACCTGCTCCGGGAAGGACTCGACCTGCCGGAGGTCACGCTCGTTGCGGTCATGGACGCGGACAAGGAGGGGTTCCTTCGCTCCGAGACGTCGCTCATCCAGACCATCGGCCGCGCCGCTCGCAACGTCGAGGGAACCGTCATCCTGTACGCCGACACCATCACCGGCTCGATGCGCCGTGCGATTGACGAAACCGATCGCAGGCGAGCGTTGCAGGAGGAGTTTAACAGCCGCCACGGCGTCTCTCCTCAAACGGTCACGAAAGAGGTTCGTGAGACGGTTCGAAGTTACGAAATCGCCGAACCCGCCGCCGGCTATGATGAAGGCGCCAAGAGCCGCGCCGAGACGCTCGACGTCAACGACATCCCGCACGAAATCGTCCGGCTCGAAAAGGAGATGTATGCCCTCGCAAAGGAGATGCGCTTCGAGGAAGCCGCCCGCGTTCGCGATGAGATCTTTGAACTGCGTCGTCTGGCGGGGCTGAGCGACCCGAGCTCGGCGCTGACGCGCAAGCCCAAGCGCGGAAAGGACGTTGCTTCGGAGAAGAAGCGACGACGATGAAGCGCCTCTTCCGCAATGCGCGCTGGTGGCGGGACGGCGAGCCGTTCACCCTCTCCGTCGTGGGCGGCAGGGTTATGCGCCAGCCGCTCTCCGAGGCGCAATCGGACGAAGTCGTGGACTGCCACGGTTCATGGCTCATGCCCGCATTCGTGGACTGCCACTGCCACATCCTCCCCGCCGGGCTGGATATGAAGCGTCCGGACCTCTCCAACTGCAACACCCGTGAGGAGGTGCTGCGAGTGGTGCAGGACGCCGCGGCCGAAGGGGAGGGCTGGCTGCTCGCCGTTCAGTACGACCAAGCGCGCTTCAACGACGGTCTTCACCTCACGGCGCACGAGTTGGATGCCGTTACTGGCGGCAGGCCGACCATCCTCAGGCACTCGAGCGGACACGCGGCGGTCGCGAACAGCGCAGCGTTGCGCGAAGCCGGCGTAGGAGCGAACACGCCCGACCCGCCGGGCGGCACCATCGTTCGAGGTGAGCGAGGCGTCCCGCTGGGCGCGCTGCTCGAGAATGCGATGGAACTCGTCTATCGAGTTGTGCCGCCGCCGACGCGAGAGGAGAGCGTTGATGCAATTCATGCTGTCGCCAGGAGCATGAGAAGCATGGGCATCACTTGCGCGACCGACATGGCGACCGGTTCCCGCGGGCTCAGCGAAGAGTTCGAGGCGTACCGCCGCGCGTCAGAGAGCGGCTGCGCCGTCCGTTTGCGCACGTTCATCCTTTGGGGGCGGATCTTCGGCAAGCGAGGAGAGCCGGACTTCTACCTCGAAGAGACGCCGATGCTGCGCAACCTCGGCGTAAAGCTCTTCGCCGACGGCGCAATCGGCGCGGGCACCGCCGCGATGACCGAGCAGTACGCGACCGGAGGCGTCGGGATGCTCATCTACGAGCCCGACGACCTTCGCGAGCGCGTGCGCGTTGCCCACGAAGCGGGGCACGTGGTCGCAATCCACAGCATCGGTGACCGCTGCACCGATGTCGTTCTCGACGCCATTGAAGAGACCGGCGACGCGGCGAGGCATCGGGTTGAACACGTGATGCTCTTGCGCGATGACCAGGTCGAGCGGATCAGCCGCCTTGGCGCGCGCGTTACGTTGCAGCCGGAGTTCCTGCAAAGGTTCGGACACGCCTACTTCCGGCAACTCGGCCAGCAGAGGGCAAGCATGCTGAAGCGCGCGCGGAGCCTCGCCGACGCCGGCATCACCATCGGCCTCTCAAGCGACCGCCCGATTGTCCCGGGCGACCCGTGGGATGGGATTCGCTCGGCTGTCTCGCGGCCGCCTGGCTTCCACCCATCTGAGGCGATTACGGTTGAAGAGGCAATCGAGATGTACACAACCGACGCAGCCCGGCTCAACGACGAGAGCGAGTTGGGCTCGCTCGCGCCAGGCGAGTGGGCCGACTTCCAACTCTACGAACAAGACCCCAAAGGTCTGGACGCCCAGCCGGTGGTCACCTTCCTGGCAGGCGAGGCGCCGTAACCCTCAACTCGCGCTCACCGAAGGTCTATGTCGTGCGTTACGACGAGCGTCTCAGGGTCGAGGATAAGCACGCGCGTGGGTGCGCCGTTCGTTCCCGAGCCATCGAATACAACAACGCCGAAGCGTCCGGCTCGGATGACCGGGCCGCGCGCCCGTGCAGGGATGTCCTTCTGAGAGCGATTTGCCAAGTGAACGACCGAGAGCGTCGTGATGCCGCCGCGTTCGGTAACCCAAGACGCCCAAGCGTTGCCGCCCGCCGAGAGCAACTGCACCATGTGGGTCGGCGCCTCCGCGACGTCGAGCCGCTCGCCCGTGATGACGTCAACCAAGCGAATGCGCGTCGGCGTTCCGCTCGTTACGTAATACACTCGCCCGCCGTGGAGCAGGCTTGATCGGACTCCCTCAGTCTCCACGCGCTTGTACTCGACGCTGCCTTCGGTGATGACGGCGAAACCCCAGGTGCCGTCGCTGAAGGTGCCGGGCGCAACAAGGGTCGGACCGATCGCATCTAAGGACGAGTCGACGAACGGGCCGGCGGTGCGACTGGTCCGCAAGTCCAAGCGCCACGGCTCTTCGCCATGCAGTTTGGGTCGCGGGTCGTCCTCTGATAGGTCAATTCGCAGCGGTACTTCCATCCAGACGGAGCCGGCCTTGTCGGACCACTGGAAGAGCCAATACGTTTGCGCGCCGATTTGCACGGATCCTGCGCACGCGCTCGGCTCGCGCTTGCGCTCACCCTTGTCTATCAGCGACTTCGTCTTCGCAATCTCATCGCGCGACCACAGCTTCGGGTGCAGCGCGTAGTCGGTCAGCGCGAAGGTCCGCACTCGCACGCCAACGCGCACACTCAGCCCGCGCCTGTCCCAAACCGCCCACCGGTCCTCAAAGCGAAACGCCTTCGCCGTCGCCGGGCGCGCAGGGAGGAACCGCACCACCTCCGTCGTACCGTCGTAGCGGAGGCTGACCGCAAGCGACTCACCCGTGCCGCTGATGGCGACCGTCGGGCCTTGCACGGACGCGAGAGCGAGGATTGCGCACATCATCGCCCCGTCACCCCCGAGCTCCGAGTAAACTGAGTGCGATGCCCCAAACTCTCTTCGAAAAGGTCTGGAACGCGCACGTGGTAACCGACCTGCCTGAGGGCGGCGTGCTTCTGTACATTGACCGTCACCTTGTGCATGAAGTTACCTCACCGCAGGCGTTCGACGGCTTGCGGCAGAGCGGCAGAAAGGTCCGCCGCCCGGATTTGACGTTCGCAACCGTAGACCACAACGTGCCGACCGACGGGCGACCTGTTGATGATACGAGTCTAAGCGGCATCCAGATCCGCGCTTTGCAGAGGAATTGCGAGCAGTTCGGCATCCCGTTGTGGGGTTACCTGGACGAAAAGCAGGGCATCGTTCACGTCATCGGCCCCCAGCTCGGCCTCACGCTTCCGGGGCTGACCATCGTTTGCGGCGACAGCCACACGAGTACGCATGGGGCGTTCGGTGCGCTCGCGTTCGGAATCGGCACCACCGAGGTCGAACACGTCCTGGCGACGCAGACGCTGCGCATTCCCGCGAATCCCAAGACCCTCGCCATCGAGGTGGACGGCGCGCTGCAGCCGGGCGTTACCGCCAAGGACATCATCCTCGCCATCATCCGACGCCTCGGGGCGGGCGGAGCAGCAGGGCACGTAGCCGAGTACCGAGGCTCGGCGATACGCGCGCTCGGCATGAACGGCAGAATGACCATCTGCAACATGAGCATCGAGATGGGCGCCCGCGCGGGCATGATCGCCCCCGACGACAACACGTTTGAGTACATCGCCGCCGAAGACCGCCCGTTCGCACCGAAGGGGGAAGATTTCGATCGAATGGTCGAGCAGTGGCGCTCCCTCGTTACCGACGAAGGCGCGCAGTTCGACCGCGTCGTTTCGCTTGAAGCCGACACGCTCGTCCCACAAGCCTCTTGGGGAACGACGCCCGCGATGACGGTGGACATCACCGAAGCCGTACCCGAGCCGACGGACGCGAGCACGGAGCGCGCTCTTCGCTACATGGGCCTCGAACCAGGAACCCCCATCCAGGAGATCGCCGTCAACACCGTGTTCATCGGCTCATGCACGAACAGCCGCATCGAAGACCTGCGCGAAGCGGCGCAGATCATCAAGGGGAAGAAGGTCGCCCCAGGCGTGCGCGCGATGGTCGTCCCCGGAAGCGAGGCGGTGAAGAGAAAGGCAGAAGAGGAGCGCCTGGACGAAGTCTTCCGCGCAGCAGGATTCGAGTGGCACCACGCGGGCTGTAGCATGTGCCTCGGCATGAACGGAGACATCCTTCGCCCCGGAGAGAGAAGCGCAAGCACGAGCAACCGCCCCTACGAGGGAAGGCAAGGTCCCGGCTCGCGAACCCACCTCGTCTCGCCCATCACGGCGGCGGCGACGGCGATTACGGGAAGGCTCACCGACCCGCGAGAGTTTCTGAACTGACGCTCCCGCGCGCCACGCTCCCCTCGACGCCCTCGATGAGCACCGGAATCACTTCGCCGGCAAGAGACTCCTCGCCATCGAACTCCACCTCGATGTAGTTGCCGGTGTGTCCGCGCAGACGTCCGGATCGAGCCGACCGCGCCTCGACCAGCGCATCCAGGGTCCGCCCAACGAATCGCTGAACGAACTCGCGGCGCGTGTGCTCGGTGATCTCAGCCAGGCGCCTACTTCGCTCCTGCTTTGCTTGCGGCGAGACGGCGTCGCCCCATCGGTCGGCCTCCGTTCCCGGCCTCGGTGAGAAACGGAACAGATGCGCCTTCATGAACCGCACCTCTTCGCACACGCGAACTGTGTCCTCAAACGCCTCTTCATCCTCCGTCGGAAAGCCAACCATGATGTCCGTGGTGAGAGCCACATCCGGCAAGGCGTCCTGCACGCGTGCGCACAGGTCGAGGTAATCCCGCTGCGTATAGGGGCGGTTCATGTCGCGAAGCACTCGCGTGCTGCCTGACTGCAGCGGTATGTGCAGGTGCGGAACGACCTTCGTTCCCCGCGCCGTCATGATGGAGAGCAGCCGCTCGCTGACCTGCCGCATCTCGATGCTCGAGATGCGGATGCGCGCAAGACCGCGCACGTCGTGAAGCCTCTCGATCAAACCTTCAAAGTCGGGTCCGCCGCTGCCGGTGTCTGCGCCGTAGGCTCCGATGAGCACGCCGGTCAGAACGACCTCCTTGTACCCCCTCTCAGCGAGCGCCTCGACCTCCTCGAAAACCTCGCGCCAATGACGGCTCGTCATGCCGGGCCGGGTTGAAGGGATGCTGCAGTAAGAGCAGTGAACGTCGCATCCGTCTTGAATCTTCACGGTTGCGCGCGTGCGGCTCTCAACAAGGCGAATCGGGGCTTCGCCGCCGACCGCCGGCATGAGAGCGGGGAAGGCGCGGCGAAAGTAGGCGAGCGTGTCCAACTTCTCCGGGTTCGGAACGATCAGGTCGGCGCCGTCCATGCCTCTTTCGTGGTTCAGAGCCATTTGGGCGGCGCACCCGGTTACAAGGACCTTGGCGCGCGGGTTGAGGCGTCTTGCGCGGCGTACCGTTTGCCGCGACTTGCTCTCCGCCTGTCCGGTAACGCTGCAGGTGTTGACCACGTACACATCCGCCTCCTCGGTGAACGGAACAATGGAGAAGCCGGCCCGCTCGAACGCCTCTTCGATGCGCCGGGTCTCGTACTGATTCACCTTGCAGCCGAGGGTGGTGAACGCCGCTCGCTTCATTCTCTTCCCCATTCTATCCGGGCGGCGGCGCAACCTGCTCCTCTGCGTGTGGGTAGAACCTGTTCGTGAGTTCTTCGCGCGTGCTGCTCACCGGCATCCATCCCGAGGCATACACGACAAAGCAAGACAAGGCGGCACTCGACGGCTTGAAGCGCGTGCCGCTGCTGCCGCAGGTCTTACGCAAGTTCCACGACCTCGGCTTGGATCGCTGGTACTACTGTCGCAACATGGCTATGGCGGTTCGGTGCGGCCCGGCTCAGATGCCGTCGCTCTACAAGATCTTCCGCGAGGCTTGCCGCACGCTCGACGTTCCGGAGCCGGAACTGTACGTCAGCAACCACCCATTCACGAACGCCTTTGCCGGAGGCGTCGAGCGGCCGTACATCACCGTCCGCTCCTCGGTCCTCGACTTGCTCAGCGACGAGGAACTGCTGCACCTCTTCGGTCATGAACTGGCGCACATCAAGTCGGGGCACATGCTCTACACGATGGTCGGAATGTTGCTTCTGCCGTTACTTCGCGCATTAGGCAGGCGCCTTCCGATCGTGGGAGACGTCGCTGCGATCTCGCTGCTGCTCGCCTTCTACGACTGGATGCGCCTCTCTGAGGTGAGTTGCGACCGCGCGGGGCTGCTCGTGTCGCAAAACTTCGACGCCTCAATGATGGCGAACCTTCGGCTCACCGCCGGCCTGTCGCGCTTCAGCGACGAGGTGTCTCTCGACGCGTTCCGTCGCCAGGCGCGAACGTACCAAGACGCTCCCGGGATGGACAACATCGGCAAGGTCATCCTGTTCTTCACCGAGTCTTGGCGCTTCACGCACCCGATGCCGGTGCATCGTGCACAGATGCTCGAGAAGTGGTACGAGAGCGGGGCGTACGAGCGTATCCTCCGTGGGGACTATCCGAAAGTCTGAGCCCGCACCCAAGCGGCGAAGTCGACTGCTTACCCTGCCTCACACTTCGCTCGGAGGCGCTTGATAGAACGGCAGCAGGATAACGAACCGCGCGCCACTGCCCGGCTCGCCGTCCTCATACACGTTCCCGCCGTGCGCCTGCGCCACGCCCTCCACAATCGAAAGCCCCAGGCCAAGCCCTTTCGTGCGATCGGAGTAGTACGGGTCGAAGATACGCTCCTTCTTGTCCACTTGCACCCCAGGGCCCTCATCTTCCACCTCGACCTTCACGAACGGGCTGTTCGTGGGCGACAACCGCCCGCATCGGATCTCCGCTTCGCTCGCCATGCCCGTCCGAACTGCGATCTGCCCACTCGGCGCCCAGTGCAGCGCGTTCTCGATCAGCTCGGAGACCACGTGCTCCAACTTCTGCGCGTCGAAGTAGAACGGCGTCAGCCGTTCGTCCAATTCCAGCAACAGCCGCTCGTTCTGCAGGTTGCCCGGCATCGCGGCGGTCGCCGCCGCCTTCACGACCTCGTTCACGTCCGACTTGTCGTACTTCAGTCGCGTCGCCGCGACGAAGTCGCGGAACTCCTGCAGCATCGCATCCATCCGAGACACTCCCTGCTCCAAGCGCTCGACGAACTTCAGAATCTCCTCGCGCGAAACCGTCTCGTCCGACAGAAGGTAGCGCAACTCGCCGATGTCCCCCTTCATAGCGAACAAGCGATTCCCCAACATGTGCGAACTCTTCGCACTCAACTCGCCCCAAGCAGCCATGCGCTCGTTGTGCAACTGCTTCTGCATGTTGCGAATCTTCTCGATGCCTACGCCGAGCTGCTCCCCGATCATGCAAAGCAGTTGCTCGTCGTCCTCTGTGAAGGTGTTCTCAATGAACGGGTTCTTCGCCTTGCGGCGAATCGCGCGGATGCAACCGAACGACCGCCCCGCACTGAGAATCGGAACCACGAGGAAAGACGACGTCTGCTCGATGGGGAACTCGAGGTGCTTACCAGCCCAGCGCGGGTCGCTGATTGGCGCCGCGAGACGAATCGCTTCGCCGTGTTCGCAGACCCATCCCGTGCAGCCCTCGCCCTTGCGATAACTAGCATCCGGGGGGAGAGCGCTTGAACCGACCACATCCCGCAGCACGTACGCCTGCCTGATGTCACTCCACAGGAAGATCGAGTACGCTGAAACGTGCATCACCCGCTCGATAACCATCGCCACGCGCTGAAGCAACTCCTCTTCGGTCTGCGCCATGTCCAGCGCTGTGCTCACCTCGCGCATCGCCTGCTCTCGATCCCGCGCGTCTTGGCGATCCAACGCGATTGCCGTGATCGCAGCCAGCAACTCAAGGCGCTGCTGGTCGTCGTCCGAGAAGTGCCCAACCTCATCCGACTCCACGTTCAGCACACCCCTCACCCGCCCGTACCGGTCGAAGATCGGCGACGCGAGCTCACTCCGCGTGCTCGGTATCAGAACGCGATAGTGCGCCTCCTTCGTCACGTCATCGCTACGGTAACTCATGCCCCGCGCGGCGACCCAAGCCGTAATCCCTTCGTGCTCCTCCTGCCCGATGGAGATCCGCTCCCCGATCATCTCCGGCTGCCAGTCCGACCCGCTGCCCGCGCGCAACGTCATGTAGCCCAGCTCCTCGTTGTGCAGGGCAACCATGGCGTTCCGGGCGTCCGTCCCCTCACGCGCACGGTCGCTTATGGCGTAGAGCAGTCGAGGCAAGTCCCTCGACTGTAGGGTCTGAATCAGCAAGTCGTTGAGACGGGGCATTCGTTCCACCTCTCGGATTATGAACAGAAGCGGCGGTAGACTCACCGCCGATGCGCCGCGCGGTCATTGATGTCGGGTCGAACGCCGTCGTACTGGCCGTTTCCGAGCACACGCGCTCCGGATGGGCGAGCGCACTCGACACCTCCACCGTTACTGCCCTCGGCGAAGGCCTTCAACACACCCAGCGGCTCAACGACCAAGCAATCGAACGTACCCTGCGCGCCGTGAAACAGGCGTGGGCCGACGCTTGCTCCTACGATGCCGAAATCCAAGCGTGGGGAACAATGGCGCTCCGCGTCGCCGAAGACGCCGACCGGTTCCTGCGCCTCGCCGAAGAGCAGGGAACACCTGTCCGAGTGCTCCCCGGCGAGGACGAAGCGCGACTCGGGCTTCTTTCCGTCGCCCTCGACCCTACCTTCGACGGCGACCGAATCTCCCTCATTGATGTCGGAGGGCACAGCACCGAAGTCGGCACGTATGACCGCGCGGACAGCGGCATCCGGTTCATGATGAGCGTTCCACTCGGCACGCTCGCGCTAAGAGGGTTCTGCGACGAGGACGGCTCAATGACCGGGATGTCGCTTCTGCGCGCCTGCTCCGCAGCCGACGACGCCATCGGTTTCGCGTCGCGCCCGGGTGAGGCGGGAACCGTCGTCGCCGTCGGAGCGTCAGCCACCAATTTGGTCGCATTGTCGCAGCAATTGAAGCAGTGGCTGCCCGAACTCGTTCACGGCGCCGCCCTCTCCTATGAAGAGGTAAGCCGCTTCGTCGCCCACCTTGCCCCAATGACCGATGAACAGCGCGCGACACTCGTCGGACTGGAGACGGGCAGGGAGTTCACCATCCACCTCGGCGCGCTGCTGCTTGAACGCTGCCTACACGCATTCCGCGCTGAGTCGCTTCGTGTCAGCGTTCGCGGATGGCGACATGCGATCATCGAAGACGACACCTATTGGTCGAGTTCCAACGCCTGAACGCATCGAAGCCAGCGCCTCCACTTCTCGGACCGCTCCACCCTCGACCGCAATGGCTCCAGCAGGTTCGGAGTCGTAAAGTCAAAGTGCGTCTGGCGACGCATTCGCTCGGTGCGGCACAGCGCCGGGGGACGGAGTCGCACCCAACCCCAGAGCGTGTACCAAACCAGCAGCGAGCCTATGTTCTGGCTTGGATACATCCGGCACACCTTTCGCTTCAAGCTCCATTCTTCAGGCGATAGTTGCAGAACCTCTTCGCCCGTCGGGTCGGCGAAGCGGTTGAGAACCGGTACGCGAGTGAGATATGTGTGGTAAAGCGGGAACTCATACACCTCTCGCCCGTCGCCGATACTGGCTACCGCGCGAGCGACGGCAAAGTTTGTGCTGTCGTGGTCGAGATGACCGCACTCGAACGCGCACACCGCGATGCGACTCGGGTTCGCTAGGCGAATCGCTTCCGCCCAACGGTCTCGCAACGACGCGAGGTGTGCACAGGCGTCACCATCCGGGGCATCAAAGAAGAAGAGTCGCTCCTCGCTGACGCCTATGAACCGCATGACAGCGCGAGCCTCAGCCTCGCGTGTAGGATTCGAAACGCTCCAGCCGGCCCACACCTCCGCGCCCGAACCGGCAAGGCGGCGCATCCAAGCGGCAATCGCGATCTCATCGTCGGGATGGGTGAAACAGAACAGCCAGCGGTAGCGCGGGTCGGGGTCGAAGGCGCTCATCGCGGCAGGGTCCACGTGTCGAGAATGTGATAGCCCGCCTGCGGGCCGGCAAGAATCGAGTGCACAAGCGCAACCTGGCTCACCTCCATCGCAATCGGCTCGAACTCGACGGGTGGAACCTGAATCGTGCGGCGCGGTCGTCCCAGCGTTAGGTGCGGAACGGGCTCTCGCTCTCGTGGGTTCAGCCTCTGGTTCAGTTGCACCACGCGTTCGTCCGGTGCGGATGCTCCGGCGAACAGCACGCGCGCCTTTCGCGGATTCGGGAACCCGCTGCAGACATCCATCACGAGTTCGCCGGCTGCAGCCCCGAGCACGGCTCGCTCGACCTCCTGCGCGGTTGGTGAGGGGTCCGCGTTGTCACCGAAAAAGCGCAGCGTCAGGTGCATCCGCTCTCGGCGAGTCCAGGAGCAAGGGGCAGCGATGTGCGCTTTCAGTTCGCTCTGCAACGCCTCCAACCTCTGAAGCGCTTGTTCCGATGGGAACACCGCCGCGAACAGTCTCACCCGCGCACCAACTCCTCGCGCAGGAGCGCGAGCGCTGACGACACCGAGCGCGCTCGGATCAACTCGCGAGTGCCGCCGTGCTGCCTTGCTATCGCGAGGTCGCCCCTCGGGCCAGAAAGCCCGATGAACACCAAGCCGACCGGCTTTGCCTCGGTGCCGCCGCCCGGCCCCGCAACCCCGGTGATCGATAGCGCGTAATCGCTGCCGAGCGCGCGCCTCACGCCTGCAGCCATCTGGATGGCAACCGTCTCGCTCACCGCGCCGAACTGGTTGAGGTCGGTGCGCGCAACGCCGAGTAGAGAAGCCTTCACCTCATCGGAATACGCGATGACGCCGCCGAGGAACACGTCGCTCGCACCCGGCAGGTGGGTCAGCGTCTCGCCAAGCAGCCCGCCGGTGCAACTCTCCGCCACCGCCAACTTCAGTCCCGCAAGGCGCAGCGCCTGCAGGATCGTGGCGGCAGGCTCGTCATCGAAAAGTTTAGCACCGAAACGCGACCGTATCGTATCGGCGAGCGGCTCAATTGCTGAGTCTGCGTCTGCGCGGTGCTTTGCCCGCGCCGTCAGGCGGAGGTGTACTTCTCCCGCGCGCATGAGCGGCGCGACTGTTGGGTTCTCGCTGCGGATCAGGTCTGCCACCGCGCTCTCCACCATGCTTTCGGGCATGTCGAGAATCCTTAGCACCTTCGATACAATAACCGTATCGGATAGTGTGCTTAACAGTGGGCGAACGTGCTCCTCGAGCATCGCGCTGAACTCCCCCTTCGGGCCGGGCAGGGCGACCACGGTCTTCCCTTCATGCCGCACCACCAAGCCGGGCGCACTTCCGACCGGGTTGCCGAGCATCTCCGCCCCCACCGGCAGCCTTGCCTGGCGCGCGAGCGACTGAAGCCACGGCCTGCCGAGCGCTTCGCATCGCTTGCGCAGTGCCTCCAGCGTCGCTTCGTCTGTCTCAAGCGGAATTCCCAGCGCGTCCGCAATCGCTTCACGCGTCAGGTCATCTTCGGTGGGCCCGAGGCCGCCGATCGTGAAGACTAACTCCGCTCTGCCGAGCGCATCTCGAATCGCGCGAGCCGCTCGTTCGCGATTGTCTCCAACGGTTGTTCGGCGGTAATGCTCTACGCCGAACTCAGCGAGAGCGACGCCAAGAGCCTGCGCGTTCGTGTCTGCAATCTGTCCGAGGAGCAGTTCGGTGCCGACGGAGACGATCTCGGCCGTCAAGTGCGCTCACCCGATCGTCATGCGATCTGCGCCCAAACCTCTTTCAGGGCGGCTTCCGACTTTCTCAGCGCCTCCGCCTCGGCGTCGGTGCATGCCGGCTCGAGCACCTTCAGAACGCCATCGCGAGCAACAAGCGTGGGCAGCGAGAGGCAGATGTCCCGGATCCCGAGCGCCCCATCCTGCAGAACGCTAACCGGCAGCATCTCTCCGGTATCCAGCGCCATCGCCTCGACGACGCGAGCGATGGACACGCCGACCGCCCAGCCTGCCCCACCCTTGAGGCGGATGACCTCAGCCCCGCTCTTCTTCGTAAACTCAAAGACCTCATCTCCAACCTTCTGCGACCAGCCGGGCAGGGTCGAGATGTGGATGCCGTTCACCGTCGCACTCGACCACATCGGAACCATCGTGTCCCCGTGCTCGCCGAGGATGAGAGCGTGCACGTCCGTTGCCGCAACGCCGAAGTGCGCCGCCAGAAGGCTCCGAAACCGGCACGTGTCCAGCGTAGTGCCCAGCCCGAAAACCCGATTCGGCGGCAGGCCCGATTCCTGAACGGCGAGCATCGTCAGGATGTCCACCGGGTTGCTGACGACGAGGATGGTCGCCTCGGGTGCGAGCGTGCACCCCTTCAACGAGTTCAAGATATCCCGAAAGAGCGTAACATTTCGGTTGATGAGTTCCAGCCTGCTCTCGTCCGGCTTCCTCCTCAGTCCGGCGGTGATGACAACGCAGTCGCTGTCGTTTACCGCCTCGTATCCCCCGGCGACGATGGTCTGTGGGCCGGTCATCGCCGTCCCGTGCCGAAGGTCCAGCGCCTCCCCCTCGGCGACGTCTGCTGCCATATCTACCAGGACGATTTCTCGGACTTTGGCTCCGAGTTGAAGCGCGAAGGCTGCGTTCGAGCCGACGCGTCCGGCTCCACCGATAATGCTGACTTTCATGGGTTGGTCCTTAGGAGGCGCACGCCGGCGCCGGGCGGGCATTATGGCGTCCCGGCCCTCGGCATCTCAACCCGCCGATCGAGGTGAACCTTCGCCCTCGGCCTTCGTCTAACCTGTGCGAGGCGGCGAGAGGCTCGTGCCGCCATATCAAAAGGAGGACATAGAATGAGACAATCTCTTATCTTGCTTGGGCTTCTCGCCCTTGCTGCGTCGTCGGTCGCCCAAGAGTGCTGTGTTATTGAAGGCGTAGCCGGTCGCGGCGTTGCCGCTAACGAGCACCAGCGCGCCGCCTTCTCGCTGTTTGCCGTGAAGGCGACCTGCGAGCACCAGGACCCCCGTGTTCGAGGCTCGTTCGAACTCGGCACGATGACCGAGCGCGGCCGTGTCGGCATCTTCACCGACCACATCAACAACCTGCGGCGCGACGGCATGACCGTCGCGGTGTCTGGCCCTGCGGTCTTTGTGCTGGAAACTCGCGAAGGCACGCACCGCATTGCCGGAATCGTGCACGTTATCGCCCATGATGGTGGAGGCGCAGACCTCGCATCCCTCGGCGGCGGTGACGGACTGGCGGTTCACTTCGAGGCGCGCGAGTTCTCATGGTCGTTCCGTGGCGGCGTCGCCGAAGGAGGAATCGAGGTCTTCGTCCGCCGCCACTGCGAGTGCACCGTCAAGTTCGCAAAAGGTATGGGCATAGCGGCGAACGAGCACCGGCATGGGGCGTTCTCGTTCGATGTCTTTGAGCGCCGCTGCCCTGAGCGCGACCCCCAAGTCGGCGGTCCCTTCGGCTTCAGGACCATGGTGGAGGGCGGAATGCTCTCGATCATGATGAGGAATGCCGAGCGCTTTGAGTCCGACGGACACAATGCGGCGTTTAGCGGCCGAGCAGTCGCCGTGCTGAAAACGCGCGAAGGCACACGCGAGGTTCACGGCGTCGTCCATGTTCGCGTTGCGGACGGCCGCCCGGATGCTATCGCACTCGTCTTCGAGGGTGAAGGTCATCGGTTCGCCTTCGAAGGTCGCGTCGTGCGCGGCGAGATCGTCGTCGGCCAACGCGGCTAACGACTTCGGACCCCCGATGAGCAGAAACGCAACGGAATCGCCACTTCGGTGGCGATTCCTCTTTTCAAAGCCTACGCCGCCCGGCGGCGCAACCAAAGCTCCTGGAGGTCGCGCACCATCGTCTCCAGGTGCATCGGCGGGCGAATCTCATCCATGCTCAGGCTCTCAGGGAACATGACCGCGTACTCGTGGCCCTGGCGCCGGCAAACGACCGCTGCAAGCCGACAGTGCATCTCCTCCCACAGAATCTCCAACTCCGCTTCCGAGCCGCACTGCAGCTCCGGCATCCTGCTCGCATCGAACTCGATGAGCGCACCGGACACGCTGAGGTTGCACAGCCTGCACGGCCACTTGCCCGTCGCCCCGACCCGGAAGACGCACGCGAAGCCCGCGTCGTCGGGAACGGCAACCCTCGGCGCGCTCCGCCAGTCCATCGTCATCTGCTCGTCGGGCTTGCTCAGAATCACGACAGGGCGCCGGCGCACGCCCTCCTCCGCCCCAAACCCCCACACTCGCGAGAGAAAGGCGTGAGTTTCGCCCTGATGCAAGAACGCGATTAGGCACACGGAAAGCGGCCACAGCAGGAGGCGGTCAGGCTCATGGTCAAGACTTACCCGCAGGGAAGAATCCGCGACGGACGCAATGCGACCACCGCAAAAGCCCGGCGGATCCAAAGCGAACAGCACCACATGGTGACCCACCGGCAGGGCATTTGCAGCGCGCCGCGCCGTGATTGGAGACAGGATCTGAGCGTCCTCCTCGTCGGGTTCAAAAGGCGCCGGCTCCGTCGCTTCGTCCAGGTCCAAGTTCCATAGCGGCGCCTCGTCTTTCTCCCACATCATCATAGGTGCACCTCGCGGAGCGTACAGGCGCCTTCTTCCACTTTGGGCCACCGCCGCTCCTGTGACCGCCACCAGGTAACTCCTCGCAGCCCGGCAGAGTTACCCGGAGACGCTGTCGCCGCGGGGCGTTAGATTCGCAGAACCCCCGCTAACCATACAGGAACGGAGCGCACCCGAGCGACGTATAATCGGCATATGCGAACCAATCTGTTGGCGCCCGCGGGCCTACTCGGTCTGCTGGCCCTTGCTGGTTGCCAGGTTACAAGCCAAGTGTCTTCAGGCGACGCCCCGAGTGGCGACATCGCCTGGCACGAGACGCTCGATTCCGGCTTGGAGGCTGCGAAGGCGCAAAACAAACTCGTCTTCGTGGACTTCAGCGCGGAGTGGTGCCCGGGTTGCAAAGAGTTGACCCGTGCGGTCCTCAGCAAGCCCGAACTCGCCGCGATGCAAAGCGACTACGTCTTCGTACACATTGACATTGACAAGGAACGCGACACCGCCAGACGCTTCGGCGTGCGCGGTATCCCCGATATGCGCATCCTCGATGCCGAAGGCGAGGAGATTCACGACGTCTCGACAACTTGGGACCTCGATGAAGTGCTCGGCGAGATGAACCAGGCGCTCAAGAATCGATAGCCCTCAATACCTCGGCGTGTGCTCGAAGCGGTGGCTCGTTTGAATGCGGCGCACCGTGCCGGTCGCGGATCGCATGACGATGGACTCCGTCAGCGCGCCGCCTTTGGTGTAGCGAACGCCGCGCAGAAGATCGCCGCTCGTGATGCCCGTTGCGGCAAACATTACGCTGCCGCTCGCCATGTCGTCGGTGTGAAACACGCGGTCCACGTCGCCCTCGATCATCTTCTCGGCGCGCTTCCGCTCTTCTTCGTTTCGGAAAACCAACCTCGCCTGCATGTCTCCGCCTACGCATCGCACCGACGCAGCGGTGATGACGCCCTCCGGCGCGCCGCCGATCCCGAAGAGCGCGTCAATCCCGGTCTCCTCTTGGATCGCAGCGATGCCCAGCGTGATGTCCCCGTCCGTCACTAAGCGGATCCTTGCGCCGCATCGCCGGATCTCGGCAATCAGTTTCTCGTGCCGCGGCCGGTCCAGCATGCCGATGGTCAGTTCGTCAATGTCCTTGTCGAGGCACTTTGCAATCGCTCTGAGGTTCGCCGCCACAGGCATCGTGATGTCAATCGCTCCCTTCGCATCAGGCCCGACGACCAGCTTGTCCATGTAGCAATCCGGCGCGTGCATCAACCTGCCCTCGCCCTCCTTCGCGGCGGCGAGCACGCTGATGGCGTTCGCCATGCCGTTGGCGCACAGGTTCGTGCCCTCGAGAGGGTCAACCGCTATCTCCACGACCGGGCCGCTTCCGTTGCCCACCTCTTCGCCGATGTACAGCATCGGCGCTTCGTCCCGCTCACCTTCGCCGATGACGATTCGCCCCCTAACGTCCAGTTGCCCAAGCGTGTGGCGCATCGCATCGCAGGCTGCTTGGTCAGCAGCCGTCCGATCCCCCTTGCCAACCCACTTGGCGGCGTTGAGCGCCGCTGCCTCGGTGACGCGGACGAACTCCAGGGCAAGGTTGCGGTCCATACCTCCCCAAGGATACCCCCCGCCCATCTCCCTCGTTCGCACGCCTACCCGGCGGTGAGGTAGGTGAACTCGAAGGAGTCGCCCGTGGAGATGCTCCCCGGGTTGATGGTGGCGTGGTTCACGTCAACCGTCAGAGCCGAGGTCTGAATTTGCCAGGCGCTGCCGGAGACCTTCGACCACTGCAGCACGTCGCTCGTTGCCGACACCGGAGAGGAGAGGCCGAGTTTGTCCGTCGTGCCGACTTTGATCGTCTGGCTCTGCCCCTGCTGGGCGGCGGGGACGATGATCTTGGTTACGGTCTTGAAAGGCTTCTTACCGATGACGTTCGTTTGCAAGCTGGTTATCGTAAACTTCTCCGTAATGGCGTCGCCGGCAAGGTTCGTGCCGATGACGAACACGTCTGCGCTTCCAGACCACGTCCCGACCCCCGTCACTTGCAAGGCTCGGTACGCGTCGGGATTGGTGATGCCCGTGGTGATCTCTTGCTCGCTGCCGGTTAGTTGGATGCCGCTGTGGATCGCCGTGTCGGAGGCGGCGTTTACATTTAGGATGCGCTCAACCTGGGTGCGGGGAGGGCCTAGCGCCTGAATGACGCCGAACCACTTAGAGAAGTCGCAACCCCGGACGAACATGTCCTTGTCGCCGGCCGTCACCTCGCCCCAGATGTCGAACACTTCCGGCTGCCTTTCGTCGTCGCACGAGGTCATGAATACGCAGTCTATAAACTCAAATCGAACGTCTTCGTAGTTTCCGCCCTTGATACCGTAGGCTGCCGCGTTGGCCGTGCGCGCCTCGAAGGTGGAGCCGACACAACGGACGGAGCCCGGGTCGCGGAAGAGGGCTATCGTCTCGCCGCCGTTCGTCGCTTCATTGACCGCAATGGCGCGCGAAGCGATCACCTCCAAGACTTCCTGTGATGACGACGGCTTGTCGTATCGAATTCCAAACACCGTCCCGCTGCTCGAAGGGCCTCGCCCCTCGACCGTGCAGTTGCGAATGACAAAGGGCGAGGTGAACGACTGAATCTCAGCGCCGATGTCCTTACCGCTGATCGTGCAACCTTCGAAGAGCACGTTCTTATGAAGGCTCGGCGGTGGAGCGCCTTGGCTGGTGTCGAAGTGAACCCCTTCGGCGTCATCGCTTCGTATCTGCGATCGTAACACGAACAGATCCTCGGCGGTATGCACCTCGATGCCCCTGCCGCCGGTTCCATCAGCGCGGATGATGCAGTTCTCGATGGTGATGCCCTTGGGTGTCTTGTCGTTCTGCCCACTGCCCTTGACGATCTCGATGCCGTGGCCGCTTGCGGTCTTAACGGTCAGGTTGCGGATGGCGTTGTTGCGCACATGCTCTGTGCCGCTTGTGATCTTGATGCCTGGCACGCCGGAGGCGGTCACGTTGATGATGCACGACTCCGGGTTCACGCCGACGATGCTGATGTTCTCGGCGGTGCCGCCCAGTTCAATGGCATCTCCGCTGTCGCTGATCGTGTACTCGCCTGGGTTGACCAGCACCGTCCAGTGGAACTGTTCGTGACTTGGCTCATCAAGAATGATCTCAATCGCATCCTTGATCGTCCCCGCGTCCGAAATGTTGCCGGAGACGCCATGATCAGGGTCGACGAGGATCGTCCTTTGCCATTTGGTCTCGGTAGACCCTTGTGGGGAGTGGGTGGGCACAAAAAGCGCCACCCCTGAGAAACACACCAGAGCTGCAAAGGGCTTCATCTTCATTTCCTCCTTCCGAAGCCCCCTTGGGCGCAGGACCTCGCCACTTAGGCGCTTCCGCTTGCTCCATTGTACTGTATACTGGAACATGGTGAGGCGACTTTTTGTCAATACCGCCCTGTGCTTCCTCGCCCTAGCAGCCGCCCTGCCTGTGGCGGGGCAGGCGCCTACGCTGGAGCACCCCTGGCCGATGCTCGGGCGAGACGCTCAAAGAACTGCCAGGGCGGACGCCGTGGGTCCCCAGACGCCGACAATCGCCTGGCGTCTGAGGCTCGACCAGCACCAGGAAGGCCAATCCGTTGTTCGGCCAACCATGGACCGTCATGGACGTTTGTTCTGCGGGAACTACAATCGTTTTGTCTGCGTGGACACGTTCGCCCGCCGCATTCTGTGGGAGAAGGACACCGACGCCAGCGTCGGCGCTGCGCCTGCCATCTGGCAAGACCGCGTGCTTTTCACGACGTTCAGCGGGGATGTCTGGTCGGTGTACTGTGTGGACGCCGAGACGGGCGAGACCATTTGGCGAGTTCCGGGAACAGGGTCGGGTGCTTCGAGCTCCCCTCTCGTGCGCGAGGGTGTCCTCTACTATCTGCACCAATCTTGGAACGTCGTTGCACGCCGTGTCTCGGATGGAGGCGTTATCTGGCAGCGTCCGAGCAGCGTCGCGTACTTCGGAGAGGTTGCGATGGATGAAGAAGGCAGTATCCTGGTCGCAACACAAAGAAGCACGCTGCTGAGTCTTCGCGGCACCGATGGCGGAACCCTGTACGAAATTCCGCTGGGGCTTTGGAGCGACTTCGGTCCCCACGTCGAGGATGGAAGAGCCTATCTCGACGTGCAAGATGAAGTCGTTTGTGTTGACACTCGAACCGGTCAGATCTTGTGGAGGCAGCCCGAGCCGTACACGAACGTTCGCGGCATCGCAATACCGGATCGAAGGACGAACCAGATCCGCGCCCACCAGTCGTGGCACTTTGTTTACGGTATTGACCGCGATACCGGGGCGATCCTTTGGACGGTGGATTTGCCCGCGAGCCTCCTACGCCCTAACCCACCGGTGGACGCGGCGGGGACCAGCTTTCACAGCCGAAGTGGTGCCACCGACTCCGTGCACGCCGTCACTCGGGATGGGAGGCACCTCTGGTCGGTGGACCTCGGCGAGAATGCCAACGGGCACGCGATCATCAGCTCTGATGGGACTCTGTACGTGGTCAGCACGAACCGCACCCTGTTCGCCCTCCGCGATCCGCACGTCTCTGCTTCGCTCACCGACTTCTCCGTCCCTCAGGGCGCGCGAGCATCGGGCGGGTTGCTGTCGCTCTCCGCTTCCGACGACGACTACTTCGAGATGAACTCTCAGGCGTGGTTCCTTCTCAGCGAAGCCAACCTCTCGACGCTCGAACTCGGCGCCCATACCACCAAACAGAACCCTACCCTCATGGACATCAAAGTCGAGGCGCGGATCAACCAGCCGGTCGGCA
>JBBIIO010000018.1:0-45127 GCA_037446435.1 Armatimonadota bacterium
TACACCAAGTCCGGCATCATGCTTGGCTTGGGCGAGACACAGGAAGAGGTGGTCGGCGTACTGAAGGACCTGCGGACTGTGGGCGTTGACGCGGTTACCATCGGGCAGTATCTCCGTCCGACGATGCGGCACCTTCCGGTCAACGAGTTCATCCACCCGAGCGTGTTCAAAGAGTACGAGCGCATCGGCAACGAGATGGGCTTCGCGTTTGTCGCGAGTGCGCCGTTCGTCCGCAGTTCGTACAACGCGATTGAATTCAGCCGCAAGGTGATGAGCGAACGCCTCGCGGCCATGGAGCGGTGAGCGCTTCGACGAGGTCCCTCGTCCGCGTGTTGGTCGGGTTCATTCGGCTGTTCCCTATCGCCGTCGCGGTTGGCGGCGTGTGGCACCTAATCCTCGTCACGCGCGATCTCTCGCAGCCTATCTACAACCTACGGGTCACGTACCAAGGTGAGAGTGAGCGCGCTGTGCTCTTGGTTGCCCAAGCCAGATTCGACTTCTCGAAGGCGACGCTGCATGCGCGGAACGTCACGCTCCAAGACTCGGCGGGGCGCGAGATCGCAACTGTGCGAGAGGTCTCCGCGGACCTTGCTTTGCCTTGTGCGGGGCGGCCCGCGACGGTTGTCTCCGTTCGCGGAGGGGCGATTGACCTGGTGCGACTTGAGGACGGGAGTTGGGAGGTAACAAGGTTCCTTCCTCGAACGCCGGAGGAGGAGCCGTCTGAAGCGCCGTTCGAGGTGCGTGCTGAGGACGTGCGCTTCCGCCTCATTGACCGTGCGACCGAGGGCGCTCCCGTGTGGACGGGAACGGTGCGGCAGGCGTCCGTTGCGGGGTACGCCGACAACGCCGCGTGCAGCGGCGTGGTTGACGTAGCCGGTGTCGGCGTGCTTACGGCGTCGGTTGACATACAGTCGGGCGCACTCACCTCGCTGGAGGCAACGACCGACGGGGCGGAGTTGGGTGAGTTGCTGGAATACGCGAAGGCGATGCCGGAACTGCGCGAGTTTGCCGGCCTGAAGGACGCTCACGCCGCGTCCGCCCGCTTCTCCGGCACCGTATCGGTGTGGACGACGCCCGACCTCCGCTGGCGGGTGGACGGTAGCCTGGAAAGCCGCGACGTTGCGTACCAGTCGTATCGAGCGACCGAGGCGCACTTCGAGGGGGTTGCGAATTGGGTCGGCATCATAGGGCGGTTCGACGTGCACACCCGCGGCGCGAGCGCGAGCGGCGAGCTTACTGCGAACTGGGATGACCGCAGCCTGCTGGCGCGCGCCGACGCGCGGCTGTCCAACGCCGAGGCGCTGCGCGCGTTAAACGTACAGCTGCCCGAGGGCGTCGCGGTCTCCACCGCGACATGGAGCGGAACCGTCGCATGGCGCGACAACCTCGCGTTCGACGGAATCCTGCGTGCAGAAACCGCGCGCATGCAGGACATTGAGGCATCCGGCCTGCAAGCAAGAGTCGCGTCAGATGGGAGGGCGGTGCGAATCACCGAGGCGACGGCGGCGGTCGCGGGCGGAATCGGTCGGGCTGAGGTCCTCGTTTCGCTTGGCGGAGAGCGGTCAATCGCCGGTTTCGTATCGCTGTCGGGTCTGGACGTTCGGCAGTTACCGAATCTGCCGGAAGAGGTCTCAAGGTACATCGTCGCCGGTGAGGCGGATGCAGGCTTGGCGCTGAGCGGCACCGTGGCAGATCCCGTTGTCGAGGTGCGCGCATCCGGCGTCGCGGAGGTGCTCGCCTCGGGCGAGCAATACGTGGTGATTGACCACCCAGCATTCTCTTTGAGCGGTCTGTATCGGAGTGGGCGGTTCCTCATCGAAGATGCGCGCGCCACCGCGAGGAGCGGCTCCCTGTTCGCAAGCGGTGCGGTCTCGCTCGACGGGAGAACCCTTGATTTGAGCGTCCGAGGCGATGCACTCGACCTGTTGCTTTATCCAGACTCGCCGGCCTCCGGAACGGCGTTCGCGAATCTACAGGTCAACGGCTCATTCGACCACCCTCGGATAGCAGGCGTCGTCGAGGCGTACGGCGTCGAGGCTGCCGGCGTGGTGATTCCCATCGCTCGGTTCGATGCTGAGTACGTTCTGGGCGGACCGCTCGAGATGAGGAACATCATGGTGCGCCAGGGACCGTCGGAAGCCTCCGGCTCCCTCCGACTTGTGGAAACCCGCGACGGCTGGACGATCGATGGCGCCGGCACCTTCGAGAACGTAACGCTCGACTCGTTCGTCGCTGCGGACGTGGCCGGCATCGCCACCGGTACTTGGTCGGTCTCGGGGCTGGTGGAGGACCCCGATGCCCGCGCTCAACTCGAGGCAGAGGCGCTGTTCCTCGGCGATGTTTCCATGGAGGACGTACGCGCACAGGGACGGTGGTTCGGGCGGGTTGCATACCTGGAAGAATTCACCGCGCGGTTCGGCGCAGGGACCCTCTCGGCAAGCGGCACCTACGCGCTGGATGGAGAGAGTTCCGTGCAATTTTCCGGCGAATCGCTGGACTTGTCTTCGCTATCCCACTTCCTCAGTGACGCCGTAACCTTCGCGGGGTCGGCCGGCTTGAGCGGAGAGGCTCGTTTCCTCGACGGCGCCCTCGAGGAGGCAACTGCAACCGTCGATGTAGCTTCCCTTGCGATGAACGCTGAGCCGGTCGGCGCGGGGTCCGTGCAGGCGCATTACGCAAACGACCGCGTAACCGCATCCGGTTCCATCGGCTCTCTTGAAGGCTACTTCATTCTGGATGAAGCGTGGTATGACGTCGGAACGAGCGATTACTCCGCATCTGCCAGCGTCCTCAACGTGCCAAGTGAGTCATTATACAATCTCGTACACCGATACCTTCCCTCAATGGAGCCGGAGGTCGCAGACCTACTGCAATCCACGCGCGGGTGGTTGACGGCATCGCTGTCGGCTTCCGGCAACGCCGGGGCGTCGCTCGAAGGCGAAGGGGCGGCGGTCGGCCAGCGCGTGCGGGACGGCTCCGCGACATTCGAACTTGCCGGCATCCAGGCGCGCGGCGAGCCACTTGGCAATCTTCGCGGCGAGGTCGTCAAGCAGGGCCTTGAGTGGCGGATTTTAGACTTTTCTTGGACGGATGGCCCCGTTGAAGGTCGCCTGCTCCCCTCCTCCACGAACACCATCACCGAGGGTGGAGACCTCTCGATTGAGGTCGAGTTCCTCAATGCGGACTTGAGCGCCCTGAACCGCCTCTTCCCCGGCTTGACGCCGCTCTCCGGTCGGGGCGACCTGACTCTGGTGTTCTCCGGTCCGACCGAGTCGCCCAAGGGTGTGGCGTCCCTTTCGGTGGACGAGCTGAAGGTCGGCGAAATGCCGCCTCTCGATCTTACTATCGCAGGCATTTCAATCATGGACGGAGCGATCGAGGTCCGCGCAGGCGAAGGCGCGGGCATGGCGAACCTGCGCAGCTTTGCAGCGAGGCTCGATGAAGCGCGCATCCCGTTCCGCTATCCGTTCGAGTTTCCCGACGAGCCGGTTTACGTTCGAGTTGTGGTACCGGAGCGGGACATCAACGCCGTGAGTGAGTTCTTCGGGGGGCTGAACACGGAGGTCACAGTGGGGCGGATTCATGAGGGTGAAGTGGTCATCAGCGGGACGCTTGGCAGTCCAGAAGTTCGAGGCGCCATCCACGCGAGCGCGGAGAGGCTTGCGCTCGAAGGGATGGACCAGGTCCTCCACGACGTGTCTGCGTCGCTCACGCTTGAACGGATGCTGACGCGGCTGACGCTAAGCGCCAGAGACTACGAGGGTGGGGCGCTTCGATTCGACGGCGGCATAGACCTTGAGACCCTCGAGTTGCTGCCTACGACGCTAACCGCGGAGACGTTCAGACTTCGACAGGAAGTTGGAGACCGAAACGTGCTCTCGGGCGTCGTGCACGGCACGGTCAGCGCGTCGGGGCCGTGGCTGGAGCCGACCGTCACCGGGTCGATCACCGCGCGCGAGGCGCTCCTCGCGCTTCGCGGCGACTTCCCCGAGCGGTCCGCTGAGCCTCCGCTGTTCAACCCAAACCTGAATCTCTCGCTGGCGGCGGAGCGCTCGGAAGTGCGAAGTGGGCCTCTCCAGGCGGTATTCGTCGGCTCGGGCAGCGTTACCGGCACACTGGAGCAACCGCAAGTGAGGGCTGAGTTCCAGGTGCTCGAAGGAACCCTTCGGCTGCCCACGACCGACCTGCGATTCACAGAGGGCAGCCGAGCGGTGTTTACCTACGACCCGCAGGGCGGCTTCGGGGAGGCAGCCCAGATGGACATCTCCCTTAACGCCACGACTCGCATCACCGCTCACAACGGGATATCGGTTCAGAGATACATCGTAAACTTGGTCATAAGCGGCGATCTGCTCTCGGACGAGGACCTCAGCATCATCGCGACGAGCGACCCACCGGACCTGACACGCGACCAGATCCTCGCCGTGCTCGGCCAGCAGCAGTTACTGGAGGGAGTGGCGGGCGCGGCCGTCGGTGGCTTCAACACCCAATTGACCGACACGCTCACGTCGGTGCTCGCCCCGGTGCTGGCGCGCTCCGTAACCCGGAGCCTGGAGCGCTCGTTGGGATTGGACTACCTCTCGTTCGACATCAGGCCCGGCTCTGCAACATCGGTAACCGTTGCGAAGGCGCTCGGCTCCGGATTCACCCTGGAGTATCGCCGGACGCTTGAGGAGTTCGAGGAGTCCGGGGTACCGCTCGAAGAGGTCGGCCTGACCTATTCGCCTCGCCTGCGGAACCCTTTCCTGGGTCGAATTCGAATCTCTGTTACGGCTGAGCGCGGCGGCGTCATCCGCCTCTCGGTCGGATACTCGAGGCGGTTTTGAAGCGGAGCGATACTTTTCCCCGTAGCAGGGGTCTAACAGGTGACACCATGGGGTCCCGATCAAGGGAATGAGCGGACGCCGTGACGAATTCGAACGACTCGTCCTACTCCATGAAAGAAGGATCTATAACGTGGCTCTGAAGCTGACGGGCGATGAGGACGAGGCTGCAGAGTTGACGCAGGAGACGTTCGTACGCGCGTACAAGGCGTGGGGTCGCTTCCGGGGGGAGGCTGGGACCTACACTTGGCTGTACCGAATTCTCATCAACCTGAACACGGATCGAATCTCCGCAATCGCGAAGCAGCGCGAAAGAGAAACATCGCTGACGCCCACCGAAGACTTGGAAGGGGAACGGGAACTGCCGGACCCCTCGGCGGACGTGGCGGGGGCGGTGGAGCAGGCGGATTTCCAGGAGCGCCTTCGGCAGGCAATTCTCGATTTGCCGGAGGGGTATAGGGAGTGTGTTGTTCTGAAGGCGATGGAAGGGCTATCCTATCAGGAGATTGCGGACGCGATGGGCATCACCGTCGAGGCCGTTCGGTCTAGACTGGCGCGCGCCCGGCAACACCTTCGCCAGGCGCTGGAGTCTTACTTGAGTGCGGGAAATGGGAACTGACACCATAAGGAAACTGGGGATTGCGGTTGCTCTCGCGTTGTTCGCTGGCGTAGCCGCGGCGCAAGAGCGGCCGGTGGGCGAGATCCTCGTCCGCGGCAATCAACACGTCGCAAGCGAGACGATTCTTGCAACTATGCAGACGAAAGTTGGACAGCCGTACCGTGAGGAACTGATCCAGCGGGATCGGCGCACGCTCACCGACCTGAACCTCTTCCAGGACGTGAAGATCTACGCCTCGCTGATGGACGACGACCGATGGAGGGTTACTGTCGAGGTGCTCGAATGGCCGATGGTTACCCGGATTACCATCCAGGGGACCACTGTCGTCAGCGAAGAGGAGATCCGAGCAGCGATCCAGACGAGGGAGGGTGAACTGTTCAACCCCGCCCACCTCGTGCCGGACGCGAACGCAATCAGCGACCTGTACCGCTCGAAGGGCTACTTCGCCCAGGTCGTGCGGTACGAGCCGTCCGCATCCGACCCGGGCACGATCGAGGTGCTAATTGTCGAAACGAAGGTCAACCGCATCATCTTCACCGGACTAACGAAGACCCGATCCGGTGTCTTAAAGAAGCTGATGGACCAAGAAGAAGGACAGCTGCTGCACTCGCCGACATTGACGTCGGACTATCGCCGCCTCGTAGACACCCAGTGGTTCGAAGGCTTCGACCCGAGCGTGCGCGAAGCGGGTGAGATCGGCAGCGTAGACCTTATTCTCAACTTCACCGAGACGCGCACCGGGTTATTCAACGTAGGTGTGCAACTTGATCCACGCAACCGCCTTGCAGGCATTCTCAACGTAACTGAGACGAACTTCCGAGGCACGGGGCAGTCGATCGGAATCAATCTGCTCCAGTCTACGCAGGGCCTGGGCACGAGCATCTCGCTCAACTACGGCAACCCGATTCTGGATTCGAAGCGCACGGCGCTTGCGGCAAGCGTCTTCTCCCAGGAAACGCTGGTCTTCGGACGCACCTTCTTCGGGGGCGGCGAGGGGCTTGGGACCGACAACCGCTTCACTCAGCGGCGAAGCGGCGCGACCGTTTCCGTTTCACGGGAGTTGAACCGCAACAATCGCGTGGCGATCGGCTTGCGTTCAGAGCTGGTGGACACGAACAACTTTCTGCCGAATGCGGGCGAGGAGTTCGTGCTGCAGGATGGCATTGTAACGTCTGCATCTCTTAGTTTCGTCTCGAACAGGCGAGATATCAGCATCGAGCCGTCGCACGGCGACTGGCTGCGGGTATCCGCCGAGCCGAGTTTTATTGACATTCGCAGCGTGGGCGGCGAGCGACAGGGTTATGCGATCCTCGGCACAGGCTTCTTCACTCGGCTGACGTTCGACTATCGCCGATACTTCAGCAAAGGTGGGCCGCGTAGCCCCGAGACCTTTGACACGGAGACGCGTACCGTGCTTGCGACCCGTCTTTACGCCGGCACCATCTTTGGTCAAGTGCCGTTCTTCGAGCAGTTCTTCATCGGCGGCGTGAACGGTGTGCGCGGCTATCCGGAAGATCGGTTCTGGGGAAGGAGCGCGCTTCTCGCCCAGGTCGAACTTCGGTATCCGATACAGAAGGCGTTCAACCTCGTCGGCTTCATTGACTACGGCGGCGCGTGGGACGGATATGGCGGTATCCGCACGTTCGGGCAGTCACGCGACTTCGATCTGCACCTCGGGTATGGGGTGGGCATCAGTTTCAGAACCGCGCTTGGCCCGATCCGTCTCGACCTCGGCTTCGACGACCAGGGCAACTCGCGGACTCACTTCACCATCGGCTCAAGTTTCTGACAAGGAAGGTAAGCAACACATGAACAGCAAGATCATCTCAACTCTCGTTGTCGCGATTCTCGCGGTCGTTCTGATCGGACTCGCGGCTTTTCAGAATCAGACGACCAAGTTCGGGGTCGTCGACCTCTCGGCAGTCGCAGACAAGTCCAAGCTGGGCGAGAGGGAAAAGCAAGCGTTCGACGCGTTCCGCCGCGAGGTGAACAACATCCTCACCTTCATCAACAACAACAAGGTGATGACGGCGCAACAGAGGGACCAACTCTTGACGCTCTGGCTCGCCGAGAACGCGACTGACCAGCAGAAGCAGCAGCTCGAGCAGGTTAAGAGCGCCATTCAGACCGCTAGCAGCCGCTACGCTGAATTGGTGCGGAAGACCAACCCGACGCCCGACGAACTGAACGAACTCAGCGAGAAGTCCGCGCTGGCGGGCGTTACTCAGGATGTCCTCCCGCAGATTCAGAACTCCCTCGCTCAAGAGCTTCAAGCCCGCGCCCAGGCGAAGCAGACCAGCGTCCTCACAAAGGTGCGTGAGGCGGCGGCGAAGTACGGAAGGCAGCAGGGTTTCACGGTAATCTTTGACAGTAATGTCGCACCTTACGCCGCGAACGATGTGACCGATGAAGTGGTCAAGGTCATGGATCGGGACAACCCTTAGCGTCGCCCTTCTCGCGGGCTGCGCTACGGAAGAGGCTGTCTTCGTGGACCTGGAGCGGGCACGGGCGGCACTGCACGAGACGCGCGCGGCTTCTTACGTCACCCCCCCGGCGCCGCTCGGAGTCATTGAGGGCTCCGGCGCTACTCTCGAGGCACCGCGTTTAGGCAGGCCAACAGCGGAAGCAGGGGCGCGGGCGGCGGCGGTGCTCACCTTGTTGCGGGAGCAAACCAACCAAACGCTCGTTTCGCTGACGGAGGCGTATGAGCGTCGCGCGCTGATGGAGTCGGCTGCCGAAGTGGCGGAGCTGCGGGCGAGGCTCCGCCGCTCCTTGGCGGAGTTCGACGAGCGACTGCTGGAGAACGCAGAGCGCATCATCCGCTCGCGCGCGCCGCAGCGAGGAAGGCTACTTGCGCGGCTTGCGTTCCTCGCCGGCTTTCCTCGCTCCCGACCGAGGAAAAGCCCCGTTCCATGGACCACGGCTCTCTATTCGGAGTGGGCGAGGGAGGCGGCGGACCTGAAGGAGCGCATTGAGGCTTGGGACGATGAGACCTATCGCCTCCTTGAACGAATGGTTGGGCAGCACCACGGCAGCCGTGACGCGGTTACAGCCGCGGTGAGCGCGCAGATTCGGCAACTCCGAGAATCCGTCCGGGAGCGCGCGTCGCGCGAAGTGGCTGCCCTGCTCGGTGCCGGCGGGGAGGCGTCCCTCGGTGACCTCATCGCCGACAACCCACCCCCTGCTAGCGCTGGTAGCGCGGTTACCGTCGAGGTGCCACCGATGTCCCTGCGATCGCCGAGGTTCGGTGCGCCGGCCCAGGAAGAGCGCCCGCCCGACGCTCTGCAGGGCCGATTAGTCATCTTCCTCCGCGTTCACGGGTACAAACTGGCGCGTTCGCCTCGCGCGGGGCGCGACGCAACTGGAGAGTTTATCGCTTGGCTCAAGACCACACAGAATGGACCCTCGGGGAGTTAGCCCAGATCGTTGGTGGGCAGCTCTTCGGCCCGGCTGGGCAGACGATCCGCCGCCCGGTTCCTGCGGGCTACGACGACCCGGAGGGGATTACCTTCGCGGAATCCGAGGCGTACCTTCGGCTGGTGGAGGCCTCGTCGGTCGGCGCGGTCATCTTGTCGGAGGAGATGCGCGAGTGCGACAAGCCGCACATCCGATGCGCCAATGCACGCCAAGCGTTCGGCCGCATCCTCGCCCTCAGTTGGAGTGACCTGCCTTTGCCCGAGGGAGTGCACTCGACGGCGATCGTCGCCGAGGACGTGAAGATCGGAGCAACCGCCCGCATCGGGCCATACGCGATTGTCGAAGAGGGCGCCGTCATCGAGGAAGACGTCAAGGTCTTCCCCTTCTGCTATGTTGGCCCGGGATGTGTGTTGAAAGCGGGCGTTCGACTGTACCCTCATGTCATCCTCTACCGATCCGTGTTCCTGGGTGAGCGAACGGTCGTTCATTCCGGCGCGGTGCTCGGCGCGGACGGTTTCGGCTACTTCTGGGACGGCGAGAAACATCGAAAGGTGCCCCAGGTCGGCGAGGTCATCATCGGCGAGGATTGCGAAATCGGCAGCCTCACGACGATTGACAAGGCGACCGCCGGCGCAACGCGAGTTGGCCTGGGCACGAAGATTGACAATCTGGTGCAAATCGGTCACAACGTGGAGATCGGCGAGCACACAGTGCTGGCGGGGCAGGTTGGAATCAGCGGAAGCGCGCGCATCGGCAGCCGCGTTACGATGGCGGGGCAGGTCGGCGTGGGCGACCATGTAACCGTCGCCGACGACGTGTTGCTCGGCGGGCAGTCCGGAGTGGATGACGACGTCACGAAGGAAGGCAGGTACTGGGGCACGCCCGCTCTCGAGTTTAGTGAGGCAGCCCGCATCACGGTGCTGCTTCGCAAACTGCCCGACATCGTGAAACGCCTCAGGCGCATCGAGGAAGAGCTGAAGCGACTGAAATGATTTCATTTCGACCGGTTACGCTTCGCGGAACGCTGCGTATGGAGGGTAAGGGAATCCATTCGGCGCGCCACGCCACGGTCTTCGTGCATCCTGGGTCAAGCGGCCTGCGCTTGCGCTCGGATGGGGAGTGGGTCAACGTGACGCCGGAGCGGGTTACTTCCACGGAGCGCTGCACTGCGGTGGCGGGTATCCGCATGGTGGAGCACTTGCTCAGCGCCCTCGGCGGAGCGGGAGTAACGGATGCTGATATAGAAGTGAACGGTTCCGAGCTTCCGATCCTCGACGGCAGCAGCGCGCAGTGGTTCGAGGCGATTCAAGACGTCGGCCCCTTACCGCGAGACACAATGCAGGTCCTCCGCATCGAGCGCAAGGTCTCCGTTAGCGACGGGGACGCCCACGTAAGCGTCGGCGCGGGTGAAGGAGTGTTCAGCGCGGTGTACGAGCGGCATCCGTTCCCCGGGCGTCTGGAGTTCACCCACCGGTGGGACCCTGACGAATATGGCTCAGAGGTCGCGCCCGCACGTACGTTCGCCTGCGTGGACGAGGTCGAGCAGATGCGGGCGGCGGGCTTCGGGCTGGGGGGCTCGGAGGAGAACACGCTCGTCTTTGGGCCGTCGGGGTATCTTACGGCGTGCCGCTTCGATGACGAGCCTGCCCGCCACAAAGTGCTCGACTGCATGGGCGACCTGATGCTGTGCGGCATTCCGCTGATGTTTCTGAACGCATCGGCGGAGCGAAGTGGGCACCGCCTGCACGTCGAGGCAGCGAGGGCGCTTGCCGCCGTGACGTCCCGACTGGAGTAGCGATAGCATGGACATCCGACAGATACAGAAGTTTCTTCCCCACCGATACCCGATGCTGCTCGTGGACCGAATCATCGAACTCGAGTTGGGGAAGCGAGCACGCGGATACAAGAACGTAAGCGCCAACGAGGCGTTCTTCGTTGGACACTATCCGGGCATGCCCGTCATGCCCGGGGTGTTGATCCTCGAGTCCATGGCTCAGGTCGGTTCGGTGATTCTGCTTGCCGACGAGAGGTACGAAGGTTATACGCCGCTGGTCGCGGGCTTTGACAACGTCAAGTTCAAGCGTCCCGTGTTCCCAGGCGACCGTCTTGATACCGAGGTCGAGGCGCTGTGGTTTCGCAAGCAGATGGGCGCCCTGAAGGCGGTGGCAACCGTGGAAGGAGAGGTCGCATGCACCGCTGAGATTCTGTACAAGGTGCTGAGCGACGGGGAGACGCTGTGAGCAAGATTCATCCGACGGCCGCGGTAAGCCCTCACGCGGAACTCGGCGAGGGAGTCCACGTCGGCCCGTTCGCCGTCATCGAGCGCGGATGCGTCATCGGCAACCGATGCCGCATCGAGGCTCACGCGGTCGTGAGGCGCAACGTTCGGATGGGTGAGAACAACGTCATTGGCCACGGAGCGATCATCGGCGGAGATCCCCAAGACCAAAAGTATAGCGGCGAGGAGACCTACCTGCACATCGGGAACGACAACGTGTTCCGCGAATTCGTAACGCTCCACCGCGCAACCGGCGAGGGCGAGACAACCGTAATCGGACACAACAACTATCTGATGGCTTACTGCCACCTTGGCCACAACGTGGAGTTGCACGACAACATCACCATGGCGAACAACGTGGGGGTCAGTGGGCACGTAACTGTCGAGGATGGAGTGAACATCGGAGGGTTGACCGGCATCCATCAGTACGTCCGCGTCGGCAAGTACGCGATGGTGGGTGGGATGTCGCGCGTGGTGCGAGACGTCCCGCCGTTCATGCTGACCGAGGGAACGCCGCTTCGGGTTTACGACATCAACGCGGTTGGCTTGCGGCGCATGGGCGTCTCCACCGAGGTGCGCCTCTCTCTCCACAAGGCTTGCAAGTTGCTCTTTCGCTCGGAGATGGGGATGACGCGGGCGATCGAGGCAGTGCGGCGAGAGGTGACCATAACGCCTGAGGTCGAGTACCTGCTCAACTTCTTGGAGAACATCGGCGGGGGGCGGTATGGACGCCAGAAGCAACGCGCGTGAGAGGCACCGTACTTCTCTCGACAGGCGAGGCGAGCGGAGACGCGACGGCGGCGCGCCTGCTTCGCGAGATGCGCGCGCTTGGTTTTGAAGGCGAGGCGTACGCGGTCGGCGCAGTCCACCTGAAAGCCGCACAAGCACACATTCTTGCCGACTCGAGCCGCTGGGGCGCGCTCGGTATCTATCAATCTCTTCGCGTCGCGCCGAAGGTGTTCGCCGAGTACCGCAATGTTCTGCGATGGATGAAGGAGCGCGAACCGAACCTCGTCATAGGGGTGGACTTCGGCTACTTCAACGTGCGCCTGCTTAAGCAGGCGAAGAGGCTCGGGGCGAAGACACTCTACTTCATGCCCCCCGGAAGTTGGCGCAAGGACAGACAGGGCCGCGACCTGCCGGCGATTGCCGACCGCATCGCGACGCCGTTTCTCTGGTCAGCGGAGATCCTCAAGAAGATGGGCGCGGATGTGGAGTGGGTCGGACATCCTGTGCTCCAGATCGCGGGAGGGCCGAGCCGGTCGCCGCGCGAGGGCGTTGCGGTGCTTCCGGGCAGCAGACGGCACGAGGTTGAGCACAACCTCCCTGCGATCGCACAGGCGCTTGAGCGGGTCGGCGAGGCGGCACATCCGATCCGGCTCGCGCTCGCTCCCACGGTCAATCCCTCGGTCGTACACTCGATCTGGAACAACTCGGTGGAGTTGCCGGTGGAGTTGCAGACCGGCCCTGCCGTCGAGACCCTGAAGCGATGTCGGGCGGCGATCGTCTGCTCCGGCACCGCGACGCTGGAGTCTGGCGTAGTGAAGACCCCGATGGTCATCGTGTACAGGGGCGACCGCATCATGGAGCTGGAGTACCGAATTCGCAAGCCGCGCTTTGACCACATCGGCCTGCCTTCTATCCTTCTCGAGCGCAGGGTGTGCCCGGAGTTGATCCAGCGCGACGCAACTCCAGAGCGGATCGCTGAGGAACTCCTGCCGCTGCTCGCGGAGAGCGAGGCGCGGGAGGAGCAGCTGAAGGCGTTCGAGGAGTTGCGCTCGCTGCTTGGGCCCGCGGACGCCCTTACCCGCACCGCGCAGATTGCGCTCGAGTTGGTTGCGGGTACCCTATCAGGAGTCTCCAAGTAATGCTCGACCCTCGGTTCAAGCAGATGCTGCTCCAGCAGAGGCGCCTCATCGTCATGGGGCTGCTGTGCGCTTTGTTTGCGGCGATCATCAACGTTGGAACGGCGGAACTCATCCGGCGAACGTTGGGGGCGGCGACCGAGGGGGACACGCGGCTGCTCGGGCTGATCTCGCTGTTCGTCATCTTCGTCTTCTTCCTCAAGTATTGGTTCTCCCGCGGCCAGGCGTACTTTCTCACGCGCGCAGCGCACCGGCTGACGGCGGACCTTCGCAAGCGGCTGTTCGGCAAGTTGCAACAACTTCCGCTTGCCTACTATAACAAGAAGAAGGTCGGCACGTTGCAGAGCATCCTGACGAACGACGTCGCGGTCGTGCAGACCGGGCTTCCGCTTGTGCGCGACTTTGTGGATTCGCCGGTGCTCGTCCTCGGCGGGCTGGCGTACATGTTCTTCGTAAGTTGGAACTTGGCGCTCGTCTCGTTGCTCGCAATCCCGCCGATCGCCTACGTCATTCTGACGACCTCGCGCAAGGTGCGGCGCGCCCAAGGAGTCGTGCAGCGCAGCCTGGGGGACATGGGGGCGATCATGCAGGAGTCATTGAGTGGAGTTCGCATCGTCAAGTCCTTCGCCGCCGAGGAGCGCGAGACCAAGCGCTTCGGCGAGAGAGTGGAGGAGAACTTCGCCGACAACATGCGGGTTGTGCGCCGCGTTACGCGGCTGCGTCCGCTCGTCGAGTTTATTGGAGCGGTTGCCGTCGCGGGGATTCTGTGGTATGGCGGCTTCCTCGTCGCGATGGAGGAGATTCGCGTGGAGGGGCTCATGGCGTTCATCTTCGCCGTGGACCGCGTCGTGCGCGGCGCGACGGGCGTCGGCAACATCGGAAACATCATGGGGCAAGTCCGGGCAGCGATCGATCGCATTTACTCGGAGGTGCTCGATGCGACGCCGGAGGCGATTGATGAGAACGCGACGCTCTCGCTCGCCAGCCCGCGAGGGCACATCCGATTCCGGGACGTTGGCTTCGTTTATCCCGATGGGACGCGCGCCCTGGAAGAGATCAACCTGGACATCAATCCCGGCAGCTCGGTCGCACTCGTAGGCAGCAGCGGCGCGGGCAAGAGCACGCTCGCCGACCTTCTGCTCAAGTTCTACAGGCCGACTGAGGGCGTCATCGAGTTCGATGGGACGGACATCGGCGCGCTCAACACGCGCTGGCTGCGCGAGAGGTTCGGCGTGGTGCCACAGCAGACGCTTCTCTTCGCGGGAACGGTCGCGGAGAACATCGCCTTCGGCAAGCCCGATGCGACGACGGAGGAGATACGCCAAGCCGCCCAGCGGGCGCACGCCCTCGAGTTCATCGAGGCGATGCCGAACGGTTTCGACACGATGCTGGGCGAGCGCGGCGTCCGCCTTTCGGGCGGCGAGATGCAGCGCATCGCAATCGCCCGCGCCCTGCTGGTCAACCCTACGGTGCTGCTTCTCGACGAAGCGACATCCGCCCTCGACGCAGTAAGCGAAAGGAAGGTGCAGGAGGCGCTTGACCAGGTGATGCATGAGCGCACGACCATTCTCATCGCTCATCGCCTTACGACCGCTGCGCGCGCGGACACGATCGTGGTGCTGCATCGGGGGCGGATCGTCGAATCCGGCACACACGACGCTCTGATGCGGCAGAACGGTTACTACGCGACGATGTATCACGCGTTCAGCGAAGGCATCTTCGATGGAAAGCTGTGACGTCGTCATTGAGGGAATCAGCGCCGCCTACGACGGGCGTGCCGTTCTGCACGACATCTCCGCGCGATTCGAGCCGGGGCAGGTCGTCGCGCTCCTCGGACCGAACGGCTCCGGCAAGACCACGCTCCTGCGCGTGCTTGCAAGGGTGCTCGCGCCGGCGACCGGACGCGTGCTCATCGGCGGTGAAGAGATTCGCCACCTCTCAACGAAGGAGGCAGCCCAGAGAGTCGCCGTCGTTCCACAGTTCGAGACGCCCGCGTTCGATTTCACCGTGCGCGAGATTGTCGAGATGGCTCGCTACCCCTGGGACGACGGGGGAATGCACCACGTCGAGCAGGCATTGGAGCGCACCGAGATGGCGCATGCGGGTGAGCGAAGGTTTTCCGAACTGAGCGGCGGGGAGCGGCGGAGGGCGCTGCTCGCCCGCGCCCTTGCGCAAGACGCGCCCGTGATGTTGATGGACGAGCCGACGGCGCACATGGACATCGCGCACCAGTTGCAGACATTCGGCTTGGCTCGTGAACTGGCGGAGGCGGGGCGATTGGTGGTGGCTGCGATGCACGATTTCAGCCTGACGGCCGCGTTCGCCGATCGGGTGATGCTTCTTCACGAAGGGCGCGTGCGCCTGGATGCCTTAGCCGATGACGCGCTGTCAAGCGATGCGCTCGACGAGGTGTTTGAGACGCAGTTCGATCGCATCCGGAACGGCAGGCTCATTCTCGTTCCTCGCGCTCTCCGCTGATGAGCGCTACGGTTCGATTGCCGGAAGGACGGTGCCTTCGCACTCGCCGAATCCGACTCGGTATCCGTCGCCCTGGCACCAACCGCGCAGGATAACGCTGTCGCCGTCGTTGAGGAATGCGCGCTGCTCTCCGGTTTCCTCGAGCGTTATCGGCCGCTCGCCGCGCCACGCAAGTTCGAGCATCGAGCCGTAGGAATCAGGGGCGTCGCCGCTCACGGTGCCTGATGCGTAGAGGTCTCCGACGCGCACGTTCGTTCCGTTCACACTCTGGTGAGCGAGTTGCTGCGGAATCGTCCAGTACATCTGGCGGAAGTTGGTCTTGGAGATTCGCTGTGCGCAGGTCATCTGCTCGCTCTTCAGCAGGACCTCCAACTCCATGTCAATCGCCCACTTCTCGTCGCAGCGCAAGTAGGGCAACACCTCTGGGTCTTGCGGTGGCGCTTCAACAAAGAACGGCTCGAGCGCATCGAGCGTGACGACCCACGGGCTGACGGTAGTAGCGAACGACTTGGCGAGGAACGGCCCGAGGGGCTGATACTCCCACTTTTGGATGTCGCGCGCCGACCAGTCATTGACCAGCACCAGACCGAAAACGCACTCCCTCGCCTGGGCGGTCGAGATGCGGTTGCCGAGCGGGTTGTCCTTGCCCGTGAAGAAGCCGACCTCGAGTTCAAAATCGAGCGCATGCGTTGGCCCAAAAGCTGGCGCGTCCGCGGAATCGGACTTCGTCTGCCCGAGCGGGCGGTGAAACTTCGTTCCGGACACGATGACGCTGGATGCGCGCCCGTTGTATCCCACCGGCAGGTGCTTCCAGTTCGGCATCAGCGGGTTATCCGGGCGAAACATGCTGCCCACGTTTGTCGCATGCTGCTCCGAGGAGTAAAAGTCAACGTAGTCGCCGATGGCAAACGGGAGCGCGAGCCGTGTCTCACTCATCGGGATGAGGCACTCCTCGCGCAACTCAGCATCGTCGCGCAGGTCTGGGGTGTCCGCTGCAAGGAGCCGTTGGACGTTGGCGCGAACTGCCTTCCATGCCGTTGGCCCGAGGCTTACGAAGCGATTGAGCTTCGCTCGATTGAATATACTCGCAGGCGCACCGAGTTCGAATCGCCTCGAAAGAGCGACCAGGTCCAGAACGTAGTCGCCGACGGCGATCCCCGCCCGACGATGCTTGCCGCGAGGTGAGAAGACGCCGAACGGCAGATTGTGAATCGAGAAGTCGCTCTCCTCGGGTATGTCGAGCCATGACTTCAGCTTCGGATCGTGGGCGCTACCCATCTTGAGAAACCTCCGCGGGGGCGTCCATCCACAGCCCGAGCGCCGCGAGCGCATCAATCGGCTCGGAAACCGAGCACGAGCCGAAGCTGCGAACGAGAGAGCGAGCGTCGCGAATCTGCTCGGCGGTAAGGCGCATGTCCCTCCAGCGAACCGACTCATCGTCGAATGCGAACGCGGTTGCGTCGAACTCGGTTAGTAGCGCGACCAACTCGTTCTGGTCGTTGACCGCTCCGGTGATGGCGAACATTCCGCCCAGCAACGCGTTCAAGAAACCGAACAGGTGCGCGCCGACATCTTCATCGAAGTGGTAGGTCGCTTGGTGCAGACCGGCGGTGAACTTCACAGGCAGCGACCTCTGAGCGCACTCGAGGAGGAACCGGGCTACCGCCTGCGGCGAGGGCACCAGGTCTGGGGTTGTGCCTCCGGTGCGCAGCTTCGCCATGAAGCGACCGTCTTCGCGAATCGCATCGAGAGCAGCCGGCAGCGCGTTCTGCCAACCTTCGATGATGGGGACCTCGAGGAACGCGTGCGCTCCTGCGTCTACGCGGCACCGGCGGAGGAACTCCGCCACACCTCTACTCTCGACGCTCTCAGGTGGAATCTTGCCTTCCCAGCCGCGGTATCGAACACCGTCGAGCGACCGCACCTGCTCGATGCTTGCAAGCGCGTCATCGGAGTCGGGCGCATCGGTCGAGAGCAAGATGATGTCAAGTGGACGACCGCGGCGGGCAGCCTCGAACTCAGCGAGCCTGGACGACGGACAGATGAACGCAGTTACGATCCAAGCCTCAGGCCCTGCGAGGTGACGAAGGTACTCCTCGACGGCGTCGCTCATCGAGAGAGACGCGGGAGGAAACAGCCCGGCGTAATCGATGACTTGCGAAAAGAGCGATCGCGCGGACGCGAGCATGCGGCTACCTTCCTCCTTCCCTGGCGAGCGCGCCCATCGGATCCCACGGCGGCAGCGGTATCGGCTCTTCGCTGAGAACCTTGCGTAGCGCCTTGGGCAGAAGAGCGACATCCACGGCGACTTCATACACGTACTCGTCGAACCACTCATCGGACATGACGAGGTAGCCCTTGTCCCCTCCTTCCTGGCCCCAACTGTTCTCGACGCGCCAATGCGTAGGGTTGCCGTCATCATCGAGGTTTACGCCAGCGAGCACCATGGCGTGATTCATCATGCTGTCGCGATAGTCGAGGCGCGCCGCCTTGTCCAATCGAATCTCGCAACCGTAGAGCGCGTCGAAGTCGAAGATGGACGTGTCGAGCACACCGAGTTCGCGCTCGAGGTGCTTGCCCACGTCGCAGCCGAACCAGACGGGCTCGCCCTTCTTGATCATCGCGATCGCCGCTTGTTTCAGAACGTCGAGTTCCGTGTTCAAGTAACGAACGATGCGCCCACCGACAACGTTGCCGAGATACTCGACGGTGTACATCGCGTTCATGCGCTTCGAGGGCTGAGGGCAGTGAATCAGGCAGACCTTGTCCTCGATGGTATCGGAGAGATACTCGATGAAGAACTCCTGCGGCGTTACCCAGCCCTTGCGATGAAACTTTCCGGCCTTGTCCCTCCATTGCCAGAAGAACTGCGTGGGCGGGTCACCCAGGTGGATGGCGAGAATGCGATACACGTCATCGAGCATCTCCCGCTTGCGCTTGCGAAGATCTCGCTTCGTGGCGCGGCGAGCGGCTGCATGGCGCAACTCCATGGCGAACTCGCGCAACTTCGACGTGAGGAACGTGTTCATCGCTCCTGAGTTGCCGCTGCTCTCTGCCTCGGGCATCACCGACTTTGGAACGACGCCGTACTTCTCGATGAGGTTGACGAACATATCCCACTGTCCGGCGTCCTGGATCGGGTCGGTGAGGATGAAGTCGAGCAGCCGACTGCCCACCGGCTCGTCGAGCGTTTGCAGCACGCTCTCGAGGAAGTAGTTCGACTTCTCCAACTTGTCCCAAAACATGAGGTAGGACTGCGAAAGCTCGAAGTCCGCCTTCAGGTTGAGGTCTTCGATGAGACGCGCTCGCATCGTGTTCAGCCCGGCGAACAGCCAGCAGCGACCGCTGCGCATCTGGTTCGTCGCGTCGCCCGTCTTTGCGACGTGACTGAACGCGTGGCTGATTTTGGTCACCGCTTCGCGATTGAGCGCGACCTGCAGAGCAGGATTGCGCGTTACCGCGTTGCGCGCGAGCCGGTTCTTGTCGTCCCCCGCGAAGTTCCGTTGAAAGGCGCTGATGTGCGCCTGGGTCAGGGTGCCCACGGCGGGCGCGCCGTTGCGGTTGGCAGGGGCGGCAGTTGATTTCGTTGCTCTCTTTCGGGTCTTGGTCGCCATTTCACGCCCTTTATACCGGTCGCGGCGGCGTCGGGTAAACTCCCGCGGACCCGTGGCGGTAGTAGCTCAGGGGTTAGAGCGCCTGATTGTGGTTCAGGAGGTCGTGGGTTCAAGTCCCATCTGCCGCCCCATTCGCCGCCCTGCAAAGTGAAAGCCGGGCAGCGAGGCAGCCCGGCTGTCGGTCCTTCGGTCTGAGATGGACGTTAACTGCCCGTGTCTCCGCTTCCGCTCGCGGTGTCACCTGACCCCTCGGCAGATTCCTTCTTCGCGTACTTGTCCGGATCGTTCTTGAACTGATCTGGGCAGCCATCGCAGCAGAAGTAGTACCGCATACCCTCATGGTCCTGGTAGCCGACGGCCTTCGACTTGTCTTCAATGACCGAACCCATGACCGGGCAGATGATCTGGCCCTTGTCATTGGTGAAGGCGATCGGTTCAGCCGTCGAATCGCCCACGCCGGGATCCGGTGCGGGCTTCTCCGGAGTCGTCGAGGACGTCGAGTCCGACGGCGCCGGGGTGTCTGTGGGTTCCTCTGCGGGCGGGTTACAGCCCCAAAGCGCGACTGCTCCGATCACCGCGAGCATGGCAATAAGCCAAACGTTTTTGATGTTCATGTGGTTGACCTCCTGATAGGTTGTATTTTACCCCTTTTCGGGTGGCCGGCCCAGCGCCCGCAACAGGTCGGCTTCGGCGCTCCGGTCGAACCGGTGCGCTTCCGCCACCGCTACGCGAGCGGCGATGAGGTCGGCCAGCACGACCTGTACTTCGGCGTGCACAGCCCTTCCTACGTCAAAACGCAGGCGGACGATTCGGTATGCCTCGTCCGCAGCCCGCAATTCCGCCTCGGCGTGCCGGAGCACGTCTGGGACGGCGCGGCGCCTGGCCCACGCCGCGCGCACCTGGGCGCCGACGTCCAACCGCGCCGCTGCGAGCCGAGAATGCGCCGCCAGCCCCACCGCAGAAGCCTCGCCTGCCTGGGCACGGCGCAAGCCTCCGTCCGCCAGGGGCATGCTCAGGAGCAGGCCGACCTTGGCGTCGCTCGATGCGCCGACCCGCTCGCCATCGAACGAGTTCTGCGTGCCGAAGAGGCTCAGTTCTGGAAGCCCTGAGCGCCGAGCCATTTCTGCCATGGCGCTCTGGCGTTCGACCCTCGCCTGCTCTGCGAGAAGGTCGGGGCGACCGTCGTAGGCCTCCTGGAGCGCGGCCTCCAGCGTCGGGGGAAGTTGCTCAGCGTTCCAGTCTCCGGGAAGCGCTCCCTCTGGAAGTTCCGCTCCGACAGCCGCCGCGAGTTCAGCGAGCGCCGCCTCGAGGTCCGCCTCGGCCATGCGCAAGTCTCTGCGGGCGCGAGCGGTCTGCGCCTGCGCGGCGAAAAGGAACGCCTCAGGAATCTTGCCCTCCTCGAAGCGCGCCTTTGCGAGCGACTCCATCTCCTCGGCGGCGAGCAGCCCAGCCTTGTGAGCGGAGACAGCCTCCACTCGGTAGGCAGCCTCGGCGAATGCCGCCCGCACGCTGTGGGCAACCTCGACTCTCGCGAGCGCGAGGGAGTGCTCCGCCTCGCGAACCTCGGCAGCGCCGGCGCCCCTTGCCGCGGCGTCGCGCCCCGAGGTGAAGATTCGCCACTGGAACGTCAGGCTCGCGGCGAAGAAGGCGTCCGGCGGGAGCATGAACATTCGCGTCGGTTGGAGCATGGACATCAGCCCCGTGTCGCCGCGCCCCTCCGAGCCGACCGCATGCACGGCAAGGGCAGGGGCAAACTCAGCCAGCAGTTGCTTTCGCCGAGCGTGCGCTGCTTCCACGAGTTGCTCCGCTTCGCGGACGCGCGGGTGGCCCTCGAGAGCCATCCTCAACGCGTCGTTGAGGGAGATCGGCTGCTGGGCGCCGAGCGCGACAGCCAAGAGAGCGAGTAGGGTGCTAACCGTTGGTTTCATCTGTTGCCTCCACGGGGGGAAGGGATTTCGGGTCGTGCCGAAGGATTCGCACGCGGAACCACCTCGACAGGTCGTCAATCATCGCGTGCATCACTGGGATGTCGAGCAAGGAGAGGACGGTTCCAACGATGAGGCCGCCGATGATCGTGGTGCCGAGCGGCTGATACGCATCGAGGCCCGTCTTCGGGAAGAACGCGACGTGCCCCATCACGAAGATGGTGATGAGGCTCGTCATGAGGATTGGGCGCAACCGCTCAGGCGCGGCACGAGCGATCGCTTCGTTGCGAGGCAGCCCGCTCTCGCGCATGCGCAGGATGAGGTCAATGATGAGAATCGCCGTTACGATGTCCATGCCGCTCAGCACGATGACGCCGAGAATCGACACCGTTGAGAAGTGCTGGTGCATTAGCCACAGCATCAGGAACACGCCGCTGAGTTCAAGCGGGATGCTAAAGATCATCTGGAACGGCTGGAGGAATCCTCCGAACTGCGCGACGAGGATGAGGTACATCAGCACGAGGGCAAGCGCAAGGCCGTAGAGCATGACGCGAAAACTGTCCATCATCTGCGTCATGTCGCCTCGTGCCTCGATGCCGTAGCCCTGGGGCCAATTGATCTCTGCCATCGCGCGCATCTGCAGGTCCATGGTCAGGTCCATGCTGGGCCTTCCGTCGAGCCGATAGTAGCCACCAATGCTGACGACGCGCCGCAGTTGGTCGTGCTCGATCATCGTCGGCGCGGCGCGTCTCTCCAATCGGACGACTTCGAGGAGCGGCACTTGCTCTCCTCCCGCTCCGGTGAGGTACATCCCTTCGAGGTCGGACAGGCGCATGCGCTGTTCATCCTTATAGCGAACACGCACGGTCATCGGTCGCTTGTTCGGCAGGCGGTACAACTCGTTGGTGAATCCGCCCCGCAAGGCGTAGTAGGCCTGCATGGCGATGTTTGCCGGCGTAAGTCCGTGCCTTGCAGCCTTTTCTTGGTCCACGACGAGCGTGTACGTGGGCTGCGACATCTCCCATGAGAGGAACGGCTGCGCCATGTCGGGCACCTGCTCCTCGGCGATCTTGAGCGTCTCCTTCGCGATCTGATCGAGAAGGTGGAGGTCTTTGCCGTAGATGACGAGGGCGACTGGGGCGAGCGCTGTCGCCATCACGTCCGCCCCCATCTCCTTGAGTTGAATGCGGCGGATGCCTTCGATCTCTTTCATCGCGCGCTCATGGATGCGATCCATGATCGTCCATGCGTCTGGCCTCCCTGTGTCTTTGTCGCTGAAGGTGATCATTGCGCTCGCGCCATTGACGAACTTCATGCCGTAGCCTGTGAAGAACGTCCCCCCGGTCATTCCGGGCCCGCCTTCGGTTCCGATCTCGATGGCGGCGTGTTGGATCCATCCTTGCTTACCGGCCTCTTCCATCATGATTCGCTCCAGTTGTTGCACCGCCTCCTCGGTTCGCTTGAAGGAGGTTCCCGGTTGCATCTCCATTTGCATGCTCGCTTGACCGACGTCTGCAAGCGGCATCATCTCAGAGCCGATGAAGTAGTAGAACGTGAACCCGAGAATGATGGTTACTCCGATGCGCAGGAAGTTGCTGACCGGATTGCGCAGCATCCAGCGAATGAGTCTCTCGTAGCCGCGCTCCATGCGCACCAGGAACCGCTCGAACGGTTGCAGCGCAATCCGGCTGAACCAATTCGTCCTCCTCATGTGAGGCTCTTGCAAGAAGCGGGAGCAGAGCACGGCGGTGAGCGTTATGGAGACGAAGTAGGAGAAGATCAGCCCGAACACGATGGGCCAGCAGAGGCCGATGAACATCAACTGCGTGATACCGCCGCTCACCATCAGCGGAACCAACGCGATGATGAGGACAATCGTTGCAGCGAACACGGAGCGACGCACCTCGCCGATGCCGTCAATCGTCGCGGTAACGCGGTCCTTGCCCATGCGCATGTGCCGCTCGACGGCGTGGATGTCAATGATGGCGTCGTCCACCAGTCGGCCGATTGCGATGAGGAGACCGACGAGCGTAGATGAGTTGAGGCTCATGCCCATCCCCGCCATCGCCATCAGAGACAGCGCCAGCGACACAGGTATCGCGGTGAGCGCGATAACCGTTCCGCGAACTTCGCCCAGGAAGAACAGCACCGCGAGGCCCGTAAGCACAATCGCAATCAGCAACTTGTAGATCATATTGCCGAACAAGATGTCTACAAACGAGGCATTGTTATATGCAACATCGAACCGAATGCCGGGATTCTCTTTTTCGAGCTGCCGCGCCATCTTCATCACGGCTTCGATCGTCACAGGGGAGCTCGCGTCCGGGTTCTGCAGCACGTTGATGGCGATGCCCTTGTTCACCCCTTCGCCGGTGAAGTGGTGGAACGCAGAGCGCTCCTCGATGTATGTATCCTTCACCTCGGCAACGTCGCCGACCCGAACCACTTGATCGCCCACAACCTTGATCGGATAGCTAGCGACTACTGCGGCGGAATCTGCTAGCGTGTCAACGCGGAAGATCGGCTCGAACTCATCGTTGGTCACCCTTCCAGCAGGCGCTGCAACGTTGTACTGGTCAATCGCGTCGCGCACATCCAGAATTGACAAGCCGTACGCGTACAACTTCTTCCTGTCCACGTTAACCTGCAACTGGCGCCGATAGCCTCCAAACGGCGAGACCGACCACACGTTGCGCGACGCAGCCTTGATGCGGTTGATCACCTCGTTGTCTGCGAAGTCTCGAAGGCGGGCAAGATCCCAGCCCTGATCCGGGTCGCCAGTCAGAGAAAGAGTCAACACTGGAATGTTGAGCGGGTCGATCTGCAAGACCCAGGATGGCTTACGGTTCGCGTCGACCCCTGGCAGCTCGCCCTGGACGTTGTCGAGCAGCGCCTGGACCTCGAGCTGCGCCTTGTCCATGTCTGTCCCATATGGAAACTCGAGCACGACGATGGAGAAACCATCCTGACTCGTCGAGCGGATGTATCGCACGTTCTTGATGTGAACCATCTTCTGCTCGATTGGCGACGAGAAGTAGGTCTCCATCTCCTCCGCGCTCAATCCCGGCATCTCGGTGATGATGCCGAGCATCGGGCTTTCGACGTACGGCATGAAGCGCTTTGGCATGGCGTAGCCAATCGCCAACGCGCCGAGCACGAGCGTCCCAAGGAAGAACGATATGACGACATAGGGGTGCCGAACGGACCACTCGACGAGGTTGAACCCGCCCGGGCGTTCCTCGCCGTTAGTGCCCTGCATGTTCGTCTCCTGGTTGCGCCTCTCCTTCCGGCGATCCGCCACCATGCTCGTGCCCCGAGGAGCCGCTTCCCTTCGGGAGTTCGAGCGGGCCTGTGTCGCCCCAAGGCACGTTCGCCACGGGCGTGCCGGGTTTCAGTTGGTCGTGACCCCGATAGATGACCATGTCGCCAGGCTCGATGCCCGAGACGGCCGTGTACCAGCCGTCTGTCGGTCCCGGGGTTACCTTGCGCTGCTCTGCCCGAAATCCCTCGGTGAGGGTGGACTGGACGAGCGGCATCTTGCAGATCGGGCAGTCTCCCGGCTCAGGCTCATGAACCTCCGGGTGCATCGGACAGGTCCAGTCCGGCTCGCCTTCGACCTCAATCGGCACCATGACCCAAACGAAGCGGCTGCCGTCGGGCGCTTCCTGGATCGCCTCTTGCCGCACCGCAAGTCGTTCGCCCGATGGGGCGGTCTGCACCCAAACGGAGACGAACTGGCCCGGGAGAAGCGAGCGGTCAGGGTTGTCAACCGCCGCCTCAGCACGAAACGTACGCGTAGATGAATCCACGGCGCCGAAAACCGCCGTCACGCGGGCTTCGCGGTCGCCAATTCGAACGGGTGTCCCAACGCGGACGACACCCGCGAGTCGTTCGGGCAGGTCGAACTGGAGGCGTACCCGCTTGACGACTTTCAGTCGCATCAGCGTTTGCCCGGGCTGAACGAGCGTGCCGGGGCTGACCAGTCGCTCGGTAACGACGGCTTCATCCAGCGCGCGCAACTCACGGTAGCCGCTGATGGTGCGCGTGGTCGCCGCGCCGCTCTCTTCGGCTTGTCTTTGTGCGCGGCTTGCCGACACCTCGGCGCGCGCCTTTGCAACGGCTCGCTCCGCTTCTCGCACGGCCTCCCGGGAGGCTTGTGCTCGCCGCTTGGTTTCGTTCACTGCGGCAGCTGCGGCGTTGCGCTTTGCTTCCGCTTGGGCAACGCTGTGGCGCTTCGAATTGACCTCCGCCTGCAGCATCGCGACACGCTCCCTCGCTTGGTTGGCCCTTGACTCGGCGAGTTGCACCTCATCAAGTGAGGCGGCGCCTCGTTTGTATAGCTCACGCTCGCGCTCGGCGGCAGCGGCGAGGTACTCTCGCTCGGCGTCCGCTTCCTTCAGGCGTGCCGCAGTCGCGTCTACCTCCGCCCGCGCCTTGGCGATTTCGGCGCTCGCTGCGCCCAACTCTTCGCTTGACCGCTGGACCGCGAGGTCGGCGGCTTCAGCATCGGCTGCCGCGCGCGAGCGCGCCGCCATGAGCCGCTGCACTTCCGCTTCGGCGACAGTCACGCCGAGCCCGGCGGCGCGGGCCCGGGCGCTCGCCTCTGCAGCTTGGGCAGCGAACTCGTCCGCTTCAAGTTGCGCGAGCAGCTGGCCCGGCCGGACCGAATCGCCGGGATACACCGGCATCTTGACCACACGGCCCGGAATGCGGGAGACGACCTCTTCGTCGTTCCAAGCGACCACGGTGCCGGGGAACTGCTCTTCCCCGGCGAGGCTCCGCTCCTCGGCAGGCTCCGCCGCGACCGGCTGCACCCCATCGGGCGCCTGCATGGTCGTCATATCCATCGCTTGCGCCTCAATGACGGTCATCGCGCCCGGCGGGCGCTGGGTCATCACAATCCAGCGGACTAAGAAAAAGGCGGCGACGACGATGAGCGCCGCAAACAGAGTTGACCAGCGCCTACGCGCTGACGTTGCTGCATTCGACATGATTCCATACCTCGCATATCACACAATTTGTAGTCGGGCGGCAATGAGCCGCAAGTGCGACGAGCGTCCAGCGGTGGCGCCGAGGAGTCGGCGGGCGGACGCTAAGCGAGGTAGGGAGGCGCGCGAAGGGAGTTGCCGCTCGGTTCAGGAGCGCGGATGCGCGGCGGGTCCTTGCGAAGCATAAAGCCTCGCGCTGCCAAGGGGGATGCCGGATGCAAGACCTCTTGGGTTGGAAGCACGAAGGCGAACTGCGACAAATCGAGCAAAGGCGCGAGGGCGAGCGGGTCGGTCGCCGCGTCGATGGAGACCCTGCACGGCTTGTGCTCTTCGGTCGGGCAGCACCGCGCTTCGCAGGACTGCTTGCAGGTGCACGCTCGCGCCAGGGCGCCGGCCTGCGCAAGAGCGAGGCCTAAGACAATCAGCAGCGCAAGAATGCGTCGCACCTAACCGTATTATACGGTCGCCGGCGCCAAAACGTCACGCCGAGATCAGGCGGCTGCCCTTCGGGTGAACCTCTCGAGGCGGCTCAAACCGTTCAGCGCAGCGACTTTGTACGCCTCGGCGAGGGTCGGATAATTGAACACCTCCTCTTCAAAATACCGTATGGTTCCGCCGAGCACCATCACCGCTTGCCCGATGTGGATGAGTTCGCACGCCCCTTCGCCTATGGCGTGAACGCCGAGAACCTCCTCGGTCTCGCGATGGAAGATGACCTTGAGGCGCCCGGTGTGGTCGCCGATGATGTTCCCTCGCGCCAACTCGCGGTAGTGCGCGACCCCAATCTCGTACGGAACGCCCTCCTCCGTCAGCTGCTCCTCGGTCTTGCCGACGAAAGAGACTTCAGGGATGGTGTAGATGCCGTAAGGAAAGAGGTCGGCGACGCGCTCCGACTCTACGCCGCAGGCGCTCAGCGCAGCCACCCTGCCCTGCTCCATCGAGGTTCCCGCCAGCGAGGGGAAGCCGATGACGTCCCCCGCGGCATAGATTCCCGGCACGGCGGTCTCCATGCGGTCGTTCACCACCAGCCTTCCGCGCGAGTCGGCTTCGAGCCCAGCGGCTTCGAGGTTCAGGTCGTCGGTCGCTCCTTGCCTTCCGACCGCGTAGAGCACTACGTGAGCTCGAATTCGCTTGTTGGACTTGGTATGGGCTGCAACCCCCTCGTCGTCCGCTTCAACGTGTGTTACCTCCTCGCCGAGGCGAGGCGTAACGCCCAAGTCTCGCATGTGATACATCAGCGCCTCAGAGATTTCGTTGTCAACGAACTCGAGGATGCGATGCCGCGCGTCCACTAGCGTAACCCTGCTGCCGAGGGCGGCGAACATGCACGCATACTCCACGCCGACGACACCCGCCCCGACGACCGCGACTGTCGGGGGCACCGAGGGCAGTTCCAGCACCGTATCGGCGTCCACGATGCGCCGACCATCAACGGGAAACTGCGGCGAACTCGCCGGCTGCGTGCCGACGGCGATGATGAACGACTCGGCGCTCAGTCGGAGCGTGCCGCCCGCCCGCATCAGTTCGATCTCTCGATCCGACACGAAGCGCGCCTTGCCGCTGAGGACGTCAACCCCGTTGCGCGCGAACTGGGCGTGATAGACATCCACCTCGCGCTGCACGACCCAGTGACATCGCCGAAGTAGCTCCGTCATCGTTGGGCGGCGGCGCGTTCGAGTCGCGCCGGAGAGCGACTGGTCTCGGTAACCCGAGAGGCTGAGCACGGCCTCGCGAAGCGACTTGGAAGGTATCGCTCCTGTGTTGATGCACACGCCTCCGACCGTTTCGCGCCGCTCGATGATGGCGACCCGCCTGCCTAACTTGGCTGCTTGGATCGCCGCGTGGTGCCCGGCGGGCCCTGACCCGATTACGATGACCTGGTAATCCGTGTTTCCCATCCTCCCTATCCCCGTGGTTAGGTTCCGCAACGCGCGCCCGACAAGTCCGGCATTCCGAACAGGAAGGCGCCTGCGCGGCGCCCGCCGATAATCGCGCTTGGACGCTCCGAAGGCTCACAACCGAGGGCTCGGGGAGGGAGGAAGAATGAAAGAGAACTTGTTGATGTTCGTTGTCGCCGTGTGTGCCACGCTGGCAGTCGCCACGCAAGCCTGGCAACGGTACACGCCCGGCAAGACCGGCATTTCGGTGGAACTGCCCGGCAAGCCGGAGCCGATGCCCCTCGACCTGCCCGCGGACGTGAAGAAGGAAGTAAGTTCGCTGGAGAACCACATGCTCTTCACGGGCGACTTCTTCGTTGTGGTGTCCAAGGTGACCTACTCGTCAGCACAGGTGAACCTTCAAGGAGCGGCGGATGGCGCCGTGCAGCGCGTGCAGCAGACGCCCGGCTACCAGGGCAAGTCGTTCACGCAAAAGCCATTCAAGATGGGCTCCATTTCAGCTATCTACATTCACGGTGAGTACAGCGTGAGCGGCGACCCGGTGGTGCACCATCAGATCGTCGCCGCCAAGGACAAGACGCTCTGGCAGGTGGTTATCACTTATGACGCCCGTAGGACGGAGCGCGCCGCCCAAGCTCGGCGGATCTTGGATTCTATCTCGATCAGCGGTTAGGTCAGGGATGGGGGCGGCTCGCGCCGCCCCTTTTCATTTGGGGGCGCCCCGTCCTGCGACGGAAGCCGGTATGCTCCTTGCCGTGAAGGCAACACCGGAGACGCTTGCATCTCTTGAGGACCGTTTCGGCGGCTACCTTGAAGGCGAGAGGGTGGATGAGTTCCTCCGCGCATTCGAGATCCCCTTTGCAGCCGGCCACTGGTGCGCAGGCGAGTTCTTCGATCGCTTCTGCCCCATCGGCTACAACAGCGACAAAGAGTTCGACAACAGCGTGCCCGCACAGATTGAACGGGTTGCGGAAGCCGGAATCCGCGGCGTCGAGTTTCACGAGTCGGTGTTTCTTGATGAGCAAAAGGCACGTGACGGCGCGAAGGTGCAGGAGATTCTCGACGCTCTGCAGCAACACGGCGTCACACCCACATGCATGAACATGAACACGTGGACCGACCCAAAGTGGAAGTACGGCGGCGTTACCAATCCGGACCCCGGCGTGCGGGGAGACTGCATCGAACTGTGCCTTCAAGGCGTGCGCCTGGCGGAGGAGGTCGGCTGCTCCTCGTGCAACCTCTGGCCGGGAAGCGACGGTTGGGACTACCACTTCGAGGTGGACTACGGCGAAAGGCTGCAATGGTACATCGAAGCGTGCACGCAAATCGCCGAGGAGTGCAACCGGCGCGACCTGAAGTTCGGCACCGAGTCGAAACAGAAGGAGCCGCGAGAGGGAAACATGATCGTGAACACCGTTGCGAAAGCGGCGCTCGTCGCGCAGGAGGTCAATCGCAACCTCGGGACGGCTGCGATGGGCGTCGTGATTGACTACGGTCACGAGCAGATGGTGGGAAACACCCCCGCCGACTCGCTCTATATGCTGCGCGCCGTCGGAGTTCCCATCGCCAACTTCCACATCAACGCGGCGAAGTACAACTCGAACGACGAAGACCGCATCGCGGGCACCGACGACGTGTGGCGGCTCATCGAGTTCTGCTACGCCGCGGTGGACACCGAGTACGATGGCTGGTTCGGCGAAGACCAATTCACCTACCGAACCGAGCAAGTGGAGAGCATGAGGTTGTCGCTGGAGCTGTTCGCCAACTGCATGAAGAAGGCTCTGCTTATCTATCGTCAGCGCGAGAACCTTCGCAATGCGCAAGCCACCGGGGACGCCCTGCGCGTGCTGCAACTGGTGAAGCGCGTCGTCTACAACGGTTGAGCCATGCGGTCGTGATCGTTCTCTCGTGGCTCCAAGCACAGGACCTTCTGGCTGCCCGAGCCGGCTCGGAGGCAAGCGCGGTCGTGTCGCTCGACCTCAACTTGAGCACACGGAAACTTGCCCTCGATGAACAAGGCGTTGCCTTTCCGGATGGGCAGAGCCTCTCTTGGGAGGCTCTTGAGGAGATCGCCGAGGACAAGAAGCATTGCTTTCTCATTGAATCAAGCAGCCCGCGGAGGATCCAAGCGTTCTCCGAGGCAACGAGATTGGTTCGAACGCTCTACCCCACCCGCGAGGCTCCGACGATGTTGGTTTCCGGCTTCCCCATGCACCGCATTCGAGGCACGACGCCGATGGAGGACACGCGCAAGAAGGTGGATGCGGCTGGACGGCTGGCGGGATGCCGCGTCCTCGACACAGCGACCGGCCTCGGATACACCGCAATCGAGGCTGCCCGGCGAGGTGCGCGGGTACTAAGCATAGAGTTGGACCCGGCGGCGTTGGAGATTGCGAAGTGCAACCCGTGGTCGGCGGAGTTGTTCGAGAGCGACCGAATCGAGAGGGTGTTGGGAGACGTTCGCGACGTCGTTACCCGCCTTGAGGGTCGAGCGTTTCAGGTTGTCCTCCACGACCCGCCCACCGTGCAACTCGCAGGCGGGCTCTACTCGCGAGAACTGTACGCTCAATTCCACCGAGTGCTGACCGATCGCGGGCGACTATTCCACTACACCGGCGACCCAAACAGCGCGCTTGGCGACAGAACCACACGAGGCGTCATGCGCAGGCTGCACGAAGCAGGTTTCGACCAAGTGCGCCGCGCACCGGAGGCGTTCGGCGTCATTGCTGAGAAGCGTCCGCCTCGCCACGTCCGGCGAGCGAGAAGAACACCATCCACAAGATGAACGTTAGGATGGCTACGGCCTGCTTTGCCGCCGCCGGGACGCTTGCCTGAAAACTGAACCATGCCTCGATCGGCGCCGCGATCCAGATCATGATGATGCCCATTGCGATGAGCAACGCGGCGTCCTTTCCCGCGTCCCGCAGGCTCGCGGCGATGCTCTTGCGCCCCGGGTTGATCATCGCCCACGCCAGCGTGAAGCCACCCCCCGCCCCTACAAACACACCGCCTAGCTCTGTAACGCCGTGGGGCACCACACCCGTAATGAAGTGTCCGAGCGCGCCGGCGCCTTGCACCTCGTGGAGGAACACCCCAAGGATCACCCCGTTCTGAAAGAGGGCGTACAGGGCGGACAGCCCGAACGTCATCCCGCCTGCCGCAACGAGGATCGTGGCAATGGTGTTGTTGAAGATGTAGAACGCGGTGCCGGCGATGCTGCCCTCAATAGGGGTGTCCTCGAACCGCCCCGTCTTCCAGTGCTCGAGGCTATCTCGGAAGTCGGCGGGCACGGCGACATCCACGAACCGCGGGTCGGCTGCCGTGAGGAACCACGCCGCCGCACCAAACAACACGGTGACCCCAATCGCGAGCAGAATGAACGAGGAGCGCCGCCGCACCGCCCGCGCCGCGTCGAGCGCGAGGTCACGTGCCGCCGCGAATAGTGGCTTCCTCGGGTGAGTGTAGAGAACCGCCGCGCTCCTCGCCACCAGATCGTTCAGGAAGGCGAGCAGGCTCGGGTTCGTGCCCTGCGTGCGCACGGCTGCGAGGTCGCCTGAGACGCGGCGATGCAGGCGCGAGAACTCCACCAGTTCATCACCCCGTAATCCTTTCAGGCTCGTCTCCGCGCGATGCAGCAGTTGCTGGAGCCGATCCCAGTCTTTGCTCCGCTGCGCGACGAACTCCTGCTCCTTCATCATCTCTTATCGCCTCCGAGGGAACGTTCCCGGCTGGTTGTCGTCTTACCCGATGGACGCAGACGCCATAATATCCAAGTTGATTGGCCCGCGGTTTGCCGCGTGGTGTCACGGACGACGATCTCGGCAGGGACGCCGCATCACGACCGAAAGACCATGACGACACCTGCCGGAAGACCGCACAGACCGCACGAGAGGGAGGAAATTCCGTCCTACCTCGAGCGTTTGACCCGCGAGCCGCTTCTCACAGCCGACGAGGAGAGGACGCTGGCCTTCCACGCCCAGCAAGGTGACGAGGAAGCGCGCAAGCGGCTGGTCGAGGCGAACATGCGCCTGGTCATCAACGTCGCGAGGAACTATCACAGCCCTGCCTTCTCGCTTGAGGATCTCGTCCAGGAGGGTGCGATCGGGCTTCTGAAGGCGATCTCCAAGTTCGACCCATCCCGCGGCTACCGATTCAGCACCTACGCGATGTTTTGGATCCGCCAGGCAATCGGACGCTCGATCGAGAACAAGAGCCGCGCGATTCGACTGCCTGCGCACATCCGCGATGCCATCCGCCGCATAGACCGGGAGGCTGCCGAACTCGCTCTCGCCCTGGGCCGGGAGCCGACCATGAGCGAGGTCGCCCACGCCGTAGGAATTAGCGAAACGCGAATCCTTGGGCTGCTGCAATGCGTGCAGGACACGATCTCTCTGGACGGCATGGGCACTGAGGACCAGTCCGACTACACGCAACTGCTGCCCGACCCGAACTGCGAAGACCCCGAGCGCCACACCATCCAGGCTGAGAGCCGACGGTTGCTAGACAAAGCGCTCCAAGACCTGCCGGTCAGAGACAGGCGCGCCGTGCGGCGACGTCTTGGGCTGGACACCGACGAAGGAGACCAGGACGCATCGCGGGAAAGCCGGCGCATCATGGGTATCCGAGCTATCCAGCGCCTACGGGCCATAGCGGAGCGTCACAGGCTTCGGGAGTACTTCGAATCCTAGCGGTCGCCGCTCCCCGCAAGCCGTTCCGGCCAGTCTCTCACACAACCCTAAGCGGCTGTCGCCATCACGGGTGAGGCGACCCTGCCCGTGAACTCGACCTCGGCGTTCGCCGCTACCTCGTTGAACGCCATCACGGGCAGACTAAGCCCGCTTCTCTCAAGCAAGCGCTTGAGTGGGATGCGAAGGGTCGCGCTGCACAGAAGCACCGCACTCCGCCCCGATGCGGTAACTTTGTCCGCCTCGCGGCTTATCGCGCCGATGATCTCGCGCGACACGGTCGGGTCGAGCGCCACGGCGCTACCATACGTCGTCTGCTTGAGGCTCTCCGTCAGCATCTGCTCGAGTGCCGGTTCCAGCGTGAAGCAATGGAGGACGCCGTCTTCGCTGAGGTGCCTCCGCGTAATCGTGCGCGGGATCGCCGCTCGCACCAACTCGCCGAGCTGCTCCGGCTCGCTAACGCGATCGCTAAAGTCCGCGAGCGTCTCCAGGATGGTTACCAGGTCGCGTATCGGGATGCCTTCCCGCAGCAGATGCTGAAGCGCCTTCTGCACGTCGCCAACCGTCATCTTCGCGGGGACCAACTCCTCGACCACCGCCGGATACGACTCCTTGAGATTGTCGAGGAGCAGTTGCACGTCCTGTCGCGTGAGCAACTCAGCCGCGTGCTGTTTCACCAATTCGCTCAGGTGCGTACTCATCATCGCGCTCGGCTCGACGACGGTGTAGCCCGACTTCTCCGCTTCGTCGCGCAACTCCTTCTCGATCCAGAGGGCGTCGATGCCGAAAACCGGGTCCTTGGTTGCGGTGCCGGTTACCGGCGAAGAGGCACCGCCCCCGTCAATAGCGAGAAGGTTGTTGGGGAATGCCTGCGCTCGAGCAACCTCTTCGCCACGAATGCGAACGACGTACTCGTTCGCCTGCAGCGAGGCGTTGTCGCGAATGCGCACGCTCGGGAGCACGAAGCCCAGTTCAGTCGCCAACTGCTTGCGGACGGCGGTGATGCGCTCGGGCAGGTCGCCACCCTGCCTCGGGTCCGCGAGCCGGGTTAGGCCATAACCGATCTCCAACTCGATGGCATCTACAGTGAGGAGCGAGAGCACCGCATCGGTCGAGTTCGGCTGCTGCTGCTGGGCGGCGGCTGCCTTCGCTTCGGCGTCCTTCTGCTGCTTCTTGGGCTGCGCCACGTTGCGCTGCGCCGCCTGGTAGCCTGCGTACGCCAGCGCCGCCATGCCGAGGAAGATGAGTTTTGGGAAGCCGGGGACGAACGCAAGGAGGGCGAGCGCACCCGCCGCGCCCTGCAGCGAGCGAGGCTGGCTCAGCACCTGTCGGACCACCGCCGTGCCCATGCCGGACTCTTGGCTGGACCTGGTTACCATCAGGCCCGCGCTCGTGCTGATGAGGAGCGCCGGGATCTGCGAGACGAGGCCCTCGCCGACGCTCAGCACCGCGTAGGTCTTCAGAATGTCAAGCAGCGCTCCCTGTCCCCGCATGAAGCCGACGATTACGCCGCCGATGATGTTGACGAGAATAATGAGGATGCTGGCGATGGCGTCGCCCTTGATGAACTTGCTCGCGCCGTCCATTGCGCCATAGAAGTCCGCCTCTCGCTTGATTTGCGCGCGTCGCTCGCGAGCCTCCTCCTCGGTGATTAAACCGGCGTTCAAGTCGGCGTCTATCGCCATCTGCTTGCCGGGCATGGCGTCGAGCGTAAACCTGGCGACGACTTCAGCCACGCGGCCCGCGCCGTTCGTGATGACGACGAACTGCACGATGACCAGAATGGCGAACACGACGATGCCGACAATGAAGTCTCCGCCCATCACGAGATTACCGAACGTCTCGATGACGTGCCCTGCCTCGGCGGTGCTCAGAATCAACTTCGTCGCCGCAACGCTGAGCGCAAGGCGCAGCAAGGTTGTGAGCAACAGCACCGATGGGAACGTGTCGAACTGGAGCGGGTGCTCAACGTTCGTCGCTATGAGCGCGATTCCGATGCTGACGCCTATGCTCAAGACGAGCATCGCATCCAGCGCCCAGTGGGGCATCGGAACGATGAGCATGACGACGACGGCAAGAATGCCCATCGCCAGAAGGAGGTCGCTGTTCCGAAAGAGGCGATTCACTTACCACCTCGATCGAGAGCCTTGATTCCCTGACTCAGCTCGAGGGCGCGATCAGGCGGAAGAGCGGAGAGAACCTCCGCAAGTTTCTCGTCTTCCATCTTCGCCAACACGAGAAGCACGTCGCCATCGTTCCACTGCTGCACCAAGGCGGCGACCTTCTGGGCGTCCATCGTTGCCCACAGTTTCGCAAGCCGCTCGGTGCCGTCCTTGCGAGGCGCCTCCTCAGCAGGGGGCGGAGGGAGAGAAGCCTCTTGCTCCGGCGGGGCCGCATCCGATGTAGCATCTCCATCGGGTGACGCGGCTGCGCTCGAGCTGGGGGAGGACTCCGCGTCGGCGGAGGGTTCAGCCTCGGCCTGCTCGGCGGCGGGCGTTGCCTTTTTCGAGGGCGTGATGCCAGGGATGTTGATGACGCCGGCATAGCCGAGGCCTATCGTCGTGCCTCCGAGGGCGATGATGCCGGCGAGAACCGGGACAAGAGGTTTCATCTTGCGATCTCTCCTAAGATGCGTCGGACGTAGGCCTGCGTCTCAGCGTACGGAGGGATTCCGCCGTGGCGCCGAACGGCTCCGGGACCGGCGTTGTAGGCGGCCAGAGCGAGTTCTACGCTGCCGAATTCATCGAGCATTCTCCGCAGGTAGCGCGCGCCCCCCTTCATATTCTCGATCGGGTCGAACGGGTTCGCGACCCCGAGCGACTTCGCGGTGTCCGGCATCAGTTGGGTAAGCCCGATGGCGCCCTTCGGCGAGACCGCGCTCGGGTTCCAGCCGCTCTCTGCCGAGATGAGCGCGGCGAACAGGCTCGCGTCCACGCCCGTCTCCTGCGCGACCTGATCCGCCAGGCTGCGCAGAGATGCGACGTCGAACGGGCTTGCAGGCAGCACGCCGATGCCCGCGCCGGCTCCGTACCTCTGTGCGTAGGCGCCAGCGCCCGTTGCCGGAGTTTGCGCCGAGACGCGCCGCTCCGCTTCATCGAGGCGGAGGGAGAAGACTTGCTGCATCTTCGCCTCGATCTGGCGCATGCGGCCGAGAACACCCTGCGGCCCGAGCGGCTGAATTCTCATGAGGCTTCCCTCCGAGAGTTCGTCCAGTCGTCGAGCGCCTTCTGCTCTTCGCGGCCCTTCGCCAGTTCCCACTCTTTCTGCGCTCGCTCGCGAAGGCGGCAAAGGACCTCGTGGTTGCGCCGAGCGTCTACCCACTCGTCGTGCGCCGTCTCCTCTTCGAGAAGCAGCGTGTCCACGATGGCGCGATGCGCTTCGATGTCGTCGGTGAGTTTCTCAAGATACAGATCCAGAGCCTGCATCTCCTCGACGTTGGCGGGCAGGATCAACTCGGCGCGAGCCTTCTCGCGGATCGCGCGCTCCAGTTCCAACTCTGCCGCAAAGCGCAGCGCTCGCGCTTCCAGCCACGCCTCCTTCGCCCACTGCTCCTGCAGCGCGCGGTACTCCAGCACCTTCTGTAGTCTGAATCGGAATCTACGCATATGTCCTCTCCGCTTGTTCGATGATCTGCGCCTCTGCGCCCGCGATCTGGATCAGCGCACGCACGGACTCGTCGTACGGCGCGTCCTCGTCTCGACCTTGTCGAAGGAAGGCGGTGATCGCGTCCCACTTCGCAATGGCTTCGTCAGCCAGAGGCTTCGAGCCTTTCTGATATGCGCCGATGGTGACGAGGTCTTCGATGTCTCGATACGCGGCAATCAGCTCCTGCACGCGCGCAGCCGCCCGCACCTGCTCCTTCGGAACGATCATGCTCATCACGCGGCTCAGGCTCTGCAACGGATCAATCGCAGGGTAGTGCCCCTTCGACGCAAGCGAGCGATCCAGGACGATGTGGCCGTCCAGAATCGAGCGAGCGGTGTCGGCAACAGGCTCGTTCGTGTCGTCCCCTTCCACGAGGATCGTGTAGAGCGCGGTGATTGAGCCGTGCTCGGCGTTCCCCGCGCGCTCCATCAGGCGCGGAAGCAGCGCGAACACGCTGGGCGTGTATCCCCTCGTGCTCGGAGGTTCCCCGACTGCCAAGCCGACCTCCCTCTGCGCCATCGCGAACCGGGTAACGCTGTCCATCATCAGCAGCACACTCAGTCCGGCATCGCGGAAGCCCTCGGCGATGGCGGTGGCGGTGAAGGCTGCCTTGATACGAAGCAGCGCCGGCTGTTCGCTGGTTGCCACAACCACAACGCTGCGCGCCAATCCCTCTTCACCTAAATCGTTCTCAATGAACTCCCTCACCTCGCGCCCACGCTCACCCACGAGAGCGATGACGTTGACATCCGCTTGGGAGCGCCGCGCGATCATGCCGAGCAGTGTGCTCTTGCCTACGCCGCTGCCCGCGAAGATGCCGATGCGCTGCCCGACACCGCACGTCATCATCGCGTCCATCACCCGGACGCCCAGGGGCAGGGGACGGTCAATCACCCTCCGCTTCAGCGCGTTCGGAGGCTCGCGGAAAACGGGGACGAGGTGCGCGCCCTCGGGAAAAGCGCCGCCGTCCAGCGGTTGCGCAACCGCGTCCAGCACCCGGCCGAGCATGCTTGGGCCAACGGGAACCTGATGGGGCTTGCCGGTCGAGCGCACGATCGCTCCTGGTTTCAAGCCGTTCATGTGCTGCAGCGGCATTAGGACAACGTCGGAACCTCGAAAGCCGACGACCTCCGCGAGCAGAGGCGCTTGTTGGGTGTGGTTGGTGCCGTCGTAGATTTGGCACAGGTCTCCCAGTCGAGCGGGCGGCCCTGCGGAACGTATCACAAGACCGACAACCTCCCTCACCTTGCCGTAGCTCTGAATCGGCTCAAGTTGCGCGAGGCTCTTGATTGACTCTTGGAAGGTCGGCGTGGGAACTCGCATCACGCTGCCTCCTCTCGGAAGATGTGGTCGAGTTTCGTCTCCACGGTTGCGTCAATCACGCCGCCGTCGGTTTCGATCATCGTCGAGCCTCGCGACAGGGCATCGTCTCCGACAATCTCAATGCCTTGGATGCCCGCGCACGCCGCGAGCAGTTCGTTCTTCTTCTCCTCCAGCGTGGGAAGGTCGAATGGGTTCACGCGGATGCGGACGCTGGTGGCGTCCTTGGCGTAACCGAGCGCCTCTCTGACGATGGGCGTGATGAGTTCGGGCCGGGCTTCAATCTCGCTGGTGATGACCTTCTTCGCGACCTCGCGGGCAAGGCGCGCGAGTCCGTCCTCCCCCTTTTGGAACCAGAGTTCGAGCGCCTGCTCGATGCGCTGAACGAGCGCTCGCAGTTCGGAATCGAACGCCGCGATGCGCGCTTGTTCGTTGGTCAAGACGGTTTGAAGGCCTTGCCGAAAGCCGGCTTCGTATCCCTCGGCGTATCCGCCGCCGTGCATCGCTTGCCCGCCTAGCGCTCCGGCGCCGGCCGCCGGGCGGCCATCCCCGCCGCGCTGCTTCAGGAACTCTTCGAGGCTGAAGGCGTGGGCGTCTTCGCCTTGCTTGTAGACGCGCTTAGACGACAACCTCGTCCTCCCCGCGTCCGACGTTGATGTCTCCCTGCTCTTCGAGTCGGCGAATGACGGCGACGATGCGCTGCTGTGCTTCCTCGACGACGGACATCTTGACCGGCCCCATGAACTCCATGTCCTCTTGGAGCATGGTGGCGGCGCGCTCGCTCATGTTGCTGAAAATCTTTCGCTGGACCTCCTCGCCTGTGCCCTTGAGGGCAGTGGCGAGTTCCTTCATCTCCACCTCGCGCAGGATCTGCTGCACAGCTCGATCGTCGAGGGTAACGATGTCCTCGAAGACGAAGAGCATGTTCATCACCTCGGTTGCGAGGTCGGGGTTTGTCTCCTGGAGCGACTCGATGATCTTGCGCTCGGTTTGGCGGTCCACGTGGTTCAATAGGTCAACGAGCGACTTGACGCCTCCGACGGTGGCGAAGTCGGCCTGCGCGAACCCGCTCACCTTGCGCTCGAGGATTTCTTCGACGCGCCGAATGACGTCCGGCGGCGTGCGATCCATGAGCGCGATGCGCTCTGCGACCTCGACGCGGATCTCGGTCGGCAACTTGCCGAGCAGTTGCGCTGCAAGTTGAATCGGGAGGTACGCGAGGATGAGCGCGATGGTCTGTGGGTGCTCATCTTGGATGATGGTGATAAGTTGTGATGGGTCGGCTCGGCGGAGGAATTCGAACGGAGTGCGTTCCAGAGTCTGGCTTACACGCTGGATGAGCGCGCCCGCCTTCTCGTCATCGAAGGCGCTCTCCAAGAGCATGCGCGCGTGCTCGACGCCGCCCTCGGCTATGTAGTCTTGCGTCAGAGCCATCTCGTGGAACTCTTCGATGACGCGGTTGCGCATGTCCGGAGTTACGCGGTCGAGGCGCGCTACTTCGAGCGTCAGGTGCTCCACATGGTCGTCGTCGAGGAACCGGAGCACCTTCCCGCTAAGCTCCGGCCCGAGCACCATGAGCATGATGGCTGCCTTGCGGCGGTTGTTGAGCAGGGCTGCTTGGCTTCTCATGTTAGTTCACCTCCTCCAGCAGCCAACTCTTCACGAGCAGCGCCACCGATTCCGGCCGCTCATCCGCCAAGAGCAAGATCTGTGCGAGGTTGCGGTCGAACTTCTCTGGAATCGCCTCCACTTCCTGCGCCATTGAGCGGCGGATGTCCTCGGCGCGCTTCTTCGCTGCTTCTGAGAGTTGGGGTTCGCCCCTCGGTTGAGCAGGTTGCGCTGGGGCGGCGTGTGCGGTTGCGGATTCCGGCGCGGGAGCGAGGGCTTGCGGCTGAGAGGCGACCATAGCACCCCGGCCCCCACCGACGGCGGCGGCGGTGAGCAGAACGTCCGCGTTGGACCTCGCCGCCTTGCCCACAGCCTTGATGACAAGGAAACCGACGACCACCAACGCAAGCACAGGGATGAGAGAGATGATCTGCTGCATCATCGCCTGCGACTTTGCAGCCGCCATCGCCTTGCTCGCCTCGTCGACGGTTGTCGTGTCGAACGCGGCTGTCGCAACGGCGACCTGGAAGTTCTCGTCCTGACCGGTTGCACCGATGAGTGTTCGGGCGTGCTCTTCGATGGCTTGGCGCGCGGTCGCTGCGGCTTCGTCGAGCGTGATGCTCACCCGCGCGGCGACCACCTTGCCGGGCGCGACGCTCGTCTCGCTCTGGGTCACCTCGACGCCGTAGTTCCTCGTCTCTTGCGCGCTACCGTACTCTCGTCCTGCGCCTGCGGCGCCGGGCTGTGGCCCGGTCGTGGTTCCGCCGCCTTCCGCGCCTGCGGACACGGCGGAAATGGCGTTGTTGCCCATCAACTCGCGAACGGCGGACTCCGAGATCGGCTGCGGAAGGCCCTTCTCCGACGCGCGGGAGACGTCTTGGCGGTCGAAGTTCATCTCGACCTCGACGCTAACGACCGCCTTGCCGGGACCGGCGACGCGGGCGATCATCTGCTCAAGGTCTCGCCGGTATCGCTCGGCTTGAGCCAATTCCGCTTGCCGCTTTCGAGAGGCGATGGCGGTAACGCCCTGCTCGCCGATGCCATCCCATAACACTTCGCCCTTGGTGTCGGTTACCTGGATGCTCCGTGCGGCGAGGTTCCGAACGCCTCCAGTCAGGGTCGCCACGACTGCCTCAGCGACGGCGGTGCGATCTGCGGCAGGCCTTAGTTGCAGCATCACGCTCGCGCTCGGCTCGGATCGCTCACCGACGAACGGCGAGTTTTCGCCCGGGGCGATGTGCACCTGCGCGGAAATGACCGGCTCCATGTATTCGATTGTCTCGCGCATGGATGCTTCCAACGCGAGGCGAATCTTCTCGTCTTGCAGCGACTGTGGATCGGTGAAACTGAGGTCGTTCAGCCACATCATTCCTGCGGATGCGGCAGACGGAATGCCTTCCATCGCGAGCATCGCCCGCGTCTCCGCGAGGCGATTGCTCGCAACGTAGATTGAGCCGTCGGTGCGCTGTTCATACGGAATCTTTCTCTCTTGCAGCTTTTGGATGACCCGGCCCTGCTCAGAGGGTTCGAGCCGAGGGAACAGCATGTCCATGCTCGGCTTGCTGGAGAGATAGAAGATGCCGAAGAGGAGGGCAGCAAGGAGACCGCCGCCGATCAGCGTGACCGTCTTGGTCGTGCGGTCGGCGGTTTCCCACCAAGTTCTCAGTTTGAGCAATGTCCCACCCATGGTCGCTTCCGGCGACGCTATCGGGTCTCAGCGCGTTGCTCCTTCTGTGTCGCGATGTCAGATTTGCATCTGCTCGATCTGCTTGTAGGCTTCGAGGAGTTTGTTCCTCACCTGCATCGTCAGTTCGAGCGAAACGGAAGCCCGCTCCATCGCGAACACCAATTCGTGGAGTTCGACGTTGCGACCCGCCATGAAGTCTTTCTGAACCTGGCCCGCTTCAACTTGGGCCTCGTTCACTTCCTTCAGGGCGTCCGTCAGCATCCGGCCGAAGTCATCGCCGTTGTCGGTGCTCCGAGTCACCTCAGGCTTGGTTGCCGGCTGAAGCGGGTTGATGGATTCGATGCGCATGGTTCTGCTTGTTAGACGGCGCCGATTTCGAGCGTGCTGCGTAGCATGGCGCGCGTCATGTTGAACGCCGCGACGTTTGCTTCATACGCCCTCGCCGCCGAGATCATGCTCACCATCTCGTCAATGGGATCAACGTTGCTGTATTGAACGACGCCGTCCACAGCGTATGGATTGCCTGGCTCGTACTGCTCGCGAAACGGCGATGCGTCGTCCACCGTGCCACGTACGCGAACGGTGCCGTCGGGACCAGGCTCGAGCGCGACTTCCTTCCGCCGATACGGCGGGGTGTCGCCCATCCGCATGGTGCTTGCGTTCGCAAGGTTGACCGAAATGACATCCATTCGGTAGCGCTCGGCGTGCATGCCGCTTGCGCTAACGCGGAACGCTCCAAGTAGGCTCACTATCTACCCTCCCGTATCACGGATTTCAGTCCTTGGAAATATCTTCGCGCCATCATGGCCACCGCGTCATGCTGCAGTTGCGTCTCTGCAAGCGCCGTAACTTCTTGCTCCATGTTGACGTCCCCGCCTTCCGTCTCGACTGCGTTCGCTCCGGACGCTTTGAGTGCGGCTCGAGGCACGGCGCCAAGGTCCATGTGGCGCGGGCTCGTTCGGCGAAGAGACGACGCGCTGGCGACGCGGCTCGCCTCGGCGACGCGAGCGCGCCGAGGAGCAGATTCTGCGTCCTCGAGGGCAACGCGGAAGTCCACGTCCCGCCGCTGATAGCCAGGCGTGTTCACGTTCGCCAGGTTCGCCGTGAGCGCCTGCTGTCTTCGAGCTGCCAGACCGAGAGCCTGCTCGTACAGGTCGGCCCGGTCGCCAAACAGCGCCTTCAGTATCTCCATCGTTCTTCTCCTTTGCCTTTCCCTGGCACGCTGGGCGGCCTCATGCCGCCCGAGCCGCCGCGAGGCGCAGTACGGCTCACTTGGAAGTATCGGCGAGGGTCGGCGGCTTCCTCAGCCTGGGGCAGGGCAAGTCGGTTATAATGCGCGGCTCGAAACCTCGGGGCGCGCCCTGGCGTAATCCACCTTTATCGAGCGTACCAATGTCCAGCCACGAACCAACCGAAGAAACTATCTGGCTGACGCCGGAGGGCTATGAACAGCTCCAGAAGGAGTTGAACTTCCTCAGCACAACTCGTCGCCAAGAGATCGCAGACCGCATCCGTGAGAGCAAAGAACACGGCGAATTCGCCGACGACAACACCGAGCTCGAGGACGCGAAGAGGGAGCAGGGTATCGTCGAGGGCAGAATCATCGAACTGAAGGCGATCCTGGCAGCAGCCGAGGTGCTCTCGCCCGACGACGTTCCCCTTCGCACGGCGGGCATCGGCTCCCTCGTCTCAGTGCGGAACAAGAGAACCAAGGCGGAATTCACGCTTCTCCTCGTCAGCAGCGTCGAAGCGGACCCGGACAACGACAAGATCTCCTCTGCGTCTCCGCTGGGCGGCGCGCTGCTCGGCGCGAAGAAGGGGGACGTGGTGCGCGTAGAGGCTCCGGGTGGCACCACCAGTTACGAGGTCCTGAAGGTCAGCCGAGGAATCAAGAAGAAGAAAGCGAAATGAGCCACGACGATTCCATTCGGAGCGTCCGCCTCGGGAAACTCCAAGCGCTCCGTGACGCAGGGCACGACCCGTATGTCGTCGAAGCCTGGCAAAGCACCCACTCCCCCAGTGAAATCGTCGCGCGCTTCGAGGAACTCGAGAACAAAGACGTCTCGTTCGCTGGGCGTATCACCGCAATTCGCGTGATGGGCAAAGCGGCGTTTGCCGACCTCTGGCGCTCCAGCGAACGGATTCAAGTGTACGTACGAAGGGACGATGCCGGCGACGCCCTTTGGGAGGTGTTTCGCGAGACGGATATCGGCGACATCGTCGGCGTGCACGGCTTCGTGTTCAAAACGAAGACGGGCGAGGTGTCCATCCATGTGCGCGACCTTCAGGTGCTCGCCAAGTGCCTCCACATCCTGCCCATCGGCAAGGAGAAGGAAGGCGAGCGGTGGTACGGCCTCTCCGACGTTGAGGAGCGATACCGCAGACGCTACCTCGACCTCCTCGCCAACGCCGAGAGCCGGGATGTGTTCCTGAAGCGCTCGGCGATTCTCTCCGCAACGCGGCACTTCCTCGACGCCCGAGGGTTCATCGAAGTCGAGACGCCGGTTCTGCAAACCGAGGCGGGTGGCGCAGCCGCAAGGCCGTTCCACACCTTCCACAACGCGCTTGAGCTCGAGCTGAAACTTCGCATCTCCCTCGAACTCCACCTCAAGAGGCTCATCGTCGGCGGCTTCGACAAGGTGTACGAAATCGGTCGCGTGTTCCGCAACGAGGGCATCAGCACGCGACACAACCCGGAGTTCACACTCCTCGAGTTGTATCAAGCGTACGCTAACATGGAGGACATTCAGGCGCTAGTCGAAGACCTCTGCCGCAGCATCGCCAACGAGGTGTTCGGCGCCGAGACGCTCACGGTGGACGGCGTGACGCTCGACTTCACCAAGCCGTGGAACCGGGTTGACCTCCTCGACGCCATCGAACAGCACGCCGAGGTGAAGCCGAACGAATTCGAGACGCTCGAATCCGCGAGAGCCGCGATGAAGCGCGTCGGCCTCGACCCCGAAGGGGAGGACGACGTGGGCGGCGTCATCGAGAAACTGCTCGAGCGCTTCGTCGAGCCGGAACTCCAGGAGCCGACGTTCGTAGAGAACTACCCCATCGAGACCTCGCCCCTGGCGAAGAAGCACCCGACGCGGCCGGGACTGGCGCGCCGCTTCGAAGGCTACATCCGCGGACGCGAGGTGTGCAACGCATTCAGCGAACTGAACGACCCCCTCGACCAGCGCGAGCGCATGGAACACCAAGCCGCACTGCTCGCTCAGGGCAACCTCGAAGCGAACCCGCTCGACGATGACTTCCTCTATGCGCTTGAGGTGGGTATGCCGCCAACCGGCGGGCTTGGCATCGGAATGGACCGGCTCGTGATGCTTCTGACGGGCGCAGACAGCATCCGCGACGTCATCCTCTTCCCCACCCTCCGCCCGACGTCGCACCCGCGCAAGCAAGACGAGGAGGAGTAAGCGCCCGCGGCTCAGTTGCTCGCGTCGCGATACAGAACCAATCGAGTGCCGAACGGGCGCGCGTACGCCACCGAAGGAGCGACCCCGACCGCCAACGCCTCGATCGCGCTACGAAGATAGGGCCGCGTTTCCTCGTCACCGTAAGTGCTGCTGTCGATCGCGCCGGCAAAGACGACATTGCCCTGGGCGCTGAGCAGAAACGCCGTTGGCGCGACGCGCGCTCGGAACAGGTCAGCCAGAACGCCACCCTCGTCCCGGAGGCAGGGGAAGGAGAACCGCGCGCGAGCGGCGTACTCCCGGATGAACTCGTCCGTCTCGCCCGCCTCACTAAAGATACCGACCGTTCCGACGCCACGCGCCTCGGCTGCCTGCGCCAACGACCCAATCCGATCAGCGTACAGATCCACAACGCCGCTACGCGTAGACAGAAAGAGAACGAGCAGCGGCTTATCCCTCGGCATGGCGCTCGGCAGCAGAGCGACGGGTGCTTCCTCGCCGGGCCTCAAGCCATCGGATGCAAACCAGGCTGCGAGGCCATCCGGAAGCGCCTCGGCGCTGAACTCGCTCCAGACACGGACCACCCTTCCCGACTGGTTCACCAGCAGCGCAACGCGGGCGCCTGGAAACGCCTCGCCCAGCGGGTCTGGGTCGCCCATCGAATACAGTACCGGAGGGGCTGCGTGCTCCGAGACCAGCGAACGGAGGCGCGATACCTCGTCCCGCGAGACGACGGCGACCGAGAACGGCACCCCCGCTGTCTCAATGCGAGAAAGACGCGAGGCGAGCCGCTCTCCCTCGGCGGGAAGCGGGGCGCGCAACAAGACGACAATCTGATACACTCCGCGCCGGGCGGCGAGG
>JBBIIO010000019.1:0-44956 GCA_037446435.1 Armatimonadota bacterium
ACTCAGAGCTGCACTTCCGGGACCTGCAGACGATCGTGGACTCTTTCGTTACAACGCTGGGCGCGCTGAGCCACGAGCGCCTGCCTTATCCGACGGAGCAAGGTGAGAGCGTACTTGTCGAAGCACAGAATCCAAACGATGAACAGGACGACGCGGAGGCCGCGAGCGCGGCGAATCCGCATGGCTTTGGAAGCGATGCTTGAGGCAGAAGACCACCCTCCGTCACACATAACGGTCGTGTTCGCGGACCGGGCGGAGGTTCGCCGCCTCAACCGCCTGTTCCGAGGTGAAAGCCGCGCGACCGACGTGCTTTCCTTTCCCGCGGGCGAAGGGCCCGAGCAGGAGGAGCGGGAGCACCTGGGGGACATCGTCATCTGCCTGCCGATTGCAGAGGAGCAAGCGAAGGCGCACGGCACTTCCGTCGAGACGGAGTGCGCCTGCCTCGCTGTGCATGGGGGGCTGCACCTGTTGGGCTATTCGCACGAGACGCAGAAGAAGTACGACGCGATGATGCGCCGAACGCTCGACGCAGTCCGTGCGGCGGGCCTTCGACCGTCACCAAGTTGGGAGTCGCTATTCCACTAATGGCACACGACCTCTTCCGCCCGTTCGTCATCGCCGTGAACGGCGTTGTGTATGCCTTTCGAACTCAGCGCCATATGCGCGTACATCTGTACGTGGTGGTTCTGGTGCTGCTAATGGGCGTGTACTTCAACCTTCGCGTTCGCGACCTGCTGGTTCTGCTGTTCATGATCAGTTTTGTCCTCGTCGCAGAGATGTTCAACTCGGCGATCGAGGCGGTTGTGGACATGGTGCAGCCGAAGTACCATCCGCTTGCAAAGCTGGCGAAGGACATGGCTGCCGGCGGCGTTCTCATCACGTCGGTAACTGCGATGACCGCCGCGCTGCTCCTGCTGCTCGGGGAGGGGCGCTGGCAGGACATCAAGTTGCAACTCTCATCGCCCGATGTTGACCAGCACATCGTTCCGAAGATGGTTCTCGGCGCGCTGGTTCTGTTCATACTCGTGGTTGTCGGGAAGGGCTTGGGCAAGCGCGGACAAGTGCTGCGAGGCGGTTTGGTCAGCGGTCATGCGGCGTTCGGTTTCTTCCTCGCGGGGGCGATCGTGTTCTTGTCAGGCAACCTCGTCGTGTCGGGCATCGGCGTCTTCCTCGCGGCGATGATCGCGCAAAGCCGGTACGAGACGAAGGTTCACTCATTGTTCGAGTTGTGCTTCGGTGCCACGCTCGGTATCTTGCTTGCGGTCTTCCTCTTCGGGGTGACGGGGCGATGATGGGAGACACGGGGGCGCTGAGTGCGGTTACGCTGAGCATGACGCTCGACGAAGGCTGGGTCGCGCTCGGAGTCGTGCTCTTTCTGCTTCTGGTCAACGGGCTCGTGCACCTCGCCGAGGGCGCCCTTTCTGGGCTGAAGCGCTCTCGAATTCGAGTGCTCGCAGAAGAGAAAGACCCGCGCGCTCCGGTGCTGCAGGCTCTTGCCGACGCGTCGCAGCGTCACCAAGCGACGTGCCACGTGCTCTCGCACCTCTTGCGTGCCGGCATTTTCTGCGCCGCGGCGTTCAGCGCCGTCGCGTTCAGCGCATCCATCCTGCCGGAGGGGAACGGCTTCGGCGTTGCGCTGGTCGTCGTCGCGGTCGTGCTTCTGCTCGCTGTGGTGAACGTTGCCGTGTTCGAGCTGCCCCTTCGCGGGCACGGGCGAATGCATGCCGAGGCGTGGGCGCTTCGGCTTCGTTTGTTCCTGTTGTTGGCCCGTGGGATCGCTTATCCGTTCGTGGTGCTCGCCGAGGGGGTTGGCGGCTTCTTCGCGGGGCGCCTGAAAACGGAGCCTCTGTTTTCCGCGCCGGTGCTGACAGAGGATGACTTGCGAGAGATGGTTGAGAGCATCAACCCGGCAAGCGGCTTCGTCGAAGACGAGCGAGAGATGATTCACTCGATCATCGAGTTCGGCGAGACGGTGGCACGCGAAGTCATGACGCCGAGGACCGACGTACACGCCGTCGAGGTGAACGCCTCGATTGGAGAGGTAGCCGAGGTCATCCGAAGCAGCGGGCACACGCGCATCCCGGTCTATCACGAAACAGTTGACAACATCGTCGGCATCGTTCACGCCAAGGACATCCTCGCGGCTTTGGCGAACGGCAACGGTGCGCGACTTTCCGACCTCATGCGCCCCGCGCTCTTCATACCGGAGAGCAAGAGCCTGCAGCAACTGCTCGCCGAGTTCCGCAGCGGGAAGACCCAGATGGCGGTCGTTCAAGATGAGTTCGGCGGCACCGCCGGCGTTGTTACCATTGAGGACTTGGTCGAGGAGATCGTCGGCGAAATCGTAGATGAATACGACGAAGAGGAACCGGAGGTCTTCCAACTTCCGGACGGTCGGTTCTCGGTGGACGGAAGGATGAACCTCGACGACCTGAACGGCGAGATCGGGCTTTCGATCCACAGCGAGGAGTACGACACGGTCGGCGGTTTCGTGTTCGGACTGTTTGGCAGGCAGCCGCAACAAGGAGAATCGGTGGTATGGGAGGGCTGGCGCTTGGTCGTTGAGGATACAGACGGCCGCCGGGTGCGAAGGGTCATCGTCGAGCAACTGCCCCAGGAAGAGGAAAGCGAGGTTGTCAGTAGAGTTCCTTGAGATTGATGGAGCGCACGGCGAAGGCGGAGGCTCCATCGTTCGCACGGCGCTCGCGCTGTCGGCGCTGACGGGCCAGGCGGTCCGAATCGCCAACGTTCGCGGCGGGCTTCAGCGCCCAGGCGTAAACCCTGTGGACATCGCGCTGCTGCGCATCTTTTCGCACTGCACGGGCGCGGTATCAAGGGGGGAGTTGGGCGACTCGGAGATCCTCTTCCAGCCGCGAGCGGCGCTGCGACCGTATCGGGGCAACCTCGACATCGGTAAGGTGGCGCGCGTCTCGCCGAGCGGCAGCGCGACGCTGATCGCGCAAACGCTCGTCGTTCCGCTTTCGCAAGCCGGGCGGCTCAGCGGGTTCCGACTCCGTGGCGGCACGCACGTTCCGTACACGCCTACGTACGAGTATCTCGAGATAGTAACGCTTCCCGCGCTCGCGGAGGTAGGCGTCGGCGCGTGGTCCTCCCTCACCTATGCGGGATACACGAGCGGGGGCGCGGGAGAGATGGAGATGGAGGTCGAGCCGAGCGCACTGTGCGGGTTCGACTTCTCAGCGCCCGGCGAACTGCTGGACGCGAAGGCGATCGTCGTAACCAGCGAGTTGCCCGAGCACGTTCGCTCGCGCGGCGTCGAGCGGCTGGAAGCACTCGCTCGACGAGACGGCCTCGAACTCGGCGTCCGCGTCCTCCGGCCGCAGTCAGGCGCGCCGGGTGCGGCGGTAACGGTTACGGCTCGGATGGAGCGCGGATTCGGCGGCGGTCAGTCGCTCGGCCAGCGGGGCAAGCCGATGGAGGAGGTCGTTGATGAGGCGTATGCCGGGTTCATCGAGTTCTTGAACAGCGGCTGCGGAGTGGACGCCCACCTCGCCGACCAGTTGGTCTTGCCGGCGGCGCTTTGCCGAGAGCACGCTTCCTTCACGACCAGCCGCGTCACGGCGACGCTGGCGACGGTGGTTTGGGTCGTCCGGCAGTTCATCCCGGTTCGGCTAACCTTGCTCGGCCGTGAGAACGAACGGGGCGAGATTCGCGTAGAACCCTGATGAGGCTGAACCCACCGACTCAAGCCGAACGTCTGATGACACGAGTGCCATACCTCCTTCGCCTTGCCCCAGTCGCCGCTCTCGCACTAATCGGCGCGGCGTTGCCCTGCCTTGCTCAGAACGAGCCCGACAAGCGCCATCAGGAGGAGTTGAAGCGGGATGTCGAACTCGGCCGGAAGTACATGGCGGAGATTGAGAAGCAGCTTACTCTCTCAGAGGACGCGTCGCTGCTTGAGCGCGTCAACCGCATCGGACAGGAACTGGCGGCCATCAGCCGCGAGCACCACGTCGTCGCCACATACGGCGATAAGCGACACAACGTGTTCGAGTACACGTTCAAGGTGGTGCAGGATGAGGACGTCAACGCCTTCTCCATCCCAGGAGGGTTCATCTACATCAACAGCGGACTGCTCGACTTTGTGCAGTCGGATGACGAGTTGGCGGGGGTATTAGCGCACGAAATCGCGCACGCGGCGAACCGACACCTCGTTACGATGAGCCGCCAACAGGAGCGCACGCAAATCTTCACTCTGCCGGTCGTCATCGCCGCGCTGCTCGCAGGTTCAGTGCGCGACGCGAACCTCGCGCTCATCGGACAAGACCTGCTGCTGACTGCTTTGACAAGCGGCTGGAGCCAAGAGGCGGAGACGGATGCAGACCAAGCCGCCGTGTATTACATGCTGCGGTCGAAATACAATCCCGTGGGGTTGCTCACGTTCATGGAACGACTTGCTTTCCGCGAGAAGAACAGCCCGCGATTCGACTGGGGCATCATGCGCACGCACCCGCCAAGCCGCGTGCGCGCCGAGCGATTGAAGGCATTGCTGAAGAAGGAAGGCGTCCCCGTGGAGCGAAGCAAGGTAACGACCGACTTTCGCGTCGCGTACAAAGCCGTCGAGAGCGGTGTAATCGTGACGCTCGGGAATGACGAACTGTTTCGCCTCGGGGGCGAAGACGCAGAAGAGCGCGCAAAGAAGGTCATCGAGCCGCTGAACAAGTTCTTCGATTCTGTACCCCAGGTGTTCGAGCTGTCGGCGAGTGGCGACCGCATCCTCGCGCGGGGCAGGACGATCATCCGCTTCGAGGACGCCGACGCGACGGGTGGCGCGCATGCCGCGGCTGCCGCTGCCGAGGCAAGCCTGAAGCGCGCGGTCTATCGCATCGCGTTTCGCATCAATTGGTGATCAACTTCGTGTTTTTGGGGCGCGCCTGGAAGCGACCTTAGAGCCTGCACCGCAGCCGAGACGACGCGCTCCGCCATCCCGGGCCCATACAGCGAGAGGGTCGCCTCATACTCACCTGCGTGGTACTGCTCCGGCGTCACCACGTAGCCCATCCAGTCGTTCGCGAAACTCACAACCAGTGCCGTTTCAATGCCCTGGCGCCTCGCCGCATCCATGATGCGCAAACCTGGGACAGACGCGAGTTCACACGGTACGCCGACCCACGCCACGCCGCCCAATCGCACGACGGTTACCTCACCGCTCGGGGGAGCGAAGCGCGGAACGAGCATCTCCGCGAGTGGCTCGGGCAGCGAGTTTCTTGCCGCAAAGTTCGGGTGGGGGCGCGGCACTCCGGGGAGCACGCTCGCCCTCGCAACGCCTAACTGCGGGCTACGGACGGTGAGCGGCTCGACAAACTCGATGGCGGCATCGAGGCTTGCCGCCATCTCTCGCGGCGAATCGGCGACCGGCGACAGATCTCCCATCGCGCCGTTGAAGACCATGCGCCGTCGCCGCTGACCTGCCCAGGCCCCGGGCCAGTCGCCGTGGGTAACGTTCCAGTGCTCCGAGAGGAGGGTTGGATGGGCGGCGTAGTGGAGCAGCGTCACCGAGGTTCGCTCGCCCGCGAGGCGCACGCTCGTGACTCGCTCCAGCGGCCGCCCACCCTCTACCCGCGAGCGGTTGGCACGCGCCGACCCCGTTCGCACCTCTGCGCTTACCAGCGTCTCTCGCGGCTCCGACCGTCGGATGGCATCCACAATCCGCGCGGCGGCCTCATGCAGTCGCCGCTCTTCAAAGAGCGCGATGCCGGGAATTTTGAACGTCATTCGCCGGTTGAACATCTGGCTGTCGGGCGCGGAGTGGGTATGGGTGGCGGCGACCAACATCGTGCGGCCGTCGCCTAGCCTGCGGCGAACCTCTTCGACCAGCGAGCCGGGGATCGTGAGCAGCTCAGCGGAGACGAGGGTTACTTTCGTTTCGCCCTGCGAGAGCGTCAGCGCGCGAACCCACAGAGGGTCGCCGCCAGGGTCCGCCATCCGGTCGCGCCGTTCGGTGTATCCGCCGAGAGGGAAGGGGCGCTCGACCTCAAGGCGCGTCTCGGCGAAGCCGAATTGGACGGGCGGCGCGAGGAGCAGTGCGCAGAGGAGGGCGACCACGGGGCGAAGGATAGCAGACTCGCCGGGCAATTGGCGTCGCCTGAGCTCGACGATGCGGGGATTCTTGTCTTGAATATTCGCCCTCCGTCTTGCCGGAACATAGCACCCGCGCCGCGCCATAATCGGCGCGATGAAGGTTCTCGTCGCCGACAAGTTCGAAGAGGTCGGCCTGCAAGGGCTGAATGACGCGGGTTTCGAGGTCGTTTACGACCCGCCGCTCAAGGAAGACGCCCTGCGCGAAGCCATAGCCGAGCAGAAGCCGGATGCGCTCATCGTGCGCTCCACAGTGGTTACGGCGGAGATGATGAACGACTCGCTCCGCCTCATCGTTCGCGCGGGCGCAGGCTACAACACGATTGACGTTGACGCCGCGCGCGAGAAGGGCATCCGCGTCTCCAATTGCCCCGGCAAGAACGCCGCCGCGGTCGCCGAGTTGACGTTCGGGCTCATCCTCAGCCTGGATCGCCGCATCCCAGACAACGTGTTCGCCCTCCGGCAGGGCAAGTGGAACAAGAAGGAGTTCAGCCAAGCGAGGGGTATCAAAGGGCGCACGCTCGGCGTCATCGGACTGGGGCACATCGGACGCCTGGTGGTGGACCGGGCAAAGGCGTTCGAGATGGCGGTAGTCGTCCTCAGCAACCACATGACCGAACAGCAGGCGCGCGACCTCGGGGTCAGCAAGGCAAGCGACCCGCTCGACCTCGCGCAACAGTCTGACATCGTCGCCGTTACAACGTCGCTCAACGACAAGACCCGAGGGATGATCGGGAAGCAGTTCTTCGATGCGATGCGAGAGGGCGCGTTCTTCGTCAACACAAGCAGGGCGGAGATCGTTGACCAGGACGCGCTGCTCGAGGCGGTCTCCACGAAAGGCATTCGCGCAGGGCTTGACGTCTTCGATGGCGAGCCGGCGGCTCCTGAGGGAGAGTACGCGGGCCCGCTCAAGGATCACGCGAACGTGTACTGCACTCACCACATTGGCGCAAGCACCGACGAAGCGCAGAACGCGGTTGCCCTCGAGACGGTTAGGATCTGCGTCGAGTTCGCCAGCACGGGTGAAGCGCCCAACTGCGTGAACCTATGAGCGCCATAAAGGGCGAGCCTATCGGATTTGTCGGGCTTGGCGTGATGGGTGCGGCGATGGCGGGGCACCTCGCAGACAAGGGGTACCGGCTGACTGTTTGGAATCGCACTCCGGCGAAGGCTGAACCGCTTCGCGGCAGGGCGGAGATTGCTGAACGCCTCGAGGACTTGGCGCACGCAGCGAGGGTCATCTTCGTCTGCGCCTCGCGCACCGAGGACGTTGTGGAACTTGTCGAGCGCATCGCGCTGACCGCGCAGAAAGACACGCTGTTCGTAGACCACTCAACCATCGCGCCGCAAGCGGCTCGCGAACTTGCGTCCAGCCTGGAGGAAAGGGGGCTTCATCTGCTCGACGCGCCCGTGACCGGCGGCTCCATCGGCGCGCAGAACGGCACGCTTACCGCCTTCTGCGGTGGACGGGAGGAGGACTTCGACCGAGCGCTTCTGTACCTCGAAGCCTACACACGAACCGCGCGCCTGGTGGGAGGCGCAGGCTCCGGGCAGATGATGAAGATGGCGAACCAAGTCGCCGTGTGCCTTACTCTGCTTTCGATGGCGGAGTGCCTCTCCTTCGCGGAGAAGGCAGGGCTTGACCTGCAAGCGTGCATCGAACTTATTGGCTCGGGCGCAGGCGGCAGTTGGTCGCTGCAGAACTATGGACCCAAAGCGATCGCAGGCGACCACACGCCCGGCTTCAGCGTCGCCAATCAGCAGAAGGATCTCGCCTATGCGCTTGAGGCAGCACGGGAGGTCAAGGCGTCCCTTCCCGGAACGGCGCTGGTTCACCAACTGCTGGCTGCGTTGGAGAATGCAGGCGAGGGCGAGCGGGCGACCACCGCGCTCTTTGAATTGCTGCGCACTCTTTCCGGTCAGCCGACCGCGATGGCGTCAATCTCCACGAGCGCGTCTTTGGGCAACCGGGACACCTGAATCGTCGAGCGCGCGGGCGGCTCGTCGCCGACCATCTCGCCGTACACTCGATTGACGGCGTCGAAGTCGTTCAGATCTTTGAGGTAGATGGTTGTGCGCGCCAAGTTGCGCACCGTCATACCCGCCGCTTCAAGCACGGCGAGCAGGTTGGCGCACACCTGTCGGACTTGCGCCTCGACGGTGTCGCCCGCCATGGCGCCGTCTGCGCCCATGCCGATTTGCCCGCTGATGAACAGCATCCGAATGCCCGAAACCTCGATCGCCTGGTTGTATGGCCCGATCGGCGCGGGCGCCGATTCCGTGCGGATGGGTTTTCTCTCCACGCCCGCGAGTTTACTGCATCGCGGACGCCCATAATGGCGGCGCATGCCGATGCGAAAGCCGACCGACCCCACCGAAGAGGCGCTCGATGTAGCGCGCGAGGTGTTCATCGAGGAGTGGGGGCGGATGAGCACCAGTTGGGGCATCAACCGCACCATGGCGCACATCCACGCGCTGCTGTTCATCACGGGCGAGTCGATGACCATGGACAACATTATCGAGCGCCTCAAGATTAGCCGAGGGAGCGCTTCCACGAACCTTCGGCAGTTGATGGACTGGGGGGTCGTCCGACGATACCGCCCCCCGGGCAAGCGGCGAGACCTCTATGTGGCGGACCTTGACGCCGTGACCATGGTTGCGCGCGTAGTGCGTGAGCGCAAGCGACGCGAGCTGGACCCGACGGTCGCCGCGCTCCGGCACTGCAGCGAAATCGCTCCCCCACCCGGCGAGGACGAACGAACCGACACCTTCCACCGGCGGGTGAACGAATTGCTCGAGGTGTTCGCCATGGTGGACTTCGCCTCGGAGTTCGCCCTCGGCAGCGACCGGCGGGCGGCGTGGCTGATGGCGAACGCCAAGCACCTGCGCCGATTACTCGAAAATCTCACCCCGCCGGGCGAGGACTGAGGGTATACTGACCGTACGCCGCGAATGCTTCGACTCTATCGCTCTGGAGCCTATCTCTATTTCGCCGGTGCGGCTGTTTGTCTGCTGCTCACCGCCATCTTCACGCGCATACCGCTTATCGGCGTCGTGTTCGCCATCGGAACGCTGTACCTCATCATCAGCGGGTTCAGCGCCCTCAAGAGCGACCCATACGACCTGAACGAGTTGCGAGAAATCGAGGAGCGCGAAGAGGTTCTGCGCCACCTCGACGAGGAAGAAGAGGACGAGTGGGAGTAGGCGCTACCTGCCGGTAGCCAGCGTTACCAGCAAGACCTGGCGCCCGTCTCGCCGCACTTCCTGGCGCTGGATGCCAACGCCTCGAACGTAATGCGTCTCTACCGTTTCGCTTCTCCCGCCGACGCTCAGGCTCAGGGTTACCCGTAACGAAGGAACCTCCCGGCCCAGGTCTTCGGTCGTGGAAGGCTGTTGGGAGGCTCGAACGTGGGCGGATGAGACCGTGCCGCTTCGGCGAACGGCACCGCGCCACTCCCAACTCGCGCTCTCAGCCCCTGCCTCCAGCAGGGGAATCGGCGGGTCGAATGCGCAGCCCACGAACTCCGAGCCGATTAGAGTGTTTCCTTCCCAAGCGAGGCGGGAGGTTCCGTCGTCGCCGGCAAGCAGAACACCCATCCGGTCGCCCACGCGCGCTTCGCGCACAACCTTGAGCAGCGCCATCCGAGGCCCATACGCGTCCACGACCGCGTACCTCCACGAGCGCCCCTCGTCGAGTGGCATGTAAGCTCGAGAACCGGAGCAGGCGTGAAGACAAAAGACCGGCAGGAGTAGGACCAGCCCGCCGAGAAGTCGCATCGCTCTCGGTGCTTTAGTCGCCGTGGCTGCGGTCGTGACCCGGGTCGTAGGGACCTCGCGAGCGGCCGCGACCGCCGCCGCTGCTGTTGTCGAGAGCCACGAACGGCAGAAGCGCCATCTCTCTCGCGCGCCGAATCGCCCGGGCGATCATCCGCTGCTCCTTCGCGGTGGTTCCGGTGTGCCTGCGGCCGAGAATCTTGCCCTCGTCATTGGTGAATCGCTTGAGGACGGCGATGTCCTTGTAGTCCACCTCGCGAATCTTGTTCTGGCTGAGGAAGCTCACCTTCCGCCGTCGCCGGGGCCTGGGTCGGCCTTGCGAGGTGTCGCGCCGGTCGTCCTCCTTGTCCGAGGAGGGGGAGCGCCTGCTGGGCGCGCCCTGATGCCGCTCCCTTGCAGGCGGGGCGTCAGGTGCCGCCGCCGTTTGGGCGCCGGCGTCCGAGGTGGGTTCGCTTTCCGGCGTCGCGGCGGCTTCCGGCTCCGCGGCGCCCTCGTTCATTTCAACAGTTTCGTCTGCCATCAGTGCTGTTAGACTCCGAGGGGCGCATTATGGCACACGCGGGCGGCAGTTGGCACGCCCGTGCGCAACGCTGGAGCGCCTCCTGTTCACATGCCCAGCAGCTTGTTCAGCGCCTCTTCCGCTTCCTTCGGCTTGAAGCCGGCGGGGCCGCGGGCGCCCTTGTAGGCGATCTTGCCGTCCACTCCGATGATGTAGATGCGGTCCGGCCATCCCTGATATGCCTTTTCCACCGTGTCGTGCATATCGTCTATCAGCATCGGCATGCTGAGTTTCAGCCCTGCGGCGCACGCTCCTGCGGCCTTGGCGCGCTCCTCCTCGCTCTCGTGGTTCTTGATGAGCACCCCGTCGCGTTCGTTGGCGCGAACTTGCCAGCCGTCGGTTGGATGTGCTTCACGGATGTAGACCACTCGAAAATCAGCCTTGTCCTTGTACTTGGCGTACATCTCCTCCAGCTGCCCAACCTGGGCGCGGAAGGGCGGTCATGTGTAGCTGCCGAAGATGAGCACCGTCGGCCGCTTGCCGAAGTTGTCGCTCAACTTGAAGGTCTTCTCTTCATTGAGCAACTTGAGCGTGAAGTCCGGCGCCTTATCGCCGACCTGCAACTCCGGCGCACGCTGCGGGCGACCCTGGAAGGCTCCCAGGGCGACTACGATGAGCATCAAACAGATCGTCCTCATGCCTGTATATACGTTGTGCCGCGGGCCAGGTTCGGTGCTGCCTGTGGATGGACTGCGGGGGGACCGGCATAAGACGGGTAAACTGATGCGCCGATGCCTCCCCTTCCCATTGAGGAACTCTCTCCCCGTGAAATCGTCGCGGAACTCGACCGCTACATCGTCGGGCAGAAGGCGGCGAAGCGCGCCGTTGCAATCGCCTTGCGAAACCGCTACCGCCGCCAGATGCTTCCAGCCGAGCAGCAGGAAGACATCACCCCCAAGAACATTCTGATGATCGGGCCGACCGGCGTCGGCAAAACCGAGATCGCCCGTCGCCTGGCGCAGCTTGCCCGCGCTCCATTCATCAAAATCGAAGCGACCAAGTTCACCGAGGTCGGCTATGTCGGGCGAGATGTGGACAGCATGATTCGAGACTTGGTGGCGGTCGCGTATCGAATCGTCGAAGCCGAGAAGACCGAAGAGATTCGCCCACGCGCCGCCGGGCAAGCGGTCGAGCGCATCCTCGACATCCTCGTTGCGCCCGAATCGGGCCGCCGCGCATACGCCTTCGCGCCGCTCAGCCCAGAAGGCGACCCTGAAGTCGAACAACAGGAAGCGGACGTGCGCGAGGCGATTCGCCGCCGTAGAGAGAGGGTGCGCGAGCAGGTGGTCAGCGGCGCAAGAGACGACGAGCGAATCGAAATCGAGGTCGAGGAGAGCGCGTCGCCGTTCGTCCAGATCTTTTCACCACACGGACTCGAAGAGATGGGCCTCGACATCGCGAATCAACTTGGCGGCGCATTTGCCTCCAGGACGTCGGCGAAGCGCTCCGTGACCATCGCCGAAGCCAAGGAGATTCTCACCGAAGAAGAGGCGCGGAAGATGATTGACGCCGCGAGCGTCGCCAAAGAGGCGATCGAGCGAACCGAACAAACCGGCATCGTGTTCCTCGACGAACTGGACAAGATCGCCGGACGGGAGGGCGGCGCAGGCCCCGACGTCTCGCGCGAGGGCGTGCAGAGAGACCTGCTGCCCATCATCGAAGGCTCGACCGTCGCCACGAAGTACGGAACGGTGAGCACCGACCACATCCTGTTTATCGGAGCCGGCGCCTTCCATGTGAGTAAGCCAAGCGATCTGATCCCGGAACTGCAGGGGCGGCTTCCCATTCGCGTGGAACTCGAGGACCTCGGAGAAGCCGACCTGAGAAGAATCCTCACTGAGCCGAAAAACGCGCTGACGAAGCAGTACTCGCAACTGCTTGCCGCCGATGGAGTCAACCTCGAGTTCAGCGACGAGGCGCTGGACGAGATCGCGCGCCTCGCCCATTTGGTGAACACTCGCGCCGAGAACATCGGCGCGCGACGGCTGATGACCGTCATGGAGCGGCTACTGGAAGACATCATGTTCGATGCGCCCGAGGTGGAGCGGACGATTCGTATAGACGCCGATTACGTCAACGAGAAACTCGCCGACTTGGTTAGCGACGTGGACCTGTCGAAGTACATCCTGTAGCGCCATAATCTTCGCGCGTGCAGTTCGACCCTACGAGAGTCAGCCTCTTCACGGAACTCGTCTCCAGCGTCGCAGAGGAGATGGGCACAACGCTGGAGCGCGTTGCGTTCTCGACGAACATCAAAGAGCGCCGCGATTTCTCATGTGCGGTGTTCGATGAACAGGGCAGACTGGTCGCGCAGGCGGCGCACATCCCCGTTCACCTCGGCGCAATGGAGTTTCTCATGCTTCGATGGCTGCGCGAAGGACCTCGCATTGCGCCGGGCGAGTTTGGAATCAGCAACGACCCCTTCTTCGCTGGAACGCACCTGCCCGACATCTCGCTGCTCGCGCCGGTCGAGCACTCAGGCCGGGTCGTCGGCTATGTCGCATGCCGCGCCCACCACGCCGATGTAGGCGGTGAGGCGCCCGGTAGCTTCAGCCCTGTGGATGACGTGCGCCGAGAGGGGGTCATCATCCACCCCCAACTCCTTACCCGCGACGCGACCCAAGAGCTGCTGGCGCGCAGCCGCAACCCAGACGAGCGAGAGGGCGACCTCGAAGCGCAGCGCGCGGCGGTGCTTGTGGGCGTCCGACGCTTTCAGGAACTTTCCTCTCGGTTGGGCGAGGACCTGCCGCGTTTCATCGGCGAGGCGCGCGCTTATGCTGAGGCGCGAACGCGAGCAGCCCTCGCCGAACTGCCCCGCGGAGAGTGGACGGCGCAAGACTTCCTCGAGGACGTGCCGACGCCTGGGGAGCAGGCGGAGATACGGCTCACCCTTCGCCTCGACGGCGAGCGGGGCGCCGAGTTCGATTTCACCGGCACCGCGCCGCAGCAACCGATCGGGCTGAACGCAACCGAGGCGGTAACACGGTCCGCTTGCGCGTACGTCGTGCGTTGCCTGGCAGGCGATACCCCAACGAATGCGGGGTGCTTCGCTCCCATGACGGTCATCGCGCCCAGCGGAAGTCTCGTGAACGCCGCCTTCCCTGCGCCTGTGGTAGGCGGAAACACGGAGACGAGCCAGCGGATCGTGGACGTCATCTTGCAGGCGCTGGCGGTGATGCTGCCTGGGCGGATCCCTGCGTGCAGCCAAGGCACAATGAACAATGTTGCATTAGGAGCGCGTGACTGGGCATATTACGAGACCCTGGGTGGGGGCTGCGGCGGTGGCCCCGAGAGGGCAGGCGCTTCCGGGTGGCACAGCCACATGACGAACACCGCGAACACGCCGTCTGAGGCGCTGGAAGTCGAGTTGCCGCTCCGGGTGGTTCGGTACGAACTGCGCGAGGGCAGCGGCGGGGAGGGGCGCCACCGAGGGGGCGAAGGGGTGGTTCGAGTGCTCGAATTCCTCGACGAGGAGGGTGAGGTTTCGATCCTCTCCGATCGGCGGCTGGGCGGAGCGCCGGGCGCCGTCGGGGGCCTGCACGGGGCGCCCGGAAGCAACCGGATTGTGCGCTCAGACGGGCAGGTTGAACCCCTGGGCTCGAAGACTTCGGCGCGTCTGCGCCGAGGCGACAGGCTGATCATCGAGACGCCCGGGGGAGGCGGCTGGGGCGTGCAATCGGACGCCTGAAACGGGTACAATCGGGAAGCGATCCGCCCCCAAGGAATGCTCCCGCCGAGGGACGCCGAGGGAACGGTACGGATTAGCAACTTACGAACATGGCAAGGAAAACCTCTCAGGCAGCCAAGGAAGGCGCCGCAACCCGCAAGAAGGACGCGGCTGCGTCGCGCAAAACCGCCGTCACTGCCTCGCCCAAGAAGAAGGGAAGCGCTCCCGAGCCCGCTCCCAAGAAGAGCGTCCAGAAGGCTAAGCGCGACGGCGCAACGACCGGCAAGTACACCGCCAAACAGATTACGGTTCTCGAGGGTCTCGAGGCTGTTCGCCAGCGCCCGGCGATGTACATCGGCGACACCGGCGCTCGCGGACTGCATCACCTCTTCAACGAGGTTCTTGACAACTCAATTGACGAGGCGCTCGCGGGTCACTGCGACCGCATCGTTTGCACGTTGCACAAAGACAACTCGCTGAGCGTGGAGGACAACGGTCGCGGAATCCCGGTTGACGTGCATGAGAAGTACGGTGTGTCGGCGTTGCAGGTCGTTATGTGCACGCTGCACGCCGGCGGCAAGTTTGGCGGTGGCGGTTACCGCGTCTCCGGCGGCTTGCACGGCGTAGGCGTTTCATGCGTGAACGCCTTGTCCGAGTGGTGCGAAGTGACCGTCGAGCGCGACGGCTACCAATGGCACCAGCGCTATGTTCGGGGCAAGCCGCAGGCGCCGGTGAAGCGCGGCGAACAGACGAACAAGACCGGAACGTACACCCGCTGGTCCGCGGACCCGCAGGTGTTTGAGACGCTCACCTACGAACCTCGTCGGTTGAAAGAGCGCATGCGCGAGCTTGCCTACCTGAACGCCGGCGTCACGCTCACGTTCGTGAGCGAGCAGAACCCCGAAGACAACGAGACGTTCCAGTTCAAGAAGGGCATCCAGGCGCTAGTGGAGGACCTCAACGAGGCGCACAACCCGCTGCACAAGCCGATTTTCCTCAAGAAGTCGCGCGACGATGTGGACGTCGAGGTCGCCATCCAGTATCACAGCGGATACGCCGAGACGGTGCTCTCCTTCGCGAACAACATCAACACGGTTGAAGGGGGCACGCATACGACCGGCTCGAAGACCGCGCTGACCCGCGTCATCAACCAGTACGCGCGGAAGTCCGGTCAGCTGAAAGAGAAAGACCCGAACTTCACCGGCGATGACGTGCGTGGTGGTCTGACCATGGTCATCTCCGTCAAGTTGCTCCATCCGCAGTTCGAGGGTCAGACGAAGACGAAATTGGGCAACAGCGAGGTGGAGGGCATCGTCAACTCGATCGTCGGCGAAGGGCTGATGGAGTTCCTTGAAGAGAATCCGTCCATCGCCCGGCGCATCGTCGAGAAGGCGATCATCGAGCAGCGCGCGCGCGAAGCGGCGAAGAAAGCAGCCGAGGCTGTGAAGCGCAGCAGCGCGCTCGATTCCTACGGCTTGGCGGCAAAACTCGCGGACTGCAGCGACAAGGACCCTCACAAGGCGGAACTGTTCATCGTCGAGGGCGACTCCGCGGGCGGTAACGCTAAGTCTGCGCGCGACCGGCGCTTCCAGGCGATCCTTCCGATCAAGGGAAAGATCATAAACGTCGAGAAAGCCCGACCCGACAAGGCGCTCGACAACGAGGAGATCAAGGCGCTCATCTCAACCATCGGCACCGGCATCGCCATGGACTTCGGTCGGAACGGCGACGGCGACGAAGAGGGGCGAAACGGCAAGCGCGAGAGCGACGGCTTCGACATTGGGCGGCTCCGCTACCACAAGATCATCATCCTCTCCGATGCCGACGTTGACGGAGAGCACATTCGAACGCTTCTCCTGACGTTTTTCTATCGCTATATGCGTCCACTTGTGGAGGGAGGATACGTCTATCTCGCCCTTCCGCCGCTGTTTACCATCAAAGCGGGAAAGGACGACGTCTTGTATGCTCAAACTGAGAAAGAGCGGGACGAGATTCTGAAGGACCTTCGTCGGCGGAGAAAGGACATCCAGATCACGCGGTTCAAGGGTCTCGGCGAGATGAACGCCGACCAGCTCGAGGACACGGTCATGAACCCTGCCCGGCGGAACCTCATCCAGATCCGCCTGCATCCCGAAGATGCCACCGAGGCCGAGATGGTGTTCACCAAATTGATGGGCGACAAAGTAGAGCCACGCCGAGAGTTCATCGAGGCGCACGCCAAGGAAGCCACCGACCTCGACTGGCACTACTAACGCGGAGGCGCCGTGCTGCGCAACCGCGTCCGCGCCCTCGCACAGCGATCTCTGCTGGTGCTCGGGGCGGCGGCCGCTTCGGGGCTGCTGCTGATCCTCTCCTTGCCCCCGCGGGATGTCCACTGGTTGGCAGGGGTCGCCCTGGTTCCCGCTCTGCTTGCAGTGAGACGGACGAGGTTTTTTGCCGGGTTCCTTTGCGGACTTCTGGTTGCCGGCGCAGCGCTCGGCGTTGTCGCCCTGGAGTGGTTCTCGCCGTACGCCGCCGACGGACCCCTGGATTGGGCGGCGGCGGGCCTCGCGATCTTTGGCGTGACGCTGGCGGTTACCATGGGTGTGTTCGCAGAGTTGCACAGCCTCGGACGCTGGGGCGTCTGGGTGCTTGCTGCGGTGCCGGTGCTCCTCGAGGCGCTGTCCCTGCTCGAACTGCCGGTGCACTTCGCGCTCAGTCAGTATCGGGCGCCCGGCTTTCTCTTGCTGGCTTCGGTGGCTGGGATATGGGCGGTTTCGTACGTTCTGTGGGCGCTGAACCTCCTTTGGGTCCGGGCTGTCGCATCCCGCCGTCCGTCGCTCATCATGGGGGCTGCGAGCGCCTATGCGGTGGCGTTCCTTCTGGGAACGCTCACGGCGACACCTGAAGGAGACGACGAGGTGGCGCTCCGCGTCGGCATCGTCCAAACCTTCTCAACCGACCTCGAGCACCTGTCCGAGCTGGCTCGAGCCACGGGTGCCGAACTGGTGGTGCTTCCCGAGTTGAGCGGTAGCGGCGCGGCTGCGGGTGGCGGCAGCGGTGCGCTCCTGTCGTTGGCGTCCTCGCCGGGGCATCCCGCGTTCGTGACGACGTTCGAGGACGGCTCGCACCCGCCGAGGAACGTGGCGGCCCTGTTCTCGGCTTCCGGCGAGTCGCCACGTTACGCCAAGCGCAAACTGTTCGGTGGCGAGGGCCTCGAGAGGCAGCGCGGCGACGAGGCGATCGCCGCGCAATTCAAAGGCGTCCGCATCGGGTTGAACATCTGCTACGACTCGTGCTATCCGCAGGTGATGCGCGACTCCGTTGTGTCGGCAGGCGCGCAAGTTATCGCATTGCCCGCGCTAGCCCCTGTGTCGCGGGGGGCGTTCGTCGAGTCGGTGCACGCCGCCTACACGCCGTTCCGCGCCGCTGAGTTGGGCGTTCCGATCGTCAGAGCCGACACGCACGCCTTCAGCATGGTGGTGGACCGCCACGGGCGAATCGTGCGCGAGGTCGGCGTCGGCGACGGCATCAGTGCCGCGACATCGGTCTCGCCGCGGTTCGGGTGGACCTTCTACGCCAGGACGGGCGACTGGTTCGTGCTCTTGTGCGGCATGGTCGTATTGGGCTGGCTTGGGCGTCGGGCTTGGTTTCGCGTGCGGGGCGCCCCTGCGGAGGAGGCGCTGCCGCACGACGGCGAGGAGCCCCCTATCCGGCTCCACGCCCCCCGCGGAACGCGCACCCATCGCAATTAGGCTGTGCCGCGAACGCGCTCGACGGCGAGGTGCGCGGCTCGCAGTCCGGTCTCGTAGGCGTTCTCGGCGCGTCCCGCCAGCGTGCCGTCCCCGGCGACGATGAGCCTGCCGCCTTGTTGGTTGGCGTTGTCGAAAAGCACGACGCGCTCCGGCTGCGACCGCTCCCACCGCACGACGTGGGACCACTCGGGCTTGTCGAGTTCCCCTGCGAAGATGCGCCGCACCGTCCTCGACACCGTCCGAACCAGGTCATCGTCCGCAGTTGCCATGTGGGAGCGACTGTAAGACGGCCCGGTCTGGGCGACCAAGAGCGTCCAGCCATCGGGTGCGCGTCCGGCGCACTTCAGGTTCTCGATACCGACCCACAGCACCGGCTCCATTCGGTCTTCCGCCAGCAGGGCGTAGTAGGGCCGAGGTTTGAGCACGGCGCGGTAGGCGAGCGCGATGGAGATGCACGGCCGGTAGGCTGCTCCTGCGAGGTTGCGCTTGTCGCCCGCGGTGCTTAGCAGCCGCTGCGTCTCTGGCATCGGCGGCGTCAGGATAACGGCGTCAACCTCCTCCTCTCCTACGCGAAAGGCGCCCTTAGTCTTTCGAATCTTCTCGATCGGCGCTCCCAGGCGGATGTCCACGCCCTCGGCGAGTATCTCCGCCAGTCGGTGGTTGCCGGGTCGGAAGGTGAAGCGCACCTCCTGATTTCGCTCAGGAGAGCCTGGAATGGCGCGCCCCTCGACGTGCAGGAAGATGTCGCCCGGGATGGGGAGCGCTTCATCGCCTGCGAGGCGAATGGCATCTTCGAGCCTCATCCCTCGAGGAGTGTACGTCTGGGTGCCCATGTCGGCGGTGAAGCCGTCTCGGTTGTACGTGAGTGCCCGCCCCCCGACGCGCTTCTCCGCCTCGAAGACGACCGCGTCCGCGCCGAGCGAGGCGAGTTCTCGCGCGGCGCCCAACCCCGCAATTCCCGCACCGATGACCGCGACTCGCATCCGGGGAGACTCTACCCCCGGAACAAATCGGCGCGTCAGACGTACTTCTTGAGTATGAGCACCATGGTTATCGCTGCGCTCGCCCTTGCGGTTGCGGGCGCACCCACCCAGGACGTCATAAAGGCAGGTAAGCCTGCGCCGCAGTTTGCGGGGACACTGACCACCGGTAAAAAGTTCGACCTCTCGGCAGCCACGAAGGGGAAGCCGGTGTTGGTGTACTTCATCAGCACAACCTGCCCGGTAACCGCCGAGGCGACCAAGTTCTACGATCGCATCTCGAAGGCGTACGCCAAGGACGGAGTTACGGTCGTCGGCGTGGTCAACGACGGCAGAGAGGGCTACGACGCGTGGCAAAAGATTCACAAGGCGTCGTTCGGCTCCCTGCTCGACCCGGACTACAAGGTCATCACCGCGTTCGGGGTGTACGCCTCTCCCACTACGATCCTCGTTGCCCCCGGCGGCACGGTGGAAAAGGTGTGGATAGGCTATGGACAAAAGGAGCTGAAGGCGGCGAACCAGAGCATTGCCAAGCTGCTGGGCAAACCCGCAGCCACCGTAGAATTCGCTGGGGCGCCGATGGATACGGCGCCTGGCTGAGCGATCTGACCTGCTTCCCCGGTCGGGGAAGCCGCAAGTTCTACCGAGGGCGACCCACGGGTCGCCCTCGGTCTTCGTGCAGGGCGGGAGGCGCAATCGCCGCAGGTTCTATAATCCCCGCTTGGCATGGCACGACTCAGCCTCACGGAGAGCGAACTCGCGGCACAGGCGGGCACAGCCGCGACGGTTCGGCTCACGCTGACGAACGACACCGACCGAGCGGATCGGTTCGAGATCCAGCTCGAAGGGATTGACGTGGAGTGGGTCGCGATCCCGGTGCCCACGCTCTCCCTCGAGCCGGGGGAACAGCGGACGGAGAGCATCCTCATCAAGCCGCCGCGCACGACGGAGAGCCGAGCGGGGCGGTACCCGTTCACCGTCAGCGCCCGCTCTCTGGAAACGGGCGAGGAGGTCGAGGCGCTTGGGTTCCTCGATGTCGAGCCGTTCGACCTGATCACAATCGAGGTTGACCCAAAGCGCGGTTTGGCGGGATACTTCCGCAAGCAGGCTTCGTTCACCGTCTCTGTGGCGAACCTGGGGAACACGGACGTGAACCTTCAGTTGTTCGCCGATGATCCGGAGGACGCTTGCACGTATCAGTACGCCCAGGAGCGTATTTCGCTGAATCCCGGCCAGCAGAAGAACATTCCGCTAATCGTTCAGCCGCGAATGTCGCCTCTAATCGGGTCTCAGAGGCTCTACGGCTTCGCGGTTTCCGCGCGGGGTATCGAGAACCCTCGCCTGCACGCGTCGGCCCAGGCGCAACTGGAGCACAAGGCGATGCTGACTCCCGCTGCGCTCCTTGTATCGCTTGTCGTTTTGGTGCTGGCGTTCGTTTGGTACACGCTTCGACCAACGCCGCCACAGATGGACTCGTTCGGTCCGTCCTCTACGATGGTTACTGAAGGCGACCGCGTCACGCTGTCCTGGTCGGCGTCCCGCGCCCAGTATGTGGTCATCGCCGACGGAGAGCGCATCTGGCCGAGACAGCCGGCTAGCGGCACGCTCGAGGTCGTGGTTTCGAAGACGACGACCTTCACCGCGAAGGCGGTGAACGCAGCAGGCGAGAGCGGCGAGGTAACCACGACGGTAACCGTTCTGCCGAAGCAAGTAACACCTGAGCCCGAAATCGAGTCTTTCAGCATCACACCCGCGAAGGCTAGCCTCGGAGATACCCTGCGCGTAAGGTATCGAGTTGTAAACGCCGTGAAGGTTTTGCTCCAGCCGGTCGGTATCGAACTTCCGGTGAATCAGGAGCAGTTCGAGTTTGCCGCGGAGAGGGCTGGTCGGATCGAGTATCGCCTGGTGGCGTACAACGAAGACGGTAAGGCGGCGACCAGGTCCGCGACGGTCGAGGTGGCTGAGCTATCACAGGCTCGCGTCATCGAGTTCCGCGCTCTGGTGAACGGCATCCCGATCAAGGCGGATGAAGAGATCGAGCCGTTCAGCCGCGTTACGATCGAGTGGCAAGTTGAGCGCGCGGCTCGCGTCGAGATTCGACCTTCGATCGGGCTCGTCGGCGCAACCGGAACAACGGACGTAATGCCCGAGCGAACAACAACATACACGCTCACCGCCAAGGACGACCAAGGCCGCGCGGTTACCGCCGAAATCACCGTCAAAGTGAAGGCGCAGGAGCGAGAGGCGACTCCGACGGGTGGAGGGGACGGAGGGTGAACCGCGAGGTCGTCGTTACCGGCTTCGGGCCTTTCGGCAAGTTCCGAGACAACCCGAGCGACCTGCTGGTTTCGCGCCTGACCGGAGTGTCGAGCACCGTCTTGCCCGTTACCTACGAGGCGGCCGATCGCTTCGCCCGCACCCGTTTCCCGACAAGCGTGGGGGCGATCCTGATGCTCGGCGTGGGGAGAAGGGGCAAGCAGTTGCTCCTGGAGCGGCGAGCGCGGAACTACGTCAGCGGAAAGCCGGACGTGTTCGGCATCAAGTGCGGCCCAGCTCCAATCTCCTCGAGGGGCGCGGACTACCTTGAGGGGAGGCTCTTCGAGGGTTGGGAGGAGAGCGACGCATGGCGTTTTTCCGACGACGCGGGCGACTTCTTGTGCAACTACCTCTACTACCGAGTGATGGAGCGCAACCCACACATTCCCGCCGGGTTTGTGCACGTCCGACCGCTTTCGTCCGTCAGCCTTTCGACACAGCTCAACGCCCTGAACGACATTGTGCAGTCGGTGCGTGATTCGCTATGAAGCCGTTTGCGCTGCTCAGTGTTACCGATAAGAGCGGGATCGTCGAGTTTGCGAAGGGTCTCGCGCAGCGAGGGTACGAAGTCCTCAGCACCGGTGGGACGGGAAAGATGCTCGCGGCGTTCGACGTTGACTACACGGGCGTCAGTTACTACACTGGAACGCCGGAGTTCCTTGGCGGTCGCGTGAAGACTCTGCACCCAAAGGTACACGGCGGAATCCTGGCTCGACACGCCGAGCCTGAGGATCAAGCCGTGATGGAGGAATTGAACATCCGGGCGATCCGGGTTGTCGCCGTAAACCTCTACCCTTTTGAGGAGACGGTCCTCTCAGGCGCGACGCGAGAGGAGGTCATCGAGAACATCGACATTGGCGGCCCGGCGATGATTCGAGCCGCAGCCAAGAACGCAGCCAACGTGCTTGTGGTCGTTGACCCGAACGACTACGACACAGTGCTCCAATTCTTGGACGGCGGCGAGGCGGGCGACCTGCGGGAAAGATTGCGCGCCAAGGCGTTCGCGCACACGGCGTTTTACGACAGCCTCATTGCGGAGTACTTTGCGGGCGACGGCGTGCTCCAGGGCGAGACAGCCAGCGTCGGCTTCCGCAAGGTCGCGTCGTTGCGCTACGGCGAGAACCCCCACCAGCAAGCCGCGCTTTACACCCACCCGTTCCAACGCGAGGGCATCGCGCACGCGAAACAGATATGGGGCAAGGAACCGAGCTACAACAACCTGCTCGATGCAGATGCCGCCTGGGCATTAGTTGACGATATGCGACTTCTGCACGAGGCGTCGCACGCGTGTGCAATCATCAAGCACGGAAACCCCTGCGGCGCGGCCTGGGGGAACGACAACGCGGAGGCCTTCCACAGGGCGCGCGAGGCGGACCCGATCTCCGCCTTCGGGGGCATCGTCGCACTCTCCCACCGCGTGGAACGCAGAGACGCCGAGGCGCTCACCGCGAAGGGCAACTTCCTCGAGGTAGTCATCGCCCCCGGCTGGGATGAACAGGCGACCGAGGTGTTTCGCTCTCGCGAGGGTTGGGGTGCGAACGTGCGTCTGCTGAGCGCTGAGTTCCCCACGCGCCGTCGCGCGATCGCGATGAGGAGCATCAGCGGAGGGGTGCTGATGCAGACGGCTGACCTGGAGGACCCTATCGAGTGGCGAGCCGTAACCGAGCGGCACCCGACGGAAGGGGAGGTTTCTGCGATGCGGAACGCTTGGGCGATCGTGAAGCACGTTCGCTCGAACGCAATCGTCTTGGCGGACGAGAGCGGGCTCCGGGGCGTCGGCGCGGGCCAGATGAACCGGGTGCAGTCCGTTCGCCTTGCGCTGGAGCAGGCTGGCGAAGCCGCCCGTGGGTGCGCCCTCGCCTCCGACGCCTTCTTCCCCTTTCCCGACAGCATCGAGGAGGCCGCCCGGCACGGTGTGAGGGCGGTGATTCAGCCTGGCGGCTCTAAAAAAGATGGGGATGTTGTCGCCGCCGCGGACCGGCTCGGGGTGGCCATGGTCTTGACAGGCGTGCGACATTTCCGGCACTGACCGCGTCAAACGGTATATACTCTCCGCGAGGAACAAGGAAATGGCTTCGGAACAGACTCAGTACGACCTACCAATCGTTGTCGGCGCGGCGGTCTTCGGCTTGATCGCGGTCGCCGTGTTCTTCTTCATGCGGAACGACCCGGTTCTGCCCGCTCAGCCTGCCGAACCGATTCGCACACCGGTCGTTGTGCAGCCCGTTCAGCCGACGATGGTCGAGACCAGCGGCCCCACAGGGGAACAGCAGGCAGGCGGCTCGGTCAGCGGGTCGGGCGGCGGTGGTGACCAAGGCGGCGCAGCTGGTCGGCGCGGTCCGTCAATCGAAGGCGCGGGTAGTTAGGACCTCTCTCAGAAGACCTGGGTAGAATGCCTGCGAGAATCGAAGGTTTTCTTCGGTTTTCGGGGGTTTTCTTTTGAAGCGCTCGCCTGTCCTGCCTGTAGGCTTCCAGAACTTCGTCATGACGGAGCAAGTCGTTGCCGTTGTAAGCAGCGACTCGGCGCCGATGCGGCGACTGGTCCAGAGCCTTCGCAACTCGGAGCGATTGGTCGACGCAACACAAGGGCGGCGCACGCGCTGCCTCATTTTTCTGTCGAGCGGGCACATCGTGCTGTCGGCACTTTCGCAAGAGGCGTTGTTGCGGCGGCTCTCTGGGGGCGCGGAGAAACTCGAGGACATGGACAAAGTTGGCGGTGACGGGGAGTGAACAACGGCATCGCCAGCATGCTCGTCCGATTCTTGAGCCACTTCACCGAGGACATGGGCATCGACCTCGGCACGGCGAACACGCTCGTGCACGTTCAGGGCAGAGGCATCGTGCTTCGCGAGCCCAGCGTCGTGGCAGTTGACAATGACACGGGAACGGTGTTGGCTGTGGGCGAGGATGCACAGCGGATGCTCGGCAGAACGCCGTCTTCAATCTCCGCCATCCGACCGCTGAAAGACGGCGTCATTGCAGACTATGACCAGACGGAGAAGATGCTGCGGTACTTCATCGGAAAGTCCTCGAGCCGTCGCTTTGCGTGGCATCGCGTGGTCGTGGGCATTCCGAGCGGCGTAACCGAGGTCGAGCGCATGGCGGTCATCGAGGCCTCTCGAAAGGCGGGGGCGAACGAGGCGTACGTCATCGAGGAGCCGATGGCTGCCGCGATCGGAGCAGGACTGCCGGTTGCGGAGCCGACAGGGTCGATGGTTGTGGATATCGGTGGTGGGACGACGGAGGTTGCCATCATCTCGCTTGCGGGCATCGTCAACTGCCGCTCGATTCGTATCGCCGGGGACGAGATAGACGAGGCGATCGCCTCGTATGTCCGAAAGGCGTTCAACCTGTTCATCGGCGACCGGTCGGCGGAGAAGGCGAAGATCGCGATCGGCTCCGCCTTCCCTTTGGAGGAGGAGTTGGAGATCGAAGTGCGGGGTCGCGACCTGATGACCGGCTTGCCGCGAGGAGTTGTCATCACCAGCGAAGACGTGCGCGTCGCGATTCAAGAGCCGCTCGGCGAGATCGTGCGCGCGGTCGTAGAGACCCTGGAGACCGCGCCGCCGGAGTTGAGCGCCGACATCATCCACAGGGGCATCGTCCTTGCCGGGGGCGGCGCGTTGCTTCGAGGGCTGGATCGCCTGATTCACGAGCAGACGCAGGTGCCGGTCGTGGTGGCTCACGACCCGCTCACGTGCGTTGTGGTCGGCGCGGGTCGCGTCATGGAGGAGATTCGACACAATCCGCAACTCAGGAAGGTTCTCGTGGAAGTGCCGAAGTCGTGAGAGGAAGCAACTCGATCCTGATTCCGTTGCTGCTGTGCGTACTGGGCGTAGTTCTCGGCTCGCTGCAGAGCAGGGCCAAGGGGCGGATCGAGGCATCCGGGGAGGCTGAATCGCAGCCCTCCCAGAACGGTAGGGTGGACTTCGTTACGCGATCGGTTCAGTTTTTCGTGCTTCCGCCGACCCGCGCTCTCGACGGCGCGCTCACGTTCGTCAGCGACTCGGCGATGAGCTTTGTCGAGGCGGGCAGGCTGCGGGCGCGCGTACGCGAGTTGGAAACCACGCTTGCGGAGCGGCTCGACCGCACGCGGCGCCTCGAAGCACTCGAACGCGAGAACACTCGCCTCCGGGAGATGCAAAACTTTCCAAGCGTAGCCGGCTTTCGTGAGGTGAAGGCGGACATCATCGCGGTGAACCTCTCGAATCAGCGAGTGTCGCTGAATGTTGGGTCGAAGCAGGGCGTTCAGCCGGGAGCGCCCGTGGTCGTGCCGAACGGGCTTGTCGGCCAGGTAGTCGAGGTCGGCTCAGGCGTGTGCCATGTGAATCTGGTGACACACCCGCGGTTCGCGGTGGGTGCGCGGGTGTTCCGCGCCGACTCGCAAGAGATTGGCATCCTAAGAGGACGAGGCGGCGAGCGGATGGTCTTGACGATATACAGGGAGCCGACCGGCGCCCTCTCAGCGCTCGTCCGCGGCGGTGACGAGGTGACGACCCCGGGGCTGTCGGACGTCTATCCAGCCGGGATCCTCATCGGTCGCGTTGCCGAGGCGAACCGGAACCGGATGACAGGGGTCATCGAGGCAACCGTTGTGCCGGCGGTGAACATGGCAAAGGTTCACGAGGTCGTCGTTCTGGTGCGATGATGCGAAGCCTCGTAGGGGTGGCTGTGTGGCTCATCCTCGCTGCGGCGCTGAACGGCGCGCTCAGCCATCGTCTCAGCCTCGGTTGGGTTCAGCCGGACTTCTTGCTCGTTGTCGCGGTCGCTCTCTCGATGCGCGGAGGTACGAACGGGGCGGCGGGCATCGGCTTTGTGGCAGGAATGTTTCACAGCGCGCTCTGGAACGAGAAGATGATGGCGCTCACTTTGAGCCGGATGTTCGCCTGCATAGCCTCTGTCCATCTCTTCCGCGCCACACCGGTGGCTGGTGCCGGGGCGGCAGCCGTTGTTACCGGCGCGGCGACGCTGGTGGCGGGAGTCCTGTATCTTTTTCTGGGTGTCCCGGCGAACCTGCTCCAATGGCTCGTCGAGACGTTCGGTGGAATCCTGTATAATGCCGCGCTGGCGGTTCCCGTCTACCTACTCCAAGAGCGGATAGCCGGCCGCAGAACGACGACCAGTTTTTAAGGGGTTTGGATTGAGTTCCGAAGCAGACCGACAAGCAAATCAGAAGCCGACCGTGCTTGCGATGGCGCGTGAGCAACTCGCCATCGCCGCCCGATACCTCGACCTCGACGAGGGACTGCACAAAGTCCTTGCCACGCCGAAGCGCCAGGTGGTTGTGAACTTTCCGGTCGTGTTAGACAACGGCCGTGTCGAGGTGTTCGAGGGTTATCGCGTACAGCATAACATTGCTCGCGGACCGACCAAGGGCGGCATCCGGTTCCATCCGGAAGTGGACCTCGAGGAAACGACGGCGCTGGCGATGTGGATGACTTGGAAGTGCGCCATCGTTGACATCCCCTACGGCGGCGCGAAGGGCGGCGTGAAGGTAGACGTGAAGCGTCTGAGCCGTCGAGAGCTGGAGAAACTGACGCGGCGATACATCTCAGAGATCAACATGATCGTCGGAGAGGATCGCGACATCCCCGCGCCGGACATGGGCACGAACCCGCAAGTGATGGCGTGGATCATGGACACGTTTTCGATGCAGCGCGGCGCCACGGTTACGGGCGTCGTGACGGGCAAGCCCGTGCCGCTGGGCGGCTCGCTCGGGCGCGTGGAGGCGACGGGCCGAGGCGTCATCACCGCGGCTCAAGAGGCGTGCGAGTTCTTGGGTATCTCGATGAACGGCGCCCGTGTCGTTGTGCAAGGCTTCGGCAACGTTGGAAGCGTTGCTGCGCGCCTCGCGATGGAGGCGGGCTGCAAAGTCATCGCCGTTTCTGACCGCACGGGCGGCATCCATAACCCGAACGGACTTCCGATTCACACCATCATCCAGAGATACGCCGACCGCGAAGGAGGCATCCAGGAGTACCCTGAGTGCGAGAAGATAACCAACGACGAGCTGTTGGAACTCGAATGCGACATCCTCATCCCCGCCGCAACTGCAGAGCAGATACATGAAGGCAACGCGAAGAACATCCGAGCGAAACTGATCGTCGAAGGCGCGAACGGCCCAACGACGCCCGGCGCGGAGGCGGAACTGTGGGATCGCGGCGTGTTCATCGTGCCGGATGTCTTGGCGAACGCGGGCGGCGTCGTGGTGAGTTACTTCGAGTGGGTGCAAGACCTCGCCGCGTTCTTCTGGGAGGAGCATGAGGTGAACGCCAAACTGGAGAAGATCATCCGCACGAGTTTCCAGCACGTGCTCGGCGTGATGCATCACCACAAGACGAACATGCGTACGGCAGCGTATATCATCGGCGTGAAGCGCGTAGCGGACGCAACGGTTACTCGCGGAATCTTCCCGTAGGGCCTGTTCCGCGTCCCTGAACCGTCTGAGCCGCCACGATGGCGACTACGCAGATTCCCGCGGCAAGCAGTAGAAGCCCGAACGTGTAGAACAAGGCCGGCGCCTCCGCCCCCTCCATTCCGGCGACATCGTAGAAGAAGCTCTGCTTGGCGAGCACTTTCACACTTCCACCCTCGCGGGTGAGAACCATCTCGTAGAAGGGGTAAAGGTCATTGGATGCACGCCAAGGGGCGCCACTGCTTCCGCCTTACCTCCTCACCCTAAGGTCGCGTATCCTCGGCTCGTGAAGGTAGACTTCGTCTCCCGTGCCTGAACGACGCCTGCTACTGGAGCACTCCGGCGACCCTGCGTACCGCTCGATCGAAGGATACGAGGGCACCGGCGGCTATCAGGCCCTCAAGAAGGCGCTGGGCATGGAGCGGCAGGCGGTCATTGATGAGGTCAAGAAGAGCGGGCTCCGAGGGCGGGGCGGCGCGGGCTTTCCGACCTGGATCAAATGGAACGGTATCGAGAAGGACAAGACCAAGCCGCACTACATCCTGTGCAACGCCGACGAGGGTGAGCCGGGCACCTTCAAGGACAAGGAACTGATGGAGAACTGCCCGCATCTGGTCATCGAGGGGATGATCATCGCAGGCTGGGCTACGCAGGGCGATGTGGGGTACATCTACATCCGAGGCGAGTTTGTTGACTCGGCGCGCGCCATCAATCGGGCGATTGACGAGTGCTACGCGGCGGGTTACTTGGGCAAGAACATCCTCGGTTCGGGGTGGGACTTCGATATCTACGTGCACATGGGAGCAGGCTCCTATGAGTGCGGCGAGGAGAGCGCGATGATGAGCAGCCTGATGGGCGAGCGCGGTATGCCTCGCCTTAAGTTTCCGCACGCGCCCCTGCCTACGGTTGCAGGATTGTGGGACTGCCCCACGGTCATCAACAACGTGGAGACCTTCGCCTGCGCGCCGTTCATTCTTCAAAACGGTGGCGACTGGTACGCAACGATGGGCGCCTCAACGAAGAACTCGCGCGGCACCAAGATCCTCAGCGTCAGCGGGCACGTGAACAAGCCGGGCAACTACGAGGTCGAGTTTGGTGCGACGCTGATGGAGCTGCTCGACATGGCGGGCGGCATGAAGGGCGGCGCGCTCAAAGCGTGCGTACCCGGCGGCTCGTCCGTGCCGATACTGAACCGCGAGATGACGGAGAAGGCGGTCATCGGCTACGAAGAGATGGTAGAGGCCGGCTCGATGGTCGGCTCGGGCGGGTGCATGTTCCTCAACGAGCACTCGTGCATCGTCACGTTCGTATGGCGTACCTCGGTGTTCTACGCGAGGGAGTCGTGTGGAAAGTGCACTCCTTGCCGCGAGGGGACGACGTGGATGGTGCAGATTCTCGAGCGCATTCGCGAGGGCGGAGGACGACCGGAGGACATGGACCTCCTGTTGGAGATTACGAAGATGATTGACGGTCGCTCGTTCTGCGGCTTGGGCGACGCCGCCGCGTGGCCCGTTGCAGCCGCGTTGCGAGTTTTCCCCGAGGAGTTCGAGCACTACATCCGACACGGTCGCAGCATCGTGCAGACGCCGGAAGCGGCGGAGATGATGCCGGAGTCGCGAGTCGCCGTAAGCCGGTAGGTTTCGGCTGTTGGCGCTGCCGGGTTTTTTGACCGAACCGGTAAGAGACCCGGGTGGAACACCCGCTCCCCCGCCGATGGGCGCGGAATAACTCCCGTGACCGAAACCGAAGGAGGACCTGACCGCATGATCTACACGCTTGCAGCGATCCTCGTCTCCGTGGCTGCGCTGGTGGGGGCTTGGAACCTGATCAAGGATTCCGCGGCGGAGACTTGGTAGTACCGCGCCGACGGATATACCGCGCGCTCGCCGGCTCGTCGAGAGTCGGGGGCGCGCTTGCTTTAGCTCTCGTCAATCCCCTCGGCAAGCTCGAGAACCTCGAGGGCGAACGGGAACACGCGCTCCATCAGCGGGTCCCAGAGGTGGTAGAGGTCGCTTAGTTCCTCGATGGTGGCGAGGCGGCATCCCCGCGACTCTGTGCCTTCGGGAATGCAGCAGGCCTCGATGAGGCGGGTGGTGTAGGAGGCGACAAAGCGGCGCGTGCCTCTGCTGCAAAGCTGGAAGTGCCCCAGTTCGTGCAGGCAGCCCAGCGTTGCTCCTGCCTCCTCATAAGCCTCGCGTCGGGCGGCCTCCCGTGGGTCCTCGTGAGGCTCGACACGACCGCTTGGGACGGTCCAGCCTCGGCCGGGGATATCGCAGAGCAGCACACGGTCGCCCTCCCAAGCGAAGACGACGACCGCGAACGGTCTCATCGGCGCCCGGAAGGGGGCGGGATGGAACAGCATCTGCTGTCTCTTCCAGCGTCCTGCGGGGAACTTCATCAGTATTCTACTACCTTACCCAATATCTTGGTAAGCGGGACAGGGCCAAACTCGCGGCTGTCCTCGCTCATGCTGAGGTTGTCTCCCAGGACGTAGACGTGACCCTCGGGGACGACGTATTTGCCCAGGCTGAAGTCATAGTTCTCGGGCTGGTAGGCGTAGTCAACCTGCTGTCCCTCGGTCGCGTAGACGCGCTTGACGAGGTAGTCGCCGGGGGCGTCGCCGCGGACCACGACGATATCTCCCTTCTTCGGAGCACCAACAAGCCAGAGGGCCTTGCAGACAAGGATTCGCTGCTTGTGCTTGAGGGTCGGTTCCATCGAGTGTCCGTCCACGAGGACGGTCTGGAAGTTGTAGAAGAAGAAGACGAGAAAGAGGAACACGGCGAGCAGCGCGGTGAGGAGCCCGCGGCGGACAAGCAAAGCGCCGTCGGACTTCTGAACAACAACGGCGGCCCGCCGTTCCGTCTGTGCTATGTCAACGCGCATGTCGGTAAACTGGGTTGGTCGGCGAAGTTGCCGACCGGGGTCACTTCTATTATGGTGGTTCGAGCCTTCGTAGCGCCCGCGACCTGCCGGGTCGCGTCCATCGCCCTGCCAATCAGGATACGCGGCCGCGAAACGGGGGGCACGCGCCGCCGGCTCCGTCTCGGTGGAGTGGGGCGGTGGACAGGAGGGTGCGCGCGCAAGGGAACGTTGCTGTGAAGGGTAACGCTTCTAACGCGGATGACCTGCGCCTTGTTCTCAAAGCCCAGCGGGGCGACCGAGAGGCGATGGATGCGCTCGTCTCTCGCTATCAGAGCTTGGCATACCAGTACGCCTGGCGGCTGAGCCGGGATCCCGACGAGGCGTCGGACGTGGTCGCCGAGGCGTTCGCCCGAGTCTATACGGGGATTGACCGCTTCCGCAAGGAGAGCCGGTTTTCCACGTGGCTCTATCGCATCATCGTGAACTGCTACCTGGACATGAGGAAGCGCGAGGCACGGCACCAACACGCCAGCATCGAGGCTGAGGTCGAACTGGACGAAGGCGAGGTAGCGAAGCAGTTTGCCGGCCATGAAGCGGGCCCCGACGCCAGCGCGGAGGGCAATCTGCGTAGCGCCCTGCTGGCTGACGCGATAGCCAGCCTGCCTGAGGCGCACCGCATCATGATCATCATGTACCACGTAGAAATGCTGGGATACGACGAGATAGCAGCAACGCTTGGGGTGCCGGTCGGAACGGTCAAGAGCCGGCTCAACCGGGCGCGATTGGCTTTGAAGGAGGTCCTGGCCCCCCACATGGAACTTTTCTCCGGTTAGCGCAGTCAGAGATGGGAGCGATAGAATGAACTGCGACAAGGCACTTGAACTGTTCAGCGACTACTTTGAGTGTCGGCTGAACCAGGGGCTGCGCGAGGCCGTTGAACGGCATCTCGCGGCCTGCCCGTCCTGCCAGGTGGAGTACGAGCAATTCGCCTCCGTTGTCGGCTCGATTGAGTTCCCCCTCCCACCGAGCCCGCCAGCGGATTTGGGGGAGAAGATCGCCCGCCGACTGGACAGGATTGACTGGGAGCACCGCTCTAGCCGGCCGTCGCCGCTTCGAATTCTCCTGCCGGTTGCCGCCGTGGGCGCGGTTCTGCTGGGCGTTGTGCTGTTCAACCGACCAGCCCAGCCGCCCGAAGTCGTGACCAGCGGCATGACAACGCCACCGGAGGCGGTACTTAAGGAGCCGTTCCTTGGGACGCGCGTCCTTGACGGGGGCGACGCGCTGTCACTGTTTGGTGTTGTGGGAGCATCCTATACGATTCTCGAGGGCGGGACTGACTTCTCGACGTTCCCTCCACCCGACGCTGTCGTAGTGGAGACGGGCAAGTTCGATCGAACCGGGGCGATGGCGAGGCCAATCGAAGTCAAGTCTTCGGCGGGCGCGTTCATCTGGATTCGCTTTGACATTCACGAGGATGTGCTGTTGCTCATAGCGCCGAGTTCGTCGCCGTCGTTGAACGAGGAAACTCCGAGGGCGGACATCATTACCGCCATGAAGGCTTTCGCGGACCGGCACCACGTTAGCATCCTCGTTCGGCTCAATCCGCTGGGCGCGCGCCAGGTAGCGCCCGTGCCGCTGACTGAGGATGTCGTGGCTGACGCCCGCGCTTTTGCGGCAGCGGCAGGGTTCGGGCACTGGTCGTCGCTCGGGCCGGTCGTCCGGTTCCGCTAACGGGGTTCTGCCGCTTCCAGGATTGCCGCAGGAATCCCGCGGTTTGGAACCTCGCTCGGATCTAGGCCCTTTCGAACAATCTCCTCTGTGCGCACGAGTCGGATGGCGTCCAGGGCGAGTTCGCGGTTCTCCCGCTCCTGATTGAGCACTACCTGCCAGGTGATCAGGATCCCTCGCACGCGGTCGCGCAACAAGCCCGGGGCGAGCGTGTCGGACTGTGCGTGGTACGATTCAATGGTGCCGCCCGCCTTCGCTTCCCGCAGGGCGGAACGAAGCACATGGAGCGCTGCCACGGTCGCGTCCGAATCGGACCGCCCCACGACAGAAGTGAACAGCGTGAGGTCTGTTCGGCAGATCTCCGTGCTCGGCTGCCGGCGCTCCTCCAACCAGATGAATCTCCTGCTGAGTTCAGCTACCTGCTCGTCCGTTAGGTGCGGCAGAGCCGATTCGACGAGCTGGCGCAGTTCCCTCAGGCGACGGTTCGCCTCGATGAGCGCGACAACGTCCGATTGCCGCAGGGACTGCATAAGGCAGGTAAGGCCCCAGACAAGGTCTGGGAACCGGTGCAACTGTTGCTGCTCGATGAGCGAGCGCAAGACTGCGTCGGTTTCGCGGGCGACGACCGTCGCCGCAATGTAAAGCGGCCGGCGCAAGTCGGTGTTGATGCACCTGCCGACCTGCGTCGGGGGAACGGGCTGCGGCACCTCGGGCATCTTGGAATAGACCATGAGAAGGCGCTCGATGCGGGACTCCACGGTGGCGTCCGTGCCGACATTTCGTGCCTCCCTGACGAAAGGAGCCCAGCCCTCGATGGCGCGGTCGAATCCGGGTGGGTCTGTACGCTCGACCTCCGTTCCGAAGGAGAGCACGCGCGCGGAGAATGCCACCCACCCCACCAGCAGGAAGGGGGCGGACACGAGAGTCCAGTTGAACGCCCTCCACGGCCCCACGAACGGGATTTTCGGCTGGGTGGCCGCAGAATGAACCCGAAAACTTGCGAGGCTGTGGAACCTTTTCCGCTCCGCCGACGTTTTAACTTGATAGACGCACACTCAACTGAGTTGCCAAGACCATACTGAAGCACGGAGGTACGACTTTTGGCTAAAACTGTAGGAATTGACCTTGGAACCACGAACTCGGTCGTCGCGGTGATGGAAGGCGGCGAGGCGACGGTGATCGCTACCGCCGAAGGGACGCGCACGATGCCGAGCGTCGTCGGGTTCAAGAAGGACGGCGAGCGCCTTGTCGGCGTTACCGCCAAGCGCCAGGCGCTGATGAATCCGGAGAACACCATCGCCTCGATCAAGCGGTTTATGGGACGCCGCTTCGACGAGGTGAGCGAGGAGGCGAAGTACGTTTCCTACAAGGTCGTTCGGGACGACAAGGGCAATGCCGCCGTCCACATCCCGGCGGTGGACAAGAATTTCACGCCGGAGGAGATCTCGGCGATGATCCTGCAGAAGCTGAAGGCGGATGCCGAGGCGTACTTGGGCGAGCCGGTTACCAAGGCGGTCATCACCGTCCCAGCGTATTTCAACGACGCGCAACGAACGGCAACGAAGAACGCCGGGCAGATTGCTGGGCTGGAAGTGCTGCGGATTGTTAACGAGCCCACCGCCGCGTCGCTCGCCTACGGATTGGATCGGAAGAAGGCTGAGAAGATTCTGGTCTTCGACCTGGGCGGCGGAACGTTCGATGTATCTATCCTCGATGTTGGCGACGGCGTTGTCGAGGTGCGCGCTACGGATGGCGATACGCACCTCGGCGGCGACGACTGGGACACGCGCATCGTGGACTATCTGGCGGATGAGTTCAAGAAGGAGAGCGGGTTTGACCTTCGCAAGGACAAGGCCGCCCTGCAGCGATTGCGCGAAGCCGCCGAGAAGGCGAAGATCGAGCTGTCGAGCCAGGTGGTAACCCAGATCAGCCTACCGTACATCACGGCGGTGGAAGGCGAGCCTCGCCACCTCGATCTCTCTTTGTCGCGGGCGAAGTTTGAGGAACTCACGAAGGACCTCGTGGAGCGGTGCAAGGGCCCGTTTGAGCGGGCATTGAAAGACGCCAAACTTAGCGCGAGCGAGATTGACGAAGTGGTGCTGGTGGGCGGCTCGACGCGGATGCCCATGATTCAAGAGCTGGTGCGTAAGTTGACCGGCAAGGAGCCGCACCGAGGGGTCAATCCCGACGAAGTCGTCGCCGTAGGCGCGGCGATTCAGGCGGGAGTGCTTGCCGGCGACGTGAAGGACATCGTGTTGCTCGACGTTACGCCGCTGAGCCTCGGTGTTGAGACGCTCGGAGGCATCACGGACGTCATTATCGAGCGGAACACGACGATTCCGACCAAGAAGAGCCGCGTTTACACGACCGCAACCGACAACCAAGACCAGGTTGAGATCCACGTGCTGCAAGGGGAACGAACGCGCGCAGCCGACAACAAATCGCTCGGGCGATTCAGCCTGACGGGTATCCCTCCGGCGCGTCGCGGCGTTCCTCAAATCGAAGTTACCTTCGACATTGACGCGAACGGAATCCTCAACGTGCGCGCGAAGGACCGCGCCACCAACAAGGAGCAGCAGATCACCATCACCGGCAGCGGCAATCTCTCGAAGGAGGAGATTGACAAGATGGTGGAGGAGGCGAAGCGCCACGCTGACGATGACCGGAAGGCGCGCGAAGAGCAGGAACTCAAGAACCGCGCCGAGAACGTCGCTTATGACGTGGAGCGCCATCTAAACGAGTTGGGCGATACGCTCGACGACGAGACGAAGGACAGGGTGCGCGAGCGAGTGGCAGCCGTTCGCCAGGCGCTCGCCGACAACAACATTGACCAGATCCGCTCCACCTTCGAGGAGTTGGAGAAGGAGGCGCACGACCTGGCTCGACGCCTGTATGAGAAGAGCGCCGCCCAGACCGGCGACGACTCGGACGCAGCTCCGCAGGAGGAGCCGGTCGGAACGACCGCAGGCAAGGACAGCGACGTGATTGACGCGGAGTTCAAGGAGGAATCGGAATGATGACGGTTTTTGTCCGATCTAAGCCAAATCAACTCAAACCATCAAAAAAGGAGGTACCACAAGATGATCACTCGATACCGACCGACTGACTATCGCTTCCGCACGTTCGACCGGCTGAGCCGGATGATGGACGAGTTCTTCGGTGATGAAACCGAGGTCCGCTCCGGCTGGATGCCCAGCGTGGACGTGAAGGAGACGGACCAGGCTCTGACCTTCTTCATCGAGGTCCCCGGCATGCGCCAAGAGGACATCGAGGTCGAGCTTGTCGGTGACGTGCTGACGATTCGCGGCAAGCGCGAGTTTGCCCAAGAGGAGCAGCGCGAGAGCTTCGTTCGCATCGAGCGGAGCTACGGTTCGTTCCAACGCTCGTTCACCATCGGCGTGCCGGTGAAGGCGGATGAGATTGACGCCGGTTATCGAGACGGCGTGCTGACCGTCACCATGCCCAAAGCGGACGAAGTCAAGCCTCGCCGGATCGAGGTCAAGACCAACTGATGAGGAGACGATGCCTGGCGTTGCCTCGCGCAGCGCCAGGCCATCGTCCTTAAAGGAGCAACGATGCCGACCGACTACTATGCAGTGCTGGGGGTCGCCCGCGACGCCGATGAGAAAGAGATCAAGGCGGCGTATCGTCGGTTGGCAAGAAAGTATCACCCGGACGTAAACCCCGGCGACAAGCAGGCGGAGGCAAAGTTCAAGGAGGTTTCCGAAGCATACGAGGTGCTGAGCGACCCGGAGAAGCGAAAGCTGTATGACCGGTTCGGGCACGAATGGGAGGTGGCGAAGCGGTCGGGCATGAGCGGCGACGGGCCGGCCGGCGGGTTCCCAGACGATTTCGACCTCGAAGACCTGCTGCGTGGTTTCGGCGGGTTCGGATCGGTGTTCGAGACCATGCGGGGCGGGGCAGGCGCGCAGGCGAGGAACGTGATGCCCCGCGATGTGCACATGGAGGTCGAACTTACGCTCGAGGAGATGGACTCGGGCGCCAAGCGCACGTTCTCCTACCGCGTGGAAGATCCGTGCGCCACGTGCAAAGGCACAGGGAGCGTGCCGGCAAGCCGCAGCCAACCCTGCCCGCACTGCAACGGACGCGGCACGGTTCGCGGGCTACTCGGCTTTGCACAGACTTGCGCGGTGTGCAACGGCGCGGGCGAGATCGGCTACCAGCCATGCGCGACGTGCTCCGGCGCGGGGACGTTGCCGACCACGCGGCGCGTGGAGGTGTCCTTCCCTCCGGGCGTGAGGGAGGGCCAACGGGTGCGAGCCGCCGGCCAGGGCGCGGGCGGAGCATCGAATCGGCGGGGCGATCTGATTCTGCACGTGAGACAGAAGCCGCACTCGTACCTGACGCGCGACGGCGACGACCTGATTACGGACCTGAAGGTTGACTACACGGTCGCTGCGCTTGGGGGGGAGGCGAAGGTGCGCGGACTGCGGGGTACGATTAAAGTTACGATTCCGCCAGGGAGCCAGTGCGGCCAGACCTTGAGGCTGAAGGGACAGGGGATGACACGGCAGTCCGGCGGGCGCGGCAACTTGCTCATCAAGTTGCACGTTCAGATTCCGCGGAGCGTCGCCGGTGAAGAGAAGCGACTTCTCGAGCAGATTGCGCAGGCGAGGGCGAAGGTATGACGCAACGAGACGAGCCTCTGTTTCCGATCAGCGTCGCCGCCAAGTTGTGTGGGGTGCATCCGCAGACGCTACGCGCCTATGAGCGACAGGGCTTGATCGCGCCTGCTCGTGTGAACGACAAGAATCGCATGTTTAGCGAGGAGGACATCGAGCGCGTGCGCCGCATCCAGAGGTTGACTCAAGATCTCGGTGTAAATCTTGCCGGCGTCGAGATCATTTTGCGCCTCCTAGATCAGATGGAACAGCAACGGCAGGAGATGATGGCGCAGTTCGAGGAGTACGCTCAAGAGACAGAGCGTCGGCTGGAAGCAATTCTTCGGAATTCGAACGCACCTATGCCGCGGGAGGGCAACGTTCTTCCCGTCCGCCGCCCGGAGTGGCCTAAAAGAGACTTTGGGTTCTAGATGTCGGTCGAGTGTTTACCCGAGCGGAAGGAATGATCCAATTCATCGAGCCTTCGTTCAATTCGCTGTAAAATGCGCAGCGATCGCATCGTTGCGCCATAAGCGTGGTCGGCTCGAAATTCCGCGTGGCGCGCCTGAAGGTTCTGGCCGACCAAGATAAGAGGCATGAGCAGAAGCTGAATCATGTTTGAAATGAAGAGCCAAAACACAAACGCCATGGGCGGGTCGAACCTCATAGATGGCGGTGCGAGAAAGTTCCACAGGAGCCAGAACGTTGTCCATGTGGCAATCAGGAAGAAAAACCCCATGGACCCAACGCGTTCTGTTATGAACACGGCGAATCGTTCAAGACGCGAAAGACTCTCTGCGTGTGCACGATTTGGGTTAATGACAGGATGTTCCTCTAAGTCCATTTTTATCTGTCCTTTAGAAGGAGTTCTCTTCCGTTGGAAACTGACGGTTGCGAACCACCTCGGCGTACTCCCTAAGAGCCTCGACAAACAACTCTCGTCCTTCGAGGAAGCGGCGTGTGTGCCGAAAAGGCTCACCTGGCGTGAGACCCAGAATGTCGTGAAAGACCTGGATCTCGCCGTCGCAATGCGGCCCTGCGCCAATACCGATGGTGGGGATTGACAGCGCATCGGTGATACGGCGCGACAGATCGGATGGAATCAGTTCAAGGACGACGGCGAAGGCGCCTGCATCTTCGATGCGCTTCGCGGCCTCGAGCACGGCTTCCCCTGCTTCGCCTTTACCCTGGACCTTGAATCCGCCAAACACGTGGTGGCTTTGCGGAGTCATCCCGACATGACCGATGACGGGGACTCCTGAACGAGCGAGCTGGCGAAGGGCTTCTTCCCAGGGACCTTCCAGTTTCACGGCGTCCGCCCCTGCCTTGACGAGAGCGATGCCGTTGGCGACCGCCCGCTCGGTGCTGGTCTGGAAGGAGCCGAACGGCATGTCTGCCGCGAGGAGTGCCCGGCGGCAGCCTCTGCGGGCTGCGGCGACATGCTGGAGCATCTCCGCCATGGACACGGGAAGGGTGTCCTGATAGCCGAGAACGGCGTTGCCGACGGAGTCGCCGACGAGGATAAGGTCAACCCCGGCTTCGTCCGCCATGGCGGCTGAGGGGGCGTCGTAGGCTGTTACGCAGACGACCCTACCGCCCTTCAAGGCGCGGATGGCTGGTGCTGTGACGCGAGGTTCCACGGACGCGAGAGGGTACCCGGCTAGGCGGCCGTTCGGAGGGCGCTAGTCTCCAGCCCGGTCGGCGATGGCGCGGCGGATCATGGCGTCAACGATTTCGTCGGCGCTTGGGTTGTATTCACCCCGCTCGATGCGCTCTCGGATCTCACGGACCAACTCTTGGCGGACCTCCGGCATGGCGAGGATCGCCTGCTTGACTTCGTGGAGAAGCTTGAGGTCGGCGTCACCAAGACGCTCGGATTTGACCTCGTTGTGTGCAAGTTGGCCGCCCTTCCGGCGCTCGTTGAGGAGCGCCTTGACTTGTTCGGTTGTGATTCGCATTCTGGTCTCCTTGATAGATTACCATCGTCGTCCACAGGCGGCCCAGCCGGCCTCACGGCCCTGTCGGCTTTGCGCTCCCCCGCCGGGGGATTGCCTTTTTCTGGTGGAAGCCGTCTGGCTCCTACATGGGATTGTCGGCTCCACTTCCCGCGTTCTTTAGGGCGTTTCCGGCGGGTTCTCTCGGTTCGTGGACGGGGGTTCCGCCCGCCTGGCGGCGCCCAGCACGACTCTACCCGAGAAAAGCAGGAGGGCGGCGGATGGCGCCGGTCACGAGGGCGGCGATCAGGCGGTTCCGGTCTATTTCCGCCATGTCGGAGGTGTCGAGCCAGTGCCTCGCCTCGCCCACATGCAGCGCCGAGCCGATGGCGACCTCGGCGGCGCGGAGCATCCCCTTTGATAGAGGCTACCCGTCGGAGCCTGGAAAGGTTGCGCCCGGGCTGGGGTATACTTTGGCCTTCATCCCTGTGCGCGGGTGGTGGAATTGGTAGACACGCTACCTTGAGGTGGTAGTGCCCACAAGGCGTGAAGGTTCGAGTCCTTTCCCGCGCACCATGTGTTTCGCTTTCACCCGGCCAGGACCCCAGCCGCTCGTTCGTCGTCGCTGGTTCGAATGACGAGCAAGGCGTTTGTCGCTCCCACGGACGTTGCGTAGCAGTGGATGAGGCTGATGCCGGCGTCGGCGAGTTTTCGCAGCACCTCCGCAGCGAGGCCCGGCCGATCCTCGCTCACGTACAGCAGAGCGTCATGCACCTGCGCTTGGTAGCCCGCGTCCCGGAGCGCGGCTGACGCGCGGTCGGAATCTTCCGGCACGAGGTGGATGAACGCCTTGCCGCTACCGACTCCGTAACCGACGAAGCAGGCGAGGTTGATCCTCTCCTTCGCGAGCGCCTCAAGCGCGCTCGCTCCCGCCCCCACCTCGTCGGGAATCTCGACGATGAACTCTTTGCCCTTCATGACTTGTGCCATCGATTGGCCTCCTTTGACGTGAAGGTACCCGGAACGGCGGAAGATGGGCGGCAAGGTCGGTAAAATGCCTCGCCGGAGGATGAACGAATGGCAGTTAGATTGACGTTTCATGGACACGCCGCTTGGTCTATTGACGCCGACCGCGTGAAGATCCTGATGGATCCGTTTCTCTCGGGGAACCCTACGGCGGATATCGGCCCGGATGACGTGGAGGCAGAGTACATCCTGATTACGCACGCCCACGGCGACCACATCGGAGACGCGGTCGCCATAGCCAAGCGAACAGGAGCGACCGTCGTGAGCAACTTTGAGATCGCGAGCTGGTTCGGAGCGCAAGGAGTGAACGCCCACCCGCTGCACTTGGGCGGCGGCAAGGAGTTCCCGTTCGGCAGGGTGGAGCTGACGATTGCCCACCACGGCTCATCGTTCCCCGACGGGGGCTATGGCGGCAACCCCGCCGGGATCATTCTGAAGACCGGCGGGAAGACAATCTACAACGCCGGCGACACCGCGCTCTTCTATGACATGAAGCTCATCGGAGAGATGCACAAGCCGGATGTGGCGCTGCTGCCGATCGGAGACAACTTCACGATGGGGCCCGAGGCTGCGCTCAAGGCGGTTGAGCTGATCCGGCCGAAGCGCGTCGTGCCGATGCACTACGACACGTTCGACCTGATCGCCCAGGACGCAGAGGAGTTCGCTCGCCGGTGCAGGGACGAGGTCGGCGCGGAGTGCGTCGTCCTCAAGCCCGGCGGCAGCATCGAGGTCTGAGCTTCGTCGGGGAACTTCTCCAATGAGCTGTACGTCGACTCGATGTGGACGAGCAGATGGACGAGTTCGGTGGATTCATCATCCCGTTTCCGCGCGAAGCGATACGGATAGGTCGTCCGTTCAAGACTCAGCAGGAGGCGTTCGGCCGGGAGTTCTCCATCGAGTACGTGGCGGAGGCGATTGAGGAGGTGAGGGGGAAGGAGGCGGTGAGAATCGCTCTCGCGGGTTGTGAACAACGAGAAGGAAGTCGTCTCGGTGATGCAGCGGGCTTGGTACGAGCTGGACACAGGCATACTCGTCAAAGGCGAGGTGCGGCTGGGCTTGGACCCTCTCGACGCCGGCGAGATGTCCAGTTGGAGAGTTGTTGAGCAATTGTAGGGCAGGCGTTTTCGGGTATCCTGGCAGTAACCGCGGCGATTGTGCCGCAACCGACCACGAAAAGGAGGTATGGCAATGGCTGAAATCGCAACACCCCAAGTGAAACTCGTGGAGGCGGTTCCTCTCGCGGACAAGGTGTTCTCGACGGAGAGCGTCGGCATCAGTCGGCGAACGCACGAGGAGCACTTTAAGCTGTATCAGGGATACGCCAACAAGACGAATGAGATTAGGAAGCGACTCGCAGAACTGGACAAGGACCCTGCGAAGGCGAACCAGGTGTACAGCGAGATTCGAGCGCTAAAGGTGGACTACACGTTCGCTTATGCCGGCTTCATCAATCACACCGTGTACTTCGACATCCTCGGCGGAAACGGTAAGCCGTCCGGCGAAGTGCTCAAAATGATCGAGCGTGACTTTGGCTCTTTCGAAGCGTTCCAGCAGGACCTGAAAGCCAGCGGCATCGGAGGTCGAGGCTGGGTTTGGCTCGCCTACGACCATGAAGAGAAGGGCCTGTTCAACTTCATCGGAGACGCGCAGAACACGTATCCGATGTGGAACTGCACTCCGATCCTCGCGCTGGACGTGTACGAGCACGCGTACTATCTCGACTTTGGCACGGCACGCGCACAGTACATTGACGCGTTTCTGAAGGTGATTGACTGGGACGCGGTGAACTGCCGCCTCGCCGCCTGCCAATAGGCGCAGGCGAGAAGAGAGAGGAAGCCTCAGCCGGCGAACCGGTTGGGGCTTCTTGCTTACAAGGCGCGAGGTTGCGTCCCGTTGCATCTACTCCTCTGTCTCATGAAACAGCATCCCCCGAGATACCGGCTTCGGTGCGCTGCCGGGGGTGGAGAGCGACAGCGAAAGCGCCGCGCCCCCCGTCTTGTTGAACCACGCAACCCGAATTCGGTGCGCGCCGCGAGCGAGGGCAATCGGCGCGGTAACCGTCTCCGCGACGTGCAAGCCGTCATTGTCAACTACCAACTCGCCGCCTATCCACAATCGCGATCCATCGTCCGACGTGAGCGACAGCAGATACACATCGTCGCGCGGAATCATCAGCACCCCGTCGAACACGAGCGCGATGTGTTCGTCCCGCGCGAAAGAGCCGAGCTCGACGGTCGGCAACACGGTCGTCGAGGTCGAGCGGAGATCATTGAAGTTCGGCAGCCGATCATAGGTGCCGCGATACACCGTAACCAGCAGGCCTGACGCAAGTGCCCGAACCGCGTCGGGCGATCGCGGTGTTACTCGCTCGAAGCGACGCTCGGCGATCGGCGATACCGGCTTCCCGTTGTGCAGAGCAATCGCGCGCACCAGAGTGGTCTGCGAGATCTCGAATGGAGCAGCATAGAGCCTCGAGCGCGCATTTGGCGCGGTGCCGTCGGTTGTGTATCGGATCTCCAGCCCCTTCGACGCGGAGAGGGTAACGGCAAGCGGGTTGACGAAGATCGGCGACGCGGCTTCGATCTCCGGCGCGTCGTAGACCACCGGCTCGCCGCGGACCACCAGCTTGATCACGCTGACCGCTTCATCAGGCGCCTTTGCGGGCAGCCGAATCGCGATGTCGCTGCCGCTGCGGAACACCTCGAGCGCCTCGCCGGTCGCAAGCAGCTTCGCGCCCAGCGGCTGATTCCCGATGCCCGGCACGAGCAGCAAGGCTTGCGGCTGGTTCCACTCGAAGACGTGCAGGTAGAGAGCGGTGTCGGCGCCGGCGCCCTTCTGCGTGCATCGCCCCCAGGGCAACCGCTTGAACGGGCTTGCGGAAGTTCCATAGACCGCCTCGCCGTTCACGCGCATCCATGCGCCGATGTCGCGCAGACGCTCCAGGCTCTCAGGCGGAAACTCGCCGAGCGCGGTCGGCCCGATGTTTAGAAGATAGTTCCCGCCCTTGCTGACGATGTCCACAAGGTTCTGAACAAGTTGCGTCGATGACTTCCAGTTGGCGTCGTTCTTGTTGTAGCCCCAATGGTCGTTCATCGTCATGCAGGTCTCCCAATCCGTTCCTGGCAGTCCGGTCGGGGGAATGTACTGCTCCGGCGTGCCGAAGTCGCCAAAGTGTTCGCCGGTTGCTCCGACGCTCTCCATGCCCGAGCGGCTTGGCGAGACGCGATTGTTGACGATGACGTTCGGTTGCAGGCTGCGGCACAGGCGATACAGTTCCGCGCCGTACTCCTGCGTCCAGGTGCTCTCCCACTCACCGTCGAACCACATGACTCCGATGTCGCCGTACTTGGTGAGCAGTTCGGTAACCTGCTCTTTGAGGTACGCGAAGTAGCGGTCGAGGTCTGCGCCCTGCGGCGGGCGATGGGCGACCTCCCACCCTCGGCGCGGCAGGTAGTCGGGGTGGCTCCAATCCATGATGCTGTAGTACCAGCAAATCTTCATTCCTTGGCGGCGGCACGCGTCGGCGAGTTCCTTCATGATGTCGCGCTTGAACGGCGTCGCCATGATGTCGAAGTCGGTGTGGGCGGAGTCGAAGAGACAGAAGCCGTCGTGGTGCTTGGATGTGATGACGATGTACTGCATCCCGGCTTCCTTGGCGGCGCGCACCCAGGCGTCGGCGTCGAAGTTCACCGGGTTGAACTGCGGGACGAAGCGCTCGTAGATGTCGAGCGGGATCTGCGCCGTCTCACGTATCCATTCCGCGTGGTTGGTTCGCCCGTTCCACTCGCCTGCGGGGATGCTGTAGAGGCCCCAATGGATGAACAGGCCGAACCGCGCTTCCCGCCACCAGGCGAGCCGGTCCTGTACGTCGGCGGTCATTCCCTGCGCGCTCACGAGAGTTCCGAGCGCCGCGAGAGCGGCGAGCATGAGGGGGTTATGGCACATCGCGCCACCGTGGTGGCGCGATGGTGCCGGTGAACAGCCAGGCGGGCGCGGACCGCTCGGCTAACTCACTTCCTTAACCACCTTCACCATGCTGTCGTAAAAGGCAACGCTTGCGCCGACCGGGTCGCTTAGGGGCGTGTTCCCGAGGCCGGGTCAACTCGCATTGCAGCGTTGGCGTGGATGCCCTTGCCCCGTCGCTCGTCGCGATGGATAACTTGACCGTCCACGACGACATCGCTTGAACCGTACGCCCAGTGACCAAAGCCGAGCGGGAAGGTGATCGTCCCAGGACGCAGACCATCTGAGTGCCGGGCTTCACGTGTGGTTCTTGGCTAAGCGCGCGCTTGGCGTACTCCACTCTACCCTCACGAGGAGTGCCAGGCAGGTTGTGCACATCGAGAAGCGTCATCCCCTTCGGAGCGGTGCCTTCAGGCGGAGGGAAGCCGCCGCGGTGGCTGAGCAACATCTCGAGAGTTACGTCGCGATACTCTTCGCGCACATCGGGAAACACCTCGCCGAGCGTGGTGTCCCACCTCAGCTTGCCCTCCTCGACGAGGATCGCGGCGAGCGTGGCGGTCATCGCCTTTGTGTTCGACCCGAGGGGCCATCGGTCGCTCTCTTGCGCGCGCTCCTCTCCGCCGCGCTTGCGGTTGCCCGCAACGAAGATCTTAACCTTCTCCTTTGTGATTAACACGGCGCCGAGGGCAGGGAGGTCGTGCTTGGCGCGTATGGACTCCAGAGTCTCTGGCATTGCTTCATCCTGAGTGCCTCGCGACGTGGGACGTGCCGAGACGAGCACCGCGGCCCCAAACCAACACATCCGCCGACCAACAGCCGTCATCGCCCGGCGGGAAGGATACTCGAGAATGCGCCGAACCGCGCCCCCCATCCTGTCGCCTCCATGGCACAATGAGGTACGCGTCTTGGGATGCGAAAGGAGGAAGAAAATGCGATACCTCGCAACATTAGCAGGGTTGGTTCTCATGGCGGCGCAGGGGCTTGCGATCGCGAGGTGGAACGGAGACCCGCTGCAGAACAACAACCCGCCCGCGCGGAACGTTGACATGCCCGATGGAATCCGAAACTCCGTCGTGCGCATCCGCACCAGTTACGCGGTAGACGGCGTCGAGACGCTCACCCTCGGCAGCGGAGTAGTGCTGCGGGCGATGCGCGATGAGGGCGGGGGGACTGGCTGGCTCTGCGTTCTGACCAGCGCGCACGAGACCCTGTTCCCCGAGGGTGTGTTCCTGAGAAGGCATGCGATCGGCTTCGGAAACGGCGGCGAGAGGGAC
>JBBIIO010000020.1:0-42772 GCA_037446435.1 Armatimonadota bacterium
TGACGGCGCCGTTTCAGCCGACGCCTGTGGTGAAGTAGCGAGCGGGCTTAGAGTTTCTTGTCCCACTCCCAAAGGCCGTACAGGAACTTGTCGTCCGGCTCGCGTCCGTTGATGCGAAGGGCGATCTGCCTTCCAGTCGAGCTTTGGTATTTCCGCCTTCGCGGTCGCAGCGCTCTTCTCTCGACCGCCGTGCTCGCACCACATCCGCCGAACGCCGATGATGTGAACGTAGTTCGAGCGGACCGTCTTGCCCTTTCCGGGCTTCAGTTCCAAGTCCTCGTCGCTGCACGCGCCGAGCAACTCGACATTGAGCGCGTTGTTCGCCCGCCAGGCGGGCGAGACGGCAGCTGTGCCTTCGACCCGTTCACAAAGAGCGGGCGTTCTTGCGACTGAAGGAGGATCGCGCCGACCGCAAGCCCGGCGCCCAAACCAATTCCTGCCAAGATACCGAAGCATGGCAGGATTCCACCGCGGGTTAGTTGCGTTGGACCTGCTCTTCGGGGACAGGCTCGAGCGACCCTTCGCCCTTGCGGAACAGGATGTGCCCGCTCTCGTCGAGGTCTACGATGACGGTGTCGCCTTCCTCGAAGCGACCGAGCAAGACCTCCTCGCTGAGCGGGTCTTCGATGTACTTTTGAACGGCCCGGCGGAGCGGACGCGCACCCATGTCCGGAGCGTAGCCTTCCTTCGCAAGGTAGTTACGCACGGCGTCGGTAATCTCGATGTGGATGCGGCTCCGCGCCGCCTGCTCGTTGAGGCGGTCGATCATCAAATCCACAATCTTGTGAATCTCTTCCTTGGTCAGATGGTGGAACACGATGACCTCGTCCACGCGGTTGAGGAATTCCGGACGGAAGAGTTTCTTCATCTCGGAGAGCATCTTGTTCTTCATCGCCTCGTACGCCTTTGGGTCGTCCGGGTTGAACTCAACCTCGCGGAAGCCGATGCCGCGCTCCTCTTCGAGGGGTCGCACGCCGACGTTCGAGGTCATGATGATGACCGTGTTGCGGAAGTCCACGACGTGGCCCTGCGAATCGGTCAGGCGGCCGTCCTCCATCACCTGCAGCAGGATGTTGAAGACCTCGGGGTGAGCCTTCTCAACCTCATCCAACAGCACCACGCAGTACGGGTTGCGGCGAACCGCCTCCGTCAACTGGCCGCCCTCTTCGTGCCCCACATAGCCCGGAGGCGCGCCGATGAGCCGGCTGACGGCGAACTTCTCCATGTACTCGGACATGTCAATCCGAACCATGTTGTTCTCGTTTTCAAACAGATATCCCGCCAAAGCGCGAGCCAGTTCGGTCTTGCCGACGCCGGTCGGGCCGAGGAACAGGAACGTTCCCATCGGGCGCTTCGGGTCCTTCAGGCCGCTACGAGCGCGACGCACCGCCTTTGACACCGCCACCACGGCGTCGTGCTGGCCGACGATGCGCTTGTGGAGGTCCTCCTCCATGCGAAGCAGCTTCTGGCTCTCCGTCTCCACGATGCGAGAGACCGGAATACCGGTCCAAGACTCGACGACGTTCGCAATCTCTTCTTCGGTGACGATCGGCTCGGCCTTGTCTTCCTGCTTCCACTGCTCTTCGCGCTCGTCAATGGACGCTTCGAGGGCGTCCACCTCGTCGCGGAGCGCCTTAGCCTCATCCGAGCCTTTGGAGCGCTTCTCGAGGTGCGCAAGTTGGGTCCGCTTCTTCTCGAGCACTTGTTTGTCTTGGCGGATCTCCGCCGGCGGGAGGGACTGTTGCAGGCGCACTCGGCTCGCGGCTTCGTCCATCAGGTCAATCGCCTTGTCGGGCAGCGTGCGGTCGCTGATGTATCGGCTGGAGAGGTCTACCGCGGCATGGATCGCGTCGTCTCGGATTTCAACTTGGTGGTGCGCCTCATATCGGCCACGGAGGCCCTTGAGGATCTCGACCGCTTCTTCGATCGAAGGTTCACGCACCTGCACCGGTTGGAAGCGACGCTCGAGGGCGGGATCCCGCTCGATGTACTTGCGGAACTCGTCCTGAGTTGTCGCTCCGATGCACTGCAACTCCCCCCTCGCGAGGGCCGGTTTCATGATGTTCGATGCATCAATCGCGCCTTCTGCGGCGCCCGCGCCCACGAGAGTGTGGAGTTCGTCCACAAACAGGATGACCTCGCCATCCGACTTGCGGACCTCCTCCATGACACGCTTCATACGCTCTTCGAACTCGCCGCGGTACTTGGTGCCGGCGACCATTGCGGCAAGGTCAAGAGCGACGATGCGCTTGTCACGAATCTGTTCTGGAACGTCCCCCGAGACGATGCGCTGCGCAAGCCCCTCGGCAACGGCGGTCTTCCCTACTCCCGGCTCGCCGATGAGGCAGGGGTTGTTCTTCGTGCGGCGGCAGAGGATCTGCATCACGCGCTCGATCTCCCGCTGCCGTCCGATAACCGGGTCGAGGCGGTCCCTCCGCGCCATTTCGGTGAGGTCGCGACCGAATTCGTTTAGGGTTTGAGTCTGCGACTTCGACTTCCGAGGCGCTTCGTTGTCCTGCAGCGCGAGAACTTCCGCGCGCGCCCGCTCAACCTCCACACCCAACTTCGCCAGAACGCGACCGGCAAGCCCCTCGCCCTCTCGGATCAGGCCGAGAAGCAGGTGCTCGGTGCCAATGTAGTTGTTGTTGAGGCTGCGCGCCTCGTCATAGGCAAGGTCAATCACGCGCTTCGCTCGCGGAGTGAGCGTCATCTCTTGCACCGACTTGCGCTCCGCGCGCGGGAGTTGCTTCTCAACCTCTTCGCGAACGCGTTCGAGGCTTACGCCCAACTTGTCCAGGACGCGAGCCGCCACGCTGTCTTCATCCCGCACCAAGCCGAGGAGCAGGTGCTCGGTGCTGACGTAGCCCTCACCGAACTTCTGCGCCTCTTCCTGGGCGAAGAAGACAACCTTCCTTGCGCGTTCTGTAAACCTTTGCCACATCGTTCTGTTCGCTACTCTCTACTACGTTCTACGAGGCTGGACATCACCTTAGACGACTCTCGCCTCGGTTTCGGGGCAAGTAACCTTACCTTACGCCGAGGAAGGCGGCTTTCGTTGATTGTCGGCTATCGCCGCGTCCACGCCGAGGAAAACCGGTCGAACTGCTTGAGAACTCGCGCGCGGCGAGTGCTCCAAGCGGAATCGTCGTCTCCGAGCCACACAACGCTCGCTATGGCGTCAATGGATCGAACGTCCAGGTCGAGCGCCCCGGTCAGGGCGCCGAGTCGAAGCCATCCCAAAAGCCGCACCGCCTGGTGCGTCGTCAAGCTCTCCGACTCATCAATCGTTGAAGAAACCGCTGCAATCCTGTACTTTATAAAGGACTTGTCAAGCCTGTTCCTGGATTGGAGTTCCTGATCTATCCAACATCTGGCACCTTGGTAAAGTTCCCGGGGGGACTTGCGCGTGCTGCTGATTTGAACCAGCCCGCCCCAGCCTGGGGAGCCCTCACCGAGGGGTCCCCTAACCTCGTATCCATCCTGTTCGAGACGGTCAACGAGTTCGCTGATCCGCCCCGTGCACGCCATTCCGGCGAGATGCGCCATGATTCCCACCCTCCTTCCCGCCCCCACGTTTGAGGGCGAGGCAGCGAGGTACCCCAGTTCACTCCGCGCGAACCGGAGTTCTTTTCCAAGGTCCGATTCCACACGAGCCGCCAAACCCTCCGCGTACAATGGCGAGAGTCCAGGCGTAACCGCCTGGATGCGCAGATGGTCCTCCTCATTCACCATGACGGCGAGCGATCGCTCCCGGTCGAGCAGCAGCGCTCTGCCCGGAGCGTCCCAATCAAAATGTGGTGCGACGAGGCGGCTGCCGGTTAGCATTGCGCGCTCGGCGTCGCTCACGCCCGTGCGCTGTTCCAGAGCCAGAGAGCGCGTGACGAGCAGGCGCACCTCCTCGAGTTCCTGTCGCGTTGCGCGATGCGGGAAGCGGTAGCCGTCGAGGTTGCGCATCAGGCGCACGCGCGAGGAGAGCACAACATCACGCCACGGGGCGTCGCCGACCAACCAGAGAGGAGGCTGCACTCCCTTCAGTATCGTTTCTAGCCACGAGTCAAATGCCTCGGTTTCGGGCACGCGCAGGATGTTAGCACGCCGCGGTCACACGGGCCGCTCTTACATGAACGGAAGACAGATCTCGCACCTTGTTGAGATCTCCTGCTTGGTCAACGAGCTGACCATGTCCGCTAGTTCGGCGACCTGTTCCTCGCTGCCTCCTGCAGCCCGAAGGTCGCGAGCGACTTCGCGTGTAAGCACCTCATCACTCACGGGCTTCGGGGTAGGCGAGGCCAATCACCCGCTTCGCCCGCGGCGTCGGAATCATCTCTTGGACGGATTCGCGCTCCGCCCGCGGCAGCACTTCTCGACCTCTTCGCGAACGCGCTGGAGGCTGACGCCCAGCTTGTCCAAAACACGGGCGGCCACGCTGTCTTCATCCCACACGAAGCCGAGGATCAGGTGCTCAGTGCCGACATAACCCTCACCGAACTTCTGCGCCTCTTCCTGGGCGAAGAAGACTGCTCGTCGTGCTCGCTCTGTAAACCGCTGCCACATGGTAGCACTCCCCGCTTCAACACGCGAGTATGACACATAGGGAACGCCGGCCCTTGACTTCTCCGTCCCTTAGGGCGCATAATCCGTCGCCCCGCAACCATGTTCAAGCTCGTCGGTGTTGACGTCTATTTGCAATCGGACCGCATCCCGGACGCTCCTCAGGAGCACGGTCCGTTGCGGCTCGTTTTTATCGCCAACCGGGGGATGAAGGTCTGGCCGGGAGAGCCGCCCAAGATGCAGTTCCTCGACCTCATGCGCCTGCGGTATGAGGCGGAAGGCGAGGTCTCCGACTCGGATGTCGAGTCGCTCTTAGCCGCGTTGACCAGCGGCGGCTTCACCTGGGCGAAGGCGCAGAAGTTGTTTGAGCAGGACGGGGAACGCAAGTACAGCCAACCTTATTAGACATCATGGCGCACCAAGTCTGTATCATCAAAGGGGACGGAATCGGGCCGGAGATCACCGCTGCAACGCAGAGCATCCTGCACGCCGCCGGCGTTGAGATTGACTGGATCGAAGTGGACGCCGGGCTTCGTTGCGTCGAGGCGGGCGAGCCGATCGTGCCCGATCGCACCATCCAGAAGATCCGCGAAGTGGGCGTCGCGCTCAAGGCGCCGATGACCACGCCGATCGGCAAGGGCAGCGTAAGCCCCAACGTTACGTTGCGCAAAAGGCTCGACCTCTTTGCCTGCGTTCGACCGGCGCGCTCCCTGCCCGGAGTTCCCACGCCGTTCGAAGGCTTGGACATCGTCATCTTCCGCGAGAACACCGAGGACTTGTATGCGCAGATCGAGTACATGGCGACGCCGACCGTCGCAACCGGCATCAAGCTGATCAGCGAATACGCCAGCGAACGAATCATCCGCGCAGCCTTCGAGTTCGCGCGAAAGAACAACCGGCGCTCCGTCACGTGCGTGCACAAAGCCAACATCATGAAGGTCGCCGATGGTCTCTTCCTTCGAACCTTCCAGCGTGTTCGTGAGGACTATCCCGACATCGAGAGTTGGGACACCATCGTTGACGCGCTGTGCATGCAACTCGTGACGAAGTGGCGGAACTTCGATGTGCTTGTGATGCCGAACCTCTATGGCGACATTGTGAGCGACCTCGCAGCCGGAATGATGGGCGGTCTCGGCGTCGCGCCGGGCGGGAACTACGGCGACGGCTGCGCCGTCTTCGAAGCGGTGCACGGCTCCGCGCCGAAGTACGAAGGGCTGGACAAGGTCAATCCGATGGCGCTCACGCTATCGGCGACCATGATGCTGCGCCACCTCGGCGAGACCGCAGCCGCGAAGGCGATCGAGTCCGCCGTGGAGAGAACCCTCATCAAGGGCATCAAGACGTACGACCTCTTCGGCGACGCGAAGACCAGCGAGTTCGCCGCTGCTGTGGTTGGCGAACTGAAGGGTTAGCCTTACCAGTAGTTCCGCGCAACAGACTCGCGCTGCACTGGCTACCGCGCGCGGATTTCGATCTGATCGAAGTACGTCTGGAACCCGCCGAGGGTGAACGGGAAGAACACGATCTGACGCACCTCCAACTCGATCCGCCCATCGCCCGACCGAATGAAGCGAGACGCGTTGGGCACCGTGAAGGTGCGCACGGTCTCCTCCATCGTCATCGGGTACTGAGACACCGCAACCAGATCGTCCGTCACCCAGTCGCGCAAGAAGAGCGTTGTTTGAGCGCTCACGTCCGTGATGCGGCCCTCCACCCTGATCTCAATCGTATCAGGATTCAGCCGTCGGGTCGTCGCGGCAAGGCGAAGCCGCATCAAGTGAGGTTGCGAGACCTGACCCGTTACCTTTGCGCGCGTTACGAGGTACGAGTCGTCCGAATGCCTCAACTCGGGAATGCCGCCCGATAGCAACTGCCCCTCGAGGACGGTAAGCTCCCTGATCTCCGCTGGGCAGTCGAGGTCGAACACGTACACCGCGCCCGCCTGTTCACCGTTCTCGTTGTCCTCTTGGTGCGAGCCTACGATCGCCGTGCCGTCATCGGCGATGGAGATACCCCAGCCCATTCGGTCTATCGGCGCTCCGCCATCAGCCAGCAACTCCCCGATCAGACGCCATCCGAGGCCCCTCTTCTCCCAGGCGTACGCGCCACCACGATAAAGGTAACGCCCCCGAGAGCCCGCCACGATGCGACCGAACCGAAAGTCGAGGTGGCGACCCAGCGCGTCATCCGGCGCGCCGTCAGGCAGCGTCAGCATCGCCGTCTGGAAGAAAGCCTGGTCGGGCGCTGCGCGCTCGAACACGAAGATCGCCCCTACGTCAATCTCGTCCGGATACCGGTAGGCACCCGCGACCAGCGTGTTCCCCTCAAGGCCGACGCTTATTCCCAACTCGTCCTCATTGCTCCCGCCCTGCTGCCGGATCTTCTGCGCCTGCGACCACACGCCGCTTCCATCACGCTTGAACACGTAGACCGCGCCGGGCTGGCTGTTGCTACTGTAGCCGGGGGCTCCGGCTACCACCGTCTCGCCCTCGATGTCAACCGAACGGCCCAGGAAATCGAACGGACCTCCGTCGCTCGCCGTAAGCCGCGCCTTCTGAACCCACATCCCGCTCTCGTTACGCTCGAAGATGTACGCCGCGCCGTCGCTAATTTCGCGAGTGTTATCGCCGGGCGCGCCGATGACAAGGGTGCCGCCGTCCACGGCGACCGCAGATCCAAAGTCCGCGCCAAGCGTCGCGCCCTGACCAGCCAGCTTCTGCCGCTGCACCCACCGGTCTCCGTCGAACGTGTACACATAGACGGCGCCATGGTTGTTGTTCGCGAAGAGCGCACCTACGAAGACAACCTCACCCTGCATGGCCAGCGCCGAGCCGAAACCATCCCCGCGCTGGCCATCGCCCGCCCGCAGAATGCCGGACGGCTCCCATCCGCCACCGGCGCTACGCCGAAGCACGTGAACCTCGCCCCGCTCGTCGGGGCTGTCACAACTGGCGAAGCACCAGTCACCGCGCGAAACAATGTTCCTACCGAAGTTGAGGCCGGGGGCGCCGTCGGTCGCCAGGATCCGTTGCGCCTGGCACTGAGCGGCCGCAGCCGCCCCCAAGGCGGCAACTACCGCACCGGCAACCACCCTCAGCGCGAGCGTCATCTCCCGAAGTTTACCGCAGAATCGCGCGATCCCGGTACCATTTCTTCGACGCAGAGCGTTTGAGAGTGCTCCGTTGGTGATGGCATGTTTTGAGTCGGTACCGCGAGGAGTTGAAACTGAGAGGTTCAACTGTCCCGCTTACTTGACGACCACGTTGATCAGCCTATCCGGAACCACCACCACGCGCGAGACCTCCTTGCCGTCGAGCGCGCGTTTCACCTTCTCGCTCGCAAGCGCCTGCTCTTCGAGCACGGGCTGTGGAGTTCCGGGCTTCACCACGAGTGTATCACGCACCTTGCCGTTCACCTGAACCACGATCCTCACCTCGTCCGCTTCGAGGCATCGCTCGTCGGCAACCGGGAAGCGCTGCTCGAGGGTGAAGCCGCTCTTGCCGTACGCACGCCACACCTCGTCTGCCGTGTGCGGCGCGAAGGGTGACAGCAGCATGATCAGCGTCTCCGCCGCCTCCGAGAGCGCGGCGTCGTTCGCCTCGCCGTTCAGCGCCGCGTCTGTCAGTGCGTTCGTAAACTCCATGAGGGCAGCGACGGCGGTGTTGAAAGCGAAGCGCTCGATATCCTCGCTGACCTTGCGGATCGCCGTGTGCGTCGCGCGACGAAGCGCGCGGTCGGCGGGCGCGGACGATGCGCCGACGACGTCGCGCCAGTTCTCCACGTACCGCGGGCGCAGCTCCGAAAGCACGCGGAAAACGCGGTGCAGAAAGCGGATCGCGCCCTGCACGCGTTCCTCCGACCACTGAATCGCCTGCTCGAACGGCGCTTCGAACAGTTCGTAAACCCGCAGCGCGTCGGCGCCGTACTTCTCTACCGCCTCATCCGGCGTGACAACGTTGCCCTTCGACTTGCTCATCTTCTCCCACTTGTAGAAGACCTCGTCGGCGGGCAACTGCTGCGCCTCTTCCTGCGAGATGAGGATGCCCTCTTCGCCCACACGGAGCGTTTCCCCCTCTCGTGGCTTGCGATAGGGAGTCGGAGCGAGCAACATTCCCTGGTTGCGCAGAACCGCGAACGGCTCGACAAACGGCACCAGCCCCTCGTCGTACAACACCTTCGTCCAAAACCGCGCGTACAGAAGGTGCATTACCGCGTGCTCCGCGCCACCCACGTAGGTGTCTACGGGCATCCAGTATTCGATCTTCTCCTTGGAGAACGGCTCGTGCTCGTTGTGCGCGTCGCAAAAGCGCAGGAAGTACCAAGACGAACAAGCGAAGCCGCCCATCGTGTCGGTCTCTCGTCGCGCAGGGCCGCCGCACTGCGGGCAGGTTGTGTTCACCCACTCGGGGATGCCTGCAAGCGGGCTTTCTCCGGTGCCCGTCGGCTGGTAGCGCTCCACTTCAGGAAGCAGCACCGGCAGGTCCTTTTCGGGCACGGGGACGATCCCGCAACTCTCACAATGGATGATGGGAATCGGCGAGCCCCAGTAGCGCTGGCGGCTGATGAGCCAGTCGCGTAGGCGATAGTTCACCTTTCGCTCGCCCGTTCCATGCTCTTCGAGCATGCGGTACAGCCGAGCCTTGGCTTCCTCGCACGGCACGCCGACCCAGTCCTCCGGGAACAGCATCACGCCCTCCTCAGCTACGAAGGGCAGCTCGTCCTCTGCATCAGCGGCGCTACCGACGACTCGGCGGATCTCTAGCCTGTTGCTCGACGCGAACTCGAAGTCCCTCTCGTCGTGCGCAGGGACAGCCATGATCGCGCCCGTCCCATAGCCCATCAACACGTAGTCTGCGACGTAGATCGGCACCGCCTCGTTGGTGAACTCGTTCAGCGCATAGGCGCCGGTGAACGCGCCAACCCTCTCCCTGCTCTCGGCGAGGCGATCCTGCTCCGTTGTTCGCTCTGCTTGCTCGCGCACCGACCGGACGGCGTCAAGCCGATGGTTTGCCGTGATGCGCTCAACCAGCGGATGTTCGGGCGCGAGCACACAGAACGTCGCTCCGAACACCGTGTCAATGCGCGTCGTGAAGACGCGAAACCGAGCGTCTCCATCGAAATCCTCCACGCTGCCGTCCTCTTGCTCCTGCTTTACTACGCGCCACTCGAACTCGGCGCCCTCCGACCTGCCGATCCAGTTGCGCTGCATCATCTTGATGCCCTCGGGCCAGTCAATCGGGTCGAGGTCGCTCAGCAGTCGCTCGGCGTAGTCAGTGATTTTGAAGAACCACTGCGGAAGCACCTTCTTGACAACGGGCGTGCCGCACCGCCAGCAGAGTCCACCTTCGACCTCTTCATTCGCCAGCACGGTCTGGTCGTGCGGGCACCAATTCGCGGCGTACTCGCCCCGATACGCAAGCCCGCGCTTGAACAGAATCAGGAAGATGTATTGCGTCCACTTATAGAAGGAGGGGTCTGAAGAGTTGACCTCGCGCGACCAGTCGTACGAGATGCCGACGAGGTCCTGCTGCCGCTTGTAGGTCTCGGCGTACTCGCGAACCATCCCGGCTGGGTGACGCCCCTTTGCAATCGCCTCGTTCTCGGCGGGCAAACCGAACGCGTCCCATCCCATCGGATGCAGCACGTTGAACCCCTGCATCCGCTTCGCGCGCGCGAGTACGTCGGTGGGGATGTAGTTCCTAAGGTGTCCGACGCTCAACCCCGCTCCGCTCGGATAGGGGAAGAAGTCCAGGGCGTAGAACTTCGGGCGGCTGGGGTCCTCGACGGTGCGAAAGAGGTCGGCTTCCTTCCACCGCCGGCGCCACTCCGCTTCGAATCGCTCCGGTTCGTATCGGGAGAGCATCGCAAAGCGGCTATTCTACTCGACCAGGCGCGCGCGTCCGCTGATGGACGGGCTGCCCCGTCACGATGTCACGCAGCCGACCGAAGCGCCACGCCGAACGCCTTCATCGCCGCCCGCACAGCAAGGTCGTCGTCACCAACCTCGGCGGGCTTGAGGGCCTCGTCCGGTTGCACGCCCGCGCCTTCCAACCGCAAGCCGCCAAACGTTACAAACTCCATCAGCGGCAACTGCAGCGAGAAGCCGTCTGGTAGGGGAACGAACGTTGAAGCGAGCACCGCGCCCGCTGTCTTCGTGCCGACCACCCTCCCTCTCTTGTGTTCCTTCACGGCGGCTGCGAAGATTTCGCTCGCACTCGCGCTCGACGGGCTGACCAGAACGACCAGGTCGCCCTCGAACCGCTTGCCGTCCCTTTGTGCCCTCGCGCCGATCGTCCAGCCGTACTCTTTCGCCACGAGCGCGGGGTCGTCCGGCTTGTCGGGGTTAGCCTCTTTGAACTTGTTCGCGTCAGCGCGAGTGATGAACTTGCCGAGCGGAGTGTACGGCGGCAGGACCTTGCCCGCAAGGTGACTGAGGTTAGGAACGGCGCCGCCGCCGTTGAAGCGAAGGTCAACGATGAGGCGCTCCGCCTTCCGCGCCTCGTCGAACAGTTCGTCAATCGCCTTCGGGTCATAGCCTGCCGCGAACGAGTTGACGCGAATCAGCGCTGTCTTCTCGTCAATCCACTTCAGTTCATCCTTCTGCACAACGCTGAACCGGGCGCGCACGATCTCGAAATCCAACGCCTCCTCGCCTCGACGGACTCGGATCTTCACCTTCGTGCCCTCGTCGCCTCGAACATCCTCGACGCCGCGAATCGGCTTCCCGTCCGCTTCGAAGAGAAGGTCGCCAACCTTGATGCCCGCCTTCTCCGCCGGGCCACCCTCGATGACCCGCGTTACCAGCAAGCCGTCGGGGCGAACCTCAATGGTCACGCCGATGCCGACGGTTCTTCCCGTCGTGCGGATCTCTGCCGCTCGAGGCGTCTGCAGGTTGAGGTGCGAGAAACCGAACTCGGCAAAGGCGCCGTTCACCGCGGCGGCGAACTGATCCTGCGTAGACGCCCCCTCGAACGCCTCCTTGTGCTTCTCAACAAGGGAGTCCCAGCGCGAGAAGTCCACACCCTTAACGTAGGCATGCGACTTGATCTGCTTGCCAATCGCCTCGAGGATGCGCTCCTTCGCCTCAGGGCTAATCGGTTGGGCGAACGCGGCGCCGGCGGAAAGGCAGGCGCTAAGCAACAGGACGGCGATACGGTTTCTCATCTTCACGGCTATCCTCGTAACAGAACGGGGGTCGGGCGGCGATTCGCCGCCCGCTCAATCTCTTCATACTGATTCTTGGCGGATTTGGCTCCCGTCGGGGGGATTATTCCGTCGAAGTTCCGCCGCTTTCCGGCTCGTCGTACAGCAGGCGGAACACAATGCCCGCCACCGCGCCGCCAAGAAGCGGGCCGGCGAAGTACACAAGCAACTGGCTCACCTCACCCGACACCGCTGCAGGACCAAAGTAGCGCGCCGGGTTCACCGCGCCGCCGGTGTGCTTGGCGGCGATAAGGCCGATGACCACCGCCGTCGCCCCGATGCAGAAGCCGAACAGTTGCTTCGCCGCCCGGCGAGGGTGGAACGCGGTCATCATGACGACGATAGCGAGCAAGAAGGTGAGGACGGTTTCGACACCGAGCGCCTTCACCATGCCGAGCGCGCCGGGCATCCCCGGCTCGCTCACGTACATCGGCGTGCCGAGGTAGGGCGCAGTCCCTCGAAACACGGGGAAGATCGCCCAAACCGCGATGCCCGCCGCGACGGCGCCGAGGAACTGAAAAACCCAGTACGCGACTGCCTGGCGGCCCGAGCATTTGCCCGCCAGGAGCAAGCCGAACGTTACGGCGGGGTTCACGTGTCCACCCGAGATGCCCGCGGAGAGGTACACCGCAACCATCAGTGCGAAGCCGCCCGCAAGGGCGACACCGAGCACGCCAAGCCCGGAATCTCCCAGGCCGGGCATGCCGTAGTAGGCGTCCGCACAAACTGCTGCGGCTCCGCCGAACACCAAAACGAACACACCGAGCGCCTCAGCCAATGCGGCGCGCATCAAAGGGTTCTTCACCGTTTGCATCTCCTCCTTGGCGCTGATAAGGCAGCGACCCACAGAGGATACTCGCTCCACCCCTTGCAGAGGGAAGCCCGCTTCGGGTTCAATCCACCGGTAGAGGCAGGCATTAAGCTGTCCTCGGGTCAGATGATTCCTGAGGGGCACACTACTTTCCAGCCCAACCGGCTGGTTCTTGAGGCGGCGCACCGCGCAGCGGTGGATTGCTTTGGTTCCCTTGCCGGCTTCCGACTCTCGCTTCGACCGGCTCGCCGCTACCTGTTCCAGGACCCGCCCGATGTGCGCTCCCTGCAGGTTGAGCTGAGGAAGCCAGCGTTCGCCGCCCTCGTGGCAGAGGACGACCCCGATGCGGAGGCACAGCTCGTCCTGGAGACGGAGCCGATCAGCCCCGGCATTCGGGCGCTCTATCGGGCGGCAGGGATCCCCGTGGTTACGGTCAAGTGCCGCCTCGGAGGCTGCCAGTTCATCTATGAGCGCGACGGGTTCTATGGAGACCTGCGGCCGGCAGAGGAGTTAGTAGACCAAACGGTACAGTTCCTCCTTGCCTGCGCACAAAGCGCCCCTCACCGAGGAAGGCTCGTTCGAACGGTGGCCGAACGTCAAATTGCGGAGCGCCTCAGGGGAATCGCGGGTGAAGTGAACTGCTTGGTACACCACCGCATGCCGTTCGGCTACGCCGTCGGTTACTGCCCCGACCTGCCCGGCCGCGCTGCGAGGCAGACGATTGAGCTTGTTCTCGGCTTCGACCCCAGGCACTCGCCGGCTGGCGAAGTGCTCCTCCCCATTCGAGTAGAAACCCGCCCAGCCGAGGAGAGAGACCCCGAAGTCGCCCAGCTCGACGAAGACGTAGCCGCCTTCGCCGTACGCGCCGGCATCCCGATGGTCGCGGTCGAACGCACCGCGGTGGGTGAGTATGCGGTAACCTGCAGCATGGACGGAATCGAGGAGTGCATCATCGCGGAGGACGATGCCCAAGGATGGGCGCGGTACTTCGACGCGGCGTGCAAGGTGGCGCTAGAGAGGGCTTGCTCCTCTCTGCGAGGCACCGAAGCCCAACACTCCGGGTAGGCGAAACCGTCAAACTCGACACAATAAGGATCAAGGAATGACCTTCGAGGCAAAGGGACCACTAACCGTCTGTGCGGTTGCGGCTTTGGCGGCATTGCCCGCATGGCTTTCGGCCGCCGACGCCGTACACGTGCGCTTCACTTTCTACGAGCCAAGCCTGTCGCCCGCGGCGGTTCGCATCGGCGACGAGTGCTTCTTCCCGGTCGAAGCAGCTTCGCGCCTGGGCTGGTCCGCCACGCAGAGGGGGGACCGCGCTATAGTCCGCGACGCGGCGATCGAGACAACGCTTCCCCTACGCCGTGTTGGCGGGACCGCGTACGCCTCGCTGTCGAAGGCGGCCGAGGCGTTTGGCGCCCATGCCTCGTGGAAGGACGACCGAACGTTCGAGGTGCTCGCCACTGTGAAGGGCATCAGGGTGGAGCAGGGGCGGATCGCTGTGGAGGCGTCCCTTCCCGTTCAGCCCAACACGTTCGTGCTGGACGCTCCTCCCCGCCTGGTGATGGACCTTCGCGGGGCGGTGCTCGTCCCGTCCAAGGCGCCGAAAGTGGAAGGCGCCGTCCGCTTTTCCCAGTTCCAGCCCGACATCGTCCGTGTAGTCGTTGACCTTAGCGCGCCTCCGCGCCTTTCAGCGAAGCCCTCGACGAGCCGGTCGCTGGTCGCCTCATGGTCAAGCGCCTCACCCGTTGCGGGCGCTGGGCCGGCGCCGCCGATCCGGGTTAAGTCGGTCGAGTTGGCTGGCGAGACCGATGGCGAGACGATTCTCCGCATCCCGTATCAAGGCCCGAGGCCGACGCGCATCACGACCGCGCGCGACGGCAACGGCGTCGTGTGGGTGCGTCTGCCGAACGCCCAGCGGGAGGATGGCGACGATGTTGGCGCCGCACTCTCCAGCACCGTCCTCACCTCCGCCACGCTCGAGCGGACGCCGTGGGGCGACCTGGGGGTGCGCCTCGAGATGCGCAGGCCGATGGGCGTAACCGTCTCGCCCACGGAGACGGAGCTGGTTGTTCGCATCGTGCGACCCAAGAACTCCAGCCTCGCCCTCTCGTCCGCCACGCTGTTCGTAGACGCCGGGCACGGCGGGAAGGACGCGGGCGCCCAGTTTGCGCTCCCTGACGGCACCGTGGTCCGCGAGAAGGAGATCGTTTTGTCGATCGCGCAGATGGCCTCGCAGATGCTTTCCGGCGAAGGAGCGACAGCAGTCCTAACGCGCGACGGTGACTTCGACCCGGGCCTCTACGCGCGGGCAGAGATGGCGAACAGCAGCAGCGCGCACTTCTTCCTCAGCATCCACGGGAACAGCAACAAGGTTGTAAACAGCATGTCGGGCACGTTCGTCTACTACCATGCGGACGACATGGACTCGAAGGTTCTGGCTGAGTGCATCGCAGCCGAGATCGGCAAGGTAAGTGGGTTGCCCAATCACGGCGCGCACAGCGACTACACGCTCTACCCGAACAAGGGGCTCGCCGTCTTGCGCACAGCCAACATGCCCGCCGTGCTGATCGAGGTGGCGTACGTCAACCACGCCAAGGACCGCCAACTCCTAATGCAGCCGGAGTTCCGCAAGCGCATCGCCGAAGCCATCGTCAAGGGTGTGAAGGTGTACCTCGGTGTCGACACGTAAGCGCGGCGGAACTGCTTGGAAGGGCGCGCTCCTGCTGGTGCTGACGCTCATCACGGCGGGCCTCGTCCTCTATGTCAAGTATGGCCTGCCAGGCTGGAAGCCCACGCCAGAGTCGGCGAGCACCCAACAGCCCGCGACGACATCCAAGCCGCCGCTGCAGGTAACCGTGCCCGTGGCGAAGGCAAACGAGGGCACCATCGAATGGTCAACCACGACCGTACAAGGCATCGAGGGGGAGGACCCGGTCGTTACGGCCGTCAACACTTTCCTCGCCTCGACGTCAATCGTCCCGGAGCAGGCGCGCCTTCTCAGCGTGTCGTATGAAGGCGGAGTCATCGCTCTGCACTTCTCGCCCGAGTTCGCCGCCACCTACGGGACAGACGACGAGAACACGTTGCTGCGAGGGATCTTCCGAGCCGTGCAAGAGAACTCGAACGCTAAGGCGATCCGTTTCCTTGCCGGAGAGAAGCAGATCGAGACACTCGGCGGCTACGACTTGACCGGCGAGCAGCCCGCAGATCTGTTTTCCCGTAAGTAGCGTCCCGCCAACTCCTCACACGTAACACCTCGGAACAGGTGCGACGCGCGCGCGCTCACCACCAGCGAACCGGAGGGCCCGACCGCCACGATCGCATCGCCCCCTGGATTCTTCACGTGCAGGCTCAAGTGTCCAGGATGCTTGCGGAACCAGCAAGCAGCGACAGCCGCGCTGCCGGTGCCGCAGCCGAGCGTCTCGCCGACTCCCCGCTCCCAGATGCGAATCGTCAACTGCTTGTCGTCCGTCTGCCACGCCCAGATCACCGAAGTGCGCTCGGGGTACCACTCGTGCCGCTCGAGCAGCGGACTGACCTTCTGAAAGCGCTTCTCGCTCACGGGTGCATCGAGGAAGATGACCGTGTGCGTAGTGCCGGTGCAGACGGATGAGACGACCAGCCGCTCGTCCGCAACGACGAGTTCCTTCTCCCAAATCTCGCCCTCTACGCGCGCCGGCACCTCCTTGCAATCGAAGTTCGGCCGCGGCAACTGCACATCGAGCCAGCCCGCCTTCGTCGGCGTGACCAGGACGTCCTTCCCCTTGTGTTGAATCGGCACGCTGCCGTCAAACCATCCGTTGCGCAGCGCGTGCAACGCCGTGACGCGCAACCCGTTGCCGCAGAAGTCCTCCGTGCCGTCAGGGTTAAACATACGCATCCGGAGCTGAACTTCCGAACGCTCGACAACAAGCAACCCGTCTGAGCCGACTCCGAAGTGCCGGTCGCAGACCGCCTGCGCGAACAGCGGCAGGTCAACGTCTTCAACGTCCCGTGCTTCGACCAGCACGAAGTCGTTCCCGATGCTCACGTACTTCTCGAACGGAGCCCGGGTCACTCAGTTCAACTCCTCGAGTCGCAATTCCATACCCTTGTAAACGTTCTCCGCCCACTCGCCGTTCGGCGAGACTACAGGAAACCACCAGGCGCTCGGTCGGTGGTTGCAACGGGAGAGCCCATCCGTTGCGATGACGGCTCCGCGCACGACCTTGACGCGCGCGAGCTGGACCTCCCGTTGAATCTCCTCTCGACGCGTCCTCGCGCGCACAGCCTCTTCGGTTGACGCCATCTTCGCCTGTTTGTCGCGAATCTCCTGAAGGCGATTCCGCAACTCCTTTCGTTCAGCTCGCAAGGAGGAGATGCGCTCCTCAAACTCTCGGCGCTTCTTCATCTCCTCGGGCGGCGCATCACAGGACGAAGGGAGGATTCTCCGCCTGAAGTGTTCGCCCTTCGTCCGCTCGACCTCTTGCCACTCGCGCTTGATTTCTCGCAAGCGGGCGTGCGTCTTCCGCGCCTCCCCCTTGAGGGAGGCGAGTCGCCGGCGAATAGCCCTCAGCGTCTGCCGAATCTTGGCATACTCCTTGCTGAGGGCATCCCAACACCCACCCATCACGTGGTGCAGCGCGCGAATCGCCTGCGTGGTACTCTTCGCCTTCTTCAGTCTGTCGATGTGCTTCAGTTCCTTCGCCTGAACCTCGCGCCACGTTCGAGCGAACGTTCGCGCCGGCAGGTGGTCGGCGCCGAACGGAAGGCGTAGCGCCTCGGGCAGTTCGAACCAGTGCGACGTGTCGTCCAGCGCGTCCCATGTCTCCAGTCGAATGCGCAGAATCGGGTTCACCTTGTGCTCGATACCGGCAGCGAGCAACTCCTGGTGCATCTTCCGCGTCGAGGAGACGTACATCGAGGCGTTCTCGTGAAAGGCGAAGACGAACTCCCGGGCGAACATGCTGATGAGCGTAATCGCCTTGCCCACCAAAGCGCATTCTCCCAACCGCTCAGCGCAGACGCGGGCCAGGTCGTGAACGCTCTCAACGGGTCCATCCAAATTGATGAAAACCGGCTCAGGCGTCATCACCACAAGCACGTTCGGCGTCAAACGTATCGTCCCTCGACCGCGACCCGGAATCACGAGGTCGAACGGAATCGCCCCGGTGCCGAACTTGTCGAGTGTGTACGTCTGCGTTCCATGCACCGCCGAATCGTATGCCTTTCTTGCTGCCTCCGCCGTCTGGGGGTTCAGAAACAAGTCAAGGATCCGGAAGCGCGGAAGCGCGGATGTGTCCGGCGCGAAGCGAAGCAAGGAAGACGTTCGGGTTATGCTGCTCGACGCCACACCCGCCACGGCGACCTGCAGCTCGGGCAACAAGCACTCATAGAGTGCGGCGAGAGTCTCTGCGCCCGCTCTCCTGCCGTCCCGCTCTTCGTAGCATCTCTCTCGCACGCGACACAGCAGCTCCTGCAGACGCGCGGCTGCCTCATCGCTCCGCTGTCTCTCTTCCGGCAAGCACATGCAGCCGGCGGTCAGGTCCAGCGCCCACTGAAACGTCCTCTGCAAGCAAGGGAACACCGCTGAGGTCGGCACCTCCGCCGTCGTCATGGCGCGCTCGCTCGTCGAGGCGATGCCCCGCCAGCCGTACGCCTCGGTTATCTGGTCGAGGGCATCCGACTGCCTGTGCGTGATCAGCTCGATATTCACACCGGCTTCCAGAAGGCGTTCGCGCGTAACGGGCGTCTCGCTTCCGTACAGCGCCGAGAACTCGCCCGCCGCCGACCAAAACTCCTTCGTCGAGCCGTCGTTCTTCGGCAGCGCCACGAACCCCTTGTCCAGCCGATCCACCGCCTCGCCGCCGCCGGGGAGTTTCGCGAAGTAGTCCGTGTCGTGAACCCCCGCAACCAACTCGAGCGACAGCCCGAGGTCTTGCGCCGCCCTGAGGACGAGCGCCTTCATCGGTTCGTCCCAGAAGACCGTCTGCCCGAGCGCCAACAACGGCGCGCCGGGTGCGCGGCGGGCGAGTTCTTCGAGCGTGGCTCGCACGCTCGGTTTGAGGTTCACGCCCCGATTATGGTCTCTGGTGCGAAGACAGACTCCCAAGGCGGCAGCGGTCGCCTACCGGTGTCTGTACCACGCGCACCTGCACCAGGGGATCGCGCCCCAGGAGAGCCTCTCGAAGCGACCGGGCACGGCGCGCGCCGCGCTCGAGAATCCGTCATGGGTAACATGTGCCGTGCGGTGAACCAATCCCAAATTGCTTTGGGACGCTAGCGTAAACGGAGATGACCGCGATGGCGTAACACCCGCGAGAGACGTTGTGATTCCGGCAGACGGAACGACTCTCGAGAAACAGAACCTGCGCCTCAAGTGGGCCTTCATCGCCACATGGGCGGGCGCCATAGCGTTGGCGCTTATGGGACAATTTCGAGAAACGACCTTCGAGGTCGTGCAGGCGAGAAAGTTCACATTGGTCGCACAAGACGGCAAGGAACTCGCGACGCTCGAACCCACCGACGAGGGGGCGCGTTTGCGGATACTCGAACCCAAGGGAGAGTCCTCCGTCGAACTGAGTACCTGGAAGGACGCTTCAAAGCTCCTGATGAGGACACGGGGACCACAGGCGCAAACGCATGACTTCATGGTTCACACAGAATACGCCAACGTTCGTCTGTGGATGGCGGGAACTAGCGTTGACGGCGAACGACAAGGCAGCCTCGGGTTGTCAGCTGACCAGTATAGCACCAAGATCCGCGCGCTCCAGAAGCCCTCGAATCATGAAGCTTCTCTGAACCTTTATGAAGGTGTCGGGTGGCTGACGCTCGGCACTTTTTCCGGAGCTCGTCTTTCCGCCTCGTCAAGCCAATCCGGTGGCTCTGGCATCCACGTGCGGGATGCGAATGGGAAGTCGAGGCTTTCGGCGACCTGGACGGACGCGACCGGAGCGGAGTTTGCACTGTACGACTCAGAGGGGAAGAAGATCGCCAGGCTGTCCCGTCACTCAGATTAGGCTTTGTCTCGTACATTTATATACGTCCAGCACCACCCGCGCAAACAGCACGACGAGCCCAAGCAGGGGCGGTTCGGTTTGCTCGAGGCCGGAGTGAATGCGGATGGGTGCTGGACGGAAGGCGGCGGTTCCGGCTGAGGTTGAGGCTAAACCGCCTTCATCTCGAGCCAGTTCGGGCCGGCCTTTGCGTCCACCACAATCGGGACGTCGAGGCTCAGCGCCGTCTCCATCGCCTCTCGCAGTTGCTCGGCCAGCGCCTTCTCCTTCGGCTCCCACTCGAAGAGCAACTCGTCGTGAACCTGCAAAAGCATCCGGGTGCGCTTGCCATCGAGGATATCGGCGACACGAAGCATGGCGAGCTTGATGAGGTCCGCTGAGCCGCCCTGCAGCGGAGCGTTGATCGCTTGCCTCTCGGCATAAGCGCGCGCGGCGCGGTTCCCGGCGTGGATGTCGGGGAAGTATCGGCGGCGACCGAAGAGCGTCGTCGTGTAACCTCGCTCCCTCGCCTGCTTCAGCGTTCGGTCAATGTATCCCCGCACCTTCGGGAATCGCTCAAAGTACTGCTTGATCAACTGCTGAGCCTCTTTGACGCTGAACTCGCCTTGCAATTGGTTCGCAAGCCCAAAGCCCGTTACCCCATACAGCACGGCGTAGTTGAGCATCTTGGCGTACCGTCGGTGCGCCGGAGTTACCTCTTCGATGCCCTCGTTCCACATCAGCGCCGCGGTGGCGGCGTGCACGTCTTTGCCGTTTGCGAACGCGTCGAGAAGCGTCTCATCGCGACACTCATGCGCGAGGAATCGCAGTTCGATCTGCGAATAGTCGAGCGAGAGCAGCGTGTAGCCCTCACCGGCTACGAACGCCCGCCGGATCGTCCTGCCCAACTCGGTGCGAATCGGGATGTTCTGCAGGTTCGGGTCGGTGCTGCTCAACCTTCCCGTGGCAGCGATGTGCTGCTCGAAGGTGGTGTGAATCCTGCCGTCCTCTGCGATCAACTTCGGCAGAGACGCGGCGTAGGTGCTGCGCAGTTTGGTCAACTCGCGCCACCGAAGCACGAGCGAAACGATCTCATGACCTCCGGCGAATTGAATCAGCACCTCGCTGCCCGTCGCATATCCGGTCTTTGTCTTCTTTGGCGCAGGCAAGCCGAGCCGCTCGAACAGGATCGAGCCAAGTTGCTGCGTGCTGCCGATGTTGAACTCCTCACCGGCGAGTTGATAAATCTCGTGCTCGACTCGGTCAATCTCAACCGTCAACTCTTTCGCAAACTCCTCGAGGTCGCGCTTGTTCACTGCGATTCCCGTCGCTTCCATGCGCGCAAGAACCGGCGAGAGAGGAGCCTCGATCTCGTCATACACGTGCCACTGCTCGTCCTCCTTCAGCCGCTCGGTCATCGGCTCCGCCAAGCGATGGATCGCCGAGGCGATGCCCTCAGGCGACTGGGGCGGCGGTTCCTGAAGATAGCCTTGAGCCAAGTCCTGAATCGCGTAGGAAGACCTCGCAGACTGCAGCACGTACGCGGCTAAGAGCGTGTCGAACTCGGGGCGAGCGAACGTACCCGTCTCGCGCAAGAGCGGCTTTGCCCGATGAAACCGCAAGCGAGAGGCCGCGCGCCGCACGAGTTCCAAAGCGACATCTCGCCTGAACGTCCGAGCCTCCACCCCTATGGCGGCTGCGCACCCATCTTCCGTTAGACACACGCCCGCCACTCGGTCGCCCATCCACTTCAACACCTCATCCGCCGACGTTGCGGGCTTCGCCTTGATCTCCACCGCCTCCGACTCCACCTCAGTGGAGAACAACCCGCTCTGCTCCTCGGTCATGTACGGCTTCAGTACGGTCGGCAGTCGTCGGCTGTGTTGCCTGAACTCCAGCCACTCGAACAGTTGCTGCGCCTCTCGCAAGCGATCCGGCGGCAGCGCGTATTGCGGATAATCGTACTCAAACGGAACGTCGCGCACGATCGTCGCGAGCCATTTGTACTTGGGAATCTCCTCCTTCAGCGGCTCGATCTTCTTGCGATACTTCTCGGGCACCACGTCGAGACGAGCAAGCATCTCCTCAACGGGGCCGAACTGCTGGATCAGCTCCGCCGCGCTCTTCGGTCCGATGCCGGGCACGCCGGGGATGTTGTCGCTCGCGTCACCCACGAGCGCTTTGTAGTCGGTGATGAACTCCGGCCCGAAGCCGTACCGTTCGTGCACAGCGGAGACGTCGTACACCACCACGTCCGATACGCCCCTCCGAGTCGTCATGACCCGAACGGAGTCGTCGACGAGCTGCAGTTGATCGAGGTCGCCCGAAACGATAACCGTCTCATACCCCTTCTTCTCCGCATCAAGGGTGATCGCGCCGATAACGTCGTCGGCTTCAAACCCTGGAACCTCGATGGATGGGATGGCAAGCGCCTCCATGAGGTCCCGCGCCAACGGGAGTTGCTGCTTAAGGTCGTCGGGCGTCTCGGAGCGGGTTCCCTTGTACTCCTCATACGCCTCGTCGCGAAACGTCTTGCCGGGCGCGTCAAAGGCGACCACCACGCTGTCCGGCTTCTCCCGCTCGAAGAGCACGAACAGCATACTGACGAGTCCAAAGAGCGCGTTCGTCGGCCTTCCGTCGCTCGTGCTCATGTATCGCGTGCCATAGAAGGCTCGGAACAGGAGGCTGTATCCGTCTATGACAACGAGTTTCTTTTTCTTCTTCGCGCCCACGCCACCCCGGATGTTACCGCCTCGCTCGGTATACTCCAGCGACGTCGCCGAAGTGGCGGAATGGTAGACGCGGCGGTCTCAAAAACCGTTGAGGGCAACCTCGTGTGGGTTCGACTCCCACCTTCGGCACCAGCGACGACTCAGTCCAATCCTAACCGCCGCCCGGCCGAATTCCGATGACGTAATCCCCAACGTCCGCGCTGACGCGCCGGGTGAGTTCGCCGCCCTCGATGCCGACCGTAACGACCGTAACCCCACGCTCGCCGGTCCGTCTCTGTACGCGATAGTTGATGCCCTGCCGATACAGCACGTGCCCGTTCCCCGCCAGCACGACGAACACCGTATTCGGCGTAACCACGGTGCGCTCGAGGTAACGCAGCGCCGAGTCCGCCATCCCTTCGTCCCAAAGAACCTGCCCTCGATACATCCCCTCGAGCGCCGCGCCGGGCGGGTGCCCCTCCATCATCGCGTCGAAGACGCGGCGGTGAATCGCGTTGCCCAACTCCAACTCAGGAGGAAGGTCGGCGTCTTGCGGCAGCGCGTCGTAGCCTTGCCGGCTCGCCGTTCTCACCCAGTCGCGCGGCACGTTCAGCGCAACCATGCGCAACTTTCGGTCGCGACAATACGTGAAGATCGGGCGATAAAGCGCAAAGTCGAAGCCCCACTGACCCGCCCAATCAGACCGCTCGAGAAACTCCGCCTCTTCGTACTTGCCGAGCGTCCACTTGTCGAGGTGCACCTGCATCGGTCGCTGATACATCTCCAGCCCCACGATCACGTTCCTGCCCGCGCGATCCAACGCCCCGACGAGCAACGCCTGCCAGCGATGCGCGTCCGCGCTGTCGTGGTTCTCGCCGACATAGACGAACCGCTCTTCCCGGCACCGCTCGGCGAACTGCTCCAGCGAAACGCGCTCACCCGTTCGGGTGTCAACCAACGCGTTCATACGGGCAACAACGGTTCGCTCCGAGAAGAGTGGAAGTTGGTAAACGTCAAGCGTGGCGGCTTGCAAGAGCAGCGCGGGAAGCATGGGAGCAGTTTACCACATTTACCGCTTGGCTGTCGTAAAGCGGTACTGCAGCAGCGAGCGGATCTGCAGCACGGTAAACCCGATCAGCATCGCGCCCATCACCCATGCCGACGCGGTTGCGTAGCCGAACTTCAAGAACATGAACGCGTTCTGCCAAATCTCTAAGCCGAGCGTGTGTGTGGCGTACAGCGGGCCGCCTGCGGTCATGATGAAGATCTGCTCCATCGCCTTGAATCCCCCGATAAACGCGCCCAGCAGATTGATCAGAATCAACGGCCTCAGCGCCGGGTAGGTGATGTGAACGATCTTCTGCCACCACGTCGCGCCGTCGAGGTCCGCTGCCTCGTACCTCTCCTCCGACACGTTCTTCAGAGCCGCCAGGTACAGAATGCTCCCCGGGCCTGCCCCCGCCCAGATGCCCGGAATCACCACCGCCAGCATCGCAAGCGACGGATCCCCGAGCCAGTCGTGCGTCAGCGCGAAGTGCCCGATCGACGCTCCGAACGTGCCGTTCAAAAAGTCGATCCCGGAATTCATCGCACCGAACACCGGCGCCAGCAACTGATTCAGCAACCCGTGTTCCGATTTGTCATAAAACTGCCTCCAGAGGAAGGCGATAACGATGCCGCTCGTCATCGCCGGAAGGTAGAAGATCGTGCGAAAGAACACTTTGAAGCGCGGAATCTCATCGAGCGCGAGCGCCAACAGGAACGGCAGGAAGAACCCCAGCCCAAGGGTCAAGCCGACGTAAAGGAAACTGTTCCATACACCTTTATAGAAGGTTTGTGAGGTGAACACGTCAATGAAGTTATCCAGACCGACCCACTGCGGCGGGGTCATGATGCGATAGTCCTGGAACGCAATGACCAGCCCCCGGAACAGCGGATAGTACGCCCAAACCAGCAGGGTGAGCACCGCCGGCGCAAGGAAGATGCCCATGAACGCGACCACGCGCCGACGGTTCGCTCCCGCCTCCAGCCCCCAATCCCCTGCGGGCATGGCTCGAAACCGCTTTATCGCCCTAATGGTTACCCAAACGGTTGCGATCAACAGCATCACCATGATGCCAAACGCGAAGCCGCGCCGCTTCGCCATCACCTCCTCGGGCACGTAACCCAGCATCTTTGTGTTCGTCTCAGCCGCCGCCCGGTTCAGGATCTCCATCGCAGGTCGCTCGGGGTTCAGGAGCGCTTCCTGGAGCGGCTGATCGAGCATCACGTAGAGCAACTGGCAGTTGCGCCCATACGGCTCGGGCTTGCCGTTCTCGAACTGCTCGCGGCTCGCCTGCGCGAGCAAAGGGTCAACGCGCCGCGCCAACTCAGTGTAGCCGTACTTCTCCAGCAGGTCAGGTTGCACCAGGTTGCCCAATCCGAACTCAACGTAGTGCTGCACGGCGATGCGCTCCGCGTCCTCCCCGGCGAAGAACAGAATGAACCTCCAACACGCTTCAAGCTTCTTTGGGTCTTTAGTGCTCGCGTTGATCGCCCACATTCCGGCGTTGATCTCGTTCGCCCTGCCGCCGGGACCCGCAGGCATCGCCGCCACGCCGATGAGCGCCGGATTCGTGCGAGTGCTGTGCAACAGAACGTCGTTTGTGTAGTCGAACCACATCGCCGCCTTGCCGTTGTCAATATCTTGGCGCCACTGCGTTGAAAGCCCGGCGGCAGGGCCGACCGTTTTGCCGTCGCGCTCCCACCTCTCGAGGCACAACTTTCGGAAGAAATCGAGCGCCAGCGCCCCCGCCTCGGTGTTGAAACTCGCGACCCACTCCCCTGTCTCGAGGCGCATCACCGGCTCGCCGCCCGCCTGGCGCAAAAGGTTCGTCCAGTGCCACCCCTTCCCCTCCATGCCGTTGTTGAAGAGGAAGCCGTAGCGACCGACTGATGGCTCCGTCAGCAGTTGTGCGTAGCGATAGAACTCGTCCCACGTCCTGGGCGGGCGCGAGGGATCAAGTCCAGCCTGGCGGAAAAAATCAATTCGATAATACAGCGCCATCCCGTACTGGATGTACGGAATCGAATAGATGCGCCCGTCCAGGCTGCGCAACACCTCCAACACCTTCGGCTTGATACGCTTTAGGATCTCTGGATTGCGCGCGATGAGGTCGTCCAGCGGGCGGCAGAACCCCTGGTCGATGTAGTTCGTCATCTGCCGGAAGTTCACATAGAAAACATCGGGCGCCGTGTCTCCCGCCATGCTCATCAGGAACGGTGCGTCCGGTTGGTTGCCCGCGACCTGTAGCCCCGCCGCATTCACCACACGAATGTCGGGGTTCTGGCGATGGAACTCCTCGAACACGGCGCGCCGGGTGATGCTCGCAGGGTCAACCGCATCCTTCGGCGGGATGCCCCAACTGTCGTGCGCGATCATGCGGATAGTCGTGACCTCTTGGGTGCCCGCGAGCAAATAGCACGCGCACCCGCACGCCGCAAGCAGAAAACGGAGCCAGAAGCCGCACACCACCGGTGATTATGCAAGGAACAGCCATGCGACGGTATGATTAGGGCTCCATGCCCGGACCACTCCAGCAAACCGTAAACGAACTCCTGGCCTTCGATGGAGCGCCCTGCCTCTCCCTCTATCTGAACACTCACCGCGCCAGCGTCCAGGCCCGTGAAGACCGCATCCGATACAAGAACATGCTCCGGGACGCTGAGGCGCTCCTCAATGGCGACACCTCGTTCCTCCAACCCGCCCGCGCGCTGCTCAAGGATGAGGAGTTCTGGATGCACCTCTCCGACTCCCTCGCCCTGTTCTGCGCGCCCTCGTTCTTCCAAACCTTGAAGGCGCCGTTCCCGCTCACTACCGGCATCGTCATTGGGGAGCGCTTCCACGTCAAGCCGCTGCTCGGGCTGGCGGCGCTGCCTCACCGCTTCTACGCACTGGCGCTGAGCCAGGACGTTCGCCTGTTCGAATGCACCGTCGAGGGGCTGACTGAGGTCACGCTCTCGGGGGCGGAGCAAAGCCTGAAGGAGTTCAACAAGCGGGAGGGGCGCTGGGACGACCTGCAGCAGCACAGCGTCTCCAACCGCGGGGCGGGAGCCATCTTCCACGGGCAAGGTGCAGGCAAGGACTTGCTCGACGAACGGCAGGTCAAGTTCTTCCAGCAAATCGAAGACGCCGTCACCAAGCACCTGAACACCAGCCGCGCGCCGCTTCTCCTGGTTGGCCCGCAAGAGAGCGTCGCCCTGTACGCCAAGCTGAACCAGTACGCCCACCTCGAGCCGGAGCCAATCCACGGCAGCACCGAGCACACGCAGCCTCACGACCTCTTTCTCCAGGTGTGGAAGCACCAACGGCAGAATCTCGACGCCGCGCAGAGCGAGGCAATCGAGCAGTTCAAGCAGCTGCGAGGGTCCGACAAGGCGGTGGACCATCCCGAAGCGGTGCTCAAGCAGGCGGCGCAAGGGAGGGTGCGCACCCTTCTGGTCGCCCTCGACCGCTACGTCTGGGGACGGTGGAATGAGGCGGCCCTCTCCGCCGAGACAATGAACGAGTGGCAGCCGGGGGCAGAAGACCTTCTTGACCGGGCAGCCGTCCTCGCCGCGTCGAATGGCGCAACCGTCTACACGCTGCCCGAGGATCGGATGCCTTCGACACTCGTGGCGGCGAACCTGTATTAGGCAACCCTCTCTCCAGCCCGGCGGTAGACTTCACCGAACCAAGCGAGCGCATATGAACGCTAGGGCTGAGATTGAAGTCCTCATTCGAGCCAAGTACCCGATCCTCTACATCTTGACGTGGGAGGAGGAGAGGGCCGCACAGGCCGTCGATGAGGTTGCAGCGGAATTGAACCGAGCGGTACACCGCTGGACGCTCACCCGGGGCTTCCGCCCCCCGGTGCCCCAGCGCAGCCCCGACCCCAAGCAGCGCCTGGCCCCGGAACTTGAGGCGCTCGCGCAAATCCACGGCGCGCCCGAAAACGCGATCTGCCTCCTCCAAGATTTCCATCATTGGCTCAACGACGTGCGTGTCATTCGCCTCCTGCGCGACCTCGCCACCGGTTTGCGGGGGAAGAACCAGTGCATCGTCATCACAGCGCCGGTTCTGCGACTGCCAGTCGAATTGGAGAAGGACGTAACCGTCGTAGACTTCGGGCTCCCAACCGAGCAGGAGATTGCCGAGGTGCTCGACAGCCTCTTGCTCGCCCTTCAGAGCCGCACGGACCTTGACCTCCACCTTAGCCCCGAGCAGCGCGAGGGAATCGTCAAGACCTGCTCCGGCTTGACGCTCGACGAGGTTGAGTCGGTCTTCTCGCGCAGCCTCGTAGAGAAGAAGACGCTGGACCCGGAGGTCATTCTCGAGGAGAAGAAGCAGATTATCCGCAAGTCTGGGTTGCTCGAGTACTACCCGGCGAGCGAGTCGCTGAAGGAAGTAGGCGGCATGGAGCACCTGAAAGAGTGGCTTCGCAAACGCGCAAAGAGTTTCACGTCGGCTGCGCGGGACTTCGGCCTGCCCGCCCCGAAGGGCGTTTTGCTCCTCGGCGTGCAGGGCTGCGGCAAGTCGCTCGTCGCCAAGGCGATTGCAAGCCATTGGAACCTGCCGATGCTGCGGATGGACGTTGGACGCATCTTCGGAAGCCTGGTTGGTCAGAGCGAGCAGAACGTCCGGCGCGCCATTCAAGTCGCTGAGGGCGTCGCGCCTTGCGTGCTCTGGGCGGACGAACTCGAGAAGGGGTTCGCCGGCCTGCAAGGAAGCGGCTACAGCGACAGCGGCACGACCGCGCGCGTCTTCGCCACCTTCCTAACGTGGATGCAGGAGAAGACCGCGCCCGTGTTCCTGGTCGCCACAGCAAACGACGTCTCCAAACTCCCGCCCGAACTCCTGCGGAAGGGGCGCTTCGACGAGGTGTTCTTCATTGACCTGCCGGACGCGGAAGAGAGAGAGGAAATCTTCCGCATCCACCTTCGCAAGCGGAAGCGCGCGCCCGAGGAGTTTGACCTTGAGAACCTTAGCCGCATCACGGCAGGCTTCAGCGGCGCCGAGATCGAGCAGGCGGTCATCGGCGCGCTGTTCGCGGCATTCGACGCAGGGCGCGATCTGCGGCAAGAGGACCTCGAAGCGGAGGTAACCAGCACGGTCCCGCTGAGCGTGATGATGAGCGAGGAGATCCAGCAGTTGCGCGAGTGGGCGCGCCTCCGCGCCCGACCTGCGGGAAGAAACGACGACGAGTGCGACGACTGAATCCTACGGCCGGACGCGGCGGTAGCGAAGGAACAGTTCGTCGCCCACGCGATGCGCCTCAAGCAACGAGTACCTCTGGAGCCGCTCTCTCGGCAGCGGCTCTCCCCCTGCGTAAGTGGGCAGATCGTCGCCCAACTTGACCTTGGGGGCAAGCGTCAGGAACAGCTCGTCCACCAAATCCGCGCCAAGCATCTGCCCGTTCAGGTTGCTGCCGCCCTCGATGAGCAGCCTTTCGACCGCCATCTGCTCCCGCATATGACGCACCGCATCCCTCCAGTCTATGTGCTCGCCGGGCAATCGAACCACCGAAACGCCCTCAGGCAGAGGGGGAAGTGTGGACTCTTTGGTACAGAACACCCAAGCGTTGTGCGGCTCGTCGGTGAAGAAGCGGCTTTCCGCCAACACGTTGCCGCTACTGGTCGCGACGATCCGCTTGACCCCAGGCGGATACCAGATGCCGGAACTCGAGCGCTGCGACCCCGCGCCGATGAGCACCGCATCCGCTGCCGCTTCAATCCTGCGCATCAGTTCGTGGTCCGCGGTTGAACCCAAGTCGCCGACCGGCTCGCCCCGCACCCCGGTGACCACCTTGCCGTCAATCGTGGCCACCATGTTGATGAACGCGTACGGCCGCCACTCAGGTACGTTCTGTACCGGAAAGTCCAGAGCGGCGTAAATCCCCTCGAAAGCGGATTCCTGCATCCTTGGCACGAACCTTACCGCACGCTGCGCCGTCGAACGCGCGCAAACCCGCACGGTTGCCGGGTCACTCCCAGGCTACGTGCGATATACTCTGCTCGTGTTGGCACGCACTCTCACGGCTTGCGCGCTTGGGCTCGCGCTTTCCATCTTCGGCTGTTCCGGTAGCAGGGGCGCGGAAGGGACTTGGGAGGTCTCTCCGCCCGCGATCGCCGCAAGCGCGGCCGAGAAGCTGGACATACCAGCGCCGAAAGCAACGCTGACAATCAACGGGGACGGCTCCTTCGACTTGGCTGTCGAGGGCTCCAGCCGGGAATCCGCTCGCGGGACGTGGGAGGGTCAAGGCAACATGCTTTCCTTCCGCGTGAAAGGTGACAACGGAGTGGAGCACTCGTTCGACGGGTCGCTCTCCGAAGACGGCGACACGCTCGAAGCGTTCGGGTTCCAGTTCAAGCGACGCTAAGAGCTACTCGCCCTCGATAACGAAGCGGCTAAAGTCCGCAACGCTTCTCGCCAACCGATCAACTCGCGACAGCAGCGCCAGGCGGTTGTCTCGACGCTCGGTATCGTCGGTCATCACCATCACGTCGTCGAAGAACAACTCGATGTTCGGCTTGAGAGCGCGGAGTACTTCGGTCCTTCGACTGAACGCATCCACTGGCAACGCGTCCATCTCCTCTTCAGCGCGGTGCATCTGCTCATAGAGAACCACCTCGGCTTCGCTTTCAAAGAGGTCGGTACGGATTGCCGCGTCCTCTCTCGACTCTGGCACCTCGATCCCCTTCCTGCGCGCAGCCGAGACGATGTTCCCGGCACGCTTCGCGAGGCGAATGAACTCGACATCGTTCGAGATGCTCGCGAGGAAGCGCACCCTCCCGGCGAATCGGTGCGACGGCTCGTTCCACGCGACCGCCCATGCCGCGGCGAGCGCGTCGTGCGGCAAGTCGGAGAAGATATGCTCGTATCTGCCCTCAAGAACCTCTTTCACCCCAATCCGCAGGCTGAGCGCATCGCGCAACTCGATGCCCTGCTCGGCGTACCCATCTCTTGCGGCAACCACCCACTCCGCGACTCCCTGCTCGGCAACCGGCCATGACATCTGCGCTTCAACCAGCAGCGCCACCGAGCGCCGCAGGGCGAACGGGTCCTTGCTGCCGCTCGGCAGTTCGCCGATGCCCAGGTAGCCAGCGAGCCTATCCGACTGGTCCGCGCACATCACCAGCGTCGCCAGGCGCTCACCCTCGTCCTCCGATGTCGCGTCGGGCGCATAGTGACGCTCAATCGCAAGGCAGATGCCCTCAGGGAAGCCCTCTCGGCGCGCGTACTCCGCTCCGATCTGCCCTTGCAAGGAGGGCAGTTCACTCACGAGGCCAGTGCTGAGGTCCGCCTTGGAGTACAGCCCGGCGCGGCGAGCGCGCTCGACGCCGTCACGAGTCAACCCCGCTTGCTCGGCGAGCAGAGCAGCCATACGCGCAATGCGATCCGCGCGCTGCCGTACGGTGCCGAGCGTCTCCTGAAAGACGATGCGCTCAGTGCGCAGCAAGAACTCATCGAGGGTGTGGCGTTGATCCTCATCGTAGAAGAACTTCGCGTCGTTGAACCGCGCGTTCAGCACCCACTCGTTGCCCTGCCGCACCGTCGCGTCGTCACCGCCGTTCGTGATGCTGATGAAGCGATTCGTCAGCTCACCCGGCATAGACTCGACCGGGAAGAAACGCTGGTAGTGTGCCATCGCAGCGACGAGAACCGGACGCGGCAGCGAGAGGAACTCTTCGCGAAACGCGCCCGCCACCGGAGTCGGCCACTCGGTCAGATAAACGTTCTCTTCGATCAGGTCGTTCGACATCAGCGGAGAACCCTGCGCCGCAACCTTTGCCCCGGATACGATCCGCTCGCGTCGCTTCTCCGGCTCCGGCTCAACGAAGCGCTCGCGCAACTGACGCAACAGGTCATCCCAGTCCGTAACGTCGAACGGATCGGGAGACAGAAACCGGTGACCTCGCGAGGCGCGACCGGCGGAAACACCCTCGACCTCGAACTCGACAACCTCACCCCCGACGAGCGCGACAATCCAACGAATCGGGCGAGCGAACCGCGTTCTGCCTGCGCCCCAGCGCATCGTCTTCTCGAAAGGGACCTGCCGTATTGCAGCCACGAGGGCTGGGCTTAACACCTCGACCGCAGGCTTGCCCTCCTCCAACTTCGATACCCAAACGTAGTCGTCGCGCACATCGACGTCCGCGGGCGTAACCCCCGCGCCGCGACAGAACCCTTCAAGCGCCTTGGTCGGGCTGCCGGCAGCGTCGAACGCCGCGCTCTTCGAGGGGCCGCGCCGCTCTACCTGGCGGTCGGGTTGGCGCTGTGCAACGCCGTCAACGCACACAATCAGCCGCCTGGGCGTCGCCGCCCATCGAGCGGTCGGCGACTCGGCCGCCAAGCCCTCCGCCTCGACAGCCTCCAGCACGAGGCGGAGCAACGCCTCCGCCGCGGGACGAACTGAGTTGGCGGGGAGCTCCTCGCAACCGACCTCCAAGAGGAGTTGGGGCATCGGGGGCGGATTCTACCGGCTTAGTAGTCCACCGGGCGCAGGTAGAACTCGCCGATTGCGGTCGCCGACACCATCGCGACCGTGGGCAGCCTTCGCTTCCAGTGCGTCGCCGCAACCCGCTGTCGAACGACCTCCACCGCTTCCACGCGAAAGCCGCGCTCCACCAGCGCCTCGGGCGACCACCCCTGTACCAAGTAGTACAGTATGCGATCCGCCTCTTCGTAGGTGATGCCGAGGTCCCCCTCGTCGGTCTGCCCGTGAACGAGGTCCGCCGTCGGCGGTTTGCGCCGAATGACCTCGGGGACGCCCAGGTACTCGGCGAGTTGCCGAACTTGCGTCTTGTAGAGATCGCCCAGCGGGTTGATGGGCGGCGCGTCGTCGGCGTGCCAGGTGAAGTATCCGAACAGCCGCTCCGTCTTGTTCCCCGTACCGATTGGTAAGCCGGGCAACTTTGCGCTCTGGTCGAAGAGGATCGCGGTGCGGCAACGGGCGCAAACGTTGCCGACTCTGCGCGGAGACGCGTCCGGCTCAAACTGCTGAACGTATCCGTCTACCATCGGCGTGATGTCAATCTCGCGCCAGGGCGCACCGAGCGTCTCGGCGACCAGCCGACCTTGCTCAAGGCTCTCGGGCGAACTGATTCGATAGGGCAACAGGAACGCGTGGGTGTTCTCCGCGCCGAACGCGCGGGCGCAGAGGAACGCCGTAACAGCCGAGTCCACCCCTCCCGATACGCCGACGACCGCCCGCCGTGACCCTCGGCGTCGAATGCACTCGTCCCGCAGAAAGAGCACCAGCCAGTCCGTCAGAGCAGCCGCATCGACGAGCAGCGCATCGGAGGAGTCCGGCTCCCACCCGGCGGCTTCGATCACCGGTAGGTCGGCTATCGCGGTGGGCATGCTTCCTCGTCCACCTCTCGCAACTCGCGAATGACGTCCTCCAGGACGCTCGCGAGGTCGGCAAGCATCGGCGAGATGTTGCGCGCGACAGCCACCGCTTTATGGTCCACCTCGACCCGCAAGATGTGCTCGACGCCGACAGGCCCTTCGCCTACAACCTTGCCAAACGGGTCAGCGGCGATACTGCCTCCCGCAAAGCCCTTGCCGCCCTCGAAGCCTACGAGCATGGAGTGCAGCGCCCAGACGCCGTGCTCCTCCGCCATTCGCTGCACGATGCGGTGGTAGGACTCAAGGCTTTGCGGCTTTGCTGCGGTGAAGTCGCGCGCGGGGGATGCCGCGATGCTCACGATAGTCTCCGCCCCCTTCAGCGCAGCGACCATCGGTGTGACGCTGTGCCAGATGTCTTCGCAGATGAGCATCGCCATCCGCCCGAAGCGCGTGTCGTATGGCTGGATCTCTTTGCCGCGAACAACGAACCGCTCCTCGTCGAACACGCCATAGGTTGGAAGGAAGAACTTGCGGTGGGTGTGGGCTATGCTCGCGATGCCTGAACCGAGACAGAAGTGCGACGCGGAGTTGTAGATTAAGCCGCCGCTCTCCTCGTAGTAGCCGAGGATCACATCCACCGGCCTGCCGACGTCGCCGACCGCTTGGGCAAGCCGCCCCGCCAACTCATCAGCGGGCAGGGCGACCTCTATGACGCCGCCCTCGAGGAAGTAGCCCGTCAAGACCGCCTCCGGGAACACGACAAGGTCGGCGCCCTCGCTGGAGCAGCGGCGCACCGCCTCGGCTATCCGTTGCAGGTTGGCAGACACGTTCGCCTTTTCGGGCGCGATCTGCACAAGCGCCGCCATCGTCGGCATGGCGCGAGTTTACTCGCTATCGGCGAGGCGCCCCCGCAAAAGAGTGCAGCCTCCCCGCTGCGGAGACGGGGAGGCTTGGCTGGAGGTGGGATGTTCCAAGGGCTACAGCTTGTGAGCCTTTGCCGGGCCGGGCGTCACTTTAGCAGCAAACGCTGATGGGTTCTTATCGAACGCGCCTGTGCAGTCCGCGCAGCAAAAGTAGTAGCGAACGCCGTTGTAGTCGCGGAAAGCGGCGGCCTTGCCGGGCTCGAGCGTCTCCTCGCTGACGGGGCACATGGCGGTCGCTTCCTGAGCGGGAGCGACGAACTTCTTGGGCTCCTTCTGGAAGGCGGCGGCGTTCCCCGGCGTCACGAAGCGATACAGCACGCCGGCGTGCAGCACATCGTGGGTCTTGGCGTCCTTCGGGATGATCGTCCGGGCAACGACATCATAGTGCGAGTAGCCGACCGCGTCATCCGCCTCGGCGTGGCGCTTCAGGAAGCTCTCAGGGTTGTCCGAGAAGGTACCGATGCACCCGGCGCAGCAGAAGCCGAAGACGTTGCCCTTGTACAAAACCTTGGGCTGGGAGTCCACGGCGGGATGCCCCATGACAGGGCAGTTCGTTGCGGGCGCCTGGGCGCCCTGCGAAAGTACGAGACAAGCGATGAGTAAAGTGGTCATTCAATTCCTCTCCTACCTCCTTCAACGCTCGGAGCGCCCGCAAGGTTCCTTCAGAGCAACGAGACCGGGTCCACGTCAACGGTTACGCGCACGTTCGGATGCGTCAGGCGCGACTCGGGCACTGTGGCAACCCCGACATCGTCCGTTGGGTCCAGCTTGACCAACACGTGGTACCGCCACCGCCCCTTGACGCGCTCGAGCGGGCAGGGCGCCGGACCCAGCACCCGAACCACGTGGCGCCTCAGGTCATCGGCGATCTGCGAGGAAAGGCGCTGCGCGGCCAGCCGATCCTGGGACGAAGCCACCACGTTCACCAAGCGCGTGAAGGGCGGATAGAGCGCGTCACGTCGTTCGCCGATCTCCCGCTCGAAGAACGGCTCGTAGTCCTGAGCCGCGGCGAACTCGACCGCAGGATGCTCGGGCTGGAACGTCTGAATGACCGCCATCCCCTGCCTGGCACGCCCCGAGCGACCGCAGACCTGCGTCAGAAGTTGGAACGTCCGCTCGGTGCTGCGGAAGTCGGGCAGGCAAAGCCCGGTGTCGGCGGTTACGACTCCGACGAGCGTTACGCCGGGGAAGTCGAGCCCCTTCGCGACCATCTGTGTACCCACAAGTACATTAATCTCCCCCTCGCGAAGCTTCCTGAAGACGGCTTCCACCGCTCCGGCGCGGCGGGCGACATCTCGGTCCACGCGAGCGACGACTGCACGAGGAAACGTCTCCCGCACAGCCTCCTCAACCTTCTCCGTCCCGATGCCCAGAGGGCGAAAGCGGTGGGAGCCGCACTTGGGGCAGACGTCCGGGGCTGGCTCCTGGGCGTTGCAGTGGTGGCACCTAAGGCGCCTCGCTCCTTTGTGGAACGTGAAGGTGACGGAGCAGTTTGGACAGGTTGGTACATGTCCGCACTCCCGGCACAGCAACGAGCCGGCGTACGCACGCCGGTTGAGAAACAGAATCGCCTGCTCCCCTCGCCTGAGCGTCTCAGTGAGAGCAAGGTGCAGGTCGGGCCCAAGAATCGAGGGTTTGCCGGAGCGGAACACCTCCCGCAAGTCGCTCACTACGACGTTCGGCAGGGAGAGGTCGCCCACGCGCGCCGGCATTGAGACAAGGCGCAGGCTTCCGGTGCGCGCGCGGTGGAACGACTCTACGGAGGGGGTCGCCGAGCCGAGCAGCAGCCGCGCGCCGCTCTGCTCCGCCCGCATCTCGGCAATCCGCCGTGCGTCGTGGTGGGGGGTACCGTCCTCCTTGTACGCGCTCTCGTGCTCCTCGTCCACGATGACCACGCCGAGGTTTTGCGCTGGCGCGAAGGCGGCGCTTCTTGCGCCGAGCGCAATCTGCACCGCGCCGGAGCGAACGGCTCGCCACTGCCTAAGCCGCTCGCCCTGGGACAGGCCGCTGTGGATGACGGCGACGCGGTCACCGAAGCGCGCGCGCAGCCGCGTGATGACCTGCGCCGCCAAGGCGATCTCAGGCACAAGATACAGCGCCGACCGCCCACCCTCGATAGCGTCCCGAATGGCGCGCATGTACACTTCGGTCTTGCCGCTGCCGGTTACGCCGAACAGAAGGAACCGCCCACGCGGATCGGACGTGATGACGCTCATCGCTTCCGCTTGGTGCGGAGTCATCTCGGGGAACTCGGTTGCCGCCTCTTGGGGTCGGGGCGCCTCTTCGAGGACGCCCTCTTTGACGAGCGCCTTAACCGTAGCCGTCGAGACCTCCGCGAGCCCGGCAATCTCCTCGACCGTCCACGCGCCTTCGCCTGCCTGGAGCAGCGCCTCGTAGCACCGCAACTGAGCGGGCGTCTCCCCGCTCGGCCGCAGGCCGGGGGGGGCCAGCCGCAGCCTGCGCTGCACGGGCTTCCTTTCCGCGGGGAGGACGGTCTCCTTCCGCGCCAGGCCCTCGCGCACGAGCGCAAGCATCACCGCTCGGCTCAAGCCGAGCGACGTCAGGGCGGACTCGGGCACTTCGCCCTTCTCACGGAGTGCGTCGAGCGCCAGCGTCCGTTTGGGCGTGAGCTTCGGCTCTCCGTCGAACTGAACCAATCTGTACACCGTCTTGAGGCGCGACCGAAAACCGGGCGGCAAAGCGACCCTGACGACCGCCCGAACCTGCGAGAGCGCCTCCTTGGCGGTTCTGCGAATCGTCTCGAGCAACTCAGGCGGCAGGGACAGCCCGTCGACGACGGACTGGATCGGCTTCAGGTTCTCCGGAGGGAAACCCAGCTGGTCGGGGGCCACCTCCCGGACGCCAACCACGTACCCGGCGACGACGCGGTTGCCAAACGGCACGAGGACGCAGTCCCCGGGGGTCGGCTCCGTGTCGCCGAAGCCGTAGGTGTAGGCGTCCTCCAAACCGGCGGGGGGAACGTCCGGTACAACATCCGCAACGCGGAGCAAGTCAGGCATCGGCAAGCGATTCCCGCTTCAAGTTGTCCAACAGCACCAGCGCCTCGACGGGGGTGAGTTCCGAGGTGTTGATCTCGCGCAGCCGCCTGAGGACCGGCGGCTCCTCCGCCTCGAAGAGACGAAGTTGCAAGCGGGACTCGGATACGCGGCCCGGATCGGGGGCGTCCGACTTCGCCTCCAGGTCTTCGAGCACCTCCGCGGCGCGGCTGAGCACGCTCTTCGGCAGACCCGCCATGCGCGCCACGTGAATCCCGTAGGACCGGTCGGTGCCTCCCTCGAGCACCTTGTGCAGCCACACGACGTTGTCCCCCTCCTCCTTAACCGCAACCCGGCAGTTCCGCACGTTCGGCAGGCGCTCGCCGAGCGCGTTGAGTTGGTGGTAGTGGGTGGCGAAGAGGGTGAAGCAGCCCACGCCCGCAAGGTACTCGCAGATCGCCCACGCGATCGCCAGCCCATCGAAGGTGCTTGTGCCGCGCCCGATCTCATCGAGGATGACGAGGCTGCGCTCTGTGGCGTGATGCAAGATGTTCGCCGCCTCGGTCATCTCGACCATGAAGGTGCTCTGGCCGCTGGCGAGTTCATCTCGTGCTCCGATCCGAGCGAAAACCCGGTCCACGACAGTCATCTCCACCTCTTCGGCAGGCACGAACGACCCGATTTGCGCCAGAAGCGCGATGAGAGCGCTCTGCCTCAAGTAGGTGGACTTGCCGCTCATGTTGGGCCCGGTCAGGACGACCAGGGAGTGATCCTGCGAGAGGTCGGCATCGTTCGGAACGAAAGCCGAGAAGCCGAGGTGTGCCTCCACGACCGGGTGCCTTCCGCCCCGCACCATAAGCCACGGCTCTCCCTGCGCAAGGATCTTCGGCCGCGTGTAGCGGTGACGCGTGGCAACCTCCGCGAACGACTGCAGCACGTCGAGCGCGGCGATCGCCCGCGCAGTCCGAAGCAATCGTCCGGCAAAGGAGGCGACTTTGGAGCGGAGCCGGACGAAGAGGTCATACTCGAGTTCACACGCCTTCTCCTCGCTCCCCACGACCTTGCTCTCGTACTCCTTCAACTCCGCCGTGATGTACCGCTCTGCGTTGGTGGTTGTCTGCTTCCGGATGTAGTCGTCGGGCACGCGCTCGATCTGCGTCTTTGGAACTTCGAGGTAGTAGCCGAACACGCCGTTGTAGCCGACACGCAGGCGCTCGATGCCCGTTCGCTCGCGCTCCGCTGCCTCGAGGCGGGCGATGTACTCTTTGCCCTCCTTTGCGAGGGCGCGGAGGGCGTCCAGTTCGGCGTCGTATCCGGTTCGAATCATCCCGCCCTCGCGCAGCGACACCGGAGGCTCCTCCTGGAGTGACTGGTCCAGTTCGGAAGCCAGTTCGCCGCAGGGGTCAATCTCCTCCTGGAGCCGCTCCAGCAGTCCGACTCCCGCTGTTGGCGGGACTCGGCGCAGCGCGTCCTTCAACTCGGGGAGCCTGGCGAGAGATTGTTTCAGGCTCACCAGGTCCCTCGCGTTCGCGGTGCCTGTGGCGGCGCGGGCGACGATGCGCTCCATGTCGTACACCTGGCGGAGCACCCCGCGAATCGCCTCACGGGCGAGCGACGCCTGGTAGAGCGCATCGGTTGCCGTGAGGCGCGCCTCGATCTCGTCGGGGTTGGTCAGCGGCTCGAGAAGGAAGCGCCTCAAGGTGCGCAGTCCCATCGGCGTCTGCGTCGCGTCGAGGGTCTCGAGCACGGTCATCCTTCGCCCGCCGTCCGAAAGGTTCTGGACGAGTTCCAGGCTCCTCACGGTATGGCTGTCCAGCCGCATGCTGTCGCTGACGGAGTAGGTAACCACGCGGTCCACGTGCTCTGCCTTGATCTCGTTCTCGTCCAGGTAGGAGAGGATGGAGCCGGCTGCCTGCGTCCCTGCTTCCCACTCCTCGAGGCCGAACGCCGCGAGGCTCTTGGTCTTGAACTGCTGCAGCAAGCGCTGCCTCGCTTCACCGGGCTTAGGGGAGCGGACGCGGGTAACGATCGCGTTGGTCAACTTGCCGATTAGCTCGTACAGTTCCTCCGCCTCCTCCGGGAGAAGGCACTCGGCGGGGCTGAGCCTCGCAATCTCCTGAAGCGTCTGCTCCGTGGCGTCTTCGCCGGCAACCTCGGTGACGAGGAACTCCCCGGTCGAAAGGTCGAGGAACGAGATGCCCGCGCGCTCCTCGGTTGCGACGGCGGAGGCGAGGAAGTTCGAGCGCTCCTGATCCAGAATCTCGTCTTCGACCGCGGTGCCCGGCGTCACGACGCGGGTTACCTCGCGCTTTACGAGACCCTTCGCCTTGCGGGGGTCCTCGACTTGGTCGCAAAGGGCGACCTTGAAGCCCTGCTTGATCAGGCGCGCCAGGTACTTCTCGACGGAGTGATAGGGGACGCCCGCCATCGGGACGCGGCCGTGCTTGCCGTCGTCCCGCCCCGTGAGGGTGATGCCGAGGGCGCGAGCGGCGACTTCGGCGTCCTCGCCATAGAACTCATAGAAGTCGCCGACGCGCATCGCAAGCAACACGCCCGGATAGCGCGCCTTGGCCTCGAAGTATTGCCGGAGCATCGGCGTTTGCGGCTTCACCGCGCTCAGTATGGCTTGAACTCCGGGCGGAGCGAGTGCCCTGGCGGGCTGCTCCGCTCGTGCGCCAGGTAAAAAGAGGTAGGAGTGGCGATACTCATCCATTGGCTGGTCGGTGCGATTGCGCTGGTGATTTCGTCGCTGGTGGCGCAAGCGCTCGGCTTCGACCTGGTTGTGGACACCGGCAGGCCGCTGATGTTGTTCGTCGGCGTGGCGGTGCTCGGGCTTGCGAATGCGACCATCGGCCGCGTCGCCAAGTTGATCACGCTGCCGCTTGCGTGCCTCTCGTTCGGCCTGGCGTGGGTCGTGGTGAACGCCTTGCTCTTCTGGTGGGTTGGCACGCTCGGCTTGGGCTTCGAGGTGGGCGACTTCTGGGCGGCTGTGGTGGGGAGCATTTTGATGAGTGTGGTAGGTGGATTGCTCCGCGGCATCGCTCCGCATGAGGGGAAGAGGTGATCTCGGGGCGCAGGATCAAGCGCTGGCTCTCGAGCGGCGGACGGCTACGGCGCGCCGTGCTGGTTGCTTTGATCGGCGTTGCGCTTCTTACCGTCGGCTTCAGCCTGAGCCTGCAAGCGATTGTCGCTCCGGTTGCCGAGACGATTCAGACGTGGTTCGACGGAATCCTTTCGCGCTGGTTCGAGGGGCAGGACCTCGCAAACGCGCGACACTACGCCGCGGGCGCGTTCCTCATGCTCGGCGTTTGGGCGGTCGTAACCGGGTTCAAGCAGTTTTTGGGCGAGGTCATCCGGATGCTCAACCCCGCCCTTCGCGGGCCGATGATGAGCCACATCGTGCGAAGGCAGCAGTTGATGGCTGGCCCTTCCGTGGTCGCCATAGGCGGAGGCACCGGCCTTTCGACCCTTCTGCGCGGCGTCAAACAGAAGACCAACCGGATCACGGCGATCGTCACCGTAACCGACGATGGCGGAAGCAGCGGGCGCCTCGTTGCCGACAAGAAGATTCTCCCGCCCGGCGACATCCGTAACTGCCTCGTCGCGCTCGCCGACGCCGAGAAGGCAATGACCGACCTGTTTCAACACCGCTTCGAGATTGCGTCCGGCTCTTTGAGCGGTCACAGCACGGGCAACTTGCTCATCGCCGCCATGGTGGACCTCACCGGCGACTTCGAGAAGGCGGTTACGGAGATCAGCAAGGTTCTCGCCATCCGTGGCCGCGTCCTCCCGGCGACGCTACAGACCGTTCGCCTCCGCGCCGAGATGGTGGATGGCTCCGAGGTGTGCGGCGAGACGCAAATCGTGAACTCGCCACTTCAGGTCCGCCGCGTCCACCTCGACCCCGAAGACGCGCAGCCGCTCGATGAGGCGCTTGAGGCGATCGCGGCGGCGGACATCATCGTCATCGGTCCCGGCTCGGTGTTCACCAGCGTAATCCCGCCGTTGCTCGTGCCGGGAATCGCGGAGGCAGTGGCGGAGTCTGACGCGATCAAGGTGTACGTGTGCAACGTGATGACTCAGCCTGGCGAGTCGGATCGCTTCACGGCGAGCGATCACGTTCACGCGATCGAGGCGAACGTCGGGCGGCGTGTGTGCGACTACGTCCTGCTGAACAAGGCGATGCCGAGCCAGCACTTGCTCGAACGATACGCGAAGTCGGGGCAGGAGTTCGTCGAGCCGGACGCCGACCGGATTCGCGCCATGGGTCTGAAGCCCGTGCTGGCAAACCTCATCTCGGAAACCGACCTCGTGCGGCACGACCCGATGCGCGTCGCCGACAGTATCATACGGCTGGCGCGGTGATGGCGAAGGGGATTTTGGTGATACTATCCGGACCGAGTGGCGCGGGCAAGGACACCGTCATCCAAGCGTGGGCGGAGGCGAACCCACGCGTGAAGCGCGTCATCACCTGCACCACGCGCGCCCCGCGCGACGGCGAGGTGGACGGCGTGCATTATCACTTCTTCACAAAGGAGCAGTTCGAAGACAAGATGCGGCGCGGAGAATTGCTCGAGCAAGAGCCCGTGTACACGGAAACGATGTACGGCACGCCGCGAGACGGCGTGGAGAGCCTTCTCGCTGCGGGTCGCATCGCCGTGCTGAACGTTGACGTGAACGGCGCAAAGGCGATCAAGAGACTCTATCCGGACGCAGCCACCGTGTTCATCCTCCCGCCCAGCAAGGAAGAGTTGAAGCGCCGCCTGATGATGCGCAACCCGGACGCCGACCCAAGGCGCGTGGAGGAGCGCCTCAAGCGCGCAGAGATGGAGATCGCGCAGTCCGGTTGGTACGAACACCGAATCGTCAATGACCAAGTGAGCGCCGCAGTTGCGCAGCTCGAGGAGATTGTGCGATGAGCAGGCTGGCGATCCTCGGCGTTACCGGAAGCATCGCGGCGTATCGCGCCGCGGATGTGGCAAGAGAGTTGATGCGCGCGGGTCTTGAGGTGCGCGCCTGCCTCTCGCACGCGGCGCTGCAGTTCGTTACGCCCGCCCTCTTTGAAGGATTGACGGGTCATCCGTGCCTCACGCACGCGTTCGATGAGCCGGAGCGCGGACGCATGGCGCACATTGATTGGGCGCGCGAGGCGAACGTTCTCATCGTGTGCCCTGCGACGGCGAACGCCATCGCGCACCTCGCGGAAGGGAAGGGGCTGGATATGTTTACAACCATCGCGCTCGCAACCGACGCGCCGCTCGTTGTCTGCCCCGCGATGAACCCTCATATGTATGCACACCCCGCGACCCAAGCGAGCCTCGAGACGCTGCGCGAGCGCGGCGCCTTCATCATCGAGCCGCAAGAGGGAGACGTCGCCTGTGGAGAACACGGCGAAGGGAAGCTCGCCGCGACCGAGCGCATCGTGAGCGAGACGCTCCTCGCCGCCACGAGGAGCGAACTGTACCGCGGGCTTACCGTCGTCGTAACCGCAGGCCCGACCTATGAGCCGATTGACCCGGTGCGGTTTCTGGCGAACCGCTCAAGCGGCAAGATGGGTTACTCCATCGCGGAGGCGGCGAGGCGAATGGGCGCGGAGGTGCGCCTCATCACAGGACCCACCCACCTGCGCGCGCACCCGAGGGTGTCGGTCGAGCGTGTTACCACCGCCGAACAGATGCTCGCCGCCACCCTGGAGGCGACCGCGGGCGCGAACCTTCTCATCGGCGCGGCGGCGGTTGCGGACTTCAAGACAGCAAACCCCTCGAAGGAAAAGATTCGCCGGGAGGGCGATCTCACCCTTGCCTTAGTCCCCAACCCGGACATCTTGGCGACGGTCGCATCCCAGCGGCCCGAGTTGAAGATCGTTGGCTTCGCAGCCGAGGCTGGCATGGATGAGAGATCTGCACGCAACAAGATGGAGGCAAAAGGATTGGCGGCGATCTTCCTCAACGACGTGAGCCGCACAGACGTAGGCCTCGAAACCGAGGAGAACGAAGGCGTCTTGCTTCTTCGGAGCGGGGAGTCGGTGAGGTTCGACAAGGCGCCAAAGGCGCGCATCGCCTGGACGCTGCTCGAGGAAGTTCGCCGCCTGCTTTAGCACGGGCCGCTCACCGCACCGCGACCCGGAAGTCGGCGAATACCGGCAAGTGATCGGAAGCCAAAGTGCCTTCGCCCCGGCTGCCCTTCAGCCCCCGCAGCGCGTCCGCCCCTGCATAGATGCGCGCCTCGCCG
>JBBIIO010000021.1:0-42393 GCA_037446435.1 Armatimonadota bacterium
TCGTTGCTCGCGGGACGCTCGCGCTCCCTGCGCCCATCGCGGACCAGCCAGGGAGGGCGAGCCAGGGAGGGCGAGCCTCCGGCGAGCCATCGCCACCGCACATCAACCCCTGAAACCGTTGCTCGCGGGGACGCTCGCACTCCCTGCGCTTCCTTGAAAGTTGCTCGCGGGGACGCTCGCACTCCCTGCGCTTTCCTTTGAAAGTTGCTCGCGGGGACGCTCGCGCTCCCTGCGCTCCCTGAGCTTTCCTTGAAAGTTGCTCGCGGGGACGCTCGCGCTCCCTGCGCTTTCCTTGAAAGTTGCTCGCGGGACGCTCGCGCTCCCTGCAACCCTTGCTCTCGCGACTTACCCTGGGTTCGAGGCGTCGCGCAGGAAGCGTGAGGCGGCGGACTTCAGCTGCCGCAGGCACTTCTCGTCAATGTACATCATGTGCCCTGCCTCGAACTCTTCCGTCGTGAAGTTCTCACGCAGCGAAGGGTCAAGCCCCATGTGCGCGAGTGTCCACTCCGTCGCGAAGTAAGGCGTCGCGAGGTCGTAGTACCCGCTCGCGATGAGCACCTTCATGTACGGGTTCTTGCTCATCGCGTCGCGCAATGCGTCGCTGGTGTCGGGATGTCCCTGGCCCGCGCTTCCCCAGTCCCACTTCTCCCAGAGTTTCTCGCCGAATACATGATACGGCTCATCGGTTCGGAATTTGAGTTGCCTACGAATGTAGTCGTTGACCATCGCGGTGTAGGGCGGGCGCGTCGCCGCCATCGCCGGGTCGTGCTCGGGCCGCGCCTCGACGATGTCCTTGTCAATGCCTTTGAAGCGGCTGTCGAGCCGCCCGACGGTGCGGCGCTCGTCGCGCAGCAACTCCTTGCAGAACTGGTTGATGTTGATGCGCAGGTTGGAGAGGTCAATGAACTCCTGCCTCAAGCCTGTGAAGCGCGCGAGTTGCTTCACCGCTCGCGCGCGCTCGTCGTCGGTGACGAGGTCGCCCTTCTGGAGGATGGCGTAGTACTCCTTCGTCGCCCACTCCTCGCACTGCTTCAGCGTCTCGCGCAGGGGGCGCTTCGTGTCAATCCGCTTGTGATAGTACGCCGTGGCGCAATAGGAAGGGAGGAACAGCACGTACGGCAACTCGTTCCCCTGCGTGAAGCGCGCCGTCTGAAAGTTCAGAATCGCGCTCACGAGCACGACGCCGTTGAAGGTAATTCCCTTCTCGATGAGGTGTCCCGCCAGCCCTGCGGCTCGCGTCGTGCCGTAGCTCTCACCGACCAGGAACAGCGGCGACGCCCATCGGTCGTAGCGCGAGAGGTAGAGGCGGATGAACTCGCCCACCGATTCGACGTCGCCCTTCAAGCCCCAGAACTTCTTGTCCAGCTCTTCGGTCGCCGCTCGGCTGAAGCCGGTCCCCACGGGGTCAATGAACACGACGTCGGTCTCGGTCAGCCACGTGTGAGCGTTGTCAACCAGTTGATACGGCGGAGGCGGAAGCTCCCCGCCCGGCAGCATCTTCGCCCGCTTCGGGCCGACGGTTCCGAGGTGGAGCCAAACGGAAGACGAGCCAGGCCCGCCGTTGAAAGAGAACATCAGCGGCCGAGGCTTCTTGCCCGACGCCTTGACCGTGTAGGCGATGAAGAACACGTTCGCCTCGTGCTCGCCGAAGTCGTTCGTAAGCGGCAGGAAGCCGGTGGTTACGTCGTACTTGAGCGGCTTTCCCTGAATGGTGATCTGGTGTTGGGTGGTAACGGGCGGCTCGGTCGAGAGCGGCCGCCGCTTCTCGTCCTTCTGCTTCTCTTCAGGCTTGGTCGGTTCTTCCGGCATGGCGGGGATTATGGCGCGGGCGTTACAACGGCTCCGCTCGTGGATGAGATGAGCCGACCCTACCGCCAGCCGTAGACCCACCAGTTCGCCGGTGCGACGCGGTCGGTCGGCTCTGCCAGCGAGAGCAGGAAGCCGATCGGTGCGGGGGCGAGGTCATCCGCGCGCGCGTTGTACTGCGTCCCGCCCCACCGCGTCCCAAGCGCGACGACGTCGAACGCGACGAACCGCCCGGTCGCCCGGTCGAACTCCGCGAAACCCAGGAACTTCAGTTCCACGCCGCGCTTCCGGCGCTCGGGGTTGTTCATATCTGTGAACCCGCTGATCGCCCAAGTGCCCTCCTCCTCGATGAACGCCTCGCCGGTGACGCGGAGGCGAACGCGCTCATCCGTGACCGAGAGCGCCTCCGTTTGTAGGTCAGCGCGCTGTATCGCCTTTTCACCATAGGGGGGCGACTGCCCGCGAACGGTGTCAATCAGGTGCGCGCGGGCAAACCGCCGCGCAGCCGACGCCGCAAGCGCTCCCCTTGCACCGACGCGCAGGTCGTTCGGCACCAGAGCGAGCATCTCGTCGCGGCGAAACCATGCGAAGTCCTGGTTCCAGGCTTCTGCGCGCCAGTCGCTCGGTCTGCCGGGTCGCTCTCCATCCCCGTCGCGCGGCAGGTCGCGCACCACGACTCGCAGCACGAGGCCACCATCGGGATAGAGGCGCTCGGGTCGCTGCAGTTGCCCAGCCCACGCGCGCGGGTCGTCGTCCCGCAGGCGCTGCTCCTTGTTCATCGAGTTCCACTTCTCGAGGGCGCGGCGCAGCATCTCCGCCATCCGCTTCGGGTCGTTCGTGTTGGCGGATGCCAGCAGCACGCCGTTCGGCGCGGCGGCGTAAGTTCCCTGCCGCGTGTTGGTGGGTTGCGTGCGGCCGGCATAGTGCCCTTGTTCGGCGATCTGTTGGAAGAGACGACACTCGGGGTCCGTACCACGTTGAAGGCGGCTTACTTCGTCGGCGGCGGGTACGAACTGTGAAGCGAGGTCAACGACGGTTGGGTCAGACCAGACAGACCGTCTGGCAATGATGCCGTTGTTTCACGTGCACCCGAGCGGATGTCCGTTCATCGCCCAGAGCAGGATCGGCTTGTCCTTGTCCTGCGCCTCGACGACGGCGGAGTAGAAGTCCGCGCGCCAGGCGATGCCCTCGAACGCGCATTCGGCGGGCTTCGGCTCGAGGTACCGCTTCCATTCCTGGAAGTTGCCCTCATTGAGGTCAACGCTCGTGCCGAGCGCAAAGCAGGCGAACAGCATTGCGGCCGTCATAAGTGCATTATGGCTTGTCACGCGAACCCGGACGGCGCGGCCGTACCCTCGGTGAGAGGAAGAGTGGGCCGCTCAGCCGCGCCGCCCGGTGTTTACCTACTCCATCATGCGCCCTTCGGCCAGAGCCAACCGAACGTTCCGGCGGCCAGGCCGGTGTACACGATTGAGTCGAACAGGTACGTCCAGAAACTGCGCGACGACCCGCCGAACCAAACCATGTGCGGAATCCAACCGAGGCCGTATCCCATGAACGCCGCCGTACCGCAGATTTGGAACACCTTCAGGTATTCGGGCGCTCTGGGCAGAGAGAACCAGCCGATGTACGCGACAAACCCGCCGACGACCAGATAGAACAGGAACATCTGCGCCAACTTCTTGCCCATCTGCACCGGGCCGCTCCACAGCACGATGGTGCCGTTCGGTCCCTGGTTCATCTTCTCTTGGAACGCGGGGTCCTTCGTATCCTCCATCGTGCCGAACGGAATCATGTACTGACCGGGCGGAACGCCGCGGAGAGCGTCGCGTACGCTCTCTTCGTTCGGCAACTTCACCCATTCGCCCTTGTGAATCGGAAGAACGACATGGATGAGGAACGCCGCGATGAACACGAACACCGCCGATACTACGATCGGCATCCAGAGTTCGGACAGAAACTCCATGGCTTTCGCCTCCTTCGGGTCACGCGCAGGCTCGCAACGCGCGCGCCCTATTCCTAACGGACGGACGGAGAACCCGAATCGGAGCGCGACCGGGGCATAATCGCCGCCATGCTGACGGCTGTCCTGAGCCTTGCTTGCGCCATCTCCTCCCAGGCAGCGCCGCCCGCAGAGCGGTACGACACGCGTCGAATCGAGGGCTTCACCGTTCGGGTGAGCGTGGAGGCTCGCGCCGAGCGCGACTCGCTCGACCCGGCGCTCGAGCTGCTGCGGGAGAAGCTGGCTGAGATCAACGCCATCGTGCCGGATGAGCCACTCGGCGTGCTGAAACAGATCCCGATTTGGTTGGAACTGAACAACCCCGACTTCCCCTGCGCCTGCTATCACCCTGATCGCGGGTGGCTTCGCAACAACGGGTACGACCTCCGCAAGGAGAACAGCGTCGAGATCGCGAACGTTCGCAACTTCGTTACCTGGACGACGAACGATCAGCCGATGATGGTGCTGCACGAACTTGCCCACGGCTACCACGACATCGTGTTCGGTTACTCGGACTCGTTCATCGCCGCGCATCAGCGGCACGCCGTGGCGTTCGGATTGTACGACGCCGTTCCCTACCACCGCGGCGGGGAGCGTGAAGCGTACGCCAAGATCAACCCGATGGAGTACTTCGCCGAACTCACCGAGGCGTACTTCGGGGTGAACGACTTCTATCCCTTCGATGCGGAAGACCTGAGGCAGCACGACCCGAAGGGCTACGAGATGTGCCGCCGCATCTGGGGAGAGCCAAAGACTCGCTCCACCACGCTTCCCAAACTGTGGAACCAACCGCCGAGGCGACGTGCAGGTAACTGAGAGCGAGGAAACGAGGGGCGGCGACCGCCGCGCCCTTTGGTACGTCGCCTCCGTCGCGGCAGCCGCCCTTTCGTGGTGGCTGATGCGCGATCACGACCCCGCCCAACGCGCGGTAGGCACGGTGTTCCCCTTCGCCGTCGTGCTCTACGTCAGCGAGGTGCTGCCGATGGCAGTTACGGCGTTGCTCTCGGTCGTGCTGCTGATCCTGCTCGGCGGGGCGACGCCCGATTCGGCGTTCGCGGCATTCGGCGACAAGATCATCCTTCTGTTCATCGGCAGCTTCATCCTCGCGAAGGGCATGGAGCGCACCGGGCTGGACATCCGGCTGTCGTACCTCATCCTGCGCGCGCCCGCTTTCTCTCGGACGCCAAGCAGGCTGCTCCTTACGCTCGGGACCATCGCCTGCGTCTTCAGTTTTTTCGTCAGCAACACCGCCGTCGCCGCGATGATGATGCCGATCGCGATCAGCCTAATCCGTCGCTTCCGCCTGAAACGCGGCGACCTGTTCGCGACCGCGTTGCCGCTGATGCTGGCGTGGGGCGCGAGTGCCTCCGTGGGCGTGATGATTGCAACGCCTCCCAACCTGATCGCCGTTAGCCTGCTGCGTGAGAGGCTGAACACGGACATCTCCTTCGTTCAGTGGTCGCTGTTCGCGATGCCGGTTTCGGTGCTGATGATTCTTGCCACGTGGATCGTCATTCGGCTGCTCTTCGGACGACGACCGCCGCATACGGAAGAAGCGGTTACGCTCGCGCAGAAGGAGCTTCGCGCACTCGGGCCGCTTTCGCAGGGCGAGCGCAACGTGTTGATTGCGTTCTTCTTGACGCTGACGCTGTGGGTCGCGCCAGACCTCGCCGCTGCGCTACTTGGCAGCGAGAACACGGTTGCCGTTTGGCTCAAAGCGCGAATGCACGCCAGCGTGGCTGCGCTCATCGGCGCGAGTGCGCTGTTCCTTCTTCCCTGTCACGATGGCGAAGGCTCGCGCGCTCTGACTTGGCGCGACGCCGCCGCCATTGATTGGGGCACCATCCTGCTGTTCGGCGGAGGCATCGCGTTGGGCAAGGCGATGTTCGACACTGGATTCGCCGAGTTGATGGGCGGGAGAATCGTTGACATTGTCGGCGTGAGCACGCTGTGGGGGGCGGTCGCGCTCTGTGCCATCCTCGCGTCCTTGCTCAGCGAGGTCAGCAGCAACACCGCAAGCGCGACGACGATGGTGCCGCTCGCCATCGGCATTGCCGAGAGCCTCGGTGTGAACCCTGTGCCGCCTGCGCTTGCGGCAGCGCTCGGCTCGAGCCTCGGCTTCATGCTCCCCATCAGCACCCCGCCGAACGCGATCGCCTATGGCACGGGCATGGTGCGCGTGAAGGACATGGCGAAGGCGGGTGTACTCCTCGACATCGCCGGCTTTCTTGCGATTCTCCTTGCGTTACGACTCATGCTACCGCTGGTCGGCATGGCTTGACGCGCCGCGTGTGACGGGCGTCATATCTGGACCGCTTGGCCATGGGTACGATTTCGCGCATGGCTGTTTTGGGAGCGACTTCGGCACTGCAAGCAGGTCTGACGCTGGCGATCGCATCCTCTCCGGGCGTTGCGCCTCCACCGGCGGAGGATGAGGGGTTCACCTGGCACGTCGCCGCTCGCCTGCGCTATGAGGATAAGAAGAACTTCCTCTTCGGCGCAGCGGGGGCAGCCAACGACGACAACTTCTACCTCCAGCAAGTTCGGTTCGGGCTAAGCATGCCCGTGGGGGGAATCCGCGCGTTCCTCGAGGGACAGAGCGCGCATGCCCTCGGCAGCGAAGCGATCAACACAAACGCGACCCCTAACGCATTCGAAGACCGCTTCGACCTTCACCAAGCGTACATTGAGAGCAACGGCGTCCGAATCGGGAGGCAAAAGCTGAACTACGGGACGCAAAGGCTGGTCGGCGCGTTCGAGTGGTCGAACACTGCTCGTACGTTCGACGCAGCGCGCATCCGTTTGAACCACGCGACAGGAGCGCTCGACCTCTTCGCCGCGAAGCCGATCGCCGTGCAGCCGGACAAGTTCAACGATTGGCAGCGTCCGGCCAACCGCCACTTCGCAAGCGAACTGTATGGGGCTTACTACACCAACAACCGCATCCTTCCTTCCGGCAAGGCGGAGGCGTACTACTTGGTTCGCAACTCCGACCGGTTCGACGACACGGTGCACACCGTCGGCGTCTTGTTGCAAGGAAAGGCCGGCTCAGCCGGGTGGAATTTCGAAGGAGCATTTCAGTTCGGGGACTTCAACGGCATGACGCACCGGGCTTATGCGCTCCACGGTGGGGTGTCGTTTGCAGCTGGGGAGCGCGCTTCGGTTGGCGCAGAGTTCAATCTCGCCTCCGGCGACGACGACGCGGGCGACTCCACGCATGAGACGTTCGACAACCTCTACCCCACCAACCACGGGCATTACGGTCAAATGGACTTCTTCGCGTGGATGAACATGATGAACGCCGCCGTTACGGCTCGGTATCAGGTATGCGACCAGCTCGCGCTCGAAGCGGAGTATCATTGGTTCTGGCTGATGGAGCCTGAGACCGACGCATGGCACAACGCGGGTGGAACGGTAATTCGCGCGGGCGCACCGGGGGCGGGGCGGTTCGTTGGCTCGGAGTTGGACGTACGCGCGATCCTTCGCGGAAGCGACACCCAGACGTTCTCTATCGGATACAGTCGCTTCTTCGCGGGCTCGTTTGTGGAGGACACGGGGCCATCGAGGGACGCGGACTTCTTCTACGTTATGAGCCAGTGGCGGTTCTCGGGCAAGTAGGCATCCCGCGCGCGGGTATCTTCCGCCGGTGGAACTGAAGCCCACGCAGAGAACGGCCGCGGAGTATGTCGCTATGGCGGCGATTTGGAACGCACAACACCCGCACTATCCCGAAACCGCCGACGAATACCGCGACTGGGATGAGCGGAGGAGCGACCGCTTCCCATACACCAGGCTCATCCTTTGGGAGGAAGGAGAGATTATTGGATACACCACCTTCCTGCAATCGCATTGGTGCTATGACCCGAAACGATTCCACTTCACGATACAGATCGCCAAGCCGCACCGACGCAAGGGCTACGGCACGCGATGCCTCCTGCACATCGTCTCCGAGGTCAGACCCCTGGCCATCGAGCGCCTGATGACCGACGCGCTGGAAGACCACGAGGAGTCGCAGGCATTCCTGGGCAAGCACGGCTTCCAGCTGATTCAGCGCAACCCCATCTCTGAGTTACGCCTCGAAGCCTACGACCTTAGGAGGCACGACGAGACGCTCGAGCGCGTCCTCGCGCAGGGCATACGCTTCGTAACGGCGGACGAACTTGTCGGCAAGGACCCGGACATCCTCAAGCGACTGCATAAACTATCGTGCGAGCTGGAAGCGGACACACCTCAGCCAGGTGAGTACCAGCCCCCGTCCTTCGAAGAATGGGTTCGGATGGTGTGGGAGTCCCCAACTACCCTCCGCGACGGGTGGATCGTCGCGATGGACGGGGACAAGTTGGCGGGGTTCAGCCTCTACTCTCCTCGCGACAAGGAGGGCAAGCGTCTCAGCGTCGAGATGACGGGCACAGCGCGAGGCTACCGCAGGCGCGGCATTGCATCAGCGCTCAAGTACAAAGCAATCGAATACGCGATGGCGCGAGGAGCGGAGGTCGTCGTTACGGACAACGAACAGGACAACCCGATGTTCTCGATCAACCTCGCGTTCGGGTTCGAAGCCAAGCCCGCATGGGCTTCCTACGAGAAGAGCATCGCGGAGTAGCGCCTACGTCGCCGCGGATGCCTGCGTCTTTCGTGGAAGGGCAGCCTTCGGAATCCAGCCTCGGTCGTGAACAGCCTGCGCGACGCGCTGAATCGAGAGGGTGTACGCCGCGGCGCGCGTGTGGATGCGCCGGTCCTCGCGCACGTCGTAAACGGCGCGGAACGCCTTCGTCATCCGCTCGTCGAGGCGGCGATGCACCTCTTCGAGTGGCCACTGGTCGTTCGCGGCGTTCTGCACCTGCTCGAAGTAGCTGACGGTTACGCCGCCTGCGTTGCAGAGGAAGTCAGGGATGACGAATGTGCCGTTCTCGTAAAGGATATGGTCCGCCTCGGGCGTGGTCGGGCCGTTCGCCAACTCAGCGACGATACGCGCCTTGACGTTGCCCGCGTTCCCCTTGTGCAGGACGCCCTCCAGCGCCGCGGGTACGAGGATGTCCACATCCAGCTCGAGCAGCTCTTCGTTCGTGACGCTCTTGGCGCCAGGGAAGCCTACAACGCTTCCAGTCTCCCGCTTGTATTGTTGCACCTCCGCCGAATGCAGACCCTTCGGGTCATAGATGCCGCCCTTCGAGTCGCTGACGGCGACCACCGTCACGTCGAGCAGTTCTCGAAGGAGATGGTGCGCGTGCTGTCCGGCGTTGCCGTATCCTTGAATCGCCGCAGTTGCGGTCTTGGTGTCAATCTCGAGGGCGCGCGCCGCCTCGCGTATCGCATACATGCCCCCTCGCGCCGTTGCTTCGTCTCGACCGGCGGAACCGCCGACGGAGAGTGGCTTGCCCGTGATGACTCCGGGGCGGTACTCCTGCGCAATCGCCTCGTACTCGTCCATCATCCAAGCCATCACCTGCGCGTTCGTGTAAACGTCCGGGGCTGGAACGTCGTAGTCCGGGCCGAGGACGCGCGCGAGTCTGCGGATGTATCCTCGGCTCAGGCGCTCCAACTCTCCCTCGCTCATCGTGCGCGGGTCGCAGATGACGCCGCCCTTGCCTCCGCCAAGCGGGAGGTCCACGATCGCGGTCTTCCACGTCATCCACGCCGCGAGCGCGCGGACGGTGTCAATCGTCTCGTCCGGGTGAAAGCGTATGCCTCCCTTGCAGGGACCGCGCGCGTTGTTGTACTGCACGCGAAAGCCTGTAAACGTGCGCACAGAGCCGTCGTCCATCCGCACGGCGATCCGAACGACGTGCTCCGCCATCGGCTCTCTAAGCAAGGTGCGCAAGTCAGGGTGCAGGTCGAGCAGGTCAGCGGCCTCGTCAAACTGCCGCTGGGCAATGACAAACGGGTTCTCCATGCCGCGGAGTGTACACCTACGACTACGTCCGCGTGTATGCCGGCCGGGTGGCATGGGCAAGCGGTTCTGTCAGCCGGATCCGAACAGAGGGAGACCCGCCAAAGCAATCTGTGGAGGGATAGACACCTTGGGAGACCAAAGCCTGCCAGACTCCAAGCCGCTCGCCCATGCCACCCAGCTCGCCGAGAGGCGGTGGTTTGCGCGTCTCGCGCATCAGGGCATTGCGCGCCAAGCGGCAACGATCCGCCCAGCCGCCTCTTCAGCAGAAATCTCGTCCGTGTCCACTACCAGCGCGTCTTCGGCGACGCGCAAGGGGCTGTGCTCACGCTTGGTGTCGCGGATGTCGCGCTCGCGAATCTGTTTGAGCACCTCCTCGAGGGTGGTGTTCTCCCCGGCTGCGAGGAGGTCATTCAGTCTTCTTCTGGCGCGTTCTTCCGGCGACGCTGTTAGGAACACTTTGAGCTGCGCGTCGGGGCAGACCACGGTCGCCGTGTCCCTTCCCTCCAGAACGACCCTGCCGGCTTCGCACAGCGCACGCTGGCGGCGAACCATCTCCCTTCGCACGGGCGCATGCACGCTGATGACGCTCGCGGCGTCTGAGACCTCCGCGGTGCGGATCTCCTCGGTCACGTCCTCGCCGTTCAGCAGCACGCGTTGAGGGCTGCCCGGGACGAATCGGACCTCCATTTCGCGGGCGACCTCGCCACAAGCATCCTCATCGTCGAGGGCGACACCTCCTCGCAACGCGAGCAACGCAGCCGAGCGGTACATCGCTCCCGTGTCGAGGTACTGGAAGCCCAGTTCCGCGGCTACCATCTTCGCGACGGTGCTCTTCCCTGCTCCCGCGGGGCCGTCAATCGCGATCGCTTCAAGCAACGCCGACAAGCCGCCTGAGTTCAGATTCGAAGTCGGGGAAACTGGTGGCGATGCTCTCTGCGCCGAGGATCTCGGTTTCTCCCTCGGCGATCAGCCCTGCCACGGCGAACGCCATCGCCACGCGGTGGTCATGGCGCGCCTCGATGACGGCTCCACGGAGCGAAGCCGGACCGCTGATGCTCATTCCATCATCGAAGACGTCTACGCGCGCGCCCATGGCGCGCAGACCGTCAGCCATCGAGGCGATGCGATCGCTCTCCTTGACGCGCAGCTCCTTCGCATCTTGGATGAGGCTCACTCCGTCGCACTGCGTAGCAAGGACGGCGAGAACCGGTATCTCATCCACAAGCCTCGGAACGAGCGCGCCCGAAACGTGGAACGGCTCCAGCGGCACGGACGGCTTCTCCACCCAAAGGTCCGCGACCGGCTCGCCTTGCGTCCACCGTTCGTTGGTCACGGTAACCGACACGCCCGCCATCTTCAGCGCGTCGAGGATGCCCGTGCGGGTCGGGTTGACGCCGACCTCCAACAGGCATACCGGCCCACCGATCAGAGCAGCCGCAACCATGAAGAACGCCGCGGACGAGATATCGCCCGGCACTTCCATCTCGACCCGATCCGGTCGGCCCGGGTGGATCGTAACGCTGGTGCCGGAGGTTTCGAGGTTGACCTTTGCGGCGCGAAGCATGCGCTCGGTGTGGTCTCGGCTGTGAGACGGCTCGATCACGGTGGTGCGCCCTTCCGCCGAGAGGCCCGCGAGCAGGACCGCCGACTTCACTTGCGCGCTGGCGACGGGCGACTCGTACCGGATCCCCCTAAGTGTGGCTGGGCGCACGCGAACCGGCGGGAACTCGCCGGAAACCTCAGCGCCCATGAGTCTGAGCGGCTCGACGACCCTTCGCATCGGGCGCTTGCTGAGCGACTCGTCGCCATACAGTTCGGCGGTTACCCCGAGGCCCGCGAGCAGACCCGTGAGGAGGCGCATCGTGGTGCCCGAGTTCCCGCACCAGAGCCTCTGTGACGGCGAGTGCAGGGCGGTCGGGAGGAACTCCATGCTATCGTCGCGCCGGCGAATCTCGGCGCCCATCGCCTGCAGGCAGTCGAGCGTATCGTTGCAGTCTTGCGCGAGCAGCGGCTTCGAAGCCAGTCCGCCCCGCTCGGCGATCGCGCTGAGCAAGTAGGCGCGATGCGTCATGCTCTTGTCGCTAGGCGGCCGAAGTTCTCCCCAAAATTGGGTTGCCCGCCGCACGCGAAGGCTCTTGGACTCGATCATTCGTTTCCGGCGCTCTCGCCCTCATAGAGTAGAGACGCACGCAGGCGGCGGTCAGTCGCTCGACCGCGATGCGAAACCGCCTTGCCGTCCCGGTTAGTGGGCTGTCCTCGATTTCGACCTGGCGTACTCAGCGCTGCGCTTCAGCCAACTGACGAACTCTTGCTCGTTGTCAAGGACCCTTTGCGGCATGACGACGTACTCGGGCATTGGGTCCTTGTCGGGTGCAGGTCGGAAGATGCAGGCGCCTTCCATCGAGAGGACGGCTTGGCGGTCTTCGGGCGAGAGTTTAAAGCTGACGACGTCATCCAGAAGGATGGCGAACATCTTCTCACCCGTGTAGACGCCCATTCCACCGAAGATTTTTCGCGCTCGGACATCGAAGCACTCCGAGGCTTTCATGACCTGTTCGTATCGTGTCGGTCGGTAAGCCATAGCCACTCCATCGGCATCGGCGCGGGCGCCTCCTTTCGTGCGCTGCTCCCCTTCGCAGCGCCGAGGCTGTTCCTATATCCGCCTCGCTTGCGCCTATCGCCGGCTCGCATTCTACCCGATGCGGTCGGGCCGGTGTTGGCGGGAGCGTGTGGGAATCGAACCCACCTGACCCGGCAAGCGAGTCACACCGGTTTTGAAGACCGGAGGGCACACCAGCACCCATCCGCCCCCGCGTGGTTCACTCGCCGAGCGGAAGCACTTCCTTTGAGAGGACGCTGCCTTCCCGGTCGAGTTCGTAGACGTAGGGTACCCCTGTCTCGAGGTTCAAGTCGAGCACCTGCTGCGGCGTGAGCGACTCGAGTTGCATCACGATCGAGCGGTTGCTGTTCCCGTGCGCCACCACCAGCACGTTCAGCCCGTCGCGGATGTCGCCCATGATGGCTCGTTCGAAGAACGGCAGCGTTCGCGCGGCGGTGTCCTTCAGCGACTCGCCGTTGGGTGGCGGTATGTCGTAACTGCGCCGCCACAGGTGCACGATGTGTTCTCCATAGCGCTCGCGCATCGCGTCCTTGTTCAGTCCTTGCAGGTCGCCGTACATCCTCTCGTTGAGCGCTTGGTCGCGGATAGTCGGGAGCGAGACGCCCATCTCTTCGAGCATCAGGTCGAGCGTCCGCTGTGCGCGCGTGAGGGCGCTCGTGTAGGCGACATCAAAGGTGAACTCCCGCGCCTTCACCACCCGCCCGGCACGCCGCGCCTCTTCCTCTCCGTTCGGGGAGAGCGGCACGTCAATCCAGCCGGTAAAGCGGTTCTGAGCGTTCCAAATGGATTCGCCGTGGCGAACGAGCGCGAGCAGAGGCATGGCGCGCCTACTTTACCGCAGCCTGATGCCCTTCGGTCCCGCAGTCGGGACAGTCCCCGCAATGCGTTACCGGAGCGGGACCGGCATCGTGAAGCCACCCCCAGCGCTCCACGGTGCGATACATCGAGAGAGCGGCCGCGCCCAGCGACAGCACCGCAACGGTCAACGCGAGGGCGAGCTTCCAAGTCATGGGTCGGCGCAGCATCTCCGGCTTGACGCTCGGACAAGTAACGCCGGCGGGAGCGAGCGTGACGTTGAACAGAATCCTGTCCAAGCGCTCGACCTGGGCGAGCAAGGCTCGGCACGCCTCGCAATGCTCAACATGTATGCGCGCGGAGTCGGGCAACTCACCCGGCGATTTGATGGCGCGATGTTCAACGCACGCACGTACGTCGGAACACGCCCACATCTCTAGGTGGCCGAAGTATGTGTCCGCGCACTCGGGGCAGTCGTCGAGGTGGCTCCTCACGTCAGGGGGGAGGCGCCTCAGGTCTCCTGCTCTCGCTGCTTCGGCAATGACTTTTCGAACGGTTGCGCAGTTCAACACGTCTCCGTCAATCCAGTACGTCAGCCGAGGTCTACTGTTCCCAGAAGTTTGCGACGAAGCGCTTCTCTCGCGCGTCCTAACCTGCTTTTCACCGTACCGGCGGGAATTCGCAACTCCGCAGCAATGGCTTCCACCGGCAATCCTTCGATGTGATGCATCACGAGGACGGCGCGGTGCTCCTCAGAAAGTTGCGAGACTGCGAGCACCAGCGCCTCTTCATTCGCCCGGCGTCGGAAGGCCTGCTCCGGTGTATCTCCGGGGTCGGGTATCGGCTTCGGCGAGCCGTCGGCTTCATCGAGCGAAGTGGTGTGCACGCCTTTGCGAGAGCGCAACACATCAATCGCGGCGTTCCTGGCGGTGCGATACAGATACGCGCTCACCGCGCCGTCCTTTCGGAAGCGATGCAGCTTCTTGAACGCTCGGAGGAACGTGTCTTGAACGACGTCCACCGCATCGGCCGGGTTGCCAAGAACGGCGAGGGCGATGGTGTAAACGCGGTCCCGATGGCGCTCGAACAGGTCTTCGAATGCGGCGACCTGGCCCTTCTGCGCGCGCTCGACCAACTCGCCATCTCCGAGGAGAGGCGGTTTCGAAACGAATTCGTCGTTAGTTGCCATCAGGCCTACCTTTGGTATTCTGTCCCACGTGTACCCTAAAGAGGGCTGAGGATGCCACCGAGTGCCTCCTATCCTATAAGACGGTACACGCCAGGCAAAAAATACCCGATCCGACTCAGAATTATGGCAGGCACCTCCCCGCTGCAGCAACTCCTCTCCCGCCTTCGAAAGACGGGCGCGCCGCTGTCCTTCAGCCTGCTCACCCTGGAGATCGCCGCGTTCCTGCTGTTCTTTCTTACCTCCGGAGGCGCAAACCGGAGGCTCTTCGAGAGCATGGCATTCTCAGACCGGTCAGCCTTATCGGAGCCCTGGTTGCTGGTTACCTACGCCTTCGCCTGGCCGTTCGACGCGCTCTGGCTGGCGCTGTTCGTGTTCCTGGGGCTTTACTACTTCGCGCCGCCGCTGGAGCGGGGGATGGGCACGCGGACGTTCGCGTGGCTGCTCTTGTGCGTGACGGTCTCCGCACCGATCGCGTTCTGGGTCGGAGCCGCCGCCCTCCGGCTGGAGGTGACCCTGGCCTCGGCGGCGCTCCCGGTCTCCGCGATCATCGTGGGCTGGGCGACCAGATACCCGGAGGCGACGGTGATGCTGTGGTTCGCCATCCCGGTCAAGGGAAAGTGGCTCGGCTGGTTCACCGCCGCCGTCGTCGCGCTCGGCTACGGCTGGGGGACTCCGGCGCTGAGCGTGTTCGCGCTTGTGCCGCTGGCTGTGGCGCACTTCTGGGTCAAGGGAGGGGTCGCCTTGCCCGCCGCCCGTCCCCGCGGCGGGTCGGGCGACGATGCGCTTTCGGCATGGGAGCAAAAGCGCAAGGAAGAGGCGGAGAGGCTGCGGCTGAAGGAGCTGTTCGAGCGGAGTTACCGTGAAAGTGACGAGGAGGAGGATCAAAAGTAGCCGCCGATGCGCGAAAGCGGGAACCTCGCGGGTCAGGATGTGGTAAACTAGTATCGCCGGTGGGAAACCGCTGGCGACGTCTAATTTCCCAAGACCGGGAAAGCGGGGGACCCAGACTCCTGGGGCGAATTCCGCAAAGCGGATAGGGTACCTCTTGGCCCGAGCCCGTCAGCTAACCCCGTAGACGAAGCAAGAGCCGACAGCTCATGAGCGGCGATGCAGCCGCCGAGTAGGAAGGCTGTGCTTCGACGAACGTCAAGCGCGGCTTTTTTGCTCGGTGAGTCTCGGCGCTGCGTTTCGTTACTGGTCAGAAGGAAAGAACCGTCGCTGAACGGTGTCGCGGTGGCGGAGTCGCCGCCCGGCGCCGACTGGACACCTCCTGACAGGAGCGCCCCTTCGATACAGAAGGGGCGCTCGCTCTTTGTGCAACGGAAACTTCGCCTCGGCACCCGACCCGGATATACTTGGACGAACATGAAGAAAGGCACGATTCTCACCGCACTCGCCCTCCTCCCGCTGCTCGCCGCGGCGCAAGGCGACAGCCAGATGATCCTCAAGGTGAACGACCGCGTGTTTACGCGCACTGAGTACCTGAAGCGAATGGAGTTCATCAACGGCGTATACATGGAGGTCGGCGGCGGCTTCCTCGAAGCGCCCCCCGGATTCATCACGCTGACGAGGATGCTCAACGACCAACTGATCGTCGAGTTGGCTCGCTCGAAGGGCGTCTATCCCACCCAGGCGGAGATTGACAGAGAGTTCGAAGACCGCAAGAAGGGCAATGAAACGCTGTTCGCCGAGATGGCTGCCCTCGGAATCACGGACGAGGAGCTGAAACTTCGGGCGACGGTAGACCTCGCCCAGTTCAAACTGCTCACCCTCGGCGTAACCGTCACCGACAAGGATGTCGAAGAGCACTACAAGGTCAACCCACAACTGTATACGCTCCCGGCGACCATTGACCTGCGCGTAATCGTCGTGAGGGAGGAATCCGCCAAGCGAACGGTGGACGAAGCGCTCAAGACGCAGAGATTCGAGCAGGTCGCCGAGCAGTACTCCGTTGATGCCACAAAGGCGATCGGGGGCGACCTCCCCGAGGTGCCGATTGCGAACCTGCCGCAGCGCATTCAAGACCTCTTCGCAACCGTTGACAAAGGCAAGACCACCGAATGGGTGCAATCGCAGGACGCATGGCTCAAGTATCTCGTCGAGAACAAGACGCAGACGCAAGTGCTGCCCCTAACGCCGGAACTCAAGGAGACGATTCGCAAGCGTTTGATGCTCGAAATCGGCAGGAACAAGAACCGGTTGCAAGACGACCTCGACGAACTGCGACGGAAGGCGAACATCGAATTCGGCAACCCGGGAATGAAGGAACTGTATGAGCGGTACATGCGCGACTACTTCCGCTCGCGAAGCGGCGACGAAGCGCGTTGAACCCGCTGCTCATCGTCGGGCTGGGGCCGGGCGGTCGTAGTCGGCTGCCGGTAGAGAACCTCTCCGCCCTCAAGGAGGCGTGCGCTGTGCTCTTGCGCACGGGGCAGCACCCCAGCGCCGACATCCTCATCGAGGAAGGAATCGCCTTCGAGACGTGCGACGACCTCTATGACAACGCCGACACCTTCGAGGAACTTTACGAAGGCATAGCCTCGCGCGCCGCCGCGCTACCGGAAGGCGCGGCGTTCGCCGTGCCGGGCCACCCGCTGGTCGGCGAGCGGTCGGTGGCTCGGCTTCTCGCGATGCGCGAGTGCCGCGTGCTCCCCGCCCCCAGCTTCATCGAAGTTACTCTGGAGGCGTGCGGCGAGCCGCTCTCGACGGCGCTGCAGGTGTGGAACGCTCACGACCCAGAGGGCCACTCCCCCGACCCGCGAAGCGCTCAACTCGTGTATCAGGTGGACAGCAGGCCGGCCGCGTCGGAGGCGAAGCTGCGCCTGATGCGATTCTTCGATGAAGAGCACCTGATCGCAGTCGTGCAGGCTGCGGGCACCCGAGACGCCAGGGTCGCTCGAGTTCGATTGCACGAACTGGACCACTTCGAGTTTACGCCGCTGACGACCGTGTTCGTTCCGCCTGTTCGCAGCCGGCGCCCTCACGGTTTCTATGGCCTTGTGGAGATCGTGGATCGGCTTCTCGGGCCGGGAGGGTGCCCCTGGGATCGAGCGCAGACGCACGAGACGCTGAAGAAGCACTTGCTCGAGGAGGCATACGAGACCCTCGCTGCTATTGACTCGGGCGATCCCGACAAACTGTGTGAAGAGCTGGGTGACCTACTGCTGCAGCCGTTGATGCACGCGCAGATGGACGCGATCGAGGGCATGTACGATATCGACGACGTCATTGCCGGCATATCGGACAAGTTGGTACGCCGGCACCCGCACGTGTTCGGCGATGCAAGCGCAGACACCGCCGATGAGGTGCTTGCCAACTGGGACGCCATGAAGCAACAAGAGCGCAGCGGGCAACCGGCGAGCATCCTCGAGGGCGTTCCGGACGCGATGCCCAGCCTGCTGCGCGCGTTCGAGGTGAGCAAGCGTGCCGCGCGCGTCGGCTTTGAGTGGCCGTCGGTCGAGGAAGTGTGGAAGAAGGTGGAGGAGGAGCGCGATGAGTTCCTTCGTGCGACTCGCTCGGGCGACGCGGCGAGGGCGCGGGAGGAGTTCGGCGACCTCCTCTTCTCGCTCGTGAACGTCGCTCGTTGGCATGGCGTCGAGCCGGAGGACGCGCTTCGGCGGATGGTGGGTCGCTTCTGCGCTCGCTTCCGCGAGATGGAGCAAGCCGCCGATAAGCCCTTGCGGGAACTTTCACCGGAGGAGTGGGACGACCTCTGGCGTCGGGCAAAGTCCGACGAGGCAGGCGATCCACCCGAATAGGGCCGCTGACGATGGCCGGAGCCGCGCCGGGGCGAGCAGCGAGGGTGGTGGGACTGTGGTGGGGCTTGGCGCGCTCCTCGCCCTCCTCGCCGCCCGCCGGCGTCGGCGAAAAATGAATGAGGCAAGGGCGGGCACACAGGATCAGGGAGTGTGAGCGTCTCGCGAACCCGGTCTGATTTGGCTCGCGGGACGCTCGCCCTCCCTTTGGGGGTGACCTAAAGTCTCGCGAACCCGGTCTGATTTGGCTCGCGGGACGCTCGCCCTCCCTTTGGGGGTGATTTGGCTCGCGGGACGCTCGCCCTCCCTTTGGGGGTGACCTAAAGCGCATCACCCCCTCCCCATCCCTCCCCGCAAGCGGAGAGGGCTGGCTTGTTCGCTCGCGCATGGCGCCGGTTCCCGCTCTTCCTCAGCCGGGCTCAGAGGGACAGGAACAGCTCGTGCATCCGCAAGTCCCGCGTCAACTCCGGGTGGAACGACGTGCCCAGGAGTCGCCCCGAGCGCACCGCGACCGTCTTCCCTTCCAGTTCGGCAAGGGGCTCGACGCCCTCGCCCAGGCGAGTTACAACGGGGGCGCGGATGAACACGGCATGGAACGGAGAGTCCAATCCCCGGATCGCGATGTCCGCCTCGAACGAGTGCACCTGCGGGCCGAAGGCGTTGCGCCGCACCGTGACATCAAGCACGCCGAGCGTCCACTGCTCCCGACCTTCGACCTCGTTCGCCAGGAGGATCAAGCCCATGCACGTGCCCCAAGCCGGCATGCCGTCGGCGATGCGCTTGCGAATCTGCTCGTCAAGCCCGTGTCGTCGAAGCAGAATCGCCAGCGTCGTGCTCTCGCCGCCGGGAAGGATGAGCCGGGAGCAGCGACCGAGGTCCTCGGAGGTGCGAACCTCCTGCCCGTGCACGCCGAGGCGCGACAGGGCCTGCAGGTGCTTCTCGAAGTCGCCTTGAAGGGAGAGTACGCCGACCGTTTCCGGCACGGGGCGGGACTATACCCGCTTGCGGAACCGCTTTAAAATGACGCCCAGCCCCGCCGCCAGTGCGAAGAGGGTCGCCGGCTCGGGAACCGGCCCGGCGCCGACCTGCATGTTCGCCTCAGTGTGCACTCCGGTGTCCCAGCTGGGGATCATCCGCAGCGCCGCGTCGTAACTGCTCTGCCTCGGCGCCACCTGGTACACCAACTCCTCGTGCAGTGGCTGCTCGATAAGGTCCGATGCTCTCACACCCGGCGAATGCCACAGATGCCGCTGCGGGAGGCCGGTAACACTACCGGTTTACTCCTCTGCCAACAGCACTCCGAAGCCGAGCATCGCAGCCAACAGCAGGCCCAGGGCAAGCCGATAGAGGATGAACACGAACAGCGTGCGCGTGCGAAGAAACCTCAAGAGGAACTCGATGGACGCGTAGCCGGCGATGAACGCGGCGACCGTTGCAACCGTTACGTTCAACGCGCCCTGCTCGAGCAACGCCTCGCGCTCGGCGTAAAGCTCGAACACTCCAGCGAGGAGGATCGCAGGAATACTGAGAAGGAAGCTGAACCTAGCTGCGGTTTCTCGCTCGAAGCCGAGGAACAGCGCGCCTGCGATCGTGCTGCCGGAACGAGACACGCCCGGGATGAGCGCGAACGCCTGGTAGACGCCGACCACGAGCCCGTCTCTCCACGTGACCTCCTCGATCGCTCGACGGCCGCGGCTCGCAGCCTCCGCAAGCGCAAGAATCAGCGCTACGCCGACGAGGGCGCCGGCTATGACCCAGAGGGAGCGAAACGGGCCTTCGATGTACTCCTTTAGCAACAGCCCCGCCACGGAGATCGGCACCGTGCCCACAAGGATGGCGACGCCGAGGCGAGACTCAGGCGAGGGCTGTCCCGAGCGCGTCGCGCGCACGAATCCCTTCGCGCTCGCCACGAGGTCGTTCCAAAAGTAGGCGAGCACGGCGAGCAGCGTTCCCAGTTGGATGACGGCCGTGAAGCCTGCGCCGGGGTCGTTCCAGCCGACGACCGCCGGGACGATGCGCAGATGCGCGGTGCTGCTGATCGGAATGAATTCCGTCAGGCCTTGCACGATTCCGAGCACAATCGCTTCGATCAGCGTCACGTCATCACCTTGATCAGGATGACGGCGGTGGCGCAGAGGGCGAACGTGATGGCGTAGATGACCGTAACCGCCTGCGGCTGCGACAAGCCTCGGCCAAGCAGGCTGTGGTGCAAGTGACGACGGTCGGCTTGCGTGATCGGTGCGCGACTGATGGCGCGGCGGATGACGACGAGGAGCGCATCGAACAGAGGAACGCCGAACAGCAACAGCGGCACAAAGAACGCCACAGCTGCGGCGGTCTTCACAACCCCTTGGATGCTTATGGCGGCGAGAAAGAAGCCCAAGAATTGGGCGCCACCCGTCCCCATGAAGATCTTCGCCGGGTGCCAGTTGTAACGCAAGAAGCCGAGCCCCGCCCCGATTACGCCCGCGCACAGCACGCCGACCAGAGGCTGCTGCCACAGCGCCAGAACGAGCATGGTTGACGCCATGATAACGGCGATGCCCGCGCTCAGGCCGTCGAGTCCGTCCATCGTGTCCATCGTTTTCGTGATGAGAAAGACGTATAGAATCGTAAGCAGGACGGAGTTGGTCTCGTTGAAGTTGATGTACTCGCCGAACGGGTTACCGATCCCCTCGATGCGGATGTTCGCCAGGTCGGGATGAGCAAGCAGCGCACCCACGACCACCAAGAACAGCGCCTGGTACGTTGCTGAGAACTGGAAGATGTCGTCGAGCATTCCAAAGAGCACGACCAGCCCGCCCAGGCCGACGATCCAGATTGAGTTGACGGTGTAGGCGCCGACGAGGGGAACGCCCGCTGGATGGTGTGAAATCGGATAAACGACAAGCCAAGCGGACACGACGGCGAGATAGATTGCCAGCCCGCCCCATCTCGGCGTCGGTTCCTTGTGAACGCGCCGCTCCGGATCCGGCATGTCAACCGCGCCGGCAAGGAAGGCGAGGCGTCGCACGATCGGCGTCAACGCCAATGCCGTGACGCACGCGACCACGATGGCGAGTGTGAAGCGGCTGCTGAGAATCGTGCCGAGGTTGACCTCACCCATGCGGCTCCACCACGTGCTCGAGTTTGCCGCTCTCGATGCGGATCAGCTCGACGTTCGCAAATTCGAACAGTTCGATTGCGAGCGGGTCTGGATAGTCCCCCTCGAAGACGACACGCTGGATGCCGCTGTTGATGATGAGCTTGGCGCAGGCGTTGCACGGCTGGCACGTAACGTACAGCGTCGCGCCCTCACAACTGACGCCGTTCGCGGCAGCCTGCGCGATTGCGTTCTGCTCCGCGTGGGCGGCGAGTTGACAGCGCTGGGTGATGTCGCAGCCGTACTCTTCGCAGTGCGGGACGCCTCGCGGCGCGCCGTTGTATCCCGTCGAGAGGATGCGGCGGTTCCGCACGATGACCGCGCCGACCGACCGCCGCCGGCACGTTGCGCGGGTGCTGACGGTCTTCGCCAGTTCCATGAAGTACTCATCCCAGGACGGGCGGTTCGACATCGGCGCGGATTATGGCGGAACGAGCAGGGGGTGCGCGAGCGGCCGGCTCGCGGGTATTATCAGATAACGCCCAGGTGGTGAAATGGTAAACACAGGGGACTTAAAATCCCCCGGGGCAACCCTTGCGGGTTCGAGTCCCGCCCTGGGCACGTTCGCCTATCCCCGGTAGGAGCACTCGACGACGATGTCGCGGATGCCGTCCTTCCCCCGGAGGTGCGTGGCAATCTTGTGTACGATCGCCTCCACGTCTATATCGTGGCCGCGCATGCGCTTGACCGTTCCCTGAATGCGCACAACGCCGTGGTTTGCGGTTACGACCATCAGGCTCGTGTCAATGGGGTGCCGGGCAAACTCATGCCGCACTCGGCGGACCATAGCCAGGTTTTCCTCTCGCGCCATGGGTGAAGTATACAGCAGTTCAGCGCCGCCGCTTCACGGGGCTATAGCGCGCGTCCTCGTCAGACTCGCTGCCTTCCTCGTCGTCCTTCGGGCCACCGCGCAGGCGGGTGTCGTGCATGATGGTTGCACCCACGCCCCTGCGCTTGGCGACGATGCGCTCCCACAGGACGAGGATGGGCGCAGCGTTGAAGATGGACGAGTAGGTTCCCGAAAGAATTCCGACCAGCATCGCGGCGTTGAAGTGCTTGAGGTCCGGCGTCGCGCTGCCCCAGAAGACGAGGATGGCGAGGGTTACAACGACGATCGCGCTGGTGTTGATCGAACGCGCGAAGCTCTGCGTGATCGAGCGGTTCACCAAGTTCTCGAAAGATTCGCCGGGCAGCGGCCGCCGCAGGTTCTCGCGGATGCGGTCGAAGATAACGATCGAGTCGTGAACCGAGAAGCCGATGACGGTGAGGATCGCGGTGATGCTGAGTTGGCTGATCTCCCAGTTGTAGAAGTAGCCTGTGATGGCCGCCAGGCCAACGACCACAAGCACGTCATGCACCAGCGCGAGAATCGCGCTGAGACCGAAGCGCAACCCGATGACGAAACCACCCAATGCGACGCCGAACCGCATCGCCAGATAGATGACGATGAGCAGCGAGGAGATGATTACGCCCCACACCGCCCCGCGAATCGTCTCTTCGCGCACAGCAGGCCCGGTGGACGAAAAGGACTCTTCGCCCGCGATGCCGATGATTTGGGTCTTTCCTGATTCGTCCGTTGTCGTTTCAAGCGTCGGGTCGCCGCCCGCCGCCTCGACAATCCTGCGCCTCGCGGTGAACATGTCGCTGTTGGCTTCTTCGGACGTCTTTTGGGTGCCGTCCGCCTTCGTGCTCGAGATGAGCTGCGCCACTTCCTGGTTCTTTCCTTCAATTGGGATGGTAATGTAAGCTATTGTCTCCCCTTGAGGACCGGCTGCTATCTTTGAGTTTGATCCTTCGATGCCGGCGGCCCCGAGGCGGCGGTTCACGGCAGCGCTGGTCGCTTCCACGCCCTCTTGGAGCACAACTCCCGACTCGATACCGCCGAGAAACTCGACGTTTGGTCGGATGCCTCCCATCGCCATGAAGATGACGCCGGGCAGGATGATGAGGCCGGAGATCAGGAAGTACCGCCCCATCTTTTGAACGATGGCGAGCGGTCGTTCGTCGGCACCCGCCTCGAGTCGCTCGCCGAACCACCCGCGGTTCAAGCCGTACCAGGAAGCCTCCCGGCCGATGCCGGAGTGAACAAAGAACAGCAGCAGGGACCTGGTTACGGTAATCGCCGTGAACAAGCTGATTAGGACGCCGATCATGAGCGTCGTGGCAAAGCCGCGCACGGGGCCTGTGCCGATGTTCATCAAGACTATCGTCGTAATAATCGTACAGGCGTTCGAGTCGAGGATCGCCGGGAATGCGCGACGGAAGCCGAGGTCAATCGCCGTGAGCAGCGTTCGCTTGTTCCGCAACTCCTCTTTCAATCGCTCAAAGATGAGAATGTTCGCGTCCACCGCCATGCCGATGCTCAAGATGAAACCGGCGATCGCCGCAAGCGAGAACGAAACGCCCAGCAGTTTGAACGCCGCGTATGCGAATGAGATGTACGCAAGCAGCGCAAGGAGCGCCGTCAGGCCCGGGAACATGTAGTAGACGAGAAGGAAAGCCGCCGTGATGACGAACGAGATCAGGCCGGCGAAGATGATCTGGTCCTTCGCGCCTTCACCGATCGTAGGCGAGACGCGGTTGACGTTCTCCTCCACCAAGTCAACAGGAAGGGCGCCGGCGTTCAGCAACTCAGCGAGCCTCTTCGCTTGTTCGACGGTGAAGCGTCCCTCCAAGACGACGCTGCCATCGGTGAACCGCACGCCGTCCTTGATGAACGCGATGGAGATGACCTTCCCGTCCAACACCGCCGCGATGTTCTCGCGCATATTCATGGTGCGCCGCGCGAGATCATCGAGGGCGCGCGCGCCCTCTGCGTTGAAACTGAGGAGGAGGTCGTAGCCCTCTCCCGTGAGCGACGACCGCGCCTCCGCCCGCATCAGCGTGTCTCCGGTCGTGATGAGCTGCCAGCTGCGGACCATCCGGTTGTATTCGGGCGTGCCCGGTTCCAGAATCTCAGTCGGCCCTGCGGTCGCTCGGCGGAACCGCGGCTCGTCGTCGGCGTCCCGCTCCTGCACATAGGCGCGGTTGGGGTTCTTCTCGGTGGCAACGGTTCTCGCCCAGTAATACTCCAAGCGTGCGGAGGTGCTGATGACCTGTCGAGCCGCCTCCTCGCTGGTGAACCCTGGTAATTCTACGATGAATCGGTCTTCGCCCTTCTGGTAGACCGAACTCTCCAAGACGCCGAGCGCCTGCTGGGCGCGGCGCTCGAGGATGCCGATCAAGGTCTGGCTCAGCTGGGGCCAGTTCTGACGCTGCTCAGGAGTTAGGGTGGTCATGTCCGCCCGGATGGTCATCCGGATGCCCCCGGCGATGTCGAGCCCGAGGTTGGGCTTCACGCGCGCGTTGACCACAGCCGACAGCGCGACCAGACAAAGAACGATGAAGATGAACCAGAATCCCCGTTGCTTTTGCAAGACTTGACACCTTCCGCCCCCGAGTCCTTTCGAGGGCGAGCGCGGATTATACTGCACCCGCCTCACCCGACGAGACAGCCATGACGGTCGCTGAAGCCATCGAGAAGTTCCTGAAGCAGTTCGCAGCCGGGCGCTCTGCCCACACGGTGCGCGCCTACGGCTCCGACCTGAGGCAACTGGCGCAGGTGTGCGACGAGAACGGCGTCGACGATGCTCGGTTGCTTTCAGGTAGAGAGATTCGGCTGTTTCTTAGACAATTCGGCGCATCCCCCGTGACGAGGGCGCGCAAGCTGTGCGCCGTCCGCGCCTTCACCCGTTGGCTCGTTCGGTCGGGAGATCTCGAGGAGAATCCGAGTCTGGAAATCAGCGCCCCCGCCAAGCCTAAGCGACTGCCGAAAGACCTGAGCGTGGAGCAAGCCGCCGAGTTGGTCTCCTGCGCATATGGCCCCACGCCGTTTCGCGACCAGGCGATCCTGGAGTTGCTGTACGGGGCAGGGCTGCGCGCCTCGGAAGTGGTCGGCATCAACCTGGAGGACGTGGACCTGAAGTCCGGCGAGGTGCGCGTGCGCGGAAAGGGGATGAAGGATCGCGTCGCCCTGTTCGGCGATCCGTGCGCGAGCGCGATACGCGCTTGGCTAAAGCACGAGCGCCCGACCACCTCCTCGCCCGCGCTGTTCGTCAATCGGCGCGGTGGGCGGCTGACGACTCGCACGCTACAAAACATCGTCCAGCGTCGGCGGCGGCTGCTCGGCTTGGGCGAGCCGATAACGCCGCACTCGCTACGCCACACTTTCGCGACGCATCTCTTGAACGGCGGCGCCGACCTGAAGACCGTCCAGCAGTTGCTCGGCCACGAAAGCCTGGCGACGACTCAGGTGTACACGCACGTGAGCATCGAGCGGCTGAAAGAGGTCGTTCGGGCGCGGCACCCTCGGTCGAAGAATAGCTCGAAGAATAGAAGATAGCCGCACGAACAGCGTGTGACGACGTATGACAGTTGTCATAGAAGCGGGGGGCAAGCCCATGCCATACTGGAATCATGGCAACGCGGTACCCCGTGCCGGGGCGAGCACCGGCACTCGCACCGAGCGGCGAAGCGAGAGTGGTGCGAACAACAGACAGCCCGAACTGCACAGGCGCTTGCGGTTGGCTTGCGACCGTCGTGGATGACGTCATCGTAGACCTCAAGCCCGCGGGCGATTACTCCTGCCAGGAGTACAACCCGCGCGGCTGCCTTCGCGGCATGTCCATGACCCACATGATCTACAACCCGGATCGCGTGCGAACGCCGCTGATCCGAGAGGGCGAGCGCGGCGAAGGAAAGTGGCGCGAGGCGACATGGGACGAGGCGCTCGACCTCATCGCCGGCAAGATGAGGCACATCCGCGACACCTACGGCCCCGAGAGCATGCTGCTGTTCAACCAGGTGGTCGGCACCGGCTACGTGCAAAAGGGCGCGCAGGTGCGAATGGCAGCGCTCCTCGGAATGAGCTTCGCCACCGCATACGACTTTAACGGCGACATCTCGATGGGCTTTACGCACACGGTCGGGATCGACTCCGTCGAGTGTGAAACGCGCAGTTGGGGATACGCGAAAACCGCGATCCTTTGGTCGAGCAACGTTTTCCAGACCCGAATCCCCGACGCGCAGTTCCTTACACGATTCGCGAAGCAACGCAATAATTGCCAAATTGTATGCATTGATCCGCGTTGCTCGCAAACGGCGAAGGGCGCCGACTTATGGCTGCCGATTCAGCCCGGCACCGACGGCGCCCTCGCCCTATCTATGTGTCAAGTGCTCATCGAGAAGAACCTCGTTGATTGGGGCTTCCTCCAGCAGTTCACCGACTGTTGCACGCTCATCCGCGAGGACACCGGGTTCCGCCTCCGCGCCTCGGATGTCGGCATGGGCACAGAGGATGAGTTCGTCGTCTGGGACGAGGCTAACGACACGCTGTTCAAACTGCCCAGCGACACGCTTCGACTTCCCGAGGGGATGCGCTTCGCCTTTCGCGGCAGACGCCGCGTGCAGACGAAGGACGGCGAAGTGTGGGTGCGCCCCGTGTTCGAGATGGTCGAGGACGTGGTGATGCGGGAGGAGTACCACCCGGATCGCGTCGCCGAAGTTACGCACATCCCGGCGGACACGATTCGCGAGGTCGCGGTGATGTATGCGACCAACCGCCCCAGTTCCATCATCATCGGCATGGGCGTGAATCACCGGATGCACGGTGACTTGGCGATCCGCTCGATCCTTCTGCTCTCCGCGCTCGCAGGAGCGCACGGCAAGCCGGGCGAGGCGGTTTCGATCTACTCGGGGCAGCACCACTTCCGAGTGGACGTAAGCCCGTTCTGGTTCCCCGAAGGGAAACGCCCGAACGCCGTGCCGATGCACTACTTCGTGCTCGGGCAACCGACGGAGACCATCAACCCCAAAATCAAGTACCCGAAGCACGGTTTCAAAGCGCTGTTCGTGTCGCACGGCAACCCGCTGGTAACCGAGTTCTCGGACGTCATGCGGGCCGCGATCGACAAGCTCGATCTCTTCGTCGCGATTGACTTCCAAATGACGCCCACCTGCGAGTATGCCGACGTGGTGCTGCCCGCGCCGACGTTTTGGGAGAAATATGAGATGGTTGGCACCAGCTGCCATCCATACCTTCAGATCCAACAGCCGGTCATCTCGCCTCGGTTCGACAGCCGCACGGAGTTCTGGATGGTGCAGGAACTCATCAAGCGCGTAGATCCAAGCCTGTTTCGCTACTTCGATCTCTCCGAGCTGGACGCGATGCGGACCATCCTCGAAGGCGGCGGCCCCGAGTGTGAGGGAATCACCGTTGAGCAACTGATCGAAGGCCCGGTGCGGCTGAAGGTGCACGATCCTGAGGTGGGGCTGGATCACCAGTTCGCCGACCTGAAGCCGTTTCCACCACGCGCCTATCCGTTCCCCGCAGGCGCGAACAAGGAGTTCGTAAAGACCGGACGGATGGAGTTCTACAAGGAGGAGGAGGTCTTTCGCAAGTTTGGCGAGGAGTTGCCCGTCTTCAAGCCTGCGTTCGAGCACCTGTCTGAAGAGGAGCAGGCGTACCCGCTGAACATCGTGACGCCGCACTCGAAGTGGCGCGTCCACTCAACGCACAGCAACAACCCGCTGCTCCTCAACCTGAACCGCAAGCCGGTCGTTGAGATCAACCCAGGAGATGCTGCGGCGCGGGGAATCAAAGACGGCGACAAGGTCGAGATCTTCAATAACTTCGGCAGCTACCGCCTTTGGGCGCTCATCACCGAGACGATCAAGCCGGGCGTTCTGTGCGTTGACCACGCCTGGTGGGATCGTTTTCTCGCGGGCGGCAAATACCACAGCGTCCACACGCATCAAAAGGTGAAGCCGACCCACGAGAACTACTACCTTCCCGCGGTCTACGCGCCCGGGCAGCACTGGAAAGACACTCGCGTTGACGTGAGAAAGGTGGACTGATGGCAAGACTCGCGATGCTCATAGACCTGACGCGGTGCATCGGATGCGACGCCTGCACGCTGGCGTGCAAACAGGAGAACGGCACGCCGATGGACGTGTTCTTCGCCCGAGTGCTCAACGTCGAGATCGGCACGTTTCCCAACGTCAAGCGGCTGTACATTCCGGTGCTGTGCAACCACTGCGAGGACGCGCCGTGCCTTAAGGCTTGCCCGAACAAGGCTATCCTTAAGCGGCCAGACGGCATCGTACTGATTGACCAAGACCGCTGCCGAGGAACCGGCGCGTGCGTGTCGGCGTGCCCCTACGGGAACATCTATCTGAAGAATTCCGACTCTTGGTACCTCGAGGAGGGAACGGAGTACGAGGAGCGGTTCGTCAAGCCTCGCCTTCGCCGAAACGTCGCTCGCAAGTGCACCTACTGCGCTCACCGCGTAGACGAAGGGCTCGACCCGGCGTGCGTGGTGGCGTGTCCAACCACAGCCAGAATCTTCGGCGACCTCGACGACCCAAACAGCGCAATCTCAACCTACATCGAACAGCAGAAGACGGAGACCAACCGCACCCCGTTCGCTCTCCTGCCCGAAGCAAAGACGCAACCTGCCGGCTGCTACTTAGGCCCTATGGCGACGCAGACGCCAACCTCGACGGAGCAACCCACCGCGCCGACGCGAGGAGGCTCGCCGAAGGGCGATAGGCCGCTGGTCGGCTCTCCGACCGTTCTTGCGGTGTTGGCGTTGCTTGCCCTGCTTCTGTTGCTCGCGGCGTCGTCGCGGGCTTCGGAGGCGGGTTCACAAGGCGGGCTTGATCACTACTCGACCTCGACGTGCCTCGGTTGCCACGGTGTAACCGGCCACGGAGGGATGGGACCGCCCCTTGTGGCAACGCCGCTGTCGTTCGACGAGTTCAAGAAGATCGTCCGCGAAGGCAAGAGCATGATGCCGAAGACCTCCGAGTCGGACCTCTCCGACGAGGAGGTGATGCTCATTTACGAGGAACTGAAGGCGAAGGCTCTGGATCCAAACGAGATACCGCTCGCCTTTCAAGTCGGTCGGTTCTTGTCGACAAAGAACGTCGCGCTCATCTTCCTGTTCGTGTCGCTGTTCGCGATGGTGTTCGCGATCCGCGTGCTGGCGTACTGGGTTGGAGTGTCAGGATTCCGAAATCTGCTTCCCTACTTGCCGAAGTTCGGCGTGGTGAAGGCGGGCGGGATCTTCCTTTGGTCGCTGGTCACTGACGGGTTCCTCGTCGCTTCGCTTTGGCGAAGGGACAAGTTCCGATGGGCGATGCACGGCCTGATGCTCTACGGCTTCACAGGGCTGATGCTGGCGGACATCTTGATTCAAATCTATAACCCCACTCGCAGCGAGATGCCACTCTTCAGCCCGCTGAAAATGCTGCCGATCGTTTCGGGCATCGCGGTCTTCACCGGTGTCGTGTATGTGATGTATCGCTACAAGAGGGACAAGTTCATTGACAACGGGCTGACGCTTGGCCGCGATTTCTTCTTCCTCAACTTGTTGTTCCACGCGGTTCTTTCCGGATTCCTCACTGTCGTGGTCAAGCGTGCCGGCTTGGCGGACTGGGTGATGCCGGTCTACATCTATCACCTCTCCGCGGTTGCGCTGATTCTCGGCACAGCGCCGTTCACACGGTTTGCGCACGCCTTTGTCGTGCCGGTCATGGCTGCAATCACGAGGCTGACAGAAGCGATAGCAGCTTCCGGTGTGGATCTCGGCTTCGAGCGAGAGCCGTCGCCAGGGCGCCATCACAAGTCCTTGCGCATCGCCAATCAAGTGGTTGATGTCGTAGACCCCGACCACGGCGAGGTGCGCCTACGCTACTACCCATAGTCTTGGAGAAATGAAAATGAACTCGACTAACAATGAGCCGATCCTGAACGACCTTCCGCCGGACCCCGGCCGTCGAAAGTTGCTCGGGTGGGTGGTGGGCATCATCAATGCCGTCGTCGCTGCCGTCGTTCTCGCGCCAACTCTGGGCTTGATCACTGCCCCCCTCCGGGACCGCAAGCGCAAGGGCAGGTGGGTGCCGGTAATGGACGACGACCTTGCGATGGGAGAGACCCGAGAAGCGATCGTTGGACTTGAAGTAAAGGACGGCTACCGCATGACGACTCGGCAGTACGTGGTCTACATCCACCGCAACCGAAACGGCCTACTCTGCTTCGACCCCGCCTGTACGCACCTCGGCTGTCGCATCCGATTCCAACAGGAGAAGGATCGCTACTTCTGCCCCTGCCACGGCGGAGTGTTCGACACCGAGGGCAAGGTCGTCTCAGGCCCGCCACCCAAGCCCCTCAAGCAGCATCCGGTGAAAAGCGAAGGCGGCAAGGTTTACGTTATGATGGAGGTGTAACACGCGATGGACTTTCGAACCCTAACCCCAGAGCGGCCTTCTGCACCACCCGAGGACCGGAGCGAAGAGGAGCGCCTGCACCGCGAGCGACCGAGTTGGAAGGACTGGCTCGAACTCCGAACCGGCTGGTGGGGATTCGTTCGCAAGAACCTCAATGAGCCGATGCCGCCGGGCGTTGGATGGTGGCAGACGCTCGGCAACCTGCTGCTGACGCTGTTGGTGTTCCAGTTCATCACAGGCTTTGCGCTGGCGATGTACTACACGCCCAGCCCCGAAGGCGCATACCAAAGCGTAAGGGCAATCTCCTACGAGTTGCCGGGCGGCTCGATTGTACGCGGGCTTCATATGTGGGGATCGTCGTTTATCGTTGTCGTCATGGTCTTGCACACGCTGCGGACCTTCTTTTGGGGATCGTACAAGAAGCCGCGCGAGTTGACATGGCTGGTTGGCGTGCTGATCTTCCAGGTCATTCTCGCCTTCTCGTTCACAGGCTATCTTCTCCCCTGGGACCAAAAGGCGTACTGGGCAACGGTAGTGGGTATCCGCATCGCGGGCACCGTGCCGGGAGTCGGCGACGCCCTGATGGTTCTCATCGGAGGCGGACCGGAAGTGGGAGCCTACACCCTGTCGCGCTTCTACGCCATACATGTGATGCTGCTGCCGGCGAGCCTCATCGGCCTCATCGCGATACACCTATTCCTTGTGCGCAAACATCACATCGCCGGGCCTGTCGTCTTGAAGAAGGGAAAGCCGCAACCGTTCTATCCGGCGCAGCTGTTTAAGGATGCCGTCGTGGTGCTCGTGGGCGTGGGTCTGCTGGTCTACTTCGCGTACGCGTTCCCACCTGCGCTGGAGGGGATCGCCGACCCCACGGGTACCGAGTTCTCCCCGCGTCCGGAGTGGTACTTCCTCGGCCTGTATGAACTGCTCAAGGTGATGCCGCCGGGCTGGGAGGTCGTCGCTACGGTGATCGCGCCCGGAATCGTAACCATCGGCATGTTCGTTCTGCCGTGGCTGGATCGTTCGCCGCACCGCCACCCGGCTCGGAGGCAATGGGCGATCGTGACGGCGATGTTCATCATCCTTTTCATCGGAACCTTCACCCTGAAGGGCATCCTCGAGACGCCAAAGCACCACGCTCCCGCTCCGGTCGCCGCGGAAGAAACCCCTGCCGAGGTGGGGTCGAGTGCAACCCAATGAGCCTCCCGAACGCATAGTAGTTCGATGGACCTTGTTTGGCTTGCGATAACCGGCTTGGTGGCTGGGGCGATCGCCAAGGCGCTGGTGCCCGGCGAGAAGGCGGAGCCGAAGGGCTGCCTGCTCACAATGCTCCTCGGAATCGGCGGCTCGATGCTGTTCGGCGTTCTCGCGGGATTGCTGTTCAACTGGCAAACCGGCGGAAACTTGATCGGGCGCATCGTCGCGGGCGTCATCGGCGCCGTGATCATCATCTGGCTGTTGAGACGGTTTGCGAAGTAGTGCCGGCGCCAACCCGAGCGCGGAATAGTCAGCTCCACCAAGGTGGAGCGCGCCTCCGGACGGCTGGTGACATCTGTCATACTCGCCGGCAGGGAGGAGAGTCATACTCGCGGCCATGGAGTCAGACCCACGGGCACTGCGCATTCTCGCGCTCAACACCATCGCTTTCACCGTCTGTTTCGCTGTTTGGACGATGTACGGCGTTCTGGTCACCTTCCTGGTTGACCACGGCTACCTCCAGATTGACAAGGCGCAGATGGGGTGGCTCATCGGCATTCCGATCCTCACCGGGTCGCTGATGCGATTGCCGCTGGGCTTGCTGACCGACCGGTTGGGCGGGAAGCCGGTGTTTATCGGCGTCATGGTTTTCGCCGCGCTGTCGCTGTTCTTCACGAGCCAGGTATCAACCTTCGGTGGGTTCTTGCTTGGCGGCCTGCTGTTCGGGGTGAGCGGCGCGTCGTTCGCGGTCGGCATCGCCTACTCGTCCGTGTTCTTCCCTCGCGAGAGGCAAGGCACCGCCTTGGGAGTCTTCGGAGTCGGCAATGCAGGCGCGGCCGTGACTACGCTGCTTGCCCCCACGTTGCTCAAGCGCTTTACCGACGCGGGCGAGAACATCGAGGGCTGGCGCACGCTACCGATTGTTTACGGCTTCGTGCTTCTGGCGATGGCGGGGCTGTTCTCGCTGCTCGCCGTAAACAAGCGTCCTGCATCGGCAGGGATGCAGTCCATGCTTCAGATGCTACGGCCTCTGCGAGACGTTCGCGTCTGGAGGTTCGGGCTCTACTACTTCATCGTGTTCGGCGCGTTCGTGGCGCTGGCGCAGTGGCTGGTGCCATATTATCTGAACGTCTACGCGATGAGCCTGGCGGCAGCGGGCTTCCTCGTCTCGATCTTCAGCTTTCCTTCCGGAGTTATTCGCGCGCTTGGCGGGTGGATCAGCGATCGCTTCGGTGCGCGAACAACGATGTACTGGGTGTTGACCAGCTGTGCCGTCTGCTTCTTGCTGTTGCTTGTACCAAGGATGGAGATTCGTTCCCCGGGAGAAGGCGTGCTGGCGGATAAGGGGGGCATTGTCACAGCGGTATCCCCAGACAGCATACGTCTAAATGCATCAGAGATTCCTCTTAAGGTTGAAGAGCCGCTAGACCCTGCGGTGCTCGAAGAAGGTGTCTTCGTTTTCCCGATCGTGCGCTCCTGGCAGGAGCCGGCTGTGGAGGTCGGTCAGGAGGTGAAGAAGAAGGAGGTCATCGCTCGCGGCATCACGCACGTTTACTTTCAGGCGAACGTCTGGATCTTCACTGCGCTTGTCTTCGTTGCCGGCATCATGATGGGCATCGGCAAGGCAGCCGTATACAAACACATACCGGAGTATTTTCCCTCTGACGTCGGCGTCGTTGGTGGACTGGTCGGCGTCATCGGCGGTCTTGGCGGCTTCGTCTGTCCGATCCTCTTCGGATACATGCTCCGGGCGACGGGCCTTTGGACGTCGTGTTGGCTTTTCCTCGCCGTCGTCACCATCCTCAGCCTCGTGTGGATGCACATGGTCATCCTTCGAATGACCAAGGGGCAGACGTCCCCGCGGTAGGGCTCTTATGATAGGTGTCATAGCGCCGACGCTCGAAGCGGCGGACAATCCGTTCGGTACAACACATGGCTGTTCCTGCTACTCACGAATCCGCTAAGGATACACTCGTCGGATGGGATCCCAACGACGAAACGTATTGGGAGCGCACCGCCAAACCGATCGCCTGGCGCACCCTCTGGATCACAACCCTCTGCCTCCTACTGAGTTTTTGCACGTGGTTCATGGTCAGCGCGATCGTCGTAAAGTTGACCGGTATCGGCTACCAGTTCGACAAGGGGCAGCTGTTCTGGCTCAACTCCATGCCGGGCTTGGCTGCAGGAAGCCTTCGCATCGTGCACACGTTCTTAATCCCGATCTTTGGGACGCGGAAGACGGTCGCCGTCTCTACGCTTCTCCTTGCCGTTCCGGCGATCGGATGGGGCATTGCAGTGATGAACCCGAACACGAGTTACGCCACGTTCATGTTGTTGGCGTTCCTCGCTGGCCTCGGCGGCGGAAACTTTAGTTCGTTCATGCCGAGTACATCGCTCTTCTTTCCCAAGCGGCTGCAGGGCACAGCTCTCGGCATCCAAGCTGGTCTCGGCAACTTCGGCGTCAGCGTTGCTCAGTTCCTCATACCAATTGTCATCGGCATAAGCATCGGCGCCGGTCAGGTTTTCACGGACGGCAGGGGCACACACACGATTCACCTTCAGAACGCCGCCTTCATCTGGGTTCCTTTCATCTTGGTCGCATCCACAATCGCCTGGTTCGGCCTCAGGAACGTGCCGGTGCGGGCGAACTTCCGCGAACAACTCGACATCTTCCGCGACAAGCACACCTGGCTGATGACGAGCCTCTACATCATGACATTTGGATCGTTTAGCGGCTACGCTGCGGTGTTTCCGCTGCTCATCAAGGAGACCTACTCGAAGTTCCCCGGCGGGCCGGACCCGCTCGCTTACGCTTTCTTGGGTCCCTTCCTGGGTGCCTTGATCAGGATCGCCGCGGGCCCGGTCGCCGATAAACTGGGCGGCGCGAGAGTTACTCAGGTAAGCGGCATCGGCTTGCTGGCGTGTGCGATCGGCGCAACGTTCTTCATGAGCCCGACGGGCCTCGAGTCGTGGGATGGCTTCTTGTGGTGTATGCTCGGGCTGTTCTTCTTCAGCGGAATCGGTAACGCCTCGACCTTCAAGCAGATGCCGATGATCTTCCCGCCCAGGCAAGCGGGCGGCGTCATCGGTTGGACTGCGGCCATAGGCGCTTACGGCCCGTTCGTCTTTTCCGTGCTCATTGGTGCAACAATAGCGCGAACCGGAAGCGCAACGAACTTCTTCTTCGGCGCGGCGGTGTTCTACGCGATTAACATTGCAATCAACTGGTGGTACTACACGCGACACGGCGCAGAAAAGCCCTGCTGAGAACGAACGGGAACCGCCCGGCTCCTGCAAGCGTACGACCACCGACATGATTCTCACGGTTGCCTTACTTTTCCTGTCGCTTCCGCTCCTCTCGTGCGCACCCGGGGAGCAAACCCCGCAGTCGCAAGAACAGGCGGAACCGAGGAACCTCCCCCCTCCCGCGGACGGCACGCTGATTGTGCTCAACAAGGCGGAAGCCACGGCGAACCTCTTCGACCTCCGCACGGGGCGAATCGTCGCCACACTGCCGACCGGAGGCGGACCGCACGAGGCTGCGGTCTCGCCGAGCGGCAAGGTCGCCGTCGCCTGCAACTACGGCGCCCAGCAACCCGGCTCCACGCTCACCCTGATTGACGTCTCAACCGCGAAGATAACCAAGACCATCAACCTCGGCGAGTACCGCAGGCCGCACGGAGTCGAGTTCCTCAGCGAAGACCGACTCGTCGTCACGTGCGAAGGCAACCGCGCCGTTGTCATCGTCAACCTCGCTTCCGGCAAGGTCGAAAGCGCGATCGAAACGGCGCAAGAGGTCTCTCACATGATCGCCACAACGCCCGACGGCAAGCGCGCCTTCGTTGCGAACATAGGCAGCGGCACCGTTACCGCGCTCGACCTCATCGAAGGCAAGAAGCTGCGGGACATCCCGACGGGCGCAGGAGCGGAGGGCATCGCCGTATCGCCGGATGGGAAAGAGGTTTGGGTTACGAACCGAAGCGCAGACACCGTCTCGATCGTTGCCGCTGACTCCCTCGAGGTAATCAAGACGCTCGAATCGCCTGAGTTCCCCATCCGCGTGAAGATTACGCCCGACGGCAAGCGCGCGCTGGTGTCGAATGCCCGATCCGCAACCGTGACGGTCTTCGACGCGAAGACAAAGGAGCGCTTGGGTCTCGTTGAGATGCGCGTGGCGGCAGCCGACTCGGAAGGGCGCCTGTTCGGCGGACAGTTCGGTAGCAGTTCGGTGCCGATCGGCATCCTGATTCATCCATCAGGGAAGTGGGCGTACGTAGCAAACGCGAACGCCGACCTAATCACGGTGCTCGACGTCGAAGCGATGAAGATTGTCGGCTACCTCGCCACCGGGCGCGAACCGGACGGCATGGCGTTCTCCCCGGTTAGCGTTAAGCCGGGCGGTTAGATCACCCAGGGAGGGCGAGCGTCCCCGCGAGCCATGACGCAGCAGAGGCGTTCGCGAGACGCTCAAGCCCCCTCAAGGCGTTTCGACGCGCGCCAGCTCGAAGTGCATCCCGTCCGGTCGAGAGCGAAAGTGCCCGCCCCAGAAGAACCCGTAACGGTTCGCCAGGCGCACGAGTCGTACGACAGACCCGGTCGTCCCCGCCGGCGCGGGCGTGCGACCCAGCGGATTCCAACGAGCGTTGATGTCGAACGCAATGCCGAACGCGTGACTGGAAAGAGAGCGCGACCCACGGATGCGACGAGGCACGTATCCCCCGTCCCACGACATCACATCGTCGAGCACGCCCGCCTGCTGCCAAGCCTGCCAGAGCGCCAGGAACGGCTCGACCACGCGCTCGTGCAGGCGAACGCGTCCATCCCGCGGCGCGCCCGAGACGCCTCGCAGTTGCGGCACTTCGACGACGCGCGTTTGTAACCGACGCCAAGCGGGGTCCACGATGAGGAAGCCAGGCCTCTTCGGGTCGTCCTTCGCGCGAAGCGGCCCGAACAGTCGCTGCTTCTGCGCCGACGTCAAGGGACCGAACGACGGCCGGGGCGGGAGCGAGTTTCCGAACATCCATAAGCCAGGGACGCGGCGCCGGAAAACGTCAATGTGTCAGTGAGCGTGTTACTCCACGATGACCCGCTCGTCGCCAACTCGCCGGGTGAAACGGATCGAGTCGAAGTGCTCCAGTAACGGAATCGCATACTTTCTCGACGAGCCTGTTGCGTCGCGAAACGCGGCGGCGGTGAAGCGTGGGCCAATCTCGCGCGCTTTCTGCTTCAGTTCCTCGATGGTCTTCACCGAATAGATCATCCCCTCGTCCACCTTTACCATCTTGCCCGCTGAGAGTCCGAGGCGTATCATCTCCTCGACCGCCTGCGGCGGCACGCGCAGTTCGTTCGCCACATCAGCAGCAGATGGCGCGGCGGCACCCGCCTTCTCCAGCGCATCCAAAACGCGCTCGAGCAGTTGTTCCTGCTTCTCCGACAGTTGCACGCGAAAGTCGGGCAGACGAACGTCGCCGGCGTGCAACGTAACGGCACCCGCTTCATCGAGATATTGGATCAGTCGGTCGAACGCCTTCGCGCTCCACCTCAACCCCGTTTCGCCGAGCAGGGCGCTCTTTGAAACTGCAGGCTGACTCGGATTCCGTTCGTGAAGTCGAGCGAGCGCCTCGGTAACCACGTCGCTTATCTCACCGATATGCTCGGCAGCGAGCCACACGCCTCCAAAACTTCGCGCTCGTCCGTCGTTGAGCAGGCGTTCAAACGAATCCCCGAGCGTCTGCGGCGTTGCTCCGAGCGCTTCGCATATGTCCTTCGTCTCGATGCCTCGGGGGTGACGCGAGAGTTCCGCATGAATCCGCTCGGAGTCGTCGCCCTCGTCACGACCGGCGAGCAACTCCGCCACCGCGCGGTCGTTCTTTCGGCGCTTTGTAGCGTTTGGCGTGATTACCTCGGCACCTGCGAGAAGGTCGGGCGGCGAGTACCGACGCAGCACCGCCCGCTGTCCGCGAGCGCAGGCGACCGGCGCTTCCAGTCGCAGCTGACCGTAGCCGGGCGCGTGGTCGAACAGAAAGAGCTTGCCGATGAACTCGCCGGAACCGAGATGCAAGCGGATGCGCTGCCCATGCTTCACCTCTGCAACCGGGGTCAACCTAACGTTCAAAACCTGGGTTTCGGCGAGGCACCCCGGCGCGGCGACCGCCTGCCCCCGATGCAGGTCCTCCTTCTTCACGCCGGTGAGGTTGATTGCCGTTCGCCTCCCGGCTTCGACGGCGTCGGCAGGGTGACCGTGCACCTGGATCGAGCGGATTCGCGCTCGCAGGTTGCCGGGCTGAACCTCCGCCTCCGCTCCGACTCGGACCTTGCCGCGCGCCAGCGTTCCGGTAACGACGGTGCCGTGCCCGGCGACAGTAAACACGCGGTCAATCGGCAGGAACCAGTCCTTCTCGCTCATCGACCTGTCGCCAAGCGAGCGAAGCGTCTCGGCGAGCGCAGCCTTCAGTTCTTCGACGCCATGCCCGGTTTGCGCGGAGACTCTGAGGATCGGCGCGCCCTCGAATGGTGTGCCCGCGAGCAGGTCGCGCACATCCAGTTCTGCGATCTCCTGCTCCTCTTCGTGGGTCACGTCGCACTTGGTCAAGGCGACAACGAGACTTCGCGCCTCAAGCAGGCGGAGTATCTGAAAGTGTTCGCGCGTTTGTGGCATGACCCCTTCGTTCGAAGCAACGCACAGTAGCGCGACATCCACCCCCGAAGCGCCCGCCAGCATGTTCTTGATGAACCGCTCATGTCCCGGGACGTCAACGATGCTGACGCGTCCGATCTCCGGCAGGTCAATCCATGCGAAGCCGAGGTCTATGGTCATGCCTCGCGCCTTCTCCTCAGGAAGGCGGTCGGCGTCGATGCCGGTCAGCGCCGCAAGGAGAGTTGTCTTTCCGTGGTCCACGTGTCCTGCGGTGCCCAAGAGGTAAGCCATCGTGTACTTGGTTTACCCGTCTCGGCGCGCTTTCAACAGGCTACGGATTCCGTAACCGAACAGGACGGACCACACCAGAATCGGCGGAATCGCCAGAGCCAGATTCGGATCCATCGCTTTCCTCCTTGTCGTGAGATGCTCGCAACTCCTTCACGCGCGCGGCGCAGCACCATATGCCCAGCAGCAGGATGGTGAAGAACGCGGCGAGAAAGACCCGGCCGTACTCGGTGTCGAGTTGCCATTCAATGATCGTGCGGTTCGCCTGTTCGTGCTGGGAAGGGCTCATTCGAGGAAGAATCCACACGAGGAACGGCACGGTCAGAAACCCAAAGATCGCGTAAGCAGCCGAGTAAGCCGCGGTCTGCTCGTAGGTGTTAAAGCCAAGCCGCAGCGCGAAGTAAGCCGCGTAGATAAGCAACAGAATGAAGATGTACTGCTGCCTCGGGTCCCAGTCCCACGCGACGCCCCATTGCTGGTCGGCGAACACCATGCCCGTAAGCGTTGCCAGAAGCGCGAAGAGAAAACCGACCTCCAACGCCGCGCGCGAGTGGTGATCCCAGACAGGGCGGCGCTTGATCAGATACGCTGCGCCCGCAACCGCCGACCATAGGAAGAACAGCGACGACTGCATTGCCACCGGCACGTGGAGGAAGAGAATCTTGGCGGTCTTCGGACTCATAAACGCCGGTCCTGCCTCGGGCGCGAGGAAGTACAGCACAGTCACAATTACAGCGCACAAGAAGAGGAAAGCCCCGAGAGCCCACTGAAGTCTCATCGCTTCCACACCGTTGAATACAGCACAGGGCCGATGCTGCCGAATACGAGCGCCATGCCCAACAGTCCTACCGCGGATGCCCAGGGCTGTACGGCGACATCGCCGAGCGCGGCGCGAAAAGCGTTCAAACCCATCCACACCCAGGGAAGGAGCACAGGCGTCGAGATTACCCCACTCAAAGTCGCCCGACTGCGGGAGCGAGACGCAAGCGCGCCGCAGAAAGACACCGCCGCCGCCAATCCCGCACACGCGAACAGCAGCGACACAACCAGGAGAAGCGGATCTGAAACCGAGAAACCGGCAAACAGAATCAGCGCTGGAACCGCGACCCCAGTGACAATAAGAAGGAGACAGAGATTGTATATCATCTTGCCCGTAAACACAGCAACGGGATCCCCGAGCATCCGCAACAAGTCACCGGTTCCCTGCTCCTCCTCCAGCACAAACGTTCGCGCCAGCGATGAGATCGAAGAGAACAATAGAAGAATCATAATGAGAACAGCGCCGGTGCTTGCGGGGGGCGACTCAAGGGAACTCGCCATGCCCAGCGCGAACGCCGCCACGATCGAAAAGAGAAACGCCATGTACAGCCCGTGCCTGCCCCGCAACTCCGAGACCACCTCCTTCTTCAGCACGGCAAGCACCTCACGCACCGAGTCGCACCTCCAAATCTCCGAACCCCCTGTCTCCCTCCGCGTTCGTCGCGAGAGCGATGCAGCCGCGCGTGCGCTGTTCCTCGATGACGTCGCAAACGACTTGGCGGCCCTGCTCGTCCAAAGTCGCTGTCGGCTCGTCGAGCAACAACACCGACGGCTGATGCTGGATTGCAAGCGCCAATCGCAAACGCGATCGCATGCCGGTGCTGAAGGCGCCCACCGGCTTGCCCGAGTGCTCCTGCAAACCGACGCGCTCGAGCAAAGCGCTCTCCTGCGGCTCGACGCGGCGCAGCGCAGCGGCAAAGCGAAGGTGCTCGCAAGCGGTGAGATTGGGGTACAGCGCCAGGTCCGGCGCAGCGAAGCCAATGGTTCCACTCGCGCTCACCTCCCCCTCCGAAGGGTCCTCCAAGCCGGCGAGCAGGCGCAACAGCGTTGTCTTCCCCGCCCCGTTCGGACCGGTAACCAGAAGGCACTCACCCAGCGAAAGATCAATCTCGACGCGCCGCAACGCCCAGCGGGAGCCATAGCGCTTTCCCAGCCCGCTGCAGCGGATCATGACGCCTTGCCGTACCACTCCTTGTAACCTTTCCATGCGATCCAGGGGACGCGCAAGGCATAGTAGCCCAGCAGGCCGGATGCAGCACGCCACGGCGAGGCGCCCGCCGGGTACGCGGGCACCCCGGTCGGCTCTCGCCAGATGCGATCCAACTCGGCGTACGCTGCCTCCACGCCGCGCTCGTCCGCAAGGTCTCCGAGGCGCATGGACAAGGTATCCAGCATCAGCGAGCCGTCGAAGGTGCAGATCTGTGCAATCTCATCGGCTCTTCCCTGCACGTATTCCGTTACGCCGTGAAGAGTCCAAGATTTTCGCTGAAGATTGTACGTTTCTCGACAGAACCGGACGCTGCCGCCCCAAGCCGCGACCGCGAGGACCGCGGATAGGACCGCGCGCAGGCGGGGCAACTCGGGCATCGGATCACAAAGGCGGAGCTCGACCGTTCCCAGGCGCTTGCTGATGATGAGGTCCTGGAACCTGTACTCGGGGTCGGCAGGTAGCGGGCCGATGAGCGAGGGCTGCGCCAGCCGGTAGCTCAGACCGAAGCGCGTCCCCCCGGCGTAGGGGCTGTTTGCCGAGGCGAGTGCGAACAGGGGGGCGAACGCGGCGAGGTTCCGATAGACGCGCTCCCGCTCCGACGGCGGCACCCCGACATGGATGTGCGTGGAAGCTGTGTTCGACGGGGAACGCAAGGTGAACAGCGCGCCCGTCGGGACGATGCGCGCCCCGCCCGCGGCATGCGCCAGGGCTGTCCTTCGCGCGACCAGGTCGTCCAGCAAGGAGTCTACGCCCGCATGAACCCCGGTGGAGACCTCGATGCTGCCCATGAAACACTCCCTCCTGTCCTCGCCTCGCGCGAAGTTTGAGTGGGTGGATGCCCAGTAGGTCTTGGGGTCGCTCCACCAGAGCCTGCGCAGGTAGTCGAGCGACTGAAGGGTCGGCGTAAGCCGCCCCTCTTCCAGCACGAAGAACTCTTCCTCGACTCCGAGGGTAACGGGATAGGCAGGCAAGGCGACCGGAGTTTACTCCCCGTGGGCGCGCCCTACGCAGGTAACCTTCACGCCGTGCGCTGGTACGTCATCGCTCGGGACGGGCAGAAGTATGGGCCTGCGGACCTCCCCACGCTTCAGATGTGGGCGAGTGAGAACCGAGTCAGGCCGGATACGATGCTGGAGGAAGAGGGCACGGGCGCGCAGGTACTTGCGCAGAGTATTGCGGGGCTGACCTTCCTTCCCAGTTCGTCGCGGTCTACATCCACTCCATCGGCATCTCCGGCAACCTCGTGGCCGCAACCTTCGACTCCCTCGCAGCAGGCGAGCGGAGCGTCGCAACCAACGAGCGGGAGCAGCTCGTTCGTCGAGAAGTGGTTCGTCATCGGTCCAAACGGGCAGAAGTACGGCCCCGCCGACCGGCCCATGTTGCAGCGGTGGGCGGACGAGGGCAGGGTTACCCCGCAGACGATGCTCGAGGAGGAGATCGGCGGGCGAAGGTTCTTCGCAAACACTCTCCCTGGGCTCACTTTTCGGCAGGGGGTCGCGGGGCCAAACCCCTGGGCGTACCCTCCCGGCGCTTCGCCGTATCCTCGAGCCGGGTATTACGCGCCACAAACCACGACGGCGGGTAGTGGCGACCTCACGACGGCGTGGGTGCTCGTCGTGCTCGGTATCCTTTGCGGCTGCGCACCGCTATGCTTTGTTGCGATCTATTTCGCCAACAAGGCGCGCAAGGTCGGCAACCCCGGCGGACAAGCGGCGTTCATCGTCTCCGTGATCCTGAGCGCGCTCGCGGGAATCGGCACGCTGGTGTACATCC
>JBBIIO010000022.1:0-40639 GCA_037446435.1 Armatimonadota bacterium
CCTGCTTCGACGGGGCTATCTGGTTCGCGTGTACGTTCCGTACGGCGAGCGCTGGTACCCCTACTTCACGCGTCGGCTTGCAGAGAGGCCGGCAAACTTGCTGTTCTTCCTGCGGTCGCTTGTTGGGAAGTGAGGACGCTCCATCGGCTGTTGGCGGGGAGGGGTAAAACCGTGGGCCGTGCTTTCGCCACACACGGTCGCCGTGTATCAGACGCAGCGGGAAACCCGGTACCCGCGTACGCCGCCCTACCACCCCGACCGCGCGTATCCCGAGTACCCGTTCGGCGAGCGCGTGTCCGGGGAGCCCAACGCGGCCTACGAGGCGGTCCGCGGGGCACTACACCTTCTTGGTCTCGACAAGGAGCGCTACGGCACGCCCGATTGGAACCCGCTTGGCGAGGGGCTGCCGTCGGAAGGAGGGGACCAGTTTGCCGAGGACACTCTAAAGCGGAAGACGGAACAGCGCGTCGTCGCCCTAACAAAACGGGTGCTGAAGAACGCGGGGCGATTCGGCGCGCGCGTCGGTGTCCTTCTGAAGCGCGTCGGCATCGCCGTGTTCGGCGACACCAATCGCGACGCAATTCGGTCGGGGAACTGGCATGGGAACGACACCATCTGGCGGACGGTCTACGACGTCCTCAAGTGCTGGATGTACGCGGACAAGAGCGGCGTGCTCCAGGACGCGCCCCAGCGAAGGTTCTTCTGCATCGTGGACGGTCTTGTGGCGGGAGAGGGTAATGGGCCGCTCGCCCCGAAGGCAAAGGCGTGCGGCGTTTGCATCGCCGGGTGTGACCCCGTTGCGGTGGACACGACCAGCGCGTCACTCATAGGCTTCGATCCTGACAAAATCCGAATCCTCAGGAACGCCGACTCAGCGCGCGGCTTCCGCATCAGCGATGTGAGTCGGGAGGAGATTCGTTGCATCTCCAACAACGCGGCTTGGAACGGGAGCCTGCAGGAGATGCGCGAGACGCTCGACTTCGAGCCTCACTTCGGATGGAAGGGTCATATCGAAAGCCCAGGTCGCTTGGGTCAAACGGAGCCGTCGAGCGCGTCCTAAGCGACATGACCGAGACAAGCGAGTATCGGCCGCTCCACGTGCTCATGCTTGGCCCGACGCTGGATGTGCAGGGCGGGGTCTCAGCTGTCGAGCGGCTCATCGTGGAGCACGTCCCAGACGGGATTCGCCTCCGCCTGCTGCCCACCAGCGCTCAGACCGGGAACCTGGGAAAGTTGCTCTACTTCTTGCACGCGTATCTCCGCTTCCTCTTCGCGCTCCTCACGAGCAGAGTCGACGTCGTGCACATGCACTTCTCGATCCGGGCGAGCATGTGGCGCAAATCCCTTTGCGTCCCCCTGGCGAAACTGTTCCGTAAGCCGGTCATCCTTCACGCTCACGCCGGGGGCTTCCCGGCATACATGGCGGCTCTTCCGGCGTGGCAGCGCCGGTGGTTCCTAAACACGCTGAAGCGGGCGGACGCTCTGATCGTTCTATCCGAAGGCTGGAGGGAGTACTATATTGAAGCAACCGGCCTCCATCCCGAGCGAATCGTCGCGCTGCCGAACCCTCTTCGCCTCCCTAACACCCTCCCCGACCGGACGGGCCGCGGCGAAGTGACATTGGTGTTCCTTGGCCGGATGGACGAGAACAAGGGTCCGGTAAGAATTCTAGGTGCAGTTTTCCGACTTCCGGATATACTCAGGGCGAAGGTCCGCCTCTTGATGGCGGGCGACGGTGCAGTGCAGGAAGTGCGCCAGGCGGCGAAAGCCTTGGGCTTATCAAGTCAGGCAGTCATCGAAGACTGGGTCTCTCCCGAGCGGCGAGACTGGTTCCTTGCCGCCGGCGATGTATTCATCCTGCCCTCAAAGGCGGAGGGGATGCCGATGAGTCTCCTTGAGGCGCTAGCCTGGGGACTGCCGGTTGTCACCTCTCCAGTGGGCGGCATTCCTGAAGTCGTGAAACACGGGGTGAGCGGGTTCCTAGTCCCGCCAACCGACGAGGAGGCGATCGCCGACGCCATCGGGCGACTTGTGCAGGATGAGAGATTGAGACTCCGCATGGGTGCTGCGGCGCGGGCTACTGCAGCTGACTTCGACGTCGCTCGCTATTGGATGCGCCTTGAGCGAATCTATCACGAAACGCTTCAGAGGGGGAGGCATTGAAGAAACGAGTTGCAGGCTGGCTGAAGAGAACTGCTCCTGGTGACGCCTTGATTCGAGGAAATCCGCTGCTCTACGGTAGGATGGCAGCGCTCGCGCAGCGCCTCGACAACGCCCCACTCGAAGAAAGGCGCACTTTCACAGAGCGTCGCCTCAGAGCAATCTTGACCATCGCGGGAAGGACCGGTTACGGGCGGGCGTATGCAGGCAGGGCAATCGAGGAGTGGCCCCTACTCGATCGGCAGTTGGTACGATGCGCTGACGGAGTACGCGCCCCACGCGCTCGCCGCGTATCCCACTGCGCTTGAATCACTTTGCGAGTTGCTGCGGCGCGCGGGCTTGACGCTGCGCATCCCGGTCGTCGTCACGTCGTCGGAGGTGCTGCCCATGGAAAGCCGGCACCTGGCGCGCGAAGTGCTGGGGGCACGGGTCGTGGACTACTACGGACAGGCCGAGAGAGTGGCGTTCGCAGCCGGCTTCGAGCCGGAGGTCTACTACTTCTTGCCCGGCTACGCCTACGTGGAGTTGCAGCCGGCGGGCGAGGACGGAGACCAAAGCCTCTACGAGATAGTCGGAACGAACCTCTGGAACTCGAAAATGCCGCTGGTTCGATACAAGACCGGCGACCTCATCCGGCTCCCAAAGAAGCTGCTCCCCGGGGAGTTGGATGCCATTCGCTACGGTTGCGCGCCGTTCTCCGGAATCCTCGGCCGCCAGGGGGACTACCTCATCAGCCCCGATGGCGCGCATATCATGGGCATTGACCACATCCCGCGCGGCGTAGAGAACATCATCCGCTCGCAAGTCATCCAGGAAACCCTGGAGCGCGTGCGGATACTGGTCGTGCCGGGCCCCAAGTTCTCTGACGCGGACAGAGAGCAACTCCGCGCGAACGCCGCGATCAAACTCCCCCCGGAGATGAGCTTCGACGTCGAGGTGGTCGAGCAGCTTGAGCGCGGGAAGCAAAGCAAGGTCCCGTTTGTCGTCCGACGCGCCGATGCCAACCACCCCGCGCCGCCACTGCGGTGATGCGCCAGAATCCGCAGAGTGACTGAGTTCGGAGAAGTCTGGCTGTTCACCCGCGAGCGCCTCGCGGGCGCTTGGGAAGACCTAAGCGAGGAGCAATTGCATTGGGCGCCCTGGCCCGGCGCGCACCCGATCGCCGAGATCCTCACGCACGTCGCCGGAGCCGAGCACTACCTCGGATCGCGCATCTTGGGCATCGAGCCTGCCGGAAACGAAGAGGACGCGCGCCTGGATCGAGCCGTCATCGCCTCGTTCATCCAGGAGGACGAGTCGTTCCCCTATGCAACGGAGGAACTTACGCGCCAGTTCATCGCCTCGTTGCTCGAACGCTCCGGCGCAATCGCCAAACGCGCCGTGTCGAACCCAAGCGAGGAGCAACTGCAACGCGAGTTCCGCGCGCCGCTCGGCAACATCATCACCGGAAGGCAGGCGCTGTGGCGCATGGCGCAGCACGCGGGGTACCACACGGGGCAGATCTGGACGTACCGCCGGCACCCGCAGTTCCCGCGCGGCGAGTGAGGGTCGCTACGACGGGAAGGTGAAGACCACCGGACGCCGGTAGGCAGGATCCTCTGCAACGGGCGCCGGCGATAGGCGCGCCAGACGAGACGCCTCGATGTTCAGTTGCAGTACCGCCTGCAGGTGTCGTTCTTCGAGGCGCACATCGTTCGAGCCGGCCAGCGCAACCGGGCCCATCACGTCGCGCGGATCGTCCACGTCGCGAAGTCCCATGAAGTGCCCAACTTCGTGGAGAAGCGTCTTCCGAAGTGTCGTTGGGTCAAGCCGACCGCCGAACGGTGACCGTGTCGCGATCTCGATGGTCGTCCGAATGGAGAGCGCGCCTTCGGCGGTTACCGTTCTGCGTGAGGTCGTCTTGCCCGCAATCGGGCCGCGGCGACCCAGCACGCGGTCTCGGAACAGGATCGTGAGGTGCGGCTCGGGATAGGCGGACTCGGTGAGAACAAACGACACTCCCGCTGCCTCCCACTCCGCCAGAGCGTTCTCGAGCAGGGTGTTCATCGCATCGTCGTCTCCGCGCGCCTCATGCAACACACGGACGCGCACGATCTGCGGCGTTGACACAAGCAGCGCCAGTCGAGCCGCTTTCGCTCCGTCTCCGCTCGCCTCTGCCTCCCACGCGGCGAAGAGAGACTCTTGCGCCGTGGCATCGAGCATGCCGAGGCTGACCGACGCCGGCCCCGACGCGTGCGAGTACGCAGCGCCGACCGCCAAAAGTGAAAGAATTCCCCAGAATCTTGTCATAAGAAGCCCTCTGCTGTAGCCGCAACCCGGTCCCACGATTCCCGGTGCCGCCGGCGTTGATATCGGCTACCAAGTGGTTCTTCCAGAGGGGGGCGGCGCGCGTGCAGGTAAGAAGCGCAGTTTCCCGCTACTCGTGCCGGGCGGCGCGCAGCTCGGCGGCGGTCTCTTCGGGCAGCGTGTCGTTGATGAACACGCCGCAGCCCGCCTCGCTACCGGCGAGGTACTTCAGCTTGGTCGCCGTCCGATAGGGCGGGGTGATTTCGACCGTAAGCGTAGACCACGGCTCGCTGTGCTGCACCAGGCTCAGAATATAGGGCATCGAGAAGCCGAACCGCGAATCCAGTTTTCTCGATGCTACGCGGAGCGCCTCGGCGAGGTCGTCGAGGTGGCGCTCGTCCGCCTCCGCCACGTTCGCCACGGCGCGCTCCGGCACGATGTGAATCTCGTACGGATAGCGCGCGAAGAACGGAACGACCAACACCCACTCACCGTTTCGCCATACCACCCTTTTCCCCTCCTCCACCTCGAAGCGCAGCCACTCGCGCACGACTTCCGGGTTCTCGCGCATCGCTTCATGGCGTCTCTGAATCAACTCCGGGACGAACGGGTAGGCGTAGATTTGGCCGTGTGGGTGAGTCAGCGTAACGCCGACCTCCTTGCCCTTGTTCTCAAAGATGTAGACGTACTCCACCTCAGGCAGCGCGCTCAAATGGGCATACCGATCCGCCCAAACGCGCACCAGCTTGCGAAGATGCCGGACGCTCAGATCGGAAAGCGTTGCATCGTGGTGCGGCGTGTAGAGCACGACCTCGCATCTGCCCTCCGATGGTCGAACCTGCGAGATGGCGTTGCTTTCCACCGTCGGCGACGGAGGCGGGGTGCGGAGGGAAGGAAAGCGGTTCTCGATCACGGCGACTTCATAGTCAGCCACGGGTACCTCGGCGTTTGGGTCGTCGGGGCGGGGGCAGAAAGGGCACTGCTGTTCCGAGGGCAAGAACGTCCGCTCTTGGCGATGGGTGGCGGTTATCACCCACTCTTGCAGGAACGGATGACGTCGTAGCTCAGACACTATGTGGGGCGCGGCGGGGTCCAAGGCCCGCGCTCGTTTTCGTAATGGCTGATCGCGTCTTCGTGCAGCAGCGTGGTGCCGATGAGGTCCAGCCCCTTCAGCAGCGCCTCCTTCGTTGCCTCGTTGATGTCGAACTGCGCGCTCCAGTCGCCGAGGCGGATGGTCTGCGACGGCAGGTCAATCTGGGCAGTCGCGCCGCTGCCCGCCTGCACGAGGCGCTGGTGTTCCTGCTCAGGGAGTTCGATGAGAAGCAAGCCGTTGTTGGCGGCGTTTTGCCTAAAGATATCGCTGAAACCTTCTGTTTTCTCCGTCCGGCGTCCGACGACCGCTTTGAATCCGGCTTGTTGGACGGCCCAAACCGCATGCTCCCGGCTGCTGCCGCAACCGAAGTTGGTTCCGACGACCAGAATCGTTGCGCCCTGCGCCTCGGGCTGGTCGAGGGGGAATCCGTCATCCCGAACGTCTTTGAACAACAGCTCGCCATATCCGGAGCGAGTAACGAGGGTGAGAAACCGCGCAGGGATGATGCGGTCGGTGTCCACGTCGTCCTGGTCGAGGACGGCGATGCGGCCGGTGTGGGTCACGAACGGCTCCATGCCAAGGCAGTTTACTCGGGGCTGCGGCTCGTGTAAGATGCCACACCGGACACGATGAAGATCGCCCTGCTGATGGACAACCGGGGGGATGAGAACTGGGGCAGCCAAGCGACGACGACGGCGTTGGTCCGCCTCCTGCAGGCTGCGCATCCCGGCGCAGAGGTGGTGGGTGTTCCCCGGTCGGCTGCGCGCCCTCGCAGCGGCTTGACGCGGCTGCTGGTCGAGCGGCTCGCCCCTCAGGTTGCGCTTCGCGACGCCTAGGGTAGCGCAACGGGGAGGTGGTGCGCTCAGCAACTCGTTGGGTCGTGGCGGCAGGCGATCGAAGGAGCAGATCTCATCGTCGTCAACGGCGAAGGGACGCTGCTTCGCAGAAGCAAACGCTACGTTGGCTGCCTGCACTCGCGTACGTCGCCGATTCCTCCGCGGCGCCGCTGTGGATTGTGAATACGACTATCGAGGTGGAGATCCCGAGCCATCGCCCACTGTTCTCCCACGTCCTGCAAAAGGCCGACCGGCTGGTCGTGCGCGAGCCGAGTTCCTTCGATGCAGCTCGCTCTCTCGGCGCGACCCCGATCGCGGGCGCGGACTGCGCGCTGCTCGCGGACGGTGCGGAGGACGCCGAAGTGGACTCCCTCCTTCAAGGCATCGGCGTGGGAGCGGAGTTCGCCGTGATGACCGGCAGCGCCGTCGTCGAGCGCTGGAGCGCGGAGGCGCAGGCGGCGATCGCTCGAGAACTGTTGGGCGCGGGCCTGGATGTGCTGTACGTCGCCTCGACGGGCGAGGACCGGCGCAACCACGCTCGCGCCTTCGCGAACCTGCGCGTGCCGATGCTTACCAACGACGATGTTGGATATCGTGCCGTTGTCGGGCTGATTCGCCGCGCGAAGCTGTTCGCAGGAGGGCGATTCCACTTGATTATCTTTGCGGCGAAGGCGGGCACGCCGTTTATCGCCGTCCCGAGCAACACGCACAAGACAGTCGGCTTGCTGCGCCTGCTGGGTGCGGAGGAGCTGCTGTTCGAAATGGCGGACGAGGTGCGGCAACTGGAGTGCGTCCGCTCGACCGTCGCATCGGGCTGCGTGCGGGCGTCGGACGTTGAGCGACGCGCCGAGCGCCTGGCTGCCTTCGCCTCGCGCAACGCGTCGGCGGAAGAAGACGAGAGGGCGGAGGCGTACCCCGCCCTCTCACTCGCATAGGCTCCGCCTACGAACCGACGACGACGAACTTGAGGCGGTTGCTCATCGTACGCCGATAGCTCTTTCCGTCAGGCGTCGTCTGCGGCGGCATCACGTCGCGGAAGCCTCCTGGATCAAAGATGAACATCAGCTCCACCCCAAGGTCAAGAGTCGCGTCCGGGGGAATTCCTTTCGATGCCAGGCGGGATGCCAGCTCGGGGTTCTTTGCCGCGAGCTCGGACGCCGAAACAGACGCACCACGGGCGGAGTCTTCGGCAGAGATGCCGTCTGCCCCGCGAAACGCCGACAATGCCTTCTCGTGCGTGCGCAGCCAGGTCTTGATCTGCTCCAGCTCCACTATGTCTTCGTCCGGCCGTCTGACCGGCGGTGTAGCAGATCCGACACTGAGGTAGACCTTCTCAAACGTCTCTTGATTCATCCTTCCCCTCGCGAAGACAAGGGTCGAAGCGATCCTGCCGTCGAGGAAGTAGCGGGTTTTATACGCTTGTTCTGCCTTAGTTTTGAAGTCGAACAACGTCATGACCTCTCCTTCGCCGAAGTCGAGACCTCCATCACCACGTGGCTTTTGAAGGGGTACGTAAGGGTAGAGTGGTTCTCCCTCCTTCTCTTCTGTAAAGAAAGGTTCGTCTTCCGCAGGCGCGAGGCTGACGGTGCGCCGTTCGCCGGTCTTCGGATCGATAAACGAAGCTTTCGGCAGAATTTGCAGCTGGACCCGCGTTCCAGATCCGCGCGACAGAAGCACGTTCACCATCGCCGGGTCTATGGCGACAGTCTCAACAACCGAGTCCATGAGAGGGCCGAAGTCGGACAGTGTTGCTTCTCCCGAGGTGAGCCTCTCAAGGCCGGCTTCATCCATGGTGCGTAACGCATCGAGCAAGACTGGGCCGAAGCGCTCCCGCCGGTTACCCACGGCCGAGAACACCTGCACGCCGTCCACCTGCGACCAGTAGGTGCCGGTCGCTCGGGCGAGCAGCCGCATCGCCGGAACTCCGTACGGCTTCTCCCAAGGCGAGAACACAACCCGAGACACGAGGACGAACGCCATCGCGTCGATGCCCTCGACTTCACACACCTTGCGCAGCGCGGGCGTCCACTCCTTCTGGATGGCTTCCAGCAACTCCTTGTCGGCCTTGGCTTGCTCGTCTGGAGTCAGCTGGGTGAGGTTCGGCAGCTGCGGGGTCTGGATGCCGAGCGCGAACAGGGGTTCGCCGCTCGGTTGCGCGGATGAGGTCGCGCCTATAGCGCAAGCGACCAGGACGACGAGATATGTGAACCAACGAATCGTCGCCATGAACACGAGCCTACCCCCCCCCGTGCCGTTTGTCAAGGGTTTTCGGGACGTTTTTATCGCGATTGTATCGAAGCATACAATCGCGGTTTGTGAGCGCCGCTCGAGTCATCCCGCCGATGGGCGTGTTGCTAAGGTGCGCCGCGGGAAAGACAGTCTGACGGAGAGGGCTTCGCCCGTGAGGGCAGTTATCGGCAACTTGATGACAATCATGCTACCCCCGTCGCAACTCCGCAGGGCCAATTGCACCGGCTTTCCGGGCACACCTCTGCCGGTTCCTCGGTTAGATGGGCCTTGGGTCCGCTAAGCTAATCGCGTTCCCTCCTGAGCCTACCGGCGCGAAGAAGACCGGGCCGGGCGCGAAGAAGGAAGGCGAAAGGCGGGCTGCCGGGTACCATTCGCCCCACGCATGCCCCGACGGTTCTACATAACCACGCCGATCTACTACGTCAACAGCGCTCCCCACATCGGGACGGCGCTGACGACGCTTGCCGCCGACGTCAACGCGCGCTATCGTAGGATGCTCGGGGAGGACACGCACTTCCTCACCGGCACCGACGAGAACGCCACGAAGGTCGCGGAGGCGGCGGAGGCGGCGGGGAAGGAGCCGCAAGCGTTCGTAGACGAGATCAGCGAGGAGTTTCGGCGCATCTGGGCAGGGCTGGGCATCCGTTACGACGACTTCATCCGAACAACCGAGGAGCGCCACGTCCGCGTGGTCGGCGAGGTGTGGAAGCGGCTGCTCGACGCAGGGCACATCTATCCGGGCGAGTACAAGGGCTGGTACGACGTTACCACCGAGACCTTGTACTCGGAATCGGAGTTGGTTGACGGCAAAAGCCCCGATGGGAACGACGTCCGCGCCGTCAGTGAGCCGGGCTACTACTTCCGCCTTTCGGCGTTCGCCGACCGCCTGCTGGAGCACATCGAGGCGAATCCGGAGTTCATCATCCCCGAGACGCGGAAGAACGAGGTCGTCGCGTTCATCAAACAGGGCTTGCGCGACGTCTACATAACGCGCGAGAACAAAGGCTGGGGAATCCCCGTGCCGGGAGACGAGTCGCGCGTCGTCTACGTGTGGTTCGACGCCCTCATCAACTATATCTCGGCAATCGGTTGGCCCGACGGTAACTGGGAATCCTACTGGCCCGCCGCCGCGCAGTGGATGGGCAAAGACATCCTGGTTCGCTTCCACGCGACGATCTGGCCCGCGATGCTGATCGGTCTCGGCCTGCCTTTGCCGAAGACGCTCATCGGTCATGGATGGGTGCTGATGGGTGACCGCAAGATCAGCAAGTCGCTGGGCAACGTCGTGCGCCCTCTCGAGCTTGCCGAAGAGCTCGCCGAGCGCGCCGGTTGCTCGAGCGAACTCGCGGTGGACGCGGTGCGGTGGCACATGGCGCGTACGCTGCCGTTTGAGAACGACACCTCGTTCTCGCAGGACGAGTTCGACGGTCGATACAACTCCGAACTGGTGAACGTCATCTCGAACGGCGTTCACCGAGTGATCTCCATGACGCACAGCTTTTGCGACGGCGTCGTGCCGGGCGCGTCGCCGGACGAAGACGCAATCGCCAAGTGCCTCGAAGTGCGCGACGCATACTTCGACGCAATGAACCGCTTTCGCATCGAGCAGGCGACGGAGCGAGCGCTCGAAGTCGGCAGGCTCCTCAACGCCTACATTGACGCGCAAAAGCCGTGGGACCTCAAGAAGAGCGGCGACTCCGAGCGCCTGCATCGAGTGATTCGCACGATGCTGTGGAAGGTGCGCTTCCTCGAGGGGTGCCTCGCTCCGATCGCGCCAACGCTCGCATCGCGGATGGCGGACTTGCTCAACGTCCCGCAGGCGGCGCGATTCGCCGACGTTGAGGCTGTGGACAGCGTGCCCGCGGGCGGCAAGGTCTCGGAGCCCGCGCCTACCTACGTTCGCCTTGCGAAGACGGGCGGGAAGGGACCGGCGGCGCCTCAGACACGCAAAGAGAGCGGTGCGTCGGAGCCTGACGACACGATCTCCATTGAGGACTTTCTGAAGGTGAAGCTGCGGGTTGCGCGCGTTCTGGACGCCGTGCCGGTCGAAGGAGCCGACAAACTGATGAGGCTCGAGTTGATCGTCGGCGACGAGCGCAGGCAGGTCCTCGCCGGGATTCGACCGCAGTACGCGCCCGAAGACCTCATCGGCCGCCAGGTGGTGTTGGTGGCGAACCTCGCTCCGAGGGAGATGCGCGGCTTCGAGAGCCAAGGGATGATCCTTGCAGCAGACGGGCCGAACGGCGAAGCGATCCTCTTGCAGCCGGACAAGGAAGCGCCCGACGGCACGAGCGTGCACTAGCAGCCGCGAGGCGTTCCAACCCACACAGCGAGCGCTTCATTCCAGAAGCCGGACTACGTTCGCGGCGTTCGCCTTCTTGGCCAAGTCGAGGGCGGTGTTGCCATCTTTATCTCTGAGTTCCTTGTGTGCTCCGTGCTCGAGCAGAACCCTGACTGTCTCAGTTTGGTTCTCTTCTGTGAATTCTCTTGAGAACGGCTCATGGCGGAAGAGACTTCGGCCCACAGCTGCCTCGTGGAGAGCCGTCCTCCGGTACACAGTGTCCGCTTGATTCACATCGGCACCGCCCTCCAGGAGGATCCGCACGATCTCGGGACGACCGACCTGGGATGCGACAATGAGCGGCGTGACGGGCCGACGGCGACCGATGTTAGGCCTATCGAAAGGAAGTGGACTTCCCCTTACGGTGACCCATGCTTCCCTGTTAGGATCTGCCTTATACTGAAGGAGAACCTCAACGTTCTTAGGCCGGTTCGCAGCAACGGCATTGATCAATGCGGTCTCGACCCCCTCGGGATGGAGATTCGGGTCCGCTCCGTATTGAAGGAGCCTCTCAACCACCTTCGACCATTGGTCAGTGCCGGCGGCTGTGCGGAGGGGTAAACCTTGGATCGCGTTCGGGTCCGCTCCGTATTCGATGCAGATTCGAACTCCCGTCAGGACGTTGGCGTAGGTGCCGGCGTCGTCGGTTTCCAAGGCGAGCTGACTCAGCACGTCGCGCCCATCTCTCTGGGGGTCAATCGGGAACTTGAACGACCCAAGTTCCTTGTACAACTGATGCACTTCATCCCATTTGCCCCAGCGGACGGCTTGGCTGACTGTCCACGACGTTACGGAGGAGCGCTCCGGTTTGGGTGCCTGGGGGTCTTGTGGCGCGCCAAGGGGCTTGCCGCGTGCGTTCGGCCCCTCGGGTTCGACTTTGCCTTGTTCGAGAAGCCGGACCACGTTCATGGCCTTAGCCTTCTTAGCCAAGTCGAGGGCGGTGTTGCCACCTTTGTCCTTGATCTCTTTGTCCGCGCCGTGCCCAAGTAAGACCTTGACGACTTCCGTCTGGAGTTCTTCGGAGTAGGGGTAGCTTGCCCATCTGGGGGGCATTCGTGCGATGGCTGCTTCGTGCAGCGCTGTCCTCCCGGTCACGGAGTTCTTTTGATCAACCTTCGCACCGTTCTCAAGGAGCACACTCATGATCTCCGGGCGACCCAGCCAAGCAGCGTACGCGAGCGGGGTTAGCGGTCTCTTCAGCGGGAACTCCGGATTCTTGGGATCGCCCACAACGTCAATCACGATCCATGCCTTCTTGCCCACACCTGGCTTGTGCGCTATCAGGAGTTTTACGCTATTGGGTAGGTTGCCCGCGATGGCGTAGTGGAGCGCAGAAGGCGCCTTGGGCGCATGTAGATCTGGGTCGGCACCGTATTGAAGAAGCCTCTCGACAACTTTGGACCACTTGTCGTTGGCAGCGGCAATGCTGAGCGGGCTACCTTGCATGGCGTTAGGGTCCGCGCCGTATTCGATGCAGATTCGAACTCCTGTGAGGACGCGCGCATAAACATGAGAGTAACCCGTGACGGAAGCAAGTTGGGAAAGCACGTCTCTGGCTCCCGGTAGTTTGTCGTGACTGAACGAGCCGACTTGCTCTTTGATTCGGTCAACTTCATCCCAGCGACCGTTGATGATCGCATTGTATACGTGGTAGGCGTTCGGCTGGCGTTGCTCCTGCGTAGCTGGCGCACCGGCCAGTAGGGAGCAGAGAGCTAGTACACACGTTAAGTTCATTCTTGTTGCCTTCTTATAGTCTTGATGCTCAGGGCAGGCACCAAGTTACGGGACAAATTCCACTCGCCCCCCCAACCGCGCCACTATGAAAAGTAAGGGCGCCTTTAGCACAGCGACGCCGACTCGCTACACAGGAACGGCGCGGTGGCGGACTCGCACCTCGACGCACGACTTCGAAGACGGGAACACCTTGCCCGGGTTGCAGAGGTCGGTCGAGCGGAAGCAGTCGCGAACCTCGCGTTGCCCGCGCAGGTCGGCCTCCGAAAACATCTCGGCCAGCAGGTCAATCTTCTCGACTCCGATGCCGTGCTCGCCGGTAACGCTGCCGCCTTCCTCGATGCACCGGCGCATCACTGCTTCGCCTGCGCGAGTGACGGCTTCGAGTTGTCGTGGATCGCGCTCATCGAACAGAAAGATCGGGTGCAGGTTGCCGTCTCCGGCGTGGAAGATGTTCGCCACGCCGACGCCCGCCTCGCCGGCGATGCGATAAACGAACTCCAACACCTCGGGCAGACGCGAGCGAGGAATCACGCCGTCGTGCGTTACGATGGAAGGCGCGACGCGACCCAACGCGCCGATGCCCTTCTTGCGAGCCGTCCAGAGTTTCGCCCGCTCGGCTTCGTCGCCGGCGATGTCTATCCGCATCGCGTTCCGATCGCGCGCGATGGCGAGGACGGTCTGGATCTCCGCCTCGACGCGGGCTTCGTCTTCGCCGTCGCACTCGACAAGCAACAGAGCCCCGGCGTCGGTGGGCAGTCCGGTGTGGAAGGCAGCCTCAACGGCGTGAATCACGCTGCCGTCCATGAACTCCATCGCTGCAGCGATAACGCCCGCGCCGATCACGCGGCTCACGGTCTCGGTCGCGTCGCGGGCGGTAGGGAAGGCGATGAGCGCGGTTCGCACTATGGCGGGCAAGGGCGTAAGACGCACCCACGCCTCGGTAACGACGCCCAGCGTCCCTTCTGAGCCAACGACGACGCCGAGCAGGTCAAGACCGGGGGCATCGGCAACCCTTCCGCCGAGCCGCCGAACTCGCCCGGAGTCGTCTACGAGAGTTATGCCGAGCACGTGGTCGGTCGTTACGCCGTACTTGAGCGTGTGGGGCCCTCCGCTGTTCTCGGCGATGTTTCCGCCGAGGGTGCAGACGGTCTGGCTGCTGGGGTCAGGGGCGAAGTGGAGCCGGTCGGCAGCCACGTGGCGGGAGAGGTGAAGGTTCGGGCAGCCCGCTTGGGCGAGCAGCACGCGGTTCTCGGCGTCCACTTCGAGCACTTGGCGCATGCGGCTCAGGGAGATGACGACCCCGCCTTCCGCGGGCATCGCTCCGCCGCTCAAGCCGGTGCCGGCGCCGCGGGGGGTGAATGGAATGCTGTTATGGACGCACCACTCGACAATCTGCTGGACTTCTTCGGTGCTCTCAGGAAGCGCGATAACGAGTGGCGGGTGGCGGTGGAGTGTGTAGGCGTCGCAGTCGTACACCTTCTGCACCGCGTCGCCGTGCAGCACGCGCCGCTCGGAGAGAAGCGCGCCGATTTCGGTAACGAGTTGCTCGAGGTGCACGTGACTATTGTGACGTGTGAGAAGGGTGGGGCGGAGGGCTCGCGAGGTCAGCGATGGGGTGCTCGGGTGCGTAACCTCGGGATGGGGAGGGGTTGTCGAGCCCTTCCGCCCCGGTTAGGAGTGTCGGCAAGTTATGTGAACGTGGGGGTCAGTTCTGTCGAGCGTTTGCGCCGAGGCCGGGAGGTGAGCACTCGACGTGAGTGCCAAGTGGGGCGAGCAGATAGATGTGCTCACCGACCTCCTCCCATGTGCCCTCTTGGGCGTAGTTGACGCCTGACAGGAAGTCTTTGATCTTCTCGCGCAGCGTTGGGTCGGCGGAGGTGAGGTTGAGCACCTGCATCTCCCCTCTCTTCAACCCATCTGCAGCAGCGAGCGCGTCCTCGAAGGCGATTACGTGGCGTCGGACCGTGCACGTGTACACGGCTGCTCTACGTACGGGGGCGTTCTGTTCGACCTCTTCGGTCTCCTCGAACTCCACATCGCGGCGTCCTAAGAGCCGCTCCAAGAAGCCGGGTTTCTCCGGCGCGATTCTCAACTCGTCCATGAGTCTCCTCCAATTCCTTATCATTTCGCCGGGGGACGGGAGGACATCGCCCTCGCCTCTCCCCGCTCGACCGCCCCGAAACCATCCATGTTTCGTCGGCGATTCCTACCGATTAGTGACGCGCGAGATCGTCGTTTTGATTCGCGCCAATGCCAAGAGTACCCCCCGCAGCGGAAAATTGCAAGGGGGCTGGGGCTACCGGTCCCAGCCTCGCGTCTGGATGACGTTGATGATGACGCAGAGCGCCATGAACGCGATGCCCAGGTAGAGCGTCAATCGGGAGACGAAGTCGTCGAATCCCGCCTTGCCCTTGAACGTGGTTCGAATCTGGCTGCTCCCCCCGCTCATCGCATCGCTCTTGCTGCCGAACAGCACGGTTACGAAGATGAACAGGCCCGAGATGGCGACCAACAGCACGAATAGAATGCTAACGACGACCTTCATGCGGCCCGATTGTACCCCGCCCCCGCCCGCCGGAACATAATCCCCCAGGTGGCAGAGAGACGGCAGGACGAGTTTCTGTGGCAGCTCAGCGCCGAATTGCAGCGCCTTAGCGACGAGGTGATTCGGGGGTGGATTGCCGCCGGTACACGCTCCGGCTGGAGGCCTAATGTAGACGTCCGCGAGACCGAGACCTCGTTCATCGTGGTTGCTGAGCTCGCCGGAGTCGACCCGAGCCAAGTTCGAGTAGAGTACAACGCTCGGGGGCAGACACTGCTGATTCGGGGGACCCGCTCCGCCCCACACGAGACCGAGCGCACCGGCTCCAGACGGCTGGAGATTCTGTACGGCGAGTTCGAGAGGGAAGTGCCCCTCGATGGCGCGGCGCAATCGTCGGAAGATGTTAGGGCTACCTATCGGGATGGCTTTCTGGTGGTGTTCGTGCCGAAGGAACCGCAAAGGCCCCGCCGCCGCGCAAGCCGCGTGAGAACAACTGATGAGTGACGTTGACCTGAAAGTAAAGGAGACGGAAGAGGAGGAGTCGGATCAAGACTTCCCCGATATCCCGTCGGAAATCAATCTGCTGCCGCTGCGAGACTCGGTCGTGTATCCGATGCTCATCGCGCCGCTGTCGGTCGGCAGGCCGCAAAGCATTCAACTGATTGACGAGTCCGTTGCCGCCAACAGTCGCATCATAGGCGTCGTTGCGCAGCGCGACCCAACGGTAGAGGTGCCGACGCCGGAGGACATTTACTCATTCGGCTGCGCGGTCATCATTCGAACGCTCGTGAAGATGCCGGACGGCATCCGCCTCATCGTGCAGGGCGTGTCTCGCTTCCGCGTTGTCGAAGTGCTGCAGACCGAGCCGTATTTGCGCGCGCGGGTAGAGGTCATTGAAGAGCAGGCGGTCAAATCGGAAGTCTCGGACGAGGTGGAGGCGCTCCGGCGAACGATAGCGTCCCTGTTCGACCGTAGCATCAGTCTCTCTCCTGCGCTTCCCGACGAGTTGCGGTCGCTCACGCAGGCGGTGCAGGAGCCGAACGTAATGGCTGACCTCATCGCCGCGCACATGAACTTTGCCGTCGAGGATAAGCAGCGAGTCCTCGAGGCGGTAGACGTGCGCGAGAGGCTCCGCCTGTTGGTTCAACTGCTGAACCGCGAGGTTCGCGTTCTTGAACTAACGTCGAAGGTGCAGAGCGAAGTCAACACCGAGTTGACGAAGACGCAGCGGGACTACTATCTTCGTGAGCAGCTAAAAGCCATCCAGAAGGAACTTGGCGAGGAGGATGACCGAACACGGGAGATAGAAGAACTTCAGAATCAAATTGAAGCAGCAGACATGCCCGAAGAGGCTCTCAAGGAGGCGAACCGCGAATTGCAACGCCTCGCGCGAATGTCGCCCGCGTCACCGGAATACAACGTCGTCCGCACGTACCTCGACTACATGATCTCGATGCCGTGGCAGAAGGCGACGGAGGACCAACTCGACCTCGGTCGTGTTCGGCGAGTGCTCGACCGTGACCACTACGGCCTCGACAAGATCAAAGAGCGCATCGTCGAGTTCCTCGCCGTGAGGAAGTTCAAGAAGGAAGGCGTTGTGCGACAGCCGATTCTTTGCTTCCTCGGGCCGCCGGGCGTCGGCAAGACCTCTCTCGGTCGCTCGATTGCGCGCGCGCTGGGGCGCGAGTTCGTTCGCGTGTCGCTCGGCGGAATGCGCGATGAAGCCGAAATCAAGGGGCACCGCCGAACGTACATTGGCGCGATGCCCGGGCAGATCATTCAGCACATCCGCCGGTGCGGAACTAACAACCCTGTGTTCATTCTCGATGAGATTGACAAGCTGGGCACGGACTTCCGCGGTGACCCGAGTTCCGCACTGCTCGAAGTGCTTGACCCGGAGCAGAACCACGCGTTCCGCGATCACTACCTCGATGCGCCGTTTGACCTCAGCCGCGTGTTCTTCATCACCACGGCGAACCTTCTCGAGACCATCCCGCCGGCGCTCCGTGACCGCATGGAGGTCATCGAATTGGGCGGGTACACCGAAGCGGAGAAGGTGGAGATCGCGCGGCGTCACATCATCCCGAAGCAACTCGAGGAGCACGGAGTCCCGTCCTCTCGGCTGAAGTGGACGAAGGCGGCGATCCGAGCCGTGGTCTCGAACTACACCCGAGAGGCAGGCGTACGAAACCTGGAGCGCGAAATCGCCGCAATCACGCGCAAAGCAGTCAAGGCGTTCGCCGAAGGCAGGCGCTCGCCGATTCGCGTTACGCCCGATTACGTCCAGACCGTCTTGGGGGCGCCGAGGTACCTGCACGACGAGGTCGCCGAGCGCACCCTGCGGCCGGGCCTCGCAGTCGGCATGGTCTGGACGCCCGTCGGAGGCGACATCGTGTTCGTCGAGGCGGCCCTTCTTCCCGGCAAGGGCGGGTTGATCTTGACCGGCCATCTCGGGGAGGTTATGAAAGAGTCCGCGCGCATCGCCCTCAGTTACCTCCAAACCCGTGCGGATGAGATGGGCATCGACCCAGAGCGGTTCCGAGACTCCGACGTGCACATCCATGTCCCCGCGGGAGCGATCCCGAAAGATGGGCCCAGTGCAGGCGTCACCATCCTCGCATCGCTCGCGTCGCTCCTTGCCGGCAAGGTCGTTCGCAAGCGCCTCGCAATGACCGGCGAACTGACCCTGACCGGCGAGGTTCTGCCCGTGGGCGGCATCAAGGAGAAGGTGATTGCCGCGCACCGGGCTGGCGTTCGCGATATCATCCTGCCCGAGGAGAACGAGAAAGACTACGTTGAGGAGATTCCCGGAGACGTTCGCAAGGCGCTGCGCGTTCACTTCGTTCGAGACGCGGGGACGCTGCTCGGAATCGCGTTCTCCTCAGGGGCGAGCCGGGCTAAAAAACGGGCCGCAAGGTCGAAAAGATGAGTACGGCCACTGCGTCTGGAGATGTCGAGGTGCGTGAACTACCGTCGGTAGAGATTCTTGGCGTCACGGTGCATGCCGTCTCGATGAAGGGCGCGGTCTACGCTATCGAGGGGTTCATCCGAGACGGCGGCCCGAGCATGGTCATCACTGCGGACACCTCGGGCATTGTGCTGGCTCAACACGACCGGCAGTGGATGGACATCATGAACGGCGCCAACCTCGTCACGCCCGACAGCATCGGCGTCGTGTGGGCGGCGCGGCGCCTCGGCACGCCTGTGCGCGAGCGCGTTACCGGAGTGGACCTGATGGACATCCTCTGTTCGCGCGCATCGCAGAAAGGGTATCGCGTCTACCTGCTCGGCGCCGCGCCGGGCGTTGCCGAGCAAGCTGCTCAGCAGATGCAGCAGCGGCATCCTAAGTTGCAAGTCGTCGGTGCGCGACACGGCTTTCTGTCGCCGGAGGAGGAGGCAGAGGTCGTTCGCGAGATTCGCTCACTTGGCGTTGACATCCTGTTCGTCGCGATGGGCATCCCCAGGCAGGAGAAGTTCATCTTCGAGCACCTCTACGAGATGGCGGCGAAGGTCTCGATTGGCGTTGGAGGCAGCTTCGACGTCTGGAGCGGCAACGTGCGGCGCGCACCAAAGTTTGTGCGGGCGATGCGTCTCGAGTGGTTGTGGCGGCTGCTCCACAATCCGCGCAAGTGGCGGAAGGCGCTGACTCTCCCTCAGTTCATCTGGCTGGTCGTCACTCGGGGGCGTCGTTAGGGACGGCCTCCGCGTCCCGCGCTTCCGGATCAACCCTGTAGAGAGCGAAGAGCGAGCCGTAAACGAGGCGACCACCGAAGTCGGTCAGGGAACCGCGCGCCGAGCGTCCGTCCGTCGTGATGACCCTGGCGCAAAACCAGCCGCTGTCAATGAACTCGTCGAGGCGGTCCGGCGTTGCCCCACCCTCTTCCGTTGCGATCATGCTCCGCAAAAGCTCTACTCGGCGCTCGCCGTAGTTCGGGGTTTCGCTCCAGTGCCCTGCGTAGGTGTGGACGCCTCCCCAACCGCTGAGCACAGGGTTGAGGTCGGGAATGTCAATCTGAAACTCTTCGTGCGTACCTCCGGTTTCGCTGTGAACGATCTCCTTGCGCCACAGGCCGGGCGGTGCGATGACGACCGCGCCCGGAGCCGCCTCGTTCTGCAGCACGTCGAGCATTTGCTTCACTTCGGCGGGCCAGAAGACCAGGTGCAGCGTGTTCGTCACGTTGTCCCGCACCATGTAAAGGTCGCGTTCGATCCACCGCAGCGATGTGATGGACAGTACCAGCACGGCGAGTACGGCAGCGGACGCGCGCGACTGCTCTTGCACTCGCTCGAGGAGCCACGCGATTGACGCGCCTGCCATCAGACCGATCGGAATGCTCAGCCCCATCGCTAGTTTCCGCTGGAACAGGCCTGGATAGTAGAGCGCAATCAGTCCCATCACAATCCAGGCGAACATCAGGCCATAGGCCGGCACTTCCGGCCTTAGCCAAGCGCAAAGGAACGCTCCAACCACGGCAAGGAGAAGCCACGGGATCGGCCCCAACCACGGTTGTTCCGGCGAGTCGCTCGACTGCGCCTGGATGATGACAAGCGCGATGAGCAGCGCTGCCAACATCGTGCAAGCCGTGTGTCCATAGCCGGGCGACTCACCCGTCTCCTTGCGGTACCGTCCGATGAAGAACGCGAGCAGCGCCAACAGCAACAGCGGGCCGTAGCCGACGAGCACGTTGTACAGGCTCGGCGAGGTCGTAACCGTCTCCGCTCGCGCCGCGAACACCGGGTCTTTGCTTCGCACGTACAAGAACCACGCCAGCGACGGCAGCGCCCCGGCAGCCATGATCCCCGCGCGCACCAGCCACGCACCTGTAACGTTCTTCGCCGCCATCTGCGACGCGAGGAAGCCGACACCGACAATGCCGATGGTCAGCGTGTCATACGTGTGGATGTTGGTCAGCACAAGCACTGCGAGAAAGCCGGGAATCACAGCCTTCGCCGAGTGTCGTGCGTCGAGCAGCGAGTTCCAGAACACCACGATGAGCCAGAGCGCTGCGCAAAAGAGGCCGTTTGTCATCAGCGAGGGAAACGTAAACGCCTCGGGCTGCCAAACGTCAATCGGGCGGTTCATTCCCAGGTCGCCCAAGTAGCGCGCCCAATAGAGATAGCCCGTGCCGGCGCCGAAGATGGCGGTGGAGAACATCACGCCGCGCGCGAACGAACTCTGAGACAGCCGGCAGACCAGTCGGTAAAGCGCAAACAGGAATAGCAAGCCGAAGAGGACCCGCCCGATGTGCATCGCAACGGGGATGCCGGTGAACTTCGCGATGTTCCCGATGAGCAGGAAGTAGGCTTGGAACGTCAGCCCAGGCTGGGGGTCGGTCGTGAACCGATTCTCGAACAGGACCTTGCCCTCCTGCGCCTGCTTCGCCCACGCAGCATAAACGGCGTGATCGTCAAACCCCCAATGGACGCCCAGATAGAGCGACCCATCCTTCGGCTGGTTCAGATATCCGAAAACGTAGGGAGCGCTCGATAGGGCGAGCGCAAGAAGTGTGATGACCCAGAACCAGGCGGGCCTCCCCCCTGACCGTTGCTCCTCCATTTACTCCTCCTTGGGTTTTGATGGCTCGCGACCCATGGACTTGTAGATGTCCAGGATCAGCTGCCGGTTCGTCTTCGCTTCAGCATTGTCGGGATCTTGCTTGAGCGCCTCTTCGTAGAGTTCGAGCGCCCTTGGGTACTTTTCCCGCGGCGGCAGGTCACCCATCATCACTGCCGTCCCGTACTTCACCGTCGCCTCCACATACGCTGCCTTCGCTTCGTCGCCCTTAGCTCGCTCGAACGCTTGCTTGGCTTCCTCGTACTTCGCAGCGAGCGACTCGACGGTTTCGGTCGTTTCCTGCGCGGGCGGAGCGGCAGAGTCGGGCAGGGTCGTAGCGCCGCCCTGCGGCGTGCCGCCCTCAGCGGGGCCGCCGGACTCCTCGGCAGGCGGCTCCACCGGGCTGCACCCCAGCAACAAGCCAACGCAAGCAAGACCAAGCAGCAGGCGCTTCATCGGCGCGATATTATCTCATCGGGCGCCGAGTTTTCCGCGCCCCCGCCTCTCTTAGGAGGCGGGCGACCGCCTCCGCCTCCGCAGCAGCGGGCTTGCCCTCCAGCAGGCGGGCGCCTCGCTCCAGAAGCGACGCGAGCGGCTCCTCGATGCGTTTTGCCAGGTCTTCGGGGCTGATGCCGGGGGGAAGGCCCAGTCTTCTCGCCTCGCGCCGGACGGTTCGCTCTACCGCAGTCCGCAGGACGATGTCGTGCGCCCTCGCCCTGCGCAGGACGTAGCCGAGGGCGCGCGTGTGATCCGCCATGCCGGGCTGGCGCATCGGCTCCGCGATGGGGTAGCCAAACCGGCGATGCAAGGTCCACACCCCCAGGAAGAACAGCAGCAGAAACTGAACCACGAACGAGGAGTACGCCGGTCCTATCTCCTGGAAGAAAGTCTTGCTGCCCGTGATCCCGTACACGTACTCGGGGAAGGCGACCGCCTTGCCCGGTGGCAGCACGCTGCGCACGAGGGCGACCGCAAGACGGGCGTTGTCGGCGTGATCCAGGTTCTGATTCAGGAACATCGTTCCGTCAACGACGACAATCTCGGGCTCCAAGCCTTGCTGCAGCCCAAAATCCACGACGGCGTAGTTCCCCTGGCGCAGGAGGCCGCTCCGAAACTGCCCCATCGCCGTCGAGCGCTTGTAAACCACCTTTACGCCGGCGAAAGCCTCCGCCTGGGCGCTCACCTCGACGGTTTCCATCTCTTGAGCGGGCGGGAGGCTGCTCGGCGTGCGCAGAGCGATGCGCAGCCGCCCGGCGCCAACCGCCTCCAGCCGGCCCGCGACGAGCGGGAACCGGTCGTCCTCCTCAAATACCAGCACCGCCCCAACCTCCGGATCCTCGTGGAGCGGCTCCTCGTACCACCGCTTGACCGGAATTCCTTCGGCCTCCAACAGACGATACAGACCCAGCGCACCGCCCGGGTCCGCGGAGAGACTGGAAGGCAGGATCTCGCGCGGCGGCTTCCCGACGACCACGAGCAGCAGCGCGAGCACGGCGAGAACCGCCATCGCACCAAGGAGCAGGAGCAGCCGGCTGCTCATCAGCGTGCCCCCGCACCTTTCGATCCGACGTTTGCCGTACCGGCGCTGAGCGCATCCGTGAGCCGCACATACTCGCTTCGGAAGGCCGCGCAGTGTTCGGCGGTGGCGGGTCTCTCGCCGTACCAGATGTGGTCGAACTCCTGGGTCAGGCGGCGGTACCCAACGCTGTCTGGGGCGTTGGATGCTTCGATGCGGCGGAGGTGCTCCCAGTTCGTTTGATAGCGATCGAAGTACACGATGCCCGCGTCGTCGAGGCGCATGAGCACGGCAAGGTAAAGGCATCTCACCGCCTCTCGGAATCGGCCCCTGCGCTCGAGTTCGTCGGCGCGGGCGAGCCACTCGTCCGTGCGCAGCGCCTCTTCGCCCTCTTCGAGCAGGCCGACCTTCCGCTTCTTCTTGGCTGCGCCGGACTTTCTTCCGCCTGTCCAACTGCGAGCGAAGAGGAACAGCGCGACTCCGGCTCCGATGGCGAGCACGATGATGATTCCGTAAAACAGCGGCTGCAGGTTGACGGTCGTCGGCGTGGGCAGGTCGAGCTGTCGCGGTTCCGGCTCTTCACGCTCCGCCGGCTGGAGGGAGTCGAGCGCTCGCTTGAGCCAGTTGCTCGGGGCTTCGTCCGCCTTGCGGAACTGCGGCTCGGAGAGGATACGTCGCGCGGCTTCGTTCGCGTCTGTGTCTACCGGGGCGCTCGCGCGCGCGAAAACCTCGAGAGCGGAGGCGATGCCCTCGACGCTGCTGCGAAGGTGCTCCGGCTCCTGCGTGGCGAGGGCGCCCGTCGCCGCCTCGCGCAAGGATTGGTGCTCACGCGCTATTCCTGACCGCGAGAAGGCGCGCAAGGCGTCGGCTTGGTCCTCGCGCGATGCATCCTGCGTCTGCCTAAGCCTCTCCGCCCACTCGGCTGGCGTTTCTTGCCCAAAGGTGGGCGAGATGCAACCGAGCAGAAGAAGGCAAAGGCACATCCGCAAGGCTGCGCTAAACCTCAAAGTCAGCCTCCCCACGCTGCCACACGCTGACCGCCAGCAACTGGATGTCCAATCCCTCCAACCGAATCCGACGGTCGTAGTACAGCAAGACGACACCCGCGATGAGCACCGGGTGCAACAAGAGGAAGGCAGCAAACGGCGCGAGGATCGCGATGCTGCGATACAACGCCATCCACAAAAGCGAGTTCTCCGCGACGCCGGCAGACGCGAGGTACTCCTGAAGCATGTCGGTTGGAATGAGGAAGGACCACCAGAAGACGAACTGCAGCACGAGCGTCAGTAGGAAGAGTCCCACCGCGATAAGGTCGCCTCGACCTAACTGGCGGGTGGGTAGCGAGAGTTCATCCTGGAGCCGACGGCTCCGCTCAACTGCTTGCCTCGGTGGAAGCCCTTCGAGGAAGACGATGACCGGGGCGAGGCAGAGCCTGCCGAAGACGTACAGCATGATGACCGGCGCCAATACCAGCCCAACGATGCCCACGATCGCAACGAACTGCGCGCCCAGCCGCTCGCTCATCAAAGCCGACAACACGATGAGCGCGAATGAAATCACGAGGGCGAGGCACACTCGGATGGCAACAAGAGCGACAACGCCCATCAGCGAAGGAAGCCGAGAGACCGCCCTCCGGAACAGCGCGCGTGGGTCCGGCTCGCGGCCCAGCGTTCGCTCCGCGGTCCAGCCCGCCACCAGCGCGAGCATCAGGCTGTACGCAGCAAGCACCGGCGGCGCAGCAAGCACGACGCCGATGAGAACCGTAAGCCCCAACTCGCCCGCGGCGGCAAGCGCGTTCTCAGGGCTACCCGTGGTCAACAGGTCTTTGCCGACCAACTCGTAGGCGAGCATCGCGAGCGCATAAACGACGGCGGACGGAATCAGGGTTAGGCGAATCAGCCCGCCTCCTCCTCTGCGATAGATGCCGAACGCCGCGTCGTAGATTTGCGAGGCGGTCATCGTGCGCAGCCCCGCGTGCTCCCAGCGTCGAAGGCCCCTCCGCAGCCGCTTTCCGCCCGCTTCCAGTCGCATACGCTACACGCCGGGAATCGGGTCGGATGCCGCCAGCCGAATCGGTCGGCCAGAGGGCGTCTGGTAGTACTTCTTGTAGTCGATTCCGACCTTGTCGTATATCGTCGCCGCGAGGTTCTCCGGGGTCACGGGTGACTCGACGACTTCAGCGCCTCGTTCGTCGGTGCGGCCGATGACGCGGCCGCCTTCGACGCCGCAGCCCGCCATAAGCACCGACCACGCGTTGCCCCAGTGGTCGCGCCCCGGGTTGGCGTTGTTGTTGATGCGCGGCGTCCGTCCGAACTCGCCCGTCCACACGACGAGAGTTGAGTCGAAGAGTCCACGGCGTTGGAGGTCATCGAACAGCGCCGCCATCGCCTGATCCATCATCGGCAACAGCCGATTGGGCAGCTGAGTGAAGTTGTTCTCATGCGTGTCCCATCCGCCGAGCGTAACCGTTACGAAGTCAACGCCTGCCTCGACCAGTCGCACAGCGAGCAGGCACGCCTGGCCGAATGGGTTCATGCCGTACTCTTCGCGTAGCGGCTGCGCTTCGCGGCTCATCTCGAACGCGGTGCGTGCTTCGCGGCTCTCCATGATGGCGAACGCCTTGTTGTAGAACGTGTCCATCGCCTCCATGCGGTCGTTGTCTCGCCTGGCGGTGTCGAGCGCTTGAAGGAACGCCTTCCTTCTGCTGACTCGCTCCGGCGACAGGTTCCCGGGCGGGCTACCGTCCGGCAAGCCGAAGTTCGGCTGTGCTGGGTTGCCCACCTCGAACGGCGCGAACGCCTGGCTTAGGAAGCCGGGCCCGATGCCCTCGGGCCGACCGCCGATAGCGACGTAGTTCGGGAGCACCGAATCATCTCCCCGCTCCTTTGCGATGACCGCGCCGTAACTCGGATACTCGAGCGACGCGAGCGGAAGGTATCCAGTTTGGAGCAGGTGCTGAGCGCGCTCGTGGCTGTTCTCGCCGCTCCGCATCGAGCGGACCAGCACGGCTTTGTCCATCCGCTGCGCCAACCTGGGCAACGCCTCGCAGATCTGCACGCCGTCCACCTTGGTCGGCATCGCCTTGAGCGGGCCTGCATATTCCGCGCCGGCGTCGGGCTTGGGGTCAAACGTGTCGAGGTGCGATGGCCCGCCGTTCATGAACAGGAGGATGACGCTTCGCTTTCGTCCCTCCGGCGGCGCAGCCAGCGCCTTGAGTTGAAGCAGGTCGGGCAGGCTGAGCGCCAACAAGCCCGAGAGGCCGATCTTCAGGAAGTTGCGCCGGCTCCAGCCTTCGCAGTCCTGAATCCAACGGTCCTCCATCAGGTAGGAGACAAGTTCTCGGTCATGACTGTTCATGTCGTTCCTCAGTGATTGTACAGAAACTCCTTCGTGTTGAGCAACGCCCAGAGGGCATCCTGCAGAACTTCTGCGGCACGGTTCGACTGTCCCAGTTCGCGCTGGATGACCGCTCGCTCGGCAGGAGTCGGCGGGCGGGACAGCGTTCGCAAGTACAACTCGGTTATCACGTCGTCGGGCGTCATCCCTTGGTTCAGCAGTTGAACGACGATGCCCTCGCGGGAGACGATCTTGTTGTGGATCGCGCCGTTGTTGAGAAGGAACAGCGCCTGGGCGAGGCTCGGCGAATCATCACGCTCGCAGGTAACGACGTGCCTCCGAGGGCGGTTGAACACGTCGAGGATGCGGCTGAACGTGTTCGGCTCTTCCAAGGCGATGGCGCGCGTCCCTTCGGGGTACCCGTTGTATCGGTCGGGGCGGTTTGTTGCCTGAGCAATCATGTCGGCGAGCACTTCCGCGGGCACGCGCCTCGGATAGTAGTGGCTGAAGAAGCGGTTGTCCTTCTCGTTTGACGGGTTCGTGTCCGAGGTCAGCGAGTAGGCTCGGCTGAGCGCGATCTCGCGAAGGAACGCGCGCATATCGTAGCCCTTCTCGCGCAGCAAATGCGTCAGAGCGTCCATGAGCGCCGGGTCGCTCGGTGGGTTCGTTCTGCGATAGTCGTCGAGCGGCTCGAAAACTCCGCGTCCCATCATCCTCGCCCAGAGGCGGTTCGCAAACGCGCGAGCGAAGTACTCGTTGTCCGGTGAAGTGACCCACTCGGCAAGCACTTCGCGCAGGTTCTTGTCGCTCTCGACCGGCTCGCGCGTCCCAGGCAGTACGGGCACGGCGGGCGTTCGCACGGCGCGGCGGGGGATGTTGAGCTGTGCCACCTGCGGAAGGTTCTCGACAGTTACCTCGTCACGATCCGGCCCGGCGCGCAGCCGGGTCTGGCGGAAGAACATCGCGAGGTTGTAGAAGTCGTTCTGCGTCCAACTCTCGTGTGGATGGTTGTGGCACTGCGCGCAGTCAATCCTGACGCCCATGAACACGCGGGAGAACTGCACGACAGCGTCCTCGACGCGCGCCGTCGGCCGGAAGTAATTCGCAGGCCCGTCGGTGAAGGTTCGGCCGGTGGCGGTCAGCATCTCCTTCGCCATCTGGTCAAGTGGCTTGTTGTTCAGCAGGGATGTGCGGATGTATTGGGAGAAGGCACGCACTCCGGCCTCGCGCATCGTGTTTCGCTCGATGCGCAGCATGTCACCCCACCACTGCGTCCAGTAATAAATGAACTCTGGGCGTCGGAGTAGAGCGTCCACCAACTCCTCTTTCTTCCTTGGAGACCGGCTGCTTACGTAAGCGGTGACCTCCTCGGGCTTAGGAAGCGTGCCGATTAGATCGAGATACACACGGCGCACGAACGTCCAATCGTCTGCGACGGAACTGGGTGCGATACCCATCCGCTCCCAGCGCGCCGCCAGGGCGCGGTCAATCTCGTTTGCCGGTTGATAGCGGGCGATGACAGGCGGCTTCTGCTTCAGCGGAATGTCGGCCAAAAGAGGCACGGAAGTGATGTATCGTCCGTACCTCGCGACCAGGTACGCGTCACCTCGCCGCAGCGCGGTCACGACGCCGTCCTCGCTCACGGTCGCGACGCCGTCGTCGGTAGTCGAGAAGAGCGCAAGCCCGGTAACGTCCTTCTTTGCGCCGTTGCTGAACGTCGCGGTCACCAGCACCCGGCACCGCTCGTTCGCTGTTGTGAACCGCTCGACGGGCAGGTGGATGCTCAGGTCGGTGAGGAACGGAGCGTCGCCGTTCTCAACCTCCGCGCCCGTGGAAATCCACTCCGTCAGGGCGCGGGCAGCTGCGCTATCGGGCGAAAAGCGCTTTCCGCCCCCGTGCGACACGGTCGCGGTCGGCTTCAGCAGAACCAGGCTCCTCTCCGGCGCTTCGGCGTTGACGCGCCGCCCGTCGGCCGTCATGGCGCGGGCGTCCGCGGTCGTGTCCACATTGAAGAGTGTGAGCGCGAAGCCCGCTTGACCTCCTTCGGCTCCGTGGCATGCGCGCGCTGCGCATCCCCCCTTTGCGAGCACAGGCTGAACCGTCGCAGAGAAGTTCGACGCGGTTGCTTCCGAGACGCTTACGCGCACCTCCCGTTGCTGCCGTCCGTACCGAACGATGATGGAGCCGTTGCCCGGGGACTCCGGTCGCACCACGCCCCCCGCCACCACGAACGGGCCCTTCGCTTCGAACTTTGCTTCGCCGGAGACGTCCCGAACCTTGCCCGAGTCCTCCTCGAGCACGATCAGCCGCTGCTCGCTATGCAAGCCCGGCAGAACCACTTCGGCAGGGATGACCCTCACCGTCGGTGCGGCGGGATAGGATGCGATACTCACCCAGACTGTCAGCGCGAGAAACACGGATGCCTCCTGCGGGAAGTGTACCAACCTCGAGGGTCGGGTGAAAGAGGTAGCGCCAAAAGTCCCGATCCTGATATGGGTCTCGGTCGTCTAAACGGCGGTATGAAGGGAAAGAGTTGCGCGTATCTTTGCTGGGTTTCAGCCGTCTCGGTGCTTGCGGCGGGCGCCGTAGCGATCGTTCCGGACCTCCCGACCAAGGACTGGCAGGGCGTCGGCAGGGTCGGCAGGCAGTGGCCCGGCAACCAGCCACATTTCAACGGCACGGGCGTCGCCATCGGTGACCGCTGGGTGCTGGCTTGCCGCCACCTGCTGCTCGATTCACCGACCACGTTCATTCCCGAGAGCGTGGTGCGCTTCCGCCTCGAAGGGAAGGGGGACCTCACGCCGAAGCTGGTGCACTTCCCACCGCAACTCACGCCCGACCTTGTGCTTCTCGAGTTCGCGCCTAACACGTTCACCACTTGGTACGCGCCCTATCGTAAGGACGATGAAAAGGGGAAGTTGGTAGCTGTCGTCGGCTATGGTTACACGTTTCGAGCCCAGGGCGGGGCGCTCAAACAGGTGCAGAACTCCGACGGCGTGCGCCGCGCGGGCTTCAACCGCGTTTCCGTAGTCACAGACTGGCAGCTCCGCATGGATTTCGACGCTCCAGGGGCGCCGGACGCCTACGGAGACGGTGGCCCTGTGGAGAAGGAGTGCATTGTTGCGGGCCACGACTCCGGTGGCCCAAGCCTGATTCGCGACACCGACGGCAAGTGGAAGGTCGCTGGCATCCATGAAACGCTCGCGGACGGCGTGACCTACGGCGGAAGGTTCTACGACGTGCGTGTCAGCCGGTTCATCTCCTGGCTCGATTCCGTCATGCGGCGAGATGCCTCGCCGGTATGGTATAGTAGCGCACGATGCACGTCGTTCGAATCATTACCCTGGGCTGCGCCAAGAACGATGTGGACTCTGAAGAGATTGCCGGCGTTCTTCTCAAGAACGGCTACCGAGTAGACGCGGGCGCCGACTACTCAGACTTCACGGTCATCAACACCTGCGGCTTTCTCGAAGCGGCAAAGCGCGAAGGCCTGAAGGTCATCCGCGACGCCGTTCGAGAGAAGAACAGCGGCAAGACCGGCGCGGTGATTGTTGCAGGCTGCATGGTTCAGCGCCATCGCGACTCCATCGAGCGCCTCGCGCCGGGCGCGGATGCGTACGTCGGCGTGGGGAAGGCGAACGAGTTCGCCGACCTGCTCGCCGCACTGAGAGGATCGAACGGACGAACCGAGCCGCTCCTCCGCATCCCCAAGCCACATCACCAGTGGACGGACGGCGTCCCCCGCGTCCTCAGCGGTCCGCCGTGGCGCGCCTACCTCAAGGTGAGCGAAGGTTGCGACCACCGCTGCACCTTCTGCACCATCCCCTCGTTTCGAGGCGCGCATGTCAGTAAGTCGCTCGAGCGAGTTTTAGACGAGGCGCAACAACTCGCCGCGCGAGGCGTGAAAGAGGTCAACCTCATCGCGCAGGACGTAACGCAGTATGGATACGACCTCTATCGAGCGTTCATGCTTCCCACTCTTCTGAAGGAACTGAACGGCGTCGAAGGAATCGAGTGGATTCGCCTGCTGTACTTCTATCCGAACCGGCTCACCGACGAGGTCATCGAGGCGATGCGCACCCTCGACAAGGTGCTGCCTTACATTGACATCCCTTTGCAGCATGCCCACCCGGATATCCTGCGCGCGATGAAGAGGCCGTGGGACGGCGAGCGCTACCTTCGTCTCTTCGAAAAACTGCGCAACGCAATGCCGGACTGCGCGATTCGCACCACGTTCATCGTTGGCTTCCCCGGCGAGACCGAGGGGCATTTCGCGTATCTGCTCGAGTGGTTGCGGGAAGCCCGACTGGACCGTGTCGGCGCGTTCCTCTTCTCTCGCGAGCCGGGAACGCCGTCGCATGACATGCCGCATCAGGTTCCCGCGCGCGTCAAGCGAAGCCGCTACGACCGACTGATGCACGAGCAGCAGCGCATTTCGCTGCACAAGAACCAGGCGTGGGTCGGTCGCTCGCTGCGGGTCCTCGTCGAAGGTATCGGCGAGGAGGGCAACGCCTTCGGCCGCTCGTTCCGCGACGCGCCCGAGATTGACGGCCTCGTCTACCTGAATAAGCCTGTGCCGCCGGGGGCGTTCGCCGAAGTCGAGGTTACCGGCGCAGCCGAGTACGACCTGTTCGCGCAGCCGAAGTCGCTCGCCGGCGCTGGCGTGTAGAATCCCGCCCTATGCACTTACTGCTTCTCGCAGGCGGGCTTGCCGTTGCCGGCCCGCTTCAATCGCCCGCCCCGCTAACTCGAGCCGAGGTGACGGATTATCGGGAGACCAGCACCGTTGAAGACGCATACGCTCTTGTGCGCGAGCTTCAGCGGGCGGGCGCGCCGCTCCGGTTCGAGGTAGCTGGCAAGAGCGCCGAAGGTAGGGACATCGCCCTCGTCGTGTGCTCGGCGCGGGATGCGGCGACGCCTTCCGCCGCCAGGCGGCTCGGCCGTGTGGTCGTGTACATCCAAGCCAACATCCACGGCGGAGAGGTCGAAGGAAAGGAGGCGTCTCTCATGCTGCTGCGCGACATCGCAGCGAACCCGCGCCTGCTCGACCGCTTGGTGATCCTTGTTTGCCCGGTTTACAACACCGATGGAAACGATGAGTTCGGCGATGGGCGAAGGAACCGGCCGTCGCAAGACGGGCCCGAGCGGGTCGGGCAGCGAGCCAACGGCCAGGGTTTAGACCTGAACCGCGACGCGGTGAAGGCGGAGTCCCCCGAGATGCGTGCAATGCTTGACGCCGTCTACAACCGCTGGGATCCGGACGTGATGATGGACCTTCACACCACGAACGGCACTCGGCACGGATATCAACTTACGTACTCGCCCCCGCTCAATCCCAACACCGACCCCGCAATCCTGTCGCTCTCGCGCGACAGGATGCTGCCGTCCATTCGCGCAAGAGCAAGGCGTGAGAAGGCATACGAACTGTTCGACTACGGCAACCGTCAGGGCGGCGGCTGGTACACCTATGGCCAGGAAGGAAGGTACGTTACCAACTATGTCGGGCTGCGCAACCGCATAGCGATCCTCTCAGAGGCAATGAGCTATCTCCCCTTCCGCGAGCGCGTCGCGGTTACCAAGTGGTTCGTGGACGCGGTCGTTCAATACGCCTACGACAACGCTGAGGCGATTCGCGCGGCGGTTGTCGAGGCGGATCGCCGAGCAGCCGCGCTGCAGGGGGAGGAACTGGGCGTGCGATTCGACATTTCGTCGCGCGGCGAGGAGGAAGTGCTGCTCGAAAAGGAGGGAACTGCGCATGGCCTCAACATCGGCGAAGTGCAGTCGGTTCGGATGGAAGTGTTCGATCGCTTCCGAGCGACGAGAAGCGGCACGATGCCAACAGCCTGGGTCCTGCCCGCGGACGCAATGGGCGCAGCCGAGTTGCTCGCGCGTCATGGCGTCATCGTCGAGCGAACGCTGGAAGAGTGGTCGGGCGCGGGCGAGTGGTTCGAGATCTCTTCGCTTCAACGGGCGCGGAGCGCATTCCAGGGTCATCGACTCGTTACGCTGGAAGGGCGGTACATCCCGGGCGCGATCCGCGTACCGGAGGGTTCCTTCCTTGTGCGGTCGTCGCAGCCGCTCGCCCGGCTCGCGTTCCACATGCTTGAGGCGGAGTCGCTCGACGGCGTCATCGCATGGGAGGTCCTCCCGCTCGAAGACACCGTGAAGTCCTCACCGATTCTCCGCCTAACAGAGGCGCCGAAAGTGGCGAGCGTGCGCTACACGCCGGTGCCGCCGGGTGGGTAGAACGCCGACATGAGCAAGGGCTACTCGGTCGCCTTCGAGAGCATCTCGAAGAGTTACCCTGGTGTCCAAGCGCTCGATGATGTGTCGTTCTCGGTCGCTGCCGGCTCTTGCCATGGCTTGGTGGGCGAGAACGGGGCGGGGAAGAGCACGCTGGGCAAGATTCTCGCCGGCATCGTAAAGGCCGACGCCGGACGCGTGCTGCTGAACGACGTGCCGGTTCACCTCGCCTCGCCGTCGGACGCGCTCAGCCAAGGCATCGGCATCGTTCACCAAGAGTTATTGTTCTGCGAGGACCTCTCCGTTGCCGAGAACGTCTGCTTGAGCGAGTTGCCCGGCCGCTTCGGGCTTGTGGACTGGCGAGAGATGAACAGGATCACCCAGGAGCGACTCGCCGCCGTCGGCGCAAGGGTTAACCCTGAAGCGCGGGTCGGCGACCTCTCCATCAGCAGGCAGCAGCTCGTCCAAGTCGCCGCGAGCCTCGGTCGTGGCGCGCGCGTGCTCGTCTTCGACGAGCCGACGAGCAGCCTCACGCCATCCGAAACCCGCACGCTGCTCGCGCTCGTCCGGAGGCTGGTTGCCGATGGCGTCACGTGCATCTACATCTCGCACCGCCTCGAAGAGGTGTTCGAAGTCTGTAGCACGGTAACCGTCCTCCGGGATGGAAAAGTCGTGCAGACTGTTCCGATTCCACGTCCTCAGGAAGGTGGTCTCGGCGAAGGTGGTTTCGGCGTCTCGCCGATATCCAACGTAACCCACGACGACGTTGTCCGTTGGATGATCGGGCGCGAACTCCAGGAGGACAGCCGCAGGTCGCCGCCGATGCCGAAGGAGAGCACCGTCGTCGAAGTTCGCGCCTTGTCGAGCGAGGGCAGGTTCCGGGACGTCTCGTTCACGATCGCCGAGGGCGAGATCCTCGGGCTGGCGGGCCTCGTGGGCTCAGGCAGGACGGAGATTGCCGAGGCGCTGTTCGGCTTAGACAAGTCCGTCACCGGCTCGCTGCATCTTCGGAGTGAGGACGTGCCGTTCCGAGGCCCCGGCTACGCCTTGCGACGCGGCATCGGGCTGGTTCCCGAGGATCGCAAGCGCCACGGGCTTGTGCTCACGATGAACATCGCCGAGAACATCAGCCTCCCCTCGTTGCACCGGCTGGCGACGCTGGGCGTGTTGCGCTCGTCCGAAGAGCGCGCGCTGGCGAAGCGGTATGCTGACCTTCTCCGCATCCGTGCGCCAGGCATCGAAACGAACGTCGCCACCTTGAGCGGAGGGAATCAACAGAAGGTCGTTATCGCGAAGTGGCTTGCGGCGCAATGCGACTTCCTCATCATTGACGAGCCGACCCGCGGTGTTGACGTTGGGGCGAAAGCGGAGATTCACGACCTCGTGCGAGGCCTTGCAGCCGAGGGCAAGGCGATCCTGCTCATCAGCAGCGACATGCCCGAGCTCTTCACCCTCTGCCGGCGCATCGCAGTAATCAAGGACGGCGCAGTTCAGGGCTTCCTGTCGCGCGAAGAGTTCAACGAAGAGCGGCTTCTTAGAATGATGGCGGGTGTTACTGGGGCGCAATCAACGTAGTCGTCTTAGTGTCGAGGCCCGCGTTGTTCGTGATGTTCGTAACGCTGGTGCCGGATACCGTGACCGTATAGATCTCCACGTTGCCCGAAACGTCGGATGTGAATGCGACTCGCCCTCCATCAGGCGTGTAACTTCCGTTCAGTTCGTCTCCGTCAATCTCGGCGACTCGCACGCGGTCGGAGCCGTCCAGTTCCATCGTATACAGTTCGAAGTTTCCGTCCTGATTCGTGCTGAAGAGGATTCTCGTTCCATCCAGGTTAAAGCTCGGCGTTGTGTCGTCAAATGCATTGTTGCTGATGTTCGTCTCACCCGTGCCGTCGGTGTTGATGAGGAACACCTGCGGCGTGCCCGTTCGATCGGAGACGAAGGCTATCTTCGTTCCATCCGGGCTGAAGGCAGGCATCGTGTCCTCGCCCGCGTCGAAGGTCAGACGAGTCTGCCCGGAGCCGTCGGCGTTCGTCACGTAAATCTCCCGGTTGCCGTCACGCTCGGAGACAAACGCGATCTTGGTGCCGTCGCTGCTGAAGGCGGGAAGGAAGTCGTCCGCGCCGTCCGTCGTCAGCTGCGTCTCGCTGCCGCCCGAGAGCGTCGTCAAGAAGATGTCGAGGTTTCCGTTCCGGTCGGAGACGAACGCAAGCCAATGCCCCGGCCCCTCGAGCGTCGCCATTTGGTTGTTCGAGCCGAGGCTCGTGATCCGGAAGACGCTGCTCCCGTTGATGTTCATCTTGTACACCTGAAGGGAGCCGTCCCGATCCGTGGTGAAGAGAATCTTCGGAAAGGTCGGCGTGCTGACGGAACAGGAGCCCATCACAACGGCAACAGTAATCGCGGAAAGAAACGGACGAGCGCTCGGCATGGCGCCTTTCCTACCTGATATCGCCACTTCCGCGCCAAGCCCGATCAACCGATAGGTGGTTTGGCGAAGTGGTTTCGGCGTCCCGCCGATGCCCGAAGTGGCTTGGGCGAAGGTGGTTTCGGCGTCCCGCCGATATCCAGCGTAACGCAAAATGCCCCGCGTGGACACCCGGTGGTTGCTTCCGACGCCCGCGGATGTCGAGACCGAGCGACTCCAGGCGGAGCAGGAGGGAAGGGACATCAGCCACCTCCTGGAAGAGTTCGCACGGCTCGAGCGCGCCGACACAGTCCCGCCCGGCGAGTTTTTCCGCCTCCTTGATCAGGTCCAGCGCTTGCCCAGCGCCACCGAAGAAGCGGAGCCGAACGACCTGCAGAGCATCTTCTATCGCTGCCCAGGCGCGCTCCCGCTCGACGTGCAGGCCGTTGACTTCGAGGACAGGATTCGGGGGGCATGGCGGGGGAGGGTCGCCGGATGCATGCTCGGTAAGCCGGTCGAGGGCTGGAGCCGCGCGGCGATTCGCAAGATGCTGCAGGAAACCGGGCAAGGCCCGCCCCTACAGGGCTTCCTGCGCCGCTGGGAACCTCTGAACGCGTTCGGCGCCGTCGCCCCGGGTAACGAGGACGCGTTCGTGGCTGAGCTTGACGCCCTCCCCGAAGATGACGACCTGAACTACACCGTCATCGCGCTCCTGGTGGTGGAGCGCTGCGGCGTTGGGTTCTCGACTGAACAGGTAGCGGAGGAGTGGGTCGCGCGGCTCGCCCCCCTCAAGACCTGCACCGCCGAGCGAATCGCCTTCCGCAACTCGCTGCTTGGCATGAGGCCTCCCGAAACGGCGACATGGCGGAACCCCTATCGAGAGTGGATCGGCGCGCAGATTCGAAGCGACCTCTACGGCTACATCGCGCCAGGCGACCCGATGCGGGCTGCCGCGATGGCTTGGAGCGACGCGCGCCTCTCCCATACTCGCAATGCACTTTATGCCTCCATGCTCTACGCTGCGATGATTTCGTCCGCCTTCGGGATGAACGATCCGCAGAGTGTTGTAGAGAACGGCCTGCGCTGCGTCCCGCTATCGTGTCGTCTCGCGCATGCGCTTGATCGCGTGCTAAAGGAAGCGTTCGAGATGGACGCACAAAGCGCGCTCCAAGCCATCCACAATCGCTGGAACGAGTCGCGGCAGCATGATTGGTGCCATGCGATTTCAAACGCCGAGGTCGTAACGTGGGCGCTCCTGCACGGCGGCGGCGAGTTCGAGCGCTCGGCCTGCATGGCGGTCGAGGCGGGCTTCGATACAGACTGCAATGGCGCGACCGTCGGGTCAATCCTCGGCGCAATGCTGGGCGCCCGATCGCTGGACGGCACATTCGCCGCGCAGGCAACGATTCATCCTGTGCATACGGGTGTCAGGGGCGTCCCAGAAGTTGCCGAGGACGAGTTCGTGCGACGCACGATGAACTTGCTCGCCCAACGGATGCAATGACGAGGGGCATCTATTCGCGCGACGCTCGGTCGGTTGCGCGCCGGAGCAGGCTCTTGTGTATCTCCTTCCACGAGCGAAAGACTTGACTGCCATTCTCGGAAATGGTGTCGCCGGGAACCTGGAGGGAGTTAAGTACGGGCAGCTCTTCCTCGAACGCCCGCAGCAACGCGTGTCGAGAGTCGGGCCCTTGCCCGCTTGCGACACCCGGCGGCAGTTTGGCTTTAAGCACGGACCCAATCAGCATATATATAAAACCATGCACCTTCGGTCGTCCATCCTCACCGGACGCAACCAAGATCATCAGGTCGAACTTTCGACCATCTGGATGAACGTACTCTCGCATGGCAAAAGCGTCCGTTTCGGTCGACTGGGGCAGAACAATCTGTCCGCGCGGCTTGAATCCGGAGGTGTTTGGCTTATAGAACCGGTTCACCAGTTCTGCGAGCGAATCCGCTTCGAGTTTAAGCAGCCGCTTCTCTTCATCGTTTATTTGTTCTAATAGACCGTCGTAGTCGGACAGTTCAAAGGCTTCCATCGCCTTGCGGGCGACAACCTCCGGCGACGGCGAGGAGCGCGGCCACCGCGACCACACGTAAATGCCGAACACGAGCAGGGTCGCCAGGAAACCGATGAGAAACGAAGCCCGAACCCATCGTCTACGGGCGCCTCGGCCGGATGTCATGGCGTATAGCACCACTGGTCGGGAGCGCACAGCTTTCCCCATTGCGGGTCCCCCGCTCGACACTCCGGGAACCACCGCGGTGGGCCGCCCTGAACATGGCGGCAACACCTCCATGAGCCGGTGAAGGGGTAACACACCACCGGATACTCTTCCGTGCCGATGCTCCAGCAACAGCGTGTGACTTTGGGCCACGAGTCTACTGTCGGTCCGCTGCAGTTCGCCACCATTTCTTCGCACCGACCATAGGCGTCCCTACCACAGTTGTGTTGAGGAGCCGGAGGATCACCGCACGGGCTTGTTCCCGGGAGACCCTCGTCTCCCGTGAGCGGGAGAGACCAAACGGCGACTGCCGCTAGTGACACGAGCAAGGTCACTGCGGAAGCAGTTCTACGAATATTGAAGTGCGTCAACATCATCGTCCGCCGTTCCTCCAAGTTTTGTCTGGCGGGTCGGAAAACCATCGCAGGTCCAAGATTGAGCCAACGTCATTCCGGTTCACGACTTGACCGCTGAGCAGAAGGGCAATGCCTCGCTTGCGGACGTTTGAATTCATCAGGTCAACATTAGGTGGATTGCAATAAAACTCAGCAATGATGACAATGTGGTCGCGGTAAGTGGGGATGTAGTCCCAATACAAGCCATAGTTCGACGCCCTGTCTTGGTCCTCCATGACAGCGGGTGCGTACAGACTGGCTGCGTACGAAATGCATCCACCATGGCGCGGGTAGATGTAGCGTCGATCAAACCAGCCTCCCGGTCCTGAGCTGGGGTTGCGATCCACATCAAAACCGCAAGGCCCAATCCAGTCCCTGCGTGATACTCCCGGCAATGGTGGCGTCAGGTGCATCCACGTCGGATCGCTGAGCGATGCCGCAGGAAGCCCGAGGACGCTGAATGACCTCCACGACGCAAACACGTCAGCCCCTCCCCAGTCCTGCCGGTACATCTGCAGCGCGACGTGAAACTGTTTCATCCGCTGAACGGTGCCCACGACCCTCATCTTCATCTTCAGCGACTCGAACACCGGGTACAGCATCGCCGCCAGCATCCCGATGATCAGCACCACAATGAGCGCCTCCAACAGCGTCAGCGCGCGACTTCGATTGACTCGGCTCATTCTCTTTCTCCTAAGCGCTCGAAAAACGCCTTGAGCATCTCGTCCTCCCGGGGTAGCCCCACGACGACGCCCTTCGCATCGAGCACCGCCGCTTGCGGCGCCTTGAGCAGCATCTCAGGAGGTACCACCGGTGACTGCGGGGAAGATTGTACCAACCTGACGCCCGGCTCAGCTTGGAACACGGTGCGGTAGGGCTCGGTGAAGTTTCCTGACACAAGCACCACGGGCTTAACCGGCGACGCCGACATTGCCTTGGGCTCTTTCTACCCCCCCGCTGGTTTTGTCAAGGGCCGCAGGTCACTTTTGTTCCGGCTGGGGCCAAAAGAGAGCAGGCCCGGCTTGCGCCGGGCCTGTCCTGCCGACCAAACGCCCCCCGCCGTTAGCGGAGCAGCGCTAGGACCGCACTCGGAGCAGAGTTCGCCTGAGCAAGGACCGCCAGACCGGTCTGCTGCAGGATCTGCAGTTTCGTGTAGTTGGTGATCTCCGAGGCAACGTCCACATCGCGGATCGAGCTCTCCGTCGCGGCGAGGTTCTCGCGAGTCACGCCGAGCGACCGAAGGTTGCTCTCGAGGACGTTTCGTTGGAAGTTACCGATGTCGCCTCTCAGCTCGGCGACTTGCTCGATAGCTCGGTCAATGACCTTGAGCGCGTTGTCCGCGTTCGAGGCTGAGTCGAGCTTCACTGTGGAGAGGTTCTCACCCGACACGACGTCGTCGCCGAGCGAGCTCGCCAGCATGGCCGCGAGCGAGAGGTTCGCGGTTTGACCCGCGTTCGCGCCGATCTGGAACTGCGCCGCGCCCGCCTCGATGCGACCGACCGCCGCCGCTGCTCCCGTCGCGTTTCCGGCTTCCGTCAGCAAGACAGAGTTGCCGTACGTGTCGGTGAGTCGCAAGCCGCTGTCGCCGTTCCGTCCACCCGTGAAGGTCGCGCTGGTCGCGCCGTTGGTGGTGGTTACGGTAACGGTAGCGATGGCGTCAACGCCTGCTGCGGTGGCGTTACCCGCCGCGTTCAGGCGCCCTGCCGTATCCGTGAAGGAGATCGTGGCGTTCGAGCCGTAGCCGTTCGACTTCATCACGACGTTGGTGCCGTTGAAGTTGAAAGTGACGCCGGTCTGTCCGCTCGAGTTGTTGAACCTGTTGAGCAGGCTCTGCAGCGACTCGGTGCCGTCGGTTTGGAACGTGTATCCGTTCACCACGAACGTACCGGCGCCGATGATGGTGTTCAAGCCGCTGGCGCTCAGGTCCACCGAGCCGGTGATCGTGGCGCGCGTGGCTGCCGTGGTCACCTGTACGGTGATCGTGCCGCTGGCGTTGACGGTGAATCCGCCGAACGTGCCGCCGATGTTGATGGCGGCGTAGTTCGTAGCGTTCGTAACAGTCGAAACGATGCCGGCGGAGCCGTCGAGCAACTTCTTCTTGCCGAACTGAGTCTGCGTCGCGATCCGGTTGATGGAGTCAACGATGGATCGCAGCTGATCTTGGTTGGCCTGAATCGCCGCGGCGTCAAGCGTTCCCGTGTTGCCGGCTGCGACGGCAAGCTTCCTTGCGTCGTTCAGCAACCGGTTGACTTCGTCGAGGGCGCCTTCCGCCGTCTTGGCGTAGTTGACGGCGTCCTGGTTGTTCTGCATGGCTTGGTCGAGGCCCGCGATCTGCGCTCGAAAGTTCTCCGAAACGATCAGACCAGCCGGGTCGTCTGCGCCCGAAACGATGCGCAGACCTGTGGAGAGTCGGTTGACCGACTTGCTAAACTCCAGCCCGGTAAGGCTGAGGTTTCGCAGCGCGTTCATAGCGCTGACGTTCGTGTTAACACGAAATGACATGTCTTCTGTATCCTCCCTGATGTCCGATTGGTTGGCTCCCTGCCCGTGGGGACTTTGCCCCAAGAGAGCCGGAGGCGTTATCCGATTTCGCCTCCTGGATTCTCGTTTCCATACGGGTAGAAGCGAAGCCCGCGCAATCGTACTGGGATGGTGGATACAGGTTCGTTCTGCCTGCTCAAGCCGGTGGGATTACCGGGTAGGTTGGGGCGGCTCTGCCGAGCCGCCCCGTTTGCCCACGTGCTCTAACCGCTCGTTATCGCAGGAGTGAAAGCACTGCTTGGGGTGCGGCGTTCGCTTGAGCGAGCACCGCCAGACCGGTCTGCTGCAGGATCTGCAGCTTGGTGAAGGTCGTCACCTCGCTGGCGACATCGGCGTCGCGAATCGAACTCTCCGTTGCCGTCAGGTTCTCCCGAGCCACGCCGAGGGACCGAAGGTTGCTCTCCAGAACGTTTCTCTGGAAGTTTCCGATGTTCCCACGGAGTTCGGCGACCTGTTCGATCGCCCGCTCGATGACGAGCAGCGCGTTGTTCGCGTCCTGAGTGCTCGTAACCTTGATCGTCGAAAGGTTCTCACCCGACACGACGTCGTCGCCGAGGTTGCTGGACAGCAGGTTCGTCAGCGAGAGGCTGACCGTCTGCCCGGCGTTCGCGCCGATCTGGAATTGGGCGGCGCCCGCCTCGATGCGACCGACGGCGGCTGCCGCGCCGGCGACGTTTCCGGCTTCCGTCAAGAGGATGGAGTTGCCGTACGTGTCGGTGAGGCGCAAGCCGCTGTCGCCGTTCCGTCCACCCGTGAAGGTCGCGCTGGTCGCGCCGTTGGTGGTGGTTACGGTAACGGTAGCGATGGCGTCAACGCCTGCTGCGGTGGCGTTACCCGCCGCGTTCAGGCGCCCTGCCGTATCCGTGAAGGAGATCGTGGCGTTCGAGCCGTAGCCGTTCGACTTCATCACGACGTTGGTGCCGTTGAAGTTGAAAGTGACGCCGGTCTGTCCGCTCGAGTTGTTGAACCTGTTGAGCAGGCTCTGCAGCGACTCGGTGCCGTCGGTTTGGAACGTGTATCCGTTCACCACGAACGTACCGGCGCCGATGATGGTGTTCAAGCCGCTGGCGCTCAGGTCCACCGAGCCGGTGATCGTGGCGCGCGTGGCTGCCGTGGTCACCTGTACGGTGATCGTGCCGCTGGCGTTGACGGTGAATCCGCCGAACGTGCCGCCGATGTT
>JBBIIO010000023.1:0-39061 GCA_037446435.1 Armatimonadota bacterium
AAGAGGGGGAAGGAGTTGGATGAGATGATGAAGCGACTGTCAAACCCGATGTTTGTGGAGAGGGCGAAGCCGGAGGTGGTGGTGGCGGCTCGCGCGGCTGCAGAGCAGCTGCGTTCGGAGATAGAGCAACTAGAGGAGAAACTGAAGTCTTATGACACGCGGTAAGTTCGACGTCATCATTGCAGAATCGGATGGCACTGACACTGAGGAGATACGGCTCACCCTGCCCGACAGCTTGACTGCTGAGCAGGCCCAGCAGATCGCGGACCTGATGGCAGCTGTTAGGCTCAGCACGTACCCAGACTCGTTCAGTTGGGTGGACTTGTCGGTGCGCATTGAGCCTTCGGACCGTTAGATCGAAGAGATCAGCGATTCGCCACCAACGGCAGTCTATGCCCGCAAGTCAGGGCACAGACCTCCACCTCCCATCCGTAAGCTCGACCAAGCCGCGGCGCTTGAGCTGTTGTTGAGCGGTGCGGACGGCGTGTTTCCACCTCTTGCCGAAGCGTTTACCGTCAATCACTCGATCTACCGAATCGTCACATAGCTCAGGATGCATCGCCTTAACGTGGGTGTGTATCCGTTCCGTTGACATCGACCCGCGCTGTCGAAGGAGGAACATGATAGTCTCGGCGAAGACAGTATGCATTGCTCCTCCCGCGAGTCGGAATCTAATCAGTTGATCTTCGGCCGTGCGTACGGCCTCCTCGTAAGCACGCTGGAGTGCGGGGTCTGTGCTGTCCCGTCGTCGCACGTGCTCCTCGCGAACACGCGCGGCGACCAGAATGTAGTTCTTCAGCTGATCCAGGGATACAAGAACACCTGCGACCTTCAGTTCCTCGAGCGCGAAGTTGAGCGCCGCGATCAGCCGCCTGTTGTTGATGCTCAAGCCGACTTCGACGTTCCTGTGCAGTGCCGCCGTCGTCAAGTTCCCAGACGTTACAATCGCTCGCCGTGCATCCGAGATGTAAACCTTCGCATGCAAGTGCCTCACATGCCAAACGCAGGATGACCCTGCACCTGACGCAATGCGAGTGATACTTTCGGGCTCCAACGCTCCGTCTTGCACGTTCCTGGGCGACAGATCTGTAAACACGGAAACGCACCCGCTTGCTCGAAGATCCGAGTGCAGAGCACTTGCGACCATATCAGCCGCCTCCACACTGATGAACGGCGCAACAATGGTCAGTCGGGAGCGCGCCGACGACACCAGGTCGAACAAGGCATCGCCCCAACTGCCTGCAACGACCTCTATTCCGGCCATGCGACTACCTCAGACCGTGCTCTCTGCCTAGGGCAAGCGGTGGGTCACGCCGCGCTGACCAACTAGCGACATCAACTCTGCAGCGCACCCAATTTCGGGAGTCTGCGGGATCGAGACGGCAGGCTCGGCTCTGTCTGATCACTGCAACACAATACCTCACCTCCTGTGCATCGGAGTTCCATCAGAAGCCCTCGTCCAGTCGCTCGCCGGCGGCCTCGTCCGGGGTCGGCACCGGGTAGAGGTTCTCGCGGCTGAGTAGAGGTACCCAGAGAAACCCCAACGCACCCGCCCAGGCAGGCAAATGCGGGAACTGTACCGATGAGTACGGCAAGTCGGCGAAGAACGCATTTACCGACGCTATCCATTGCGAGAACGCGCCCGTGATCAGGAGGTCGAAGCCCGATGAGAGAGGCTCGCTAAGCGGCCGGAACAGCAGCGAGGCGGCGCTGCCAATGTACACGAAAGGCACCGCCGCGCCGGTGAACAGGTTCGCAATCGGCGCGATGAGCGAGAGCTCGCCGAAGTGGTGCGCGAGAATCGGAAGCGCGGCTCCCTGCGCCACGACGGTCGTCAGAATCGGCGCCGCAAGCGCGAGGACAGCCATCCGCACCGCAGCCCGGCGGAAGCGTCGCTCTGACCAGCGGGTAACCGCCCTCAGCGCCGGGGGCAGATACAGAATCAGTGCGAGCACCACACCGAACGACAATTGAAACCCCGCATCGAGCACCGCGTACGGGTGCACCGACAGATACGCGAGCGCCGCCGTTCCCCATGCGCTCAACGCATCCGGAATGCGAAAGAAGAACATGGCGCTGAGGTAGATGCCCGCCATCGTAATCGCGCGCACGATCGGCGGGTTCATTCCAACCGCAAAGGCATAAACCCCCAGCAGCACCAGCGCCAGCCCTATCTGCGCCCAGCGAGGCACGGGAAGGTGGCAAAGGAGGAGCATCAGGCCCGCGACCAAGATGAGGACGTTGAAGCCGCTTGTTGCAACGAGGTGGTACGTGCCTGCCTGGCGCATGTTCTCGGCGGTCCGCTCGGGGAGCAGGCGGTCTTGCCCAAAGAGAATCGCCATCGCTACCGACGCCGCCTCGTAGGGCAGGTGCGCGCGGAGAGTCTTCCAGACGGATTCTCGCCACTGGGCGGCCGCCAGCGACAAGGGCGGCCCCTGGCCGAGTACCTCGACCCCGGATCCCGGATACGAGGCGTGGATGCGCTGGCGGATGCCTCGCCGACGCCAGTACTCTGCCTGCTCGCCGCGCAACTCGCTCACCCAACCCGTTGCCCTGACGGAGTCGCCGGGAGTGAGCAGGCGCTTGTCCGACGCATAAACCAGCACCCCGCCACGCTCGGTGCGGAGGATGAACCTCTGGTGCCCTTTGCCCATCTCCGGCATCGTCGCCACTCGCCCGGACACCGCTCGCATCCCATCCGGGAAGAGGGCCGCCCCGCCGGCGGTGGGCAGAGTGCGAGCCATGCCGAGGGCGAACAGGCAGCAAACCAGCAGCAGGCACCCCCTGCCCAGAAGGAGCGCGACCGGCAACAACAAGATAAGGTATGGAGAGTAAACCAGCCACCCGCCTGCGGCGAAGGCGAGCGCCAATGCGATGACCGGGCGGGCGGCGAAGTGACGGTAGCGCCCGTCGAATCTCCTCAACCACGGGGGAGCGTTACTCGCCCTCGATGGAGCCGACTTGGATGCGGACGTCGCTGACAAGCTCTTCACCCACCAACTCGTTGAACCGTTGGCGAATCGCCGCCTTGTGGAACAGCAGCTCCTGCGCCCACGCTGAGGACTTCGCCGTAACGATAAGCCTTCCGTCGCTGAAGGATGATGGACGGCACTTCTCCGCGAGGACCGCGCCGACGCACTCCGCCCACAGCCGCATTGCGCGGCGCGCCTTCAGCTGCTTGATGATCGCCGGGCGGCCGACGGCGCCCTCGATGAGGTCTGCCAGGCGCCTCGGGCTGCGCCGCCGCTTCATGCCATCACCCTCCCCTCCTGCACGGTGAAGATCTTCGACTCGCCGTCGAGGAGGTCGCTCACGTTTTGCAACTCTGTTGAAGTTATGAACACCTGCCCCATCTCGCCGGTTGCTTCCAGCACCCTGGCGCGGCGAGTTTGGTCGAGGTCACTCATGATGTCGTCGAGGAGGAGGACGGGGAGCCTACCCTCGCGTTGCTGCCAGAGGCTGAGAAGCGACAACTTGAGTGCGAGCACCGCGGTTCGTTGCTGGCCCTGGCTTCCTCGCTTTCGGGCGGACTCTCCGTCGAGTAGGATTTCGACGTCGTCCCTGTGGGGTCCTGCCGTGGTTGTCCCGGCGACGATGTCAATCTTCCTTGCCTGGCTGAGGGCTTCCAGCAGGGCCTGGGCGTCGAGTGCTCCGTCTCTGCTGAGCATTCGCGCCTGGAGCCTCTCGTTACCGCCTGAGAGCCTCCGGTGTTCCTTCTCGGCGTAGTGCGCGAGTTCGTCCACGAAGGCGAGTCGTCGCTTGCGGATTTCGGCGCCGCTCTCCGCAAGGCGCTGATCCCATACGTCGAGTGCACCGATCGGCTCTTTGCCGCTTTGAATCTCCTTCAGCAAAGCGTTGCGCTGCTCGAGAGCGCGGCGATACTTGAGAAGCGTCGCGAGATATGCTGGGCTGAGTTGCGAGAGTTCTTGGTCGACGAACTTCCTTCGATCCGAAGGCTCGGCGGTTACGAGGCGGAGGTCTTGCGAAGTGAAGACCACGGATGGAAACCTTCCGATGAGGTCGCTTACCTTCGGTAGGGTTTCACCGTTCAGCTTTGCGACGCGACGGCCTCGATTAGGGATTTGCATTTCGAGCATTGCGGAAGGTTCCGAACTTTCTAATTCGACGCGGGCGACCGATTCCCCGCCACGAATCACGTCGCGAATCGTTCCGGTGCGAAAGGAAGCCGTCGTCGCGATGAGATGAATCGCTTCGATGAGCGTTGTCTTTCCTTGCGCGTTCTTGCCAATGAACAGATTGCGCGCAGGAGCGAACAGAACCTCAACTTCAGGGAAGCAACGAAAGTTGACGCATCGAAGACGCAACGCCCCAACAGGAGCCACTTTCCCGCGACTAAGAGAACCCGAAACAGACTCATTCATTAAGACTTCTCCTCTTACTGGGTGCGTGGAAAGTGTGGGTAAGCACAAAAACGCAACTTGATGAAATGGACGCCTCCGAAGCAGATTTGAGGTCGGATCCGATCGAAGAAACAAGTTGTTGCGAAGAAGGTGGAAGCGTGCTCGCGCTGTGCAAAGCGTCGACGATGACGCGTCGAAAAGTAACGTCGGGTGTGGAAGTCGAAGCGGGCATGCGGTTGTCAGTGGGTTTCCCGCACGTGGTTGTGCACATTAGAGGAAACCCTTCTCTCGCGCATAGCGCATGACGATCGCCTCCATCAGCCACGCGGGGTGGATGTGGTCGAACGTCGGGAAGTTGTGCCGAAGCGCGATCGGCTCCCAAACGTCGCGCAGCATCTGCTCCTGGATGTGTGGCGGGAGTTCCGGGTAGCGATCGCAAAGCGTCTTGAGCGCGAGGTACTCGTCCGGCGAGAGGGAGCGCACGCTTCCAATGAGTTCCTCAAGTGGGTGTTGGGCGCTTGTCAAACCGCTCGCGAGAACTATGCGCTCTTGAGACGGCGCTTCGTGCACGACGACGGTGCCCGCGGCAAGGTCGCCGAGGCGCTGGCTTCGTTCGGTGAAGAACATCACGGTAAGCCCGAGCGTGTAAGTTCCCGGCAGGAGGTCAACAAAGCGCAAGACGTTACGCAAGAAGGCTGCGGCGGGGGTTATCGGCGTCCCGTCCCACATCCTGACGCGGATCCGGAAGATACGCTTGCCGGGCGTCTGTCCGTTCCAGAACAACTCGAACAGGAAGTGGTAGCCGAACGGAATGATCAGCATGCCGACGATGAGAATCGCCAAGGCGAACGCCGGAGCAAGGAACGCGAGCACGCTGGCGCCCATCGCGAGGAGGTACGCGTAGACCATCAAGATGAACAGGTCCAACAGGAACGCCCATATCCGGCTGCCGAGCCCGGCGATGCGGTATTCGAGGACGGTTTTCTCCGGCGTCAAGACCGTATAATTCTCAAGCATCCGTCAGGCGATAGAGTACCCATCAGGCAGCCGCGTATGGTCTTTCGAACCCCATTCTTCGTCCTTCTGAGCGTCTCGTTGGCTCTGTCCCTCCTGGGCACAGTGGACGGGCGGTTTCTTCTCCTGATCTGGCCGTACAACGCGGTGCTGATCGTGGTGGCGCTGCTTTCCTATGCGAGCGCTCCCGCCCACCACCACCTCAGGGTCGAACGGAAGATGGACAAGGTGCTCAGCGTCAACACCGAGAACCTGGTTCGGCTGTTGGTGACCAACGAGAGCGACCAACCGGTCCGCTGCCGGCTGCGGGATGAGCCGCCGGACGGTTTCGAGGCCGACACCCAGGAGCTCGTCGTCACCCTTCCTCCGTGGGAGCAAATGGAGCTGCGCTATCACGTAACCCCCAAGGAGCGAGGCACCTTCGTGTTCCGCGACACCTTCTTCGAATCGGTCGGGATGATGGGACTCGCCGCTCGGAGGGCGACGCTGAAGACTCGGCAGCCGGTTACCGTCTATCCGAACGTGCTTGCCCTGAGGAAGTTCGACCTGCTCAAGCAGCGGGGGCACTTGCGTGAGATCGGCGTTCGCCGCTCAAGGCTGAAGAGCCTCGGGACGGAGTTCGAGAGCCTGCGCGAGTACGTTCTCGGCGACGACTATCGGCGTATCGACTGGAAGGCGACGGCCAGGAAGAGCAAGCTTGTCGTTCGGGAGTACGAGGCGGAGCGGAACCAGTCCGTCATCCTGATGCTTGACTACGGGCGGCTGATGATGGCGGAAGTTGAGGGACGCCTAAAGCTAGACTACGTGTTAGATGCAGCCTTGTTGCTCGGTAACGCAGTCGTCAATGCAAACGACCAGCTTGGGCTGCTCCTTTATGGCGACATGGTCGAACGGTGGCTGCCCCCGAGGCGGGGCAGAGCGCAGCTGGGGAATGTGCTCCAAACGATACACGCGCTTCAGGCACAGCCGATCGCTTCGGACCTGCCTGCTGCGGTCAATTATCTTGCGACGCGGTGGAAGCGGCGGAGCCTGATCATCACGTTCACCGAGGTGGACCAAGGCGAGACAGCGAAAGCCTTGCTCCCGGTCCTTGCTCCGCTCGCTAAGACGCACCTCTGCTTGGTGGTAACGGTGAAGGATCCTCAGACCGGCGCGCTGGCTCGGTCCGCGGATCTGTTTGAAGCAACCGCCGCCCAGCTGCTGGAGGAAGAGCGGGAGGCTGCGGCATCTTACATGCGGCAGGCGGGTGTGCACACGCTGGACGCAGAACCGCAGGACTTGGCGGTCGCTCTCGTGAACTACTATCTCGACGTTAAAGCGACCGCCCAGTTGTAGTTGCGACCCTTAGGGTCCGCGCCGAGCGCGTCGTCGTGGGTATCCCGGTGGAGGAACGGCACGGTCCGACCACCGCCTGAGAGCGAGCACCACTCCGAACCCGAGCACGGCGAAGACCGCCCCGAGGAACCACTTCACGAAGCCGCCCCGGGACTGCCCGGCTTTGACGTCCTGGCTGGCCTGTCTGAGGGCATCTTCGGCGCTGTCATCTCCGTCCCTTCCACCGAGGGCGCCGAGGAGGGCACTCCGTTGGTCGTCGTCTGAGCGGACGCCGGGCGCGTTCTTGCTAGGCTCGTTCGGAACGTCACCTCCGGCGATGAATTGCGGCCCGTTCATCTGCTTTTCCTTTTCGGCGTCTGAGAGTTCGGGTTTCTTCATCGGTGGGCCGGAGTTGTCGACGATCGCGGCGTGGCCTGCGGTAGCCACGAGCAGACCGACGGCGAGTGCAATGAGTGACTTCATCAACTTCATCGTCATCCTCCCGAGATGTAAAGTCCACGGTCTTGCCAAACGGCCCGAAGGGAGCTTGGCGTGCGCGGCAGCTTGATGTCGATGAGCGGCTTTTGGGAAAGTGTTCGCTCACGGATACGGTGGTCGTAGTTCATCACCATGGGGAGCGAGTAGATGACCATCGCCTCGTCTTTGCTGATGATGGAGCCGTTGAAGGCGACGCCCCCACCGCCCTCACCGAGACGTCCGCCTCCGGTGAAGTTGGTGTACAAGATGCAGTCCAGCACGTTGATCGGCTCCGAGATGGAGTTGATGACGCTGTCCGAAAAGACACTCTGGTACTTCTTGCGGCCCGTGTAGTCTATCTCGGTTGCGTTGAACGGCGGTGTCCAGTTTCCAAATTCGTCGTAACGCCCTTTGGTGAAGGGCGGCGTCATGTACGTCAGCGGATAAGGGAAGCTGAAGCGTGAGACGTTACCCATCATGATGCTTCCGCGGGCTGCCAGCGCAAGGATGTCCTTGCTGCTGTTGTCGTTGTCCACCTGCTGTGGGTCGTTGCCTCGGAAGTCAGGCGGATTCTTGTAGCGGATGCTGCCGACGATGTGCACGTTGCGTCCGGCGTACAGCGTCCCCTGTCCCTGAACGTAACCCTTGATGACTACGTCGGTGGTGAACGTGACCGGTCCATGGATAAGGATTGGTTTGCTACTTGAGCCGATCAGGATCGCGCTGCCGTTCACGACGCCGTTGGTGTCAACGCGGACGTATTGGTTGGTCGTAGCGTTCCACACCTTCACGTAGGCACCTTGTCCGAAGTCGGGGTTCGGTTGGCCATTGTCGAACACCGGTCGGTCGTCGACATAGGATAGGCTAATGTCAACGTACTTGGAGATGTCGTCGAGGTCCGGCATCACGACTTCGCGGGTCGGGGTCGGGTCGAGGGTTTGGCCGTTGTACTTCCTGTAGCCGCGCGAGTCACCCACGACCGATCCGGCGAGTCGATTCGTTACGATGTCGCCTTGTTGGTCGTAGGTGAAGTCGCGCCATTTCTCATACTCGTCGGACCCCTTGGCTCCATGCCGGGCTGGGTCGTAGCCCTGCCGCCTCCGCGGGTCGTTCATTGCGTTGTACGAGGAATTGCTTTGTTGAACCGGGGTGATGTTCACATATCCCGGCGCTGGCGGCACGAGCTTGTTGTTAGCGGCGGCGAAGACGGAACCATTGATCATGGGTGTTCCGCCGGAGAAGTCGAAGTCTCCGTTCGCCCTCATGTCCCCGTTCACGCGCAGGGTTGTTGAGGTGAAGCCCTGCATCCAGCCATAGTTGTTCACGAAATAGGTGTAGTCGAAGACAGGGCTTCGCTCCAACGAGAAGGTCTGTTGGACGTCAATCACCTTCCGTGTCTCGCCGTCGTCCATGACACCGTCTGCATCTTCGTCGTCCCATGAGACGCTGCGGATCGTGACCAGTCGGTTGTATGTGTCCACCTCGGCATAGTCGATTACGCCTGCGGCGAACCTGGCGCCTGACGAGGTTAAGCCGGAGTGGATCGCGGCGGGCTCATTCTCGGATGCTCCTTCGAGGGCAGCGTCGAGGTCCTCGAAGTTCTGTTCGACTTTAAAGGGCTTCCACAAAGCCAGCAGGAGCTCTTCCACTCCCGCTTCGGCGCCGTTGGTTAGGACGATGTCCGATTCATGATTGCGCGCAAGCCTGATAGTTTGCGTTGCGCTATGCACATAAGACGTGGTAGCAAGGGCGACCACGGCGAGCACGCCGAGCGCGGCAAGCATTGCCACGCCTCTTTGTCGCTTAATATGCCGTTTCATTTTGATTCATGCACCTCCTTCTGGGAGTGATGCCGCCCTAAAAGAGTTGAGGGACGTTTCGGAGTCGCACGGATTCTCGTGTCCGTGCCCAAACGTCGTGGCCTGGGCGGACTGTCCGCCGGACCACGATCTGGACCGTGACCTGCCGGACAGTCGAGCCGGCGGGCGCAACGAACATGGTGTAGCCGCCGCTTGATCTGTTGGGGTCCACAGTTGTTACGTCAGTCAGGATGGTTTGACACCCACCGTTGTCGCAGATGCGAAGCACCGTTCCTGCCAGCTCGATTCGGCGCTCGATTCCGTCCCACACCAGCGGGTAGGCAATGCTTCCGCTGCCGTCTCTGGTCGGGAGGTGGTACGTGATGCCCATGCCGTCACCGTCAACTTGCGCCCACATCGCCTCTTCGAGGGCCTCGGTGACTCTGCGGAGGGCTCGTTGCGCGTCAACCTCTGCTTGAATCCGTGCCTGGCCAGTCGCCCAGCCCGATAGCGTCCCGACGAGTGCGAGTAGCGCACCGAACGTGACGAAGGCGAGGACGGACACGCCGAGGAGGACCTCGGGCAGCGTGACACCTCGGCTGCGAAAGGCAGTATGTTTCATAGGTTTGCCAAGAACGTGGACACGGTAAGCGACCGGTTCTTTCCTCGGTCATTCCACGTCACGAGAACGGTTACTTCGACGAGGTCCGCAGACACGGGAGTGATTCCGACGAAGCCTTTGCCCTCGGGCAACACCTGGCTCGGAGCGTCGTAAGCGCCGTTGTCCACGTTTGTAAATGGATACATGCCGTTGCCCGCGGGCGCGGCCGAATCCAAAAGGCCAAGGCCGTAGAGCTTGGACGGTGTTGCGTTCTGGAAGCCGGCGTTCTTGATCAGCTCCAGCTGCTTTTGTGCGATTCCGCTTGCCTTGTTCAAGAGGTCAGCACGGGCGCGGCTGGTGTTTGCAACGGGCAAGGTAGCAGCCATGATCGCTGCGGCGGTTGCCACGAGAAAGATGCCGAACAGGTTCTCGATGAGCGAGAAGCCTCGCTCTTTCTTTCGCATCACGGGATGCACCTCCAAGCGTTTTCGAAGGACGGCAACCTCGCCGGGTGGTTCGCTTCTGGAGCTACCCGCACAGGCTGCCGTCCAACCTTCCAGTGAGCGGTTTCCCTGATTAGAGGACGTGACCGCTGATCGTGCAGGTCGGGTCCGTACCAACGTTGCCGACCGTGTAGGTGCCGCCCGAGGGGCACTCAGGCTGCTTTCGGACATAGTCCGGAACGATGTCGCCCCAGGCGACGGCCGCGCCCTGCGCCGCCTTGTTGTCCATCGCCCACTGCTCCTTGCCTGCGTCAATCTGGCGCAGGTTAGCGATACAGGACTTCGTTCGCGAAGTCTCACGCGCCTTGATGAAGTTCGGCACCGCGATCGCAAGCAAAATGCCGATGATCAAGACGACAATCATGATTTCGACCAGGGTGAAGCCCCGGCGTCGCTTCTTGCTCAGCAAGTTCATGTGTCTCAAATCCTCCGTACGTGTTGATTTCGATTCGACTAAGGACTTAGCCGCTCTCACGGTGAATGGTTCCGCTCTTCGGCGCAATCCAGCCTGTCAAGATTGTCGGTTCAGACCTTTCCACACTTGAGAGCGGGAAACCCGTTCCGCACCCTGCCCTGAGATGAGCAGGACTATCGCGGAAACTTCCACGATTCGGGGGACCCGTGCACGAGGAAAACCGCCGGGAAAAACCGGCAGGGTTGAAAACCGGCGAAAGTGCTTGGTCTCCGCTCGCAAACGATAGTTTTCGGGCCGGATTCGGCGATTCCACGGTTGTTCTCTGAGCTCCCCACCCAGGGCACAATATCCGAGCCGGGTGTTGGGGGGCAAGGATTGACTTTCCCGTCCGGTCAGTGAGGGTTTCAATGGGGATGCACGTTTCCACGATTCAACTGGGTGCGAAGGGCGTCATGCCGGAGGCGGTCAGCGCCGAGTCTTGGGCGAGGAGCAGGGGGATCGGCTTTGTTGAATCAAACAGCGACGCCATCACGAAAGCGGTGGCCTGGGCGCACGGCGAACTCCCGTTTCTCGTCCTCTCGGGCTGTTCAGGCTGGGGCAAGACGCACCTCGCGTCCGAGGTCGCCGAGTTGGCGACCGCATTCGGTCGCTCTGCGCAGGTTCTGTGCTCGGCACAGACCCCGCCGACCGCGGAGATGGTGGTGCTGGACGTGTGCGCAGGCCTTCTGCCTCGCACGCGCGCCGCGACCGAGTTCGCTGCTCTCCTCGAGCGCCGCATCCGCGCCAAACAAGGCACGCTGCTCGTGCTCACGCCGGAGTGCGGCTGCCGACGTTTGCCTTCGGCTTCGAAGTGGGGGCGTGCGTTCATCGCGGAGCCTTCGAGCGCCGAGCGCGAGGTGATTGCAGCCGCAATCTGCCGCAGGTTGGGATTCTTCCTGAGCGAGCAGAGTCGCGCACAGGTCGTGAGGATGGTGGATGGGGACGGCAATCGCCTGGTGGGAGCGCTTCATCGACTCGCGTGGCACGCGGAGAAGGGCACGCCGTTGGACAACCAACCGATTCGCATTGCGGGTCTGTTGCATCCCCATGCGCCGGGCGTCAACGGCAGCGACGTGCGCGACATTGTGACGAACGCAGCGGGGCAAAGCGGCGCTCGTGGTATTCTCCCCGCGCTGCACACGAACGAGCGGACGATTGCGCTCGCAGCGTACGTCTTATCCAAGGAGGCGCTGCTTTGCGAGGCGCTAATCGGGGAGTATTTCGGGATCGCTCAATGCAGAGTTTACGGAATGATTCAGCACGTTCGGGAGCTCGTGGAAGAGGGCGACTGTCGAGTTCGCCGGTGCCTCGAAAGGATTCGGGCGCTGGCCGGGAGAGAACTGAGTGAAAACGCCGGCAAAACAACCTGATTTTGGGCAAGAAGGCGGCATAGAAGCATCCAGAGCGCGCGCGGGCAGTGCCGAATCCGATACCCTTCAGGGAGGCGAGCGTCGCTCGCTCGGTGTCGGTATGAAGACGGTCAGGGATTTGGCTCTCTGGCCACTCTGGGTCAACCCGGAACATCGCGTCCGAAGCGCCGTGCTTCTGATGAGGGGGCACAGGGTCAATGCTCTGGGCGTGCTGTCCGGCGAGACCTTCGTGGGCGTTCTCCACCTGGAGGACCTCGTTGGCGTCCCGGATGAGTCCGTGGTCGAGCGGTATGTCAGTCGAGACACGCTGGTCGTTAGCCCGGACGATCCGCTGACGCGGGTGGCGGACTTGATGGCGCGGGAGAGAACCGACCGCGTCGCGGTCGTTCGCGACGGCGTCTTCTACGGAATCGTCTCGGCGCACGACTTGCTGGGGGACGTGGCGCGAAACGTAGACGTGGTCACCAGTCTCCCGTGGAGCGACGCGCTGCGGGAGTGGGGGGTCGCGCGTCTCGCCGAGGCGCGCGAGATTACGATCCTGTTCTTCGACCTCGATGATTTCGGCGAATACAACAAGCGGTTCGGTCACCTCGTCGGTGACCGCGTTCTGCGCAAGGTCGCCCAGGAGATGCTGCTCACCACCGACCCGCAACGGGACCTCGTCTGCCGCTATGCAGGGGACGAGTTCGTGGTCGCGACGCTGCGCCTTCGGCCCGAGGCTGAGGCGCTCGCACAGACCATCCTCGGCAGAGTGAACGGCGCGCTCGTCGAGGGTGGAGCCAAGCCGATCTCGATGAGCGTGGGCATCTTCGGCGGCCGACGCACGCGAGAGCGCGAGAACGTTCACCTCGCGAGCACGCTCGACAACCTCATCAACCGCGCCAGTCAAGAGTGCATGGCGGCCAAGCAAGCGAAAACGCCCTCGCCGGAACCGACGTCCGAGGCAGCCGAGATGGCGAACCCGCCGCCCCAGGCGACAAGGGCGGTGGAGACGAACGGCTTTCGCCTCGAGGCGGTCTCCGTCTCGCCGGTGGAGGGTCGGTACAACGCAACCGCGATCGTGCGCCGCGGGGAGCGCTCGGCTGTTGGCAACTGCTATCGGGCGGGAACGGTGGCTGAGGCGGCGGTCAAGGCGGTTCGCGAGGCGGTCGCCGAGCTCCGCGGCTCGCTGGTTACGCCCGACCTGGAGGATGTGCTGGTGGGCGAGAGGGACGGCGCAGCCAGGTTCGTAACCGTGGTCGCCGGTTGGCACGGCGGCTCCGGCGCCTCGACCCAGATGGTTAGCGGAGACGAGGCGTTCGCGGCGGCGCAGGCAGCGCTGCTCGCCATTGCGGAGGCTCTTGCGCAGGGCGCGGAGCCGGAGTAGCACGGAAAGACGCCGTTTTGCCGTAGAATAGCGATAGTGTCCGACGCATCTCGCTCCCTCCGCCTGCTCGAAGAGGTCATCCGCATGGTTCCCGAGGAGAACCAGCGCCTCCGCAACTACCTTTCTGCTCTGCGCGAGTCGCTCGAGCAGGACGACAAGGAGGCGGCGAAAACCCGCGAGATGATCGCGGAATACGAAGCGGCGTACGAGAAACTGACCTCGCCGGCGAACCGCGTAGGGGTGTTCATGACGATGTTGGAGGACGAGATTGCGCTCATCGCCGTTGGGGACACCGAGTTCGTCGCGTCCGTTGACCCCAACCTGCAAGCCGACGAATTGAAGGCGGGCGTGCGCGTGAAGGTGAACGACGCCTACGCGGTGGTTGGCGTGTTGCCGCCGCACTCCGGCGGTCAGGTGCTGAAGGTCTCCGAGGTGCTGGAGCAAGGGCGTCTGCGCGTGAGCCAAGACCCTTCAGGCTCGGTGGGTCGGGTCGTCTCCCGCGCCGCGGCAATCGAGGACGCGACCATCCGCCCGGGCGACGAGGTGCGCATCGAGCCGAACTTCAAAGTTGCGCTCGAGCACTATCCGCAGGCGGAGACGCGAGAGTACTTCTATGAAGAGGTGCAGGAGATCTCGTGGGATTCAATCGGCGGACAGGACGAGGCGATCGAATTGATCCGAAACACGATCGAGTATCCGCTTCTGCATCCCGAGGTGTTCGAGCGATTCGACAAGAAGCCGATCAAAGGAATCCTGCTCTACGGCCCGCCGGGGTGCGGCAAGACGCTCATCGGCAAGGCGACCGCGCACAACGTGGCGAAGGAGTACAGCCGCGCCCTGGGCAAAGAGGTGCGCGAGTACTTCATGTACATCAGCGGCCCGAAGATCCTCAACATGTGGCTCGGAGAGACCGAGCGCATGGTTCGCGAGATCTTCCAGACCGCGCGCCGACAAGCGAAGGACGGGCGCCTGGTGTTCATCTTCTTCGACGAGGCGGAGAGCGTTTTGCGCACTCGCTCGAGCGGGCGCTGGCTGAACATCAGCAACACCGTGGTGCCGCAGTTCTGCGCGGAACTCGACGGGCTGGTCGAGTTGGAGAACGTCGTGCTCATGCTGACGAGCAACCGGCCGGACTACATTGACCCCGCGATCCTAAGGCCCGAGCGCATCGACCGCAAGGTGAAGATCAAGCGGCCGGACATGGAAGCCGCGCGCCGCATCTTCGATATCTATCTGAAGGCGGGCCTGCCGCTCGACCCCGAGGCGCTCGCCGCCGAGGCGGGGGACGCGGACGCGCTGCGCTCGTGCCTGATCGACACCATCACGTCGTTCCTCTGGCGCACGGCGCCCGAGACGGAGTTCGTGCGGGTGTACTTCCGCAACGGCTCAAGCGCCACGCTGTATTGGAAGGACCTCGTCAGCGGCGCGCTCATCAAGTCGGTGGTGGATCGGGCGAAAGACAAGGCGATCAAGCGTGCGATCCTCGACCCCGAGAAGGAGCACGGCATCAGCCTGGAAGACCTGCAGCAGGCAGTTCGCGAGGAGTATCAGGAGAACGAGATCTTCCCGAAGAGCGACAGCCAGGAGGACTGGCTGAAGTTGCTGGACTTCGAGGAGGAGAACGTCGTCTCGATCCGCCCGATCCGTTCGGGCGACTCGCGCCGCTCCAGCCCGGTGATTTGAGGCGAGAAGGCAAGGGGCGGGGCGACTACGCCATGCGGCGTTTGCGGCTGGAGACGCCGACGATGCGCTCGCGGTACTTCGCCACGGTGCGGCGGGCGATTTTGACGCCCATCGCGTTCAGCCGGTCTGCGATCTGCTGATCCGTGAGTGGCTCCTCGGGGTCTTCGCCCGCGAGGATCTCCTCGATCAGCTTCTGCACGCGATGTTTGTGCTGGAAGAGTACCTCGAATGGCAGCGTCTCGCCGGTCGGGATCTGCACGGTCTTGTTCGCCGTCGCCCGGCTGACCGTTGCGAGGTGGAAGCCGCACTGTCGGGCGATGTCCTTGCGCATCAGCGGCTTCAGGTGGTGGTAGTCGCCGCTGTTGATGAAACTGTATTGCGCTTTGAGAAGCGCCTCCGCGATGGCGTACAGCGTGCGCTGCCGCTGCTTCACGCTTTGGATGAGGTCGAGAGCGCGGCGGACGAATTCGTTGACGTGGCGCTTCTCTTCGGGGTCTGCGCTCGCCTCCTTGCGCAGTTTGCGATACTGCGCCGCGTACCACCTGCTGAGGCGCAGGCACCACGACTCTGCGCCGACGACCTCGATGGTGATGCCGTTCGGGGTGCGGCGATACACCACGTCAGGCGAGATCGCGGGCAGGGACTGCGTTCCGTAGCGCGAGCCGGTGCCGAACGCCTCGCCGGGATAGGGGGAGAGGTTCGACAGCTCTTCCACGGCAGCGGACACGTCCTCGCGGGAAACCCTCAACGATGTTGCAATTCGGTCGAAGCGGAGGGTGCGCAGGTTCCGCCAGTGCTTCTCAACCACCGTTCTCGCCAGCACGCCGAGCGCGTCGGTTCGCTCTCTCAGTTGGATGAGGAGGCACTCGCGGAGGTCGTACGCGCCGACGCCCGGCGGGTCGCATGATTGGAGCAGGCGCACCACCTCGCGGACATCCTCGAGCGACGCGTCCGTCTCGAGTGCGATCTCCTCGGGCGCGACCTCGAGATACCCTTTGGGCCCGACGCACTCGACCACGGCGTGCGCCAGCGGCTCGAGTCTGGCGGGCACCAAGCCGAGCAACTGGGCGAGGAGGTGCTCCTTCAAGGAGGGCGGGGCGGCGAGGAAGTCAATCCACGATGCGCGCTCGTCGGGGTTGCAGATAGAGACGCGGTACGCCTCGTCCTCGTCGGCATGGCGGTCGGGGGCAGCTCGCTCCAGTTGTCGGAGGACCTCCTCCTCGGGCATCTCCTCGTCGAGGTCAATCGCCTCGAGGGCGGGGTTGGAGGCTGCCTCCTGGCGGATCATGTCGTCCAGTTCGGGTCGTGTGGCCTCCATGACCCTGGCCGCCAGCACGACTCGCGGGTCGGTTCCGAGTCGCTGCTTGAGGTCGGTCCGCTGTTGCTGCCCCGGCGAATGCCGCCGACGATCTCCTGCCACGGTTGAGGCATTCCACGCCCCTCCGGCGGGGCCGGAAGGCAAGAGTGCGAGGTCGCCGGGGGGCGGCGCCTTGGGCGTGGGTGCCCGCTGGGGGCGAAATCAGCGAACGAGACGCCGGTTCGGGGTAGTCTATTTAGTTGAGCGGGAGGCGCGGTGCGCCTCCGCCCGGCGCCTTCTGCACTCCTCGGAGCGGCGGCGCTGAAAGTAAGGAGGAGATGACGGACGATGATGCACTTGCTTATCGCTGCTGTGGTGACCGGCGCGGTTTCGCCGGGAGGCCCCGCCCCGGGCACCCTTCATGCTCAGGGGATGTTCTTGGAGAACCTTGGTCAGTGGGACAGTGAAGCGCGCTACCTGATGCGCCTTCCGAACCTTGACACGTGGGTGACCGACGACGGCATAGTCTATCAATTTTACCAGGCTGACGTTGTTTCGCCGAGCGACCTGACGGACGCCGGCGACATTCGTGCTCGCTTCGAGGGCAAGTCTGTGGTGACCGGCCATGCGATTCGACTTCGGTTCCTTGGCTCCGCCGGCAGCGCGACGCACCAGGGCGAACCGTCTCAAACTCGATACAACTACCTCGTTGGGAAGCGCGAGGACTGGGCGCGTGGCGTTCGAGCGTATCCCAAGGCGCTCATTCGAGGTCTCTACCCCGGGGTGGACGCTGTGGTGTATTTGGATGGTGGCGCGCCTCGGTACGACCTGCTGCTTGCCCCCGGCGCGGACCCCGGCGCGATTCGGATGCGTCTGGAGGGTGAGAACGGGATCAGCATCTCTCCCGATGGCGAGTTGAGCGTCGGGACGCTGTTCGGCAACATCACGCTCGGGGACCTTAGGGCGTATCAAGTGGTTGAGGGGAAGACGGTCCCGGTTGATGCGAAGTTTCGATTGCACCGGGACGGTACGGTATCGTTCGAAGTTGGCAAGTACGATTCAGACTTGCCCCTAGTGATTGACCCGATCACGCGCTCGCGATTTATCGGGGGCACTCAAGTGGATCGCGCGGTCGTTGCGAATGCCGTTGGCGCGAATCGCATGCTTGCGGGCGACACGTTCAGCGCCAACTTTCCCGCCTCTGGCGTGTTCTCCTACAGCGGCGCCTGGGATGCCTATGTGATGCAGTGGGACGAGCCGTGGACGGACGGAGTTCTCTGGGCGACGTTCCTGGGCAGTCCTGCCGATGATTTCATTGCCCAGGGCATGGGTTTTCAGCCTACGACTGATGGAGTCAACGTCTGGGTTGCGTTTACTGTAGGAGATATCTCAGCAACTGATTGGGATGTGGCCCTGGGCGAAGGCGGCGGGGCCGATGTTGTTGCGGTTGAAATACTGTTTGATGGCTCGGACGTAGACGGAGACACCGCCTTTGGTTCGTCCGCCAATGACTTCGTTACTGCCATGGATATGTTCGTGGATGGTGAGGATGCCGCCCATCTTCACTTCGCAGGCTATACATCAGGTAGCGACTTCCCCGTAGGAATCATTGATCGATTTCTGCTTGGTTACGGAGGAGGGCTTCGCGACGGCTTCGTCCTGCGTGTGGACGCCGAATCCGACACGCTCGAATACGGCGGCTTCCTTGGAGGGAATCAGGATGACATCGCCACGTCGCTCAAGCTTGAAAGCGTAGCCGGTTTGGCTTCGACGGTTGTGGTCGGTGGCCGGACCGGCTCCGCATCCTTCCCGCATGGGAGCAACAGTTGGGGCGGGGACTACAGCGGTGGAAACGACGGCTTCCTTGCCCGAATCGCCATTGACCCGGAGGACCCCAACGATCCAATCGCCCACCTGACGCACTCGACATTCGTCGGCGGCAGTGCGCTCGACGAGGTTCGATCGTTAGCCGTGACGGGCGCAGGAACAGTGTTCGCCACCGGGCGCACCAGTTCGGCGAACTTCCCGACCACAACCGGAGCGATCGACACCACCTACAATGGAGGCGGTTCGGATGTATTCGCGGTCTCCCTCAATTCCAGCTTCACTTCCGCGAACTACTCGACGTTCCTCGGCGGTGCGGACTTCGACGTCGCGAATGCGCTCGTCCTTGGCACGGGGAGCAGCGCCATCGTCGGCGGCGAGACCTACTCTGCCGGCTTCCCGGTGAGTTCGAACGCGGACGACGGCTCTCACAACGGTCAGTCGGACGCGTTCATCGTTCGCCTTTCCGCCGCTGGAGACGCTTTGCTGTTCGGCTCCTTCTACGGCGGCACGGGCACGGACGCTACGCTCGGCCTGTTCTCGCTTGGCGGCACGGCGGCGGCGGCAGTCGGAACCACGAGGTCGCCGAGCTTCCCGACCACCGAGGGCGAACCGTTCGGCGGGTCGGCGGATGCGTTCATGATGGACATGGACACACCCTCGGGAACAGTCGTCTTGACCGAGTTGCGTGTTCAGCCGAACGAGGGAGTTGGCGGCGCTTTCACCGCAACCGGCACGGTAACCCTCAGCGGTCCTGCCGGCGCGCCGACCGCCATCATCCTGTCCAGCGACAACGGCCATGCGATACCGCCGCTGAGCGTTACGATCCCCGCCGGCGCGAGCGAGGCGACCTTCCCGATTACAACTCTAAATCCGCCGTCGCGTCAGATCGCGACGATCAGCGCGAACCTGGGCACGTCGACCAAGAACGCTACGCTGACACTGAACCCGAACGTGCTCATCGGCTTGGACCTCGCCGAGCCTGCGGTTACCGGAGGTGCCACAGCAACCGGCATCGTAAGGCTGCTCGCGCCGGCTCCTCCGGGCGGTATCGTCGTTACGCTGAGCACAGATACGCCTGTTGTGGTGATTCCGCCTAGCGTCACGGTTCCGAATGGCGAGACGTCCGCAACGTTCAGCATTCAAACCTTCCCGACGCACTCGGCGCTATCTGCAACGATCGAGGCGGTGTTGAACTCGTTCAATCAGAAGGTTGAGATCATCGTCCTGCCGCCGGTCGTGTTCAGCACGACCGTGACGCCCAGGGAGGTAACGGGCGGGAGCAGCGCGACGTTCAGGGTGTTCCTGACCGGCGCCGCTCCTCCGGGTGGGTACCTCGTCAGGCTCTTCAGCAGTCACCCGAACGTGGCATCTATGCCCGCTACGGTGATCGTCGCGGCGGGATCGACCTTCGTTGACGTAACTGTGACGACAGCCCCCGTTCAAGCAGCCGTGGACGTAACACTGACTGCCGACAGGATCACGCGAAGGTCTTCCATCCTTAGGGTGACGCCTCCGTAGGACGCGGGGAAGCGCAAGCGTAAGGGGCGGCGATTCAGTCGCCCTTTACTTTTGCAGCAGGTGCTCCAGCCCGACGGTGAGACCTTTCATCTTAGGGGCGCTCCGGATCGCCAAAAGCACACCCGGCATGAAACTGTCTCGACTCAGGCTGTCGTGTCGAATCGTCAGCACCTCGCCGGCGCCGCCGAACACAACGAGTTGGTGCGCAACGAGGCCCGGCAACCGAACCGAGTGAACAGGCGTGTCGGCGACGGTCGCTCCTCGGGCTCCCTCGAACTTGATGACGCCGGTCGCAGGCTTGTGCGGTCGTCGCTTCCTCGACTGGGCGATCAATTCGGCGGTGCGAATCGCGGTTCCGCTCGGCGCGTCCGCCTTCTTATCATGGTGCATCTCGATGATCTCGCACTCGGGGAAGTGCTTTGCCGCCTCGGCGGCGAACACCATCATCAGGACGGCGCCGATGGCGAAGTTCGGCATGTAGAGAGCCGCAACGCTGTGCTCCTCTGCCTCTGAGCGGACGGTCGCCAAGTCTTGTGGGCTAATCCCGCTGGTCCCGATGACCGCTGCGGCGCCCCGGCGGATCGCCACGAGCGCGTTGCTTGCCGCAAACTTCGGGTGCGTGAAGTCAACCACAACATGCACGGGTGAACAGCGCTCGATCGCCTCGCCGAGTTTCCTCTCTGTAACGAGGTCGGGGCACTGGTCGCCGGCCCAGTCTCGAACTCGCAAGCCTTCGCTGCGGTCAACAGCGAGCACCAACTCCATGTCGTCGGCGGAAGCGACGACGCGGCAAACCTCTCTGCCCATTCGCCCTGCGGCTCCGACAACCCCGACGCGAAGAGCGCTCACTCATCCACCTCCATCACCACGCCGGGGCTCTCAATGCGCATCGGCAGCCCTTCGTCATTCAGGAAGACCTTCATGTCCGCGCCCAGCGTGATGACATGGCAGGCGCGCTTCTTCCCTTTGATCTCAACAGAGCCAGGACCAACGTACTTGACGGCGACCTTTTGCCACTCCAAGCGGTTCATGTCGAAGCGGTGGTATTCGTCGGTTTCGCCGGGCTTGGGGGTTGCGCCGTGGAACCAAAGTTCGGACTTCGCCTTGATGTTCGCGCCAGCGGGCGCAGGGTATGTCTTCGTAACGCGGGCGCCCCCGACCTCATGCACCAGGTGTGCCGTCGTGCCCTGGAACGTAACGACCTTCATCTCGAGCCCCTGTGGGGACGACTGACGGATGTACTTGCGCTTGGGCGTGCCGTCCTTCGCGTATTCACCGATCTGGATGACCTCGACGGTCGCGCCGCCGGCCTTCATCTCGAGGCGCATCTGGCTCTGTATGCCTCCGTCGGTCGCCTTGGTCTCCGTTACCGTCGCCGTTCCGACCCTGTTGCCGCCCATGAATACGGCGAGTCGCGTCTGACCGGCGAGGGCGAGCACGGCACCTGCAGCCAACAGCAGAGCAACCCCTGTTCTCATGTTCCCAGTCTACCGGTTCCGATGTAGAATGCCCGCATTCGCGGAACGCTCTTGAACACGGCAACGGTGGTGGCGGGCACGGGTATCGGCCTCGCCGCCCGCGGGCACTTGCCCCAGCAGTACCACGAAATAGCGCTGGCAGCCGTCGGGCTTGGAACGCTCGGCTTGGGGCTGAAGATGTTCACGGCGTCCCGAAACGTGCTCATCCCGGTTGGGGCGCTCATCTTTGGAGGTCTGCTTGGGCACTTGCTGGGCCTTCAGGCGGGAATCGAGGCGCTCGGGGCTTGGGCGAAGAGCACGTTCGGCGGAGGCGGGCGAATCGAGGAGGCATTCGTCACCACAAGCATCCTCTTTTGCGTTGGTCCGATGACACTGCTGGGTTGCCTCGAGGACGGTCTCGAGGGCAAGATTCACCTGCTGGGCATTAAGAGCATCTTGGACGGCATCTCGTCCGTGTTCTTCGCGGCTGCGCTGGGCTGGGGCGTGCTGCTCTCTGCGGTAACCGTGCTGCTGGTTCAGGGCACCCTGACTCTGAGCGCACGTCGGCTGCGGCCGCTGCTCTCGCGCCGGGACGTCCTGGACGAGACGACGGCGGCGGGCGGAGGGATTCTGCTTGCCATCGGCATTGGGCTGCTTGGGCTGCGCTCGTTGCCGTCGGCAGACTTTCTGCCGGCGCTTGTGCTTGCAGGCGCTGTGGCTTGGCGATTAGGCGCGCGAGAGTTAGAGCAGGTTTCGCCCGGATCGCTTCCGGACGAGTGAGCGAGCCGCGTCGAGCACCGCCTCGACATCCAAGCCCGCCTCCTTGAGCAGTTCCCCTTGTGAGCCGTGCTCGATGAAGCGATCGGGTAGCCCCATGATGCGCACGGGGCGGTCGGTGAGGCTGTTCTCGTGCAGGAGGCGGAGGATGCTCTCTCCGACTCCGGTCGCCGTCACTCCCTCTTCGAGCGTGATGACCGCTCGCGCGCCCTTCACCGCTTCGAGAATTCCTTCTTCGTCGAGCGGCTTGGCGAAGCGGAGGTTGAGAACGGTGCACTGCACTCCTTCCTTCGCGAGCGCATCGGCGGCGTGCCACGCCGTCGCCACCATGCTCCCATAGGCGAGTAGCGCAACATCCTCGCCGGAGCGAAGCAACTCCGCCTTGCCGAGTCTTATCGGCTGGCGCGATTCGGGCAGCGCGTCATCCGCGGAGCCGCGGGGATAGCGCACCGCGATCGGGCCTTCGTCCCACCGCATGGCAAAGCGGACCATCTCGGCGAGTTCTGTCGTGTCGCGCGGCGCGAGCAGGACGAAGTTAGGCAGCATCCGAAGATAGCCGATGTCGAATGCGCCGTGGTGCGTTGCGCCGTCTGCGCCTACGAGGCCGCCACGATCCATGAAGAAGCGCACCGGAAGGTTCTGAATAGCAACATCGTGCACGACCTGATCCCACCCTCGCTGCAGGAAGGTCGAGTAGATGCAGCACGCTGGCTTCATCCCCCTCGCGGCGAGCCCTGCACAGAAGGTTACGGCGTGCTGCTCTGCGATGCCGACATCGAAGTACTGCTCCGGCAACTCCTTGCTCATGGGCGTGAGGCCCGTGCCGTCCGGCATTGCGGCGGTCACGGCGACCACGCTCTTGTCTTCTCGCGCGAGCGAGAGGAGCGTGTCGCCCAACACCTTGGTGTAGGAGACCGGGCCGGACGAGGATGGCATTTCGCACTTCACCGGGTCGAACGGCACGACGCCGTGCCACTTGCGCGCGTCCTGCTCGGCCACTTCGTAGCCCTTACCCTTCACGGTGATGGCGTGCACCATAACGGCGCCCTTGAGTTCGCGCACGTTGCCGAACACCTCGAGCAGGACGTCAAGGTTGTGACCGTCAATGGGGCCGATGTATCCAAGGCCGAGCTCTTCGAACAGCGCGCCCGTCTCCTCGGGAGCGAAGTAGTGCGTAACGCCGTGGCGCAGTCCAGCGGCAGCGCGCACGACCGGCTTCGGCAGGTGCTCGACCACGTTCTTGAGTTTCAGCTCAACGTTCTGCACCCACGGGCGGCTGCGCAACTTAGCGAAGTAGTGCGTAAGCGAGCCGACGTTCTCGGCGATGGACATCTGGTTGTCATTCAGAACAAAGGTGATGTCGGTGTCCAGTTGCGCTGCGTTGTTGAGCGCTTCGAGCGCCATGCCACCCGTAAGAGCGGCATCTCCTGCGATGGCGACCACTTTCTCCGTACCTCCCAGGCGGTCCCGCGCCGCGGCGAAGCCGAGGGCGGCCGAATAGGCGGTGCTGGCGTGTCCCGCGCCCCAGTGGTCGTGCTCGCTTTCGCTCCGTCTGAGGAAGCCGCTGATTCCGCGGTACTTGCGTAGAGTGTCGAACTGGTCGAGGCGCCCGCTCAGCATCTTGTGCGGATAAGCCTGGTGCCCCGTGTCCCAGCAGACGATGTCGGGCGGGATGGAGTATGTGGCGTAGAGCGCGACGGTAAGTTCGACGGTGCCGAGGTTGCTGGCGAAGTGCCCGCCGGTTTTGCTGACGTTGTCCAGGATTGCCTGTCGCACCTCCTTGGCGACCTGGTGGAGTTGCTTGCGCGTGAGGCCGTGCAGGTCGGACGGCTTCAGGATCTTCCGCAACAGGGGGTAGGCGCTGGTGTCAATCATCGCTCCGGTTCCATCCTGGCATGCTTGTACTACGTCCGCCGCTCCGCCGGCGCGCACGATTGTACCTGTGCCGTCGGGCTGGTACCATCGCTGGGAGGTAGCCGCAGGACCAAGGAATGAGCGGACACCACCAGCACCAGCACCAGCAGCAGCTGAAGTCGAGCCGGGACGAGCACGAGCACCACGTTGAGGCGTTTCGCTCCCGCTTCTGGCTCTCGCTGGTCTTGACGGTTCCGATCCTTGCGCTTGACCCGATGATCCAGGAGCTTCTCGGGTTCGCTTTCACCTTTCCCGGTGACCGGTACGCGCAGTTTGCGTTTGCCAGCGCGGTCTACTTCTACGGCGGGTGGCCGTTCCTGTCCGGGTTCCTTCGCGAGGCGAAGGCGAGGCGCCCGGGCATGATGACGCTGATCGCGCTCGCCGTCAGCGTTGCGTACTTCTTCAGCTCGGCTGTAGTGTTCGGATTCCCCGGGCACCAACTGTTCTGGGAACTGGCGACGCTGATTGACATCATGTTGCTCGGGCACTGGATCGAGATGCGCTCGGTGATGGGCGCGTCGCGAGCGTTGGAGAAACTCGTCCGCTTGATGCCTTCCGAGGCTCACCGCTTGCGCGACGACGGCAGCACCCCGATAGAACGAGGCCCCCGATGGAGAGCCACGTGAGTACAGACCTGGTTTTCTCCGCGCGCTGCTCCTCTTCTCCGTCTAACGGGAAAGGGGATTGTCCGAACATCCAGAGAACACCTGTCCAACGATCGAGAACTAATAGCGCGCCGTCGACAGTCCTCGCATCGAATCGATTTGTGATCGCAACAAGCAACACAAGAAACACGAGACCTGCACCGACGAAGAGGCGAGAACGGACGTCCGTCAACTCCTCTGCTCCTGCTTCCACGACTTCCAATACGAGTCGTCCTCGATTGCGAGCGCGTCCTTCGTCATCTTGAGCGGACGGTAGGTGTCCATCATCACCGCGAGCTCCTCGGTTCGCTTTGCGCCGAGTGACGCCTCGACGACGCCGGGCTGCGGGCCATGCGGGATTCCGGTTGGGTGTAGCGTGATGCTTCCTTCCTCGATGCCTTTTCGCGAGCCGAACTTGTCGTTGCAGTAGTACAGCACCTCGTCGCTGTCAATGTTCGAGTGCACGTACGGAACGGGTACCGCCTCAGGATGAAAATCGAGCATGCGCGGGCAGAAACTGCAGACTACAAAGCCATCCGCGTGGAACGTTTGATGAATCGGCGGCGGCATGTGCAACTCGCCGGTGATCGGGCTGAAGTCGTTGATGTTGAATGCCCACGGATACACGAACCCATCCCAACCGACTACATCGAAGGGGTGATAGTCGTAGGTGTACTCCGTAAGCTCGTTCCCCGCTTTCATGAGCACTTTGAACTCACCCTTCTCGTCGTGTGTAACAAGCTCTTCTGGTGGACGGATGTCTCTCTCCATGAAGGGCGCGTGCTCAAGCAGCTGACCATATTCATTTCGATAACGACGGGGGATTTCAATGTGCCCTCGCGCTTGAATGACGATCATGCGCGTGGGAGGCGCATCCATCACAAGCCGATACGTGGTTCCACGTGGGATCACAAGGTAGTCCCCAGGCTTGTATCGCAGGATGCCGTACATGGACTCGAGAACGCCGCTACCGTCGTGGACGAAGATTAGCTCGTCGCCGTCGGCGTTCTTGAAGAAGTAGTCCATCTGGTCTTGCGCCCAACAGAAGTGCCAGATGACGTCCTCGTTTCCCATTTGGGCGATGCGCCCGCTGATTGGGTCTCCGCATGGTTTCATCCGCTTCGTCTTGAGGTGGCGGTGGCGGAGAGGCTCGTGCTCGACCCACTGCGGTTTGACGCTGCCTTTTGGCTCCCAAGCCGCGACGCGCGTGGGCATGTTGATATGGTAGGTGATGCTCTGGATGCCGCTGAAGCCATGCACGCCGAGCACCTGCTCATAGTAGAGCCCCCCGTCCGGCTTTCGAAAGACGATGTGCCTCTTGGGAGGCAACTGACCGAGTCTGTGGTAGCGTGGCATTCTCTTTCTCCTGTGCCGATTATATCCGTACCGACGGGTCGGACAGGCTGGACAGGTCGGACGATTCAGACCGCTTCCAGCTTCGCGACGCCAGCCAGCAGCCGTTTCTGCCCCACGTCGCCGGGGAAGAGGACGGTTACCTCGCAGTCGCCGCGGGTCGGAACGCAAGAGACGACCATCCCGACGCCGAACTTCGGGTGGCGAACCTGCTGCCCAACCTCGAACGGCGGCTTCCACTCCGGAGCCTTCAACGGGCGGGACGGCGGTGGTGAGGAAGTTAGGCGCCGGCCGGACACCGCCGCCAGATCCGAGCGAGTCGGGACATCGGCGGGGGCGGAGAGCAGGCTCGAGCGAACCTCAATCGGGATCGCGTCGAGGAAGCGGCTCCGATCGTTGAAGCCCGTTCTCCCATACGAGTAGCGACGCGTCGCGTAGGTGAGGTGCAACTCCTCCTGCGCGCGCGTCATCGCCACGTAGCAAAGGCGGCGCTCCTCCTCGATCTCCTCGTTCGTCATCAGTGACCGGCTATGCGGGAAGACGCCTTCTTCCAGCCCAACGACGAACACGACCGGAAACTCGAGACCCTTTGCCGTGTGCGCGGTCATCAGGGTTACTACGCCCTGCGAATCGTCCCTCTGTTCCTCGATCGTGTCTTGGTCAGAAACAAGCGCGACCTCCTGCAAGAACGTAACGGGGCCCGGCTCGTCGGCGGTATCGTCGTGGTGGGCGGCGACGTTGAGCAACTCTTGCAGGTTGTCGAGCCGATCCTCGGCGTCAGCGGAGCCGTCTCGCCGCAGCGCGTCCAATATGCCGCTCTCCTTCAACAGCATTCGCAGCAGCGGCTCGGTTTCGTGCGCGCCCTGCTTTTGCCGCCCTTCCCAATAGTCTCGGACCGACTGAATCGCCGCACTAAAGGCGCTCACACCGCGAGCTACTTTGGGCGTCAGCCCTTCGACGCCGGAGGCGATCGCGCCCCATAGCGAACATCCGCGCTCGCGAGCCGCCGCCTCGATGCGCTCGAGGCTCGCCGCGCCGACTCCGCGTGTCGGCTCGTTGACAACTCGGCGAAAACTGACGTCGTCGTCCGGGTTCACCACAAGGCGTAAGTAGGCGAGGGCGTCTTTGATTTCCTTTCTCTCGTAGAAGCGGATGCCGCCGATGAGAGCGTGCGGGATGCGCATCATCATGAACGCCTCCTCGAGTGCACGGCTTTGCGCGTTCGTGCGATAGAGGACTGCGAAGTCGCCGAACCTGCGCCCCTTCTCGCGCACGCATTTCAGGATTGTGTCTGCCACCAACATCGCTTCGTCCTCTTCGGTGCCCGTTTCCGTAACGGTAACGGGCGCGCCGGGACCGGCGTCGGTAAACAGGCGTTTGCTCGCTCTGCGGGAGTTCTGCTCGATGACCGCGTTCGCAGCGGTTAGGATGTTCTGCGTCGAGCGGTAGTTACGCTCCAGTTTCACAACGGCTGCGCCCTCGAAGTCAACGCCGAACTGATGGATGTGGCGCACGTCGGCGCCGCGCCACGAGTAGATGCTCTGGTCGTCGTCGCCGACCACGGTAACGTTTCGATGTCGCGCAGAAAGCAACTGCACGAGGCGATACTGCACCAGATTCACATCCTGGAATTCGTCAACGAGCACATGCTCGAACGCGCTTTGATAGTGCGATGCAACGTCGCTTCGTTCCTGCATCATGCGCACAGCGAACAGCAGCATGTCGTCGAAGTCGAGCGCGTTGTTGCGCCGTAGCGCGCGGTTGTACTCTGGATAGAGCATCGCGGCGACGCCCTCAAGGTAGCCCGCCGCGTGCGCGTCGAACTCTTCAGGCGAAAGGAGTTGCTCTTTCGCCCTGCTGATAGCCGACAGGATGGCGCGCGGCTGGAGCGATTCGCCATCGAGGTTCTTTCCCTTCATAAGTTGCTTGATTAGGGAGATCTGGTCGGCGTCGTCGTAAACTACGAAGTTCGGGTCAATGCCGATTGCGTGTCCGCGTTGGCGGAGCATGCGACCGCAGATGCTGTGGAACGTGCCCATCCACAAGGCGCGCGCTGCGGGACCGACGAGCGCGGCGATTCGCTCCTTCATCTCGTTCGCTGCCTTGTTGGTGAACGTAACGGCGAGCACTCGGTTCGGCGCGACCCCGCCTTCGAGCAGCTTTGCTATGCGATATGTGATTACCCGTGTCTTCCCCGTTCCGGCACCGGCGAAGATGAGCAGCGGCCCTCCGGGGTGCTCAACAGCGCGACGCTGCTCGGGGTTGAGGTGCGAGAGGTCGAGGGGCATGCGGTCGGAGGTCCTCAACGAAGCGCCTGCTCCAGGTCTTCAATCAAATCCTCTTCGTCCTCGATCCCCACGCTTAGCCGAAGCAGGTTCGGTGGAATGCCGCGGGAGAGGCGCTCCTCTTCGCTCATGGCGGCGTGCGACATCTTCGGTGGATAGCAAACCAGCGACTCAACCCCGCCGAGCGACTCCGCGAGAAGAAAGACCTGAAGCCGAGATGCGACTTCGAGCGCAGCGGCGGCGTCGCCGCGAACCGTGAACGACACCATGCCGCCGAATCCGCGCATTTGCCTCTTGGCGATCTCATGCCCGGGATGCGACGCCAGGCCCGGATAGTACACGCGCTCAACTTTCGGATGCGACGCGAGGAAGTTCGCGACCGCTTGTGCGTTCTGAACATGACGATCCATCCTCACCGGCAGCGTCTTCAGCCCCCGCAGGGTCAGCCAGCAGTCGAAAGGGCTTGGCGTGTTGCCTGCGCTCTTCGCGTACAGCGTCAGCGGCTCGGTTAGGGCGCCGTCGTTCCACATCAGCGCGCCGCCAACCACGTCGCTATGCCCGTTGATGTACTTCGTCGTCGAGTGCATCACGATGTCACAGCCGAGGTCGAGCGGGTTCTGCAGGTAGGGCGTTGCAAACGTGTTGTCCATCACGGAAAGCGCACCTGCGCTCTTCGCAACGGCGGTGCATCGCTCGATGTCAACAATCTCGAGCGTTGGGTTCGTCGGCGTCTCCAACCAGACCATCCGCGTGTTGCTCTTCAAGGCGGCGGACAGGGCGTCATGGTCGGTGGCGTCGGCATACGTAACCTCGATGCCCATCGGCTTCAAGAACGTCTCGAACAGCCGGTACGTCCCGCCGTAAATGTCGCTCGGCGCGAGCAGGTGGTCGCCCGGGCGAAGCAGCGAGCAGGCAGTCGTTATCGCCGCCATGCCCGTGGCTTGCGCAAGCCCGTGCCGTGCGTTCTCAATCGCCGCATACACCTGCTCGAGGGTGTGGCGAGTGGGATTGCCCGCGCGGGTGTAGTCGAAGTCGGGCGGGTTGTCCGGGTCGGGCCAGTAGAAAGTCGCCGACTGCATGGGCGGCGGAATCACCGCGTAGTGTGGCGGTTGGGGGTCTTGACCGACGCGAATGACCTTAGTCGAGAATCTCACGAACCGCCTCCACGACCTCTTCGGGATGAGTTGCCGGCTTCACATCGTGCCAAGCTCTGAGAACCTTGCCGTCTTTGCCGACCAGAAACGTGCTTCGATGAACGCCCATGTACTTTCGCCCATACATGCTTTTCTCGACCCAAAGCCCGCACGCCTCGATGAGGGAGCGCTCGGTGTCTGCGAGCAAGCGAAAGTTCAAGCCGTACTTCGCCGCGAAGCGCACATGGCTCTCTACGGAGTCCGGGCTGACGCCGAGCACCGGAATCGGTAGGTCGGGCATTCGGTCGCGGAAGCCGCAAGCCTCGGCGGTGCAGCCGCTCGTGTCGTCCTTGGGATAGAAGTAGACGACGAACGGTGAGCCGAGCAGGTCGTCGAGCCGCACGCGCTCGCCGCTCTGGTCGGGTAGGTCAAAGTCCGGAAACCGCTCTCCCTCTTGCAGCATCGTTCTCTCCAAGCGACAGACGGGAAACGAAGGCGTCTTGCGCCCGCCGCGCGGCGGCGGTTGACGACATCCCGTTCATCAAGACGGCAAAGGCGACCTCTCTTCCGTCTGCCGCCGTTACGATACCCGCAAGCGCCGAGACGCCCGACATCGAGCCGGTCTTCGCGAAGACGGTAACGCCGTCCAGCCGCTTCTCAAGGGTGCCCACGCCCGGCCGCGCCATCGCTTCGAGCAGCGTGTCGAAGTACGGCTGCGTCGCGGCGAACCGCAGCAGCGTAGTGAGCGCCTTCGCGGTCACGCGCCCCTGGCGCGAGAGGCCGCTACCGTCCACCACTCGGAGCGCGCCCGCGGGGATGCCGATGGTCCGAGCGAAGTCCTCCATCGCCTTCGATGCCACCGACCACTCGCCGCTCCCACGCCGCTGAAGCGAGGCGAGTCGTAGCAGCGTCTCGGCGTACGCGTTGTCGCTGTCTTGTAGCACACTCACAAGCAACTCGGACACCGTGCGCGGCTCGATGAAGACCAATTCCTCACCCACGGAGCCGATCGGATAGCGCACTCCGGGCGAGTCGGCTGGAACGAACGTGCGCGGAGGTTCGAGCGCCCCGGCTCTCGTCGCCCCCTTGTGAAACACTCGCGCCGCGCAGAGGCCGGGGTCGGGGAGGCTGATGGCGCCCACCCGCACGACCTCTCCCTCCGGCGCACGACCCCAAACCCGGAGCGTCCAGGAGCCTTGGTCTCGCGCGAAGCGCACGTCCCCCGCACCGGGAGCGATCGTGCCTGTGATCCGCACGCCAAAGTTCCTCGGCTCGAGCCAGGCTCTGCCTGCGGTCGCCATCAGCGTCGCCTTGCCGCCGTTGACCGTGAGCGGAGAGACCTGGGTGGCGTACCCTCGGTGCAGGTCGTCCGCCTCCCAACCGGGCCCGATGCGCCCTTTGCCGAACAGGCTGTCGTCGAAGAGGGCGCGCTCCTCGGGTCGGACCTCGAGCATCTGCGCGAGCCACAGGAGCTCTTCGACCGTCAGGCCCGGGTCGCCGAGTCCTTGCAGGTAGACCGTACCGCGATGGCGCCATGCCGTCGTCCGCGGGCGGTGCTGCGCCCCGAGGGTCTCAAGCGCGAAGACGGCGGTGAACAGTTTCATCGTGCTGGCGGGAACGAGGGGGCGATCCGGGGAAGAGGAGAACAGCTCCTCGCCATCCAGCGCAATCGCGTGGGCTGAGACGACCGCGCCCTTCAGCTCGGGCGCGGACAGGGTGGCGCGGAGGTCTGCCGCAAGGCCTTGCCCTACGAGCGCGACCGCCGCGAGGGCGACCATCAGGCGGCTATCCCTCCGGCCGCTCCGACTGGTTGAGCCGCTGTTCCAATTCGCTGAGTTCCGACTCGACGTCGCCGCTCGCTTCGACGGACTGCGGCTGCGCTTCGCCCGAGGTTGAGAGGCCCAGGCGCTCCTCAAGTTGCTTCAACTCCTCCTCCGCCTGATAGTCGACCGCCTGGTCCTCCATCTGCATGATCTTGCCTTGGATGCTGGCTTGCATCATCTCTTGGCGGGCGGCGGCTTCGCTTCGCGCGTCGCGGATTCGCTCGGCGGCGGCTTCAAACGTACCGAACTGGGCCTCGGTGGTGAACCCCTCGAGCGCCTTGTTGATGGAGGTTTCAATCTGCGCCTGCTTGTACTGCGCCTTCATGGCGAGCGCCTCGGCGGTTTTCTTCCGCGTCTCCTCCTCTTGGCGGCGGATGGCGAGTTTCACCATCTCGACCGTCTCGTTCGCCTGGATGAGAGAGGTCTTCAGGCTCTCGAGCGTGGCTGCGTAGTTTGCCTTCTCCCGCAGGAACTGGCGGGCGAGGTCGCGGTTCCCCTGCTTCAGCGCCATGACCGCCTGCTGCTCCAGTTGGGTAACCCGCTGGGTGTGCTCGTTGACCATCGCCTGGAGGTTGTTGCGCTGGGTGATGGCCTGGACGGCCTTCTCCTTGTTGTCCCGCAGCGCCTCCTGCATGTCTCGGCGTGCCTGGTCGAGCATGACGTCCGGGTCTTCAAGCCGGTTCATCATGCGATTGAAAAGAGCCTTGAGCCAGTAGAAGAATCTTCGCATGGTTGTCGGAACGCTCCTCGTCCGCTGGTTGGCATTATACTATCGCCGGGAGGGCGGCTGCGTTGCACAGAACCACCCGGCTTTCCACGAGTTTTCGCAGCAATGAACAGCCTTAAAATCGCCCAGAGCGCCAAGCCCAAGCCGATTCTGCAGGTCGCCGAGGAAGCGGGGTCGTCCCCGGGAAGAGTTTGAGCCGCTCGGTCGCTTGAAGGGCAAACTGACCTATGCCGGAAGGGAGCGAAGGACGGGTGGCTCATATGAAGCCTGCGATCACGCCCAATAGCAGGCTGCGGTGCGGCACCACCTTGAGAACCTGCCGTTCTGCGTTGGGGTCGGAACCGGCAGCCGCGCGCATGGATGTGGATGCAAGCGGGCGGATCAGCGGTTTGTTCTAATGCGCCGCGCCGGGCGCCGAGGGGCGCTTGCGCTGTCGTGATAAGATGGGGATGCCGAGGCTGATGCGTGCTCGTGGCGCGCGCGGAAGCTACTCGAGCAGAAGAGGAGTGAAGGATGCTGAAAGAGTTCAAAGAGTTCGCCTTGAAGGGGAACATGGTGGACATGGCGGTGGGCATCGTCATCGGTGCCGCGTTCACGTCAATCGTCAACTCGCTGGTGAAGGACGTGATGACGCCGCTGATCGGCCTGCTTACCAGCGGCGTTGACTTCTCGCAGCAGTTCATCGTGCTTCGCGAGGGAGGCGCCCTCGGCCCATATCTGACCATCGAGGAAGCGGCCAAGGCTGGGGCGGTCACGCTGAACTACGGCCTGTTCGTCAACGCGGTCATCAGTTTCCTCATCGTCGCGTTTGTGCTATTCCTGGTTGTTCGAGCGATGAACCGGCTGAAGCGTCTTCGCACCGAGGAGGCGCCCGCCCCCGCCCCGACCGCTCAAGCGTGCCCTTTCTGCAAGATGGAGATTCCGGTGGATGCGACGCGCTGCGGCCACTGCACGTCCTCCCTCGTCGAGAGCCGAGGATGATGCCGTCTGGCGACTATACTCCGCCTGATGCTCCGACCAGACCGGGATGAGGTAGCGAGGCTGGCGCGCGGAGGGAAGCGGGTACCCGTCTACGCAGAACTGCTCGCCGACCTCGAGACGCCTACCAGCGCCTACTGGAAGCTCGCCCACGATCGGGCGCGCAGTTTTCTACTCGAGTCGGTTACCGGTGGCGAGTCGCTAGCGAGGTGGAGCTTTATCGGCGTGCCGAGCGACGCTCAGCCGGGCGGGACCGGTCGGCGCGCTCGCTTCCTGCGAACCCGAGGGCGCGCCGGGCTTCTGGACGGCGAGGCGATCGTCGTCGCCGACGAGCAGACACCGCTCGACGTACTCCGCCCGCTTGTCCAGGACAGAGGCTGCGCGCGCGTCGAGGGGCTACCGCCGTTCACGGGCGGCGCGGTGGGGATGCTGTCGTATGACATCGTTCGCTTTTTTGAGCGCTTGCCGAACATGACGGTAGACGACCTCGAGTGTGACGACGTGGCGATGTTCCTTTGCGAGACGATAGTCGCGTTCGACCATGCTCGCAATCGGATACTGGTCATCAGCCACGCAGACGACCAGCCCGGAAGTTACGACCACGCAGCGGCGGAGATTGCTTCCATCGTCGAGCGATTGCGTGCGCCTCTGCCTGCACTACCGCAGCACCGCGGCGAAGCGCAGAGCTTTACTTCGAACATGAGCCGCGACGCCTATGAGGAGGCGGTGAGGAGGACCATCGAGCTGATTCGGGCGGGCGACGGCGTGCAGATGGTCATCAGTCAGCGGTTCAGCGCTCCATTTCACGCGCACCCGCTCACGCTGTATCGCGCACTTCGAAGCCTCAACCCCTCGCCGTACATGTACTTGCTGCGCTTCGGAGAGTACGATGTGGTTGGCGCCTCTCCTGAGATTCTGGTAACGCTGAAGGATCGCCGCGTGCGCGTTCGCCCAATCGCAGGCACGCGACCCCGGGGCGCAACCGAAGAGGAGGATGAACAGCTTGAGCGCGAGTTGCTCGCCGACGAGAAAGAGCGAGCGGAGCACATCATGCTGGTTGACCTGGGTCGAAACGACGTCGGGCGCATCTCCGAGCCGGGTAGCGTTTGCGTCAACGACTTTATGATCGTCGAGCGTTACAGCCACGTGATGCACATCGTGAGCGATGTAACCGGAGTTGCGCGAGAGGGGATGGACGCGTTCGACGTCCTTCGCGCTTGCTTCCCCGCGGGCACGGTTTCAGGTGCGCCGAAGGTGCGAGCGATGGAGATCATCGAAGAGTTGGAGCCGACCAGGCGCGGCTGCTACGCCGGCGCAGTCGGCTACTTCGGCTTCAACGGCGACATGGACATGGCGATTGCGATCCGAACGGTGTTCCTCAAGGACGACGTAGCGCACGTGCAGGCGGGAGCGGGGATCGTGTTCGACAGCGTGCCCGAGAGAGAGTGGGAAGAGTGTCACAACAAGGCGCGCGCCGTGATGCGAGCAATCGAAATGGCTGAGGCAGGTCTCGACCCGGCGGCTGAGGTCAGTTCAGGCTGATGAGCGAGGCGAACTCCTCTACCGCAGTCCGCGCCGTTTGAACACTTGCGAGCGCCTCTGCCTCTATCAGCCGCAGAACCTCGGTCAGCCGCTCCTCGATGTTGGTGTTGTCCAGCATCCGCTGCTTCTGCATCGGATCCAACGTGAGGTAGGACGCCACGGCGAACGACAGCGTGCATGGGTCGTCGGGGAAAGCGACTTCAATGCGAAGTTCAGGGCAGCCGAATCGAATGTCGAGAAACATGCGAAACGCATCGCGCACTTGCGTGAGCAGCCAGTCGGTTTGCGGGCAGTACTCCCATGGCTCGTCTACGAGCGGCTCCACGCGCGCGACCAAGTATCTCCGGGCGGTGCGGTTCAGACTTCGGATGCGGAAGCGATCCTCTCCAGCCAGTACGACGTTCAGCGCGCCGTCGTCACCAGCGGATTGCTGCACGATCCTCACGGTGCAGCCGATGAGATACGGTATCGGCTCGTCGTCGCCGCCCTCGCGCAAAAAACAAACGCCAAACGGGACGCCGTTTCTCTGGCAATGCTCGAGCATCTCGATGCTGGCGGGTTCGCTCAGTCGAAGTGGCAGCAACTCGTGGGGTAAGAGTGGGCTGTCCACCAGCAGAATCGGAATCTCTGCGAGACGGGAACTCATGATGTTGGCGTTACCGAACACAGTATAGCCGACCATCGCCGCAGCCGACCAGGCGAGGATGCCGGTTTGAGCGTGCCCACCCTCGGTATAATCGAACGCTTGGCGGGTTTCTTCCGTCAAAGCACGAGGACATGCAGACACCTATGGGGCTTGACAGTCTTGACAACCTAACGCCTGAGGAACTCCGTCGGATGCTGGCTGAACTCCAGCAGGCGCTCGCTGAACGGGAGCGCGAGGTCGAGGACCTCAAATCTCAACGCATGACCGCCCGACCCGTGGCGGACGCAGCCGTTGAAGCTGCGCCTATCACGGAACTCGATACCACTCTCCGGCGACTGGTGCATCGCATCGCCATGATCCTACAGGCGGACAAGGTTGTGATGATGTTCTTCGACCGCGAGGCGGGTGAACTCATGGGCATCCCGCCTGCCTACGGCGTGGACGAAGACCTGCTCAGCATGTTCCGACTGCGCGCAACGCACGGCGTCTCGGGCAAGGTGTTCCGAGAGGGCAAACCGGTCATCTTCTCCGACCCCGTCAGGGACGAGGAGGCTGCCGAAGACCCGTTCTCAATCCTTCGTGTCACCAACGGCGTAACGGTCCCGCTGGTAATCGAAAAGCGGGATGACGAAAACCGGGTCATTGACCGAACGACGATCGGCGTGCTCCACGCGTTTAACAAACGACACGGAGAGCAGTTCACCGATGAGGACGTGCGCCTGCTCGAAAGAATGGCGAAGAGCGCCGCTGCGGTCATCTCCAACCTCCGAATGTACCAAGAGATCGTGGAAGAGAAGGAGGAACTCCTTCACACGATCGAAAGCCTCTACGCCGGGCTCGTCCTCATCAGCCCGGACGGTCGCATCCTCCAAATGAACGCGAGCGCCCGCTCCATCTTCGACCCGAAGGGAGAGAGCGTCGGCAAGGACTTCCGGGACGTTGTGGCAAGCGAGGCGGTTCAGCAACTCATTGAGGATACAGGCGAAGGACGAGAAACCGCCCCCGCTATCGAACTCTCCATCGTAACCGACGGCCACGAGCGCGTGTTCCATGCTCAGGCTGCGCAAGTGCGCGCGGAAGACGGCCGCCAAATCGGAACCGTTGCGATTCTGAACGACGTTACCGAACTGAAGAACATCGAACGCATGAAGAGCGCGTTCGTTGCAACGGTGTCTCACGAGTTGCGAACACCGCTCACCGCGATCAAGGGCTTCATCAGCACGTTGCTAGCGGACGACAGTTTCCCCGAAGAGGACCGGCGCGAGTTCTACGTCATCATTGACCATGAGTGCGACCGACTGACGCGCCTGATCAACGACCTGCTCAACATCGCCCGCATCGAGGCGGGCGAGAGCCTGAAGCCGCACTACACAGAGGTTGACCTCAAGCGCCTCGCTCAAAAGGTCGTCATGATTCAGCAGCAAGCCTCGAACCGGCATCAACTCGTCCTCGAGGCGCCCGAAGAGTTCCCGAGCATCGTCGCGGATGAGGACAAGATCGACCAAGTGCTCACCAACCTCATCAGCAACGCCATCAAGTACTCACCGGAAGGGGGGCAGGTCAGGGTGAGGCTGGAAGCGTCAGACGAGAAGGTGCACATGTCCGTCGCAGACCAGGGCATCGGAATCCCGAAGGACCACCTCCCCAAGGTGTTCGACCGCTTCCATCGAGTGCACACCGAGGACAACCGTAAGATCTACGGCACAGGGCTAGGGCTGTATCTCGTCAAGCACCTCGTTGAGCAAATCCACCTCGGAAGGGTGTGGGCTGAATCGGAGGTCGGCGTCGGGTCTACCTTCCATGTCGAGCTTCCGATGAAGCTGGACATCGAGAGGGCGGAATCGCTCAACACGTAGTCCCGAGCGGGTAAGACTGCGCCGTGCTGGATCGCCAACTCATACGAAAGGAGCCTGACCGCGTGCGCGAATTGGCGCGCAAGAAGGGCGTCGAAGTGCCCATCGAGGAGTTCCTCGAACTCGACCGCAGGTGGAGAGAGCTGCTCACCGAGGTCGAGCAGCGACGAGCCAAACTCAATACCGTCAGCCGCCAGGTGGGCAACTTGATGCGAAGCGGTGACAAGCCCGCTGCAGACCGCATGCGCGCCCAAGCGCCGGGACTGAAGGAGTCCATCGAAACCATCGAGGAGTCCCTCCGTGAACGAGATGAGGCGCTGCAAGAACTGGAATTGCAGTTCCCCAACCTTCCGCACGAGAGCGTTCCAGAGGGCAAGGGAGAAGAAAACAATGTCGTTGTCTCTGAGTGGGGCGAGAAACCAACGCTGCCGTGCGAGCCGCGACCTCATTGGGACATCGCAACGGAACTCCAACTCGTTGACTTCGCCCGCGGCGCAAAGGTGGCGGGCAGCGGCTTCCTCGCGTTTATCGGTTTCGGCGCGAGGCTTCAACGCGCACTCATCAGCTTCATGCTCGACCTGCAAACAAGGCAGAACGGCTACACGGAAGTCTATCCGCCCTTCCTGGTGAACCGAAAGAGCCTCTTAGGCACCGGACAACTGCCGAAGTTCGAGGAGGACCTGTATAGGCTTGACCGTGACGAGCTGTTCCTGATTCCGACCGCCGAGGTGCCGGTTACGAACCTCTATCAGGACGAGATTCTCGACGGGGAGGCGTTGCCGATTCGCTACGCTGCGTTCTCGGGCTGCTTCCGGCGCGAGGCGGGCGCGGCGGGGAAGGACACGCGCGGCCTGCTGCGCGTGCACCAGTTCGACAAGGTGGAACTCGTCAAGTTCGTCCGACCGGAGACGAGTTACAACGAGCTCGAGTCGCTTCGCGAAGACGCGGAGTCTGTTCTCCGCGCCTTGGGTCTTCACTACCGCGTTACGCTCATGTGCACCGGCGAGATGGGGTTCTCCAACGCGAAGCAGTACGACCTCGAAGTGTGGGCGCCCGGCGTCGAGAAGTACCTCGAGGTGAGCAGCGTGAGCAACTTCACCGACTTCCAGGCTCGGCGAGCGAACATCCGCTACCGCCCGGGGTACGGCGAGAAGCCGGACTTCGTCCACACGCTCAACGCCAGCGGCGTCGCGCTGCCGAGGTTGATGGCTGCTCTGCTTGAGACGTACGCGCAGCCCGACGGCACCGTCGTCATCCCAGACGCCCTGCAGCCATACATGGGCGGAAACGTCATCCCGCGGCCGTAGGGCCGAAGCGGAGCCGCGAATGGAGCCTTTGACGGGAATCGAACCCGTGACCTTCCCCTTACCAAGGGGATGCTCTACCTCTGAGCTACAAAGGCTCAAGCATGGTGGGGAGAGCAGGATTCGAACCTGCGTAGGCATCAGCCGGCAGATTTACAGTCTGCTCCCTTTGGCCGCTCGGGCATCTCCCCGCGAGCGCATAGTTTACCCCGCCCCCGCGCGCCGCCACAACCAAGTATCCTAACTCCATGCTGAGGCTTGCCGAGTGGGCCGCCGAAAAGAAGATGGGCATCTTCGAGCGCCTCCTGAAGGGGCAGCCGCCAGGCGAAGGCGAGTACGACCGCCAGACACTAGTCGAGGCGCAGGACAAAGGACAACCGCAAGTCGGCGCGACGCACTTCGAGCCGGACGCCGTCATCTGCGAGTTCGTGTTCCCCGACCCCGCAACGAGCGCAACCGTGCTGTCGGTGCGAATCACGCCGCCGGAGCGCATCCTGTTCCTTCCTGTGCCTCGATGGGTGATTCAAGACATCTGGCAGGGCGAAGTCGCAGGGGCATTCTTCTTGGAGAGCGAGGCGCGGGCGCTCGTCGAGGAACTGTTGCGCGACCTGGAGCCGGAAGCCAACACCCGCTTCTTCGCACCCCAGCCGCCTACGCGAAGGGAGTAGCAGGTGCGCCCTCGCCGCCTGCGCGAAGGGAGTGGAAAGCACCCCCTCCCCGCTTGCGGAGGGCTGGCGTGGGGTCCTTTGGAAGCCGGGCGCCGGCGACCTTCTGAGGGAGGGCGAGCGTCCCGCGAGCCCTTTGTCGCTCTCTGAGGGAGGGCGAGCGTCCCGCGAGCCCTTTGTCGCTCTCTGAGGGAGGGCGAGCGTCCCCGCGAGCCTGTTCCCGCGAGGCGATCGGTCGTGCATCAAGTGGTGTTCGCGAGACGCTCACGCTCCCTGCGGGCATGCGACGGCTGGTGTTCTCTCTGAGGGAGGGCGAGCTCTCTGAGGGAGGGCGAGCGTCCCGCGAGCCTGTTCCCGCGAGGCGATCGGTCGTGCA
>JBBIIO010000024.1:0-38007 GCA_037446435.1 Armatimonadota bacterium
TCGGGTTGAACGGCTTGGTCAGGTACACGTCCGCGCCGTAGTGGTACCCCTCGAACACGTCCTTGTCTTGCGCCTTGGCGGTGAGCATGACCACGGGGATGTTCTGAGTATCGGGCTCCCTGCGGAGTCCTACGGGTATTGGCAGTTGGTGTCACCGAAACACACCTTGTTCACGTCGCGATACTGTTCCTCGCAGATTGCCTTCCAAGAGGGCGGGTCGAGCGGACAGCACTCCCAGCCCCCTCGCACTTGAACACATTTGCCTTGCGCGTCGTGATAGCAGCAGTACGTTTGCCACGTCTTTCCCAAGCAACCCTCCTCCTCGCAGATGCGGTGGGTGTCGCACCCTCCGAGGCCGGTCGAGCATCGGTGCTCCTGGCCCGGCAGGTTCCCGCACGGCGATTGCGGTGGGATGCCCTGAGAGAAGCTGGTCAGATACCCGAGTGCCACCATTGCAGGCAGCACCAGCAGACCGAGGGCCTTCATCAATTTTCTCAATGTTCTGTTCATGATCTTTTCCTCCTTTGTATCTTGTGAGTGAAGTTGTGAAAATGTCGTCAATCCGGTGGGTCAGAGTACCACTCCAACCTGGTTGCATCGCCCGTCGAGTACTTGTTTACGACCTGGCCCGATAGCAGGAGCGCGATGCCGCGCTTCCTCGTCAATGGAGCCCCCATCCTCGTTCCTCTCGGGTTGCAGTTGGTGTCAACCGCCAAAGCGATGTTCGAACGGTACCTTGGGATGTAGTCCAGGTAATGAGCCCTCAGATCCCAACCGGGCCCGTCTAGAAACCGCGGGTCATACATTTGGGCGGTGTACTGGATCCAGCCGTGAAAACCACCAAAGGTCGTTAGGTGGCGATCCGCAAGAAGCGGGTCCCGGTTGCCGCAAGGGCTGACCCAGGTGTTCGAGCGATGGTCAATGCCCGGCAAATGTGGATTGAACGGCAGCGTCATCTCCGGAAGCGGGATCGCCAGCGTGTAGAATGACCGGTAAGAGTGGAACACGTCCACCCCACCGTACTCGTGGCGGTACAACTCCACGCCAACGTGAATGTCACGAAGTTGCCGCATCGAGGTGAAGACCTTCATCTTCCGCTTCAAGTGTCCGAAAACCGGATAGACGAGCGCCGTGAGCATCGCGATGATCGCGAGGATGACGAGCGCTTCCACCATGGTGAGGGCACGGATTCGTTCGATTCGCTTCATTCCTGTTTGCCTCCTAATCTGCGAGCATATGTACGTTGTTGCGTGCTCATCAACACGCCTCTCTAACGCCTGTATACCCCCCCCCGCTCCAAGATGTCAAGTCCTTTTCAAGGGGGTCTTTAATCCTCCCAAAACAACGGGGATATGCCCCGCAGACCACAGGATGGTCCCCCGGCGGCCGGGTGGACGCCGGAAGGTTATGTCGCCGGCTCGGCCTCGCCTTCGATGAGTTTCTGCAGTTCGTCGCTCTTGTCTCGGCAGAAGTCGAGGCGTCGTCAATCATGCCTTCAAGGCCTGCTCCGCTCTCCTTCATCCTACGAACGACCAGCACCGCCGCGAAGGCAACGCCGCTAACGGCGAGCGCGAGGGTTACGAGGCTTTTCCAGTTCGTCAGTTTCGACATCAGCGTTCCGTCCTACCCATTCTACGGTCTGGGGCGGCTGCCGGTTCAGCTGCGCGCATCAGATTTCGTAGCGCTTCGGCCCGTCTTCGTCCCCGCCGGACTGCAGGATGCGCTTGATGAAGGTGACCAGTTCCATCGGGTTGAACGGCTTGGTCAGGTACACGTCCGCGCCGTAGTGGTACCCCTCGAACACGTCCTTGTCTTGCGCCTTGGCGGTGAGCATGACCACGGGGATGTTCTGAGTATCGGGCTCCCTGCGGAGGTTCTTGAGCACCTCAAAGCCGTCCATGTAGGGCATCATGACGTCGAGCACAACGACGTCCGGCTTCTCCTTCAGGATCTTCTCCAGTCCCTCTTTGCCGTCGTAGGCGGGGATGACCTCCCAGCCTTGCCGTTCCAGGTTGACCTGGATCAGCCTAACGATGCTCCGCTCGTCGTCACAAACCAGAATGCGTGTTGCCATCTACTTCTCCGTCCTACCTTGCGGTGAGCCCCGCATAGTACCCGACGCGGGGGTCAGTCTTCCGGGCGTTCCTCCGCCGCCTCGAAGACCGACTCCAAGACGTACAGTTTCGGGCGGTCCGGGTGGCAGCGCAGCGCCAGGGCGATCGCGTCACTGGGGCGGGAGTCTATCTCGATCTCCTCGTCCCCGAAGGTGAGATACACCTTGGCGTAGTACGTGCCGTTCCACAGGTCGTCAATGACGACCCGGTCCAGTTCAGCGCCGAGGCGGTCGAGGAACGTCTTCAGAAGGTCGTGGGTCAGCGGCCGGTCCGGCTTTGCGCCCTCCATCGCCATGCTGATCGCCATCGCCTCGAACGGGCCAATCATCACCTGCAGGCGGCGCTCATCCTTGTCCTCCAATTGGACGAAGCGCTGCACGATGCTCCGGTTGTCTTTCGTGCTTACTTCGGTTCCATACAGGCCCTCGACGCGCACGGGGACCGGCGCCCCGGAGCCTCGGCTGCTGATGTCGTCGGGGAAGAACGCCGGCGGCTCGTCGAAGGCGCCTTCCTCGTCGAAGTCGTCGTCGTCGAAGAAGGATGGTCGGTCGCTCACGTTGCCACGCTCCTGGTCTTCTGCACGACGCTCGCCAGGAACTCGGCGTTCGACTTCGTCCGCTTCAGAAGCTTGATGAGCGACTCCGTCGCCTCGTAGTTCAGGCTCTGGTTGGCGAGCAGGCGGTGCAGTTGGTACACGGCCTCGAGGTCGTCGGCGTCGAAGAGCTTCTCTTCGGCGCGGGTTGAACTGCGTTTCACGTCAATCGCGGGCCAGATGCGGCGCTCTGCGAGGTCGCGGTCGAGCACCAGTTCCATGTTGCCCGTCCCCTTGAACTCCTCGAAGATCGCGTCATCCATCTTGCTGCCGGTGTCAATCAGTGCGGTCGCGATGATGGTAAGGCTACCACCTTCCTCGATGTTGCGCGCAGAGCCGAAGAACCGCCGCGGGCGGTACATCGCCGAGGGGTCCAAGCCGCCGGACAGGGTGCGCCCGCTTGGGTTCACCGTCAGGTTGCTCGCCCGGGCCATGCGGGTAATGCTGTCGAGAAGCACCACGACGTCGTTCCCCACCTCCACGAGCCTGCGCGCCTGCTCCAGGCACAGTTCCGAAACGCGCATGTGGTTCTCGGGCGGCTCGTCGAACGTGCTGCTGATAACCTGGCCGCGGACGGACCGGCGCATGTCCGTAACCTCTTCGGGGCGCTCGTCCACCAGGAGCACCATCAGGATGCACTCCGGGTGATTGGTCTCAACGCTCTTGGCGATGGTCTTTAGGAGGCTGGTCTTCCCCGCCTTCGGCGGCGAGACGATCAGGCCCCGCTGCCCTTTCCCGATCGGGCAGATGAGGTCGATGATCCGGGCGGCAATGCCTTCCGCCCCGATCTCCATCTTGAGGCGCTCCTCGGGGAAGATCGGGGTGAGTTTGTCGAAATCCGGTCGGTTTTGAATCCGCTCGGACTCGGTGAAAAAGCCGTTGATGGACTCGACGCGCAGCAGGCCTCCGTACTTCTCGCCCTCTTTCGGTGGTCGAATCTGGCCGAAGACCACATCGCCGGCTCGGAGCTTGAAGCGGCGAACTTGGGACTGGCTCACGTAAACGTCTTCGGGAGAGACGCGGTACGTCTCTCGGCGAAGGAAGCCCCACCCGTCGGGCATCAGTTCGAGGACGCCCGTCCGGTACTCGGCTCCGCGCTCTCGGTTGGTCTCGACGAGGCACAACTCCTCCACTTCGGAGCGCCGCAGCCCGTCCACGTTCACCTTGAGCTTCTTTGCCGTCTTCAGCAGGTCGGCGTCGCTCATATCGGCGAAGTGCCCATAGCCAATCTCGGGGATGAGCTCGAGGTCTGCCTGGGTCAGTTCGCGGTCCCTGGGTGCGCGCGAGCGCTTGGGGCGCCTGCGCGAACGGGAGTCATCGGAAGTCGAAGAGGGTTTGCGGAAGTGCATACGTCACCTTGAAGCCAAAGCGGCGGTGTGGGAATCCAAACACAGCCCCGCGAGACCGGCAGGGCTACTCCGTATTATAACCGAAACGGGAGGAGCCTGCAGGGCGCGGCTGGCTTGGGGGCGTTATACCCGCCATCGCGGAGCGCAAGGGGCTGCGAGGGGATTCCGCCCGCGAATCGCCCGCGCCACCCGCAAGAATCACAGGTATTTGCATCGTCGGGCGCCCGTGGGGTATTCTCCGCGCCGCAAACAGACTACGGATTGCGGCGACCATGAAACCTGGAACCCATCCCGAAACCATGCTGTGCGAGGTGTTCTGCGCCTGCACGCCCGACAAGCCGGTCACGGTCATCCTTTCGAACGTGAGCCAGATGCACGTTGACATCTGCTCAAATTGCCACCCGTTCTACACGGGGAAGCAGAAGTTGGTTGACTCCGCCGGTCGGGTCGAGAAGTTCTTGCGCAGGTACGGGAAGGAAGGAGCGAAGTAGTGGCGAAGAAAGCAGAGAACCGCGAAATCATTCGATTGGTCTGCACCGAGGACGGGCGGTCGTTCTACACCACGACCAAGAACAAGCAGAACACGAAAGAGCGGCTGGAGCTGATGAAATACAACCGCTTCCTGCGTAAGCGCACCCTACACCGGGAGAAGAAATAGATGCCGAATCCGAAGAGAAAGCACTCCAAGACGAGAAGCGCGAAGCGGCGGGCAAGCAACTTCAACACCGAGATGCCCACGCTCACCGTCAACCGGCAGCAGGGGGGAGAGGTTTTTTCGCTGCCGCACAACGCCACGCCTGAAGGGTTCTACAAGGGCAGGCGCCTGCCCGGATTCCGCGACCGGCGTCCTTCGCCGGGCGGATAGAGCCCAAGCCGAAACCCAGTCAGACTCATGAAACTGCTCAGACTCGCGTCCGGAGCCGCCTTGTGCCTTGCCGTCGTGGTTGCGGCGGCGGTAGGCAGGCTCGACCGAACGGAGTACGTCTCCAAGCTGGAGAGCGAACCGGTTCGCTATGAGGTGAAGTTCGTACCCACGCGCGAATTACCGGCGGGACGCTCGAAGAAGGTGCAGGACGGCGCGGACGGCGAACTGGTCCGCATGGTGCAGTACAAGATGCTCGACGGCAAGGTGCTGGAGAAGCAGGTGCTCTGGGAGACCCGCCGCGAGCCGACGCCAGCCGTGTTTCACTACGGCTCTCGCAACACCGAAATCACCCGCGGATACACGCGCGCGGGAGTCGCCACCATGGAGGCGACCGCCTACTGCCCCTGCTCGACTTGCGGCACCGGCTCCGGCAAGACGTCCCTCGGCTCCGAGGCGAGGCGGGGAATCGTCGCCGTTGACCCCAACGTAATCCCGCTCGGCACCATCGTGTACGTTGAGGGCTACGGGCTCGCCATCGCTGCGGACACGGGCGGCTCGATACGCGGTAAGCGGATTGACCTTTGCTTCAACAGCCACGGCGAAGCGCTGCGGTTCGGACGCCGCACCGTCCGCGTGCACGTGCTGCGCTGATGCGCGGCGGAGAACTGCGCCGCCTCATCGAGCAGTCCGGCTTCCCGCCTCCGCAGACCGCCCTCGACCAGCACTTCCTGGTCAGCGAGCGCGTTCATCGGGCGATTCTCGACGCCTGCGACGGGATTGCAGGGTTCCTTGAGATCGGCTCCGGCCCGGGCGTGCTGACCAAGTTCCTCTGCGAGAAAGGGCGGGTCTTGGCGGTGGACGTGGATGAGCGGTCGCGCGACGCGCTTGCAATGGTTGCACCCTCCGCCCAGTTCATACTGGGCGACGCCGCGCGCCTCGACCTAAGAGACCTTGTCGCGAGCCTGCCTGAGCCGCGCGCGCTCGTGGGAAACCTTCCCTACTCCATTACCGGAGCGATGCTCGAAGCGGCGGTACACCTCGCGCCGCTGCTCCGCAGGGCGGTCTTGATGATGCAGCGCGAGGTGGCGGAAAGGGTCGCCGCTCCTCCCGGCGATCGCAGGCGCGGCGCCATCTCGGTGTTGTGCTCGTACTCCTACGTGATCGAGCGGGTGGTTGACGCCCCGCCCTCGGCATTCCTGCCGCCTCCGGAGGTATCGAGCCGGGTCTTGCGCTTCGAGTCCCGTGGCAGCGCTCCTTCGGCCGGGTTTGCGCGCCTGGTGCGCACCGCGTTCCGCCACCCCAGAAAGACGCTCGCGAACAACCTGCGCGAAGCCGGCGTGCCTGCAGAGGCCGCCCAGCGCGCATTGCATGAGCTGCGCCTGGCCGCGTCCGTTCGCCCGCACCAGCTCGCGGAGGCGGAATGGCTTAGTCTTCTCGACCACCTTGGGCAATATGTCGATTGAAGGCTGCTTCTCCCGTCCAGGCGCCTGCGAGCGTGCCCGCAATCGTTAGCAACGGCGCCTTCCACCACGCCCACACGCCGAACAGAGACCCGGCGATGATCAGCGGCGTCAGGATGATGCAACAGCATCCGGCAATCACGGTCGCGTGGTTCCAACGATCCACGAATGATACTGGGGCGAGCAGGCGAAACAACTTGCGGCGGGTGTAGTCCGAGAAGCGTTGGACGGAACGGTGGATGCGCTCGCGATACTTCGGGTCGCGGCGATGCCTGGCGTTGAAGAACGTCCAGCCGAGCGCCAGCCCGGCTGCAAGCATCAACAGGATCCAGTCTGCTGTGTTCACGCCTAGGCGGCGTTGTTACCCGAAATGGCGAGTGTTGGGGGGCTCCGACCTGTCTGATCTGATAGGTCAGGCTCTGCCTCTTCGCAGGTCGCGCTCCATGATCTTCTCTCGCTTGTCGTACTTCTTACGCCCCCGAGCAACGGACACTTCGACCTTGATCCTTCCGTTGCGGTAGTAGATCTTCGTCGGGATGAGGGTAAGGCCGCGCTCCTCGGACCGACGGCGGAGGAGGGTGATCTCCCGCTTGTGCATCAGCAATTTTCGCCGACGACGCCGATCGGGTGCGAACGCGCCCGCCTGTTCGTAGGGGGCGATGTCGAGGTCATTGAGAAACAGCTCGCCTCCTTCGATGCTGCACCACGCGCCAGTCATGCTGACCTTTCCTCGGAGGACGCTCTTCACCTCCGCACCCTCCAGCACGACGCCCGCCTCATGGGATTCGAGGATCTCGTAGTCGTGCCTGGCCCTTCGATTGACTATCGAGAGCGACTTCGCAGCGGCGTCGGACTTCTTGGGCACGTGAACCGGAAGATACCCTTAGGGTACGCTCTGCCCCGGATGAAGCGCGCCGTGCTCCTAACATCCTGCCTTTGGTTCGCCATCGCGGCGAGCGGCTGCCACCAACGGCCCAACCTGGACGCTGAGGTGAACCGCATTCTGAAGGAGATCGAGGATCGGACCACGAAGCCGGACCTCTCGCGGTACAAGCCGGAACTCCCCGAGCCTGGGCCGGCCACCCCGGACTACGACAAGGCGCTCGAACTGTCGAAGGGGGTCACGGAGGTGCGGATTGACGTAACGCAGGAAGGAGCCGGTCCCCAAGTCGAGCCCGGGCTGATGATCAATCTGGCGTATGCCGGTCGGTTGATGGACGGCTACGTCTTCGAGAGCACTTACACCCAGGATGGGCAGTTTCTGTACTTCCGTTACGAACCCGGGCAGGTGATCGAGGGGCTTTACGAAGGTCTGAAAGGCATCCGCGTCGGGGAGAAGCGCGTCATCACGATACCTGCCGAGAAGGCGTACGGGGAAAGAGGCGCGCCGCCGAAGGTCCCCGCGAACATGGCGCTGCGTTTCGAGGTGTACTGCCTCTGGGTCGGAAGGTAGCGACGACAGATGCATCTGAGAATTGAGAACCTACATGTCTACTACGGCGCGATCCACGCCCTGAAAGGGCTTGATGTCGAGGTGCGCCCGGGCGAAATCGTGTCTATCATCGGAAGTAACGGCGCGGGCAAGAGCACGCTGCTGCGCACGATCAGCGGGCTGATTCGAGCGCGCGAAGGGCGTGTCTTGGCAGACAACGAAGAGATTACAAACACACGGCCGCACGTCGTCGTCGAGCGCGGCATCGTGCACTGCCCAGAAGGACGACGCATCTTCACCAACCTCACCGTCCTTGAGAACCTGAGGCTGGGCGCGTACTGCCGCAAGGACGGCGCCGTGGCTGCAGACATGGAGTCCGTCTTGAACATCTTTCCGCGCCTCCGCGAGCGCATCAGCCAGAACGCCGGAACGTTGAGCGGCGGTGAGCAGCAGATGCTCGCAATCGGTCGCGCCTTGATGGCGAAGCCGAATGTCCTGCTGTTGGACGAACCGAGCCTCGGCCTTGCGCCAAACCTTGTGGCGGAGATCTTCAACATCATCCAGCGCATCAACTCGGAAGGCACGACGATTCTCTTGGTCGAGCAGAACGCGCATCGCGCCCTCGACATCGCGACGCGCGCGTACGTTCTGGAGACCGGCACCATCGTGCTTCAGGACACCGGCAAGGCCCTTCTGGACAACCCGAAGGTGCGCGAGGCGTATCTCGGAGGATAGGCGGTGGGTCGCGTGGCGGTCGAGCGTATGAAGCCCGAGCACGTCAGCTCCGTGCAGGCCATCGAGCAGAAGACCAACCCGAGCCCTTGGAGCGAGAACACCTTCCGCAACGAAATCGCCAACCGCGACGCGGAGTACTTCATCATCAAAGATGGCGACGTCATTGTCGGCTTTGCCGGCTACTGGAAAGTGATTGACGAGGCGCACATCACAACCATCGCAGTTGAACCCGACAGGCAGGCTGCGGGACTGGGACGGAAACTCATGGAGAGTCTCCTCGACCATGCGCGCCAGGCTGGGATTGCGTGCGTTACCCTCGAAGTCAGGGCAGGTAATCGACGCGCCATAGCCCTCTATGAGAAACTCGGATTCGTCGCGTGCGGAGTGCGAAAGCGGTACTACGCGGACACGAAGGAGGATGCGGTTGTGATGTGGCTGCATGACCTTCAAGGGGTCGCCGACTAATGGAGTACTTCCCACAACCCGTGCTCGGTGTCGAGACCAGTTGCGACGAAACCTCCGTCGCTGTTCTCTATCGCCGGGATGTCCTCTCCAACATCGTCAGCTCCCAGGCGCAACTGCACAAGCGTTGGGGCGGTATCGTCCCGGAAGCCGCCGCACGCAAGCACACCGAGGCGTTCCTGCCGGTCCTCGAGCAGGCGCTGGACGAAGCGAGGGTAACCATGGACGACATCGGCGGGGTGGGCGTGACCAACCGACCCGGCCTCATCGGCGCCCTCTCAGTCGGAGTCAGCGCCGCAAAGGCGCTCGCTTTCGCGAGGGGGCTTCCATTTGTTGGCGTGCATCACCTCGAGGCGCACGTCCTGTCGCCCCTCCTCGAAGAGGATGTGCCGTTTCCGCACGTGTGCCTGCTAGTGTCGGGTGGGCACACGGAGTTGTTCTTCGTGCGGTCGCCAGGTGTTTACGAATACCTCGGTGGCACCCTGGATGATGCCGCCGGCGAGGCGTTCGACAAGAGCGCGCGCGCCCTCGGCCTCCCCTACCCCGGCGGGCCTGCAATCCAAAAGGCCGCCGAAGGTGGCGACCCGGAGCGGTACCCTCTCCCTCGCGGCCTTGAGGACCCGACGATGGAGTTCAGTTTCTCCGGCCTGAAGACTGCCGTGCTGCGCCTGGTGCAACGGGAGGGCGACCGACTCGATGTGGCCTCGGCAGCCGCGTCGTTCCAGTCCGTCGTCGCGAGCGTTCTCACCGACCGCGCCCTCTACGCTTGCTCGGTGGTCGGCGTGTCACACTTGACGGTTGTGGGCGGGGTGGCGGCGAACCGCGCGCTGCGGGAGCGCCTCTTGCAGCATGGGGAGGAGGAGCGCGTCTCGGTGACCATCCCTTCCCTGCGCCTCTGCACGGACAACGCCGCCATGATTGCCCATGTGGCATCTTGGCACCTTGCGAGTGGCGAGCGCGCGGGGTACGACTTGGAGACACTTGCGGTAGACTCGCTCGGGAGGAGGTAACGATTCGGTATGGAAGAACAGAAACAGGAAGGGACAGGAACACCCGGCGGGGCGCCGGCTCCGGCGGCAGAGGACGGCACGGTTCGCTTGCGCATCTACGCCTGGTGGATCGGCATCGCGGCGGTTATTTTCGTGCTGCTCTTTCAGGCGTGGCAGATTCGGTCTCTTCGAACGGAGATGAGCGAGGCCGCCCAGGCCGCGGCGAAGGAACTGGAGAGCACGAAGGACGAACTGGCGAAGGAGCGCCTAGTCGCTGCGGCGGAGGCGTTCGCCTGCGGCATCGAGCCGCTGATGTACCTCCGGAACCGCGGAGGCGAGATCACGGATGAGCAAGTGCGCCAAGTAACGACCAGCCTGGGGCAGAAGGAAGGCTTTTCGCGAGTGGTAGTCCTCGATTCCGCCGGAATGATCGTCGCCACAACGGACACGACGATGCGCCTCGGCTCGCGCTATCCAACCTACAAGGGTCCTGGCGATAGCGAAGCTAAGAATGACGCGGGCAAGTGGGAAGTTCACCGCCCGGTCTCTTCAGCCGGAAACCTCGGGAGCGTTGTGCTCGTTGACCGCTGACGACCCCCACCTAAGCCTTCTTCTTCTTCGCGACTCGCCGCCGCCTACGCTTGGGCGGCGGGATGAGCGCCTTGAGGCTGATCTGCTTACCAAAGCAGACGAGGCGGTCGCCGACGAGGATCTCCCGCCACCCGCGCGGGTTCGGTATCACAAGGTCGCCTCGGAGAATGCTCAAGACGCTAACGTCGCGATCGCGGAGCCGCGTGTCGGCGAGGGTCTGCCCTGCCAACTCCGACCCCTTCGGCACGGGAACCTCGGCGATCGTGTACCCCTTCCCGATGGAAAGGCGCTGCCGGTAGTCCTCGACGGGGAAGAGCACCTGCTCCTCGATGTGCGCGATGATCTCCGAAGCGATGTCGAGCCCTGTGGCGGTCTCGATGCCCTCGAGACCAGGGGACGAGTTCACCTCCATCACTTGCGGCCCGGTGGAGGTCTCGAGCATGTCAACCCCCGCGATCGAGAGGCCGAGGATGTTCGCCGCGTGGACAGCGGTGCGCCGGTATGTCTCATCGAGATCAACCGGCTCGGTCTGCCCACCACGGTGGACGTTGCTTCTGAACTCCTGCCCTTGCGCCGTTCTTCTCATGCCCGCGACGACTCGGTCGCCGACGACGAAGGCTCGGATGTCCCTTCCCTTGCTCTCGGAGACGAACTTCTGGATCAGCACGTTCTGCTTCGTGCTTTGCAGCGTCTCGATAATCGCTTCCGCCACCTTTTGGTTCTCGGCAAGGATGACGCCGATGCCCTGCGTGCCCTCGAGCAGTTTGATGACGACCGGCGCGCCCCCCACGCGCTCAATCGCAGGGAGGACGTCGTACCGGTCGCGGACGAGCGCCGTGTCAGGGATGCCGAGCGAGTGTCGACTCAGAATCTGCATCGTTCGCAACTTGTCGCGCGAGACCGTGATTGCCTGCGAGGTGGCGGAGACGAACACGCCCATCTGTTCAAACTGCCGAACGACCGCCGTGCCGAAGAAAGTAACGCTGGCTCCGATCCGGGGAATGATGGCGTCGTAGTGCGATACCTGCCGCCCCTTGTAGTAGAGGTCCGGCTCGTGGTCCTGAATCGAGATAGCGAAGCGCATCGTGTCAAACACCCTGACCTTGTGCCCGCGCGCCTTCGCCACCTCGACGAGGCGCTTCGTGCTGTAACTGCGCGGGGCGCGAGACAGGACGCCGATCTTCATCGGCCGTACTGTACCTGCGACACCGTTAGGAGAGGTGAACGATAGTGCCCATCTGGCTCGGGCTTCTCTTGGCGCTGGTGTTCGTGCTCTTGAACGGCTTCTTCGTGGTAGCCGAGTTCGCGTTCGTCAAGTGCAGGGCGACGCGCATGGAGGAGCTCGCAGGCACGGGCTCGCGCGTTGCCCGCCTGGTACTGAGCATCCTCGAGCGACTTGACGAGTACCTCAGCGCATGCCAACTTGGCATCACCCTCGCCAGCATCGCGCTCGGGTGGATCGGGGAGCCTGTCATGGCCGCGGTCCTCGAGCCGCTCTTCCAAGCGGCGGGCGTGGACGAAGGCTACCGCGCAGGAATCTCGTTCGGCGTTGGCTACACGCTCATCTCGGCGGCGCACATCGTCGTCGGAGAGATGGCTCCGAAGTCGCTTGCCATCCAGCGCGCCGAGCGCATCTCGCTGTATGTCGCTTACCCGCTCCACTGGTTCTACGTGGCGTTCAAGCCCGCGATCTGGCTGCTGAACGAGGCTGCCTGGGTTCTGCTGCGCGTCTCCGGACTTAGGCGAACCGAGGAGGCGGAGCACACGCTGACCGAAGCCGAACTCCAGACGCTGCTAATGAGAACCGGAGCCGGCGGCGGCCCGTCCTCGATCGCCGCTGAACTCGCCCGACACTCGCTGGAGTTCGCCGGGCGCACCGCGGGCGATGTGCTCATCCCGCGGGTGGACATGGTGTACCTCGATGTCAACGAGCCGCTCGACGCAATCCTTACCCGTGCGCAGTCATTCCCGTTCTCGCGCTATCCGCTGTGCGATGGAAGCCCGGACAACATCCTCGGCATCGTGCACGTGAAGGACCTGTTCCGCCTGTCGAAGACGAACGGCGACGTGCGCTCAACCCTGCGGGCGGTGCCGACCGTGCCCGAGTCAAAGCCGCTCGCGGAGTTGCTGCGAGAGTTCCAGCGCCTCCGTGTGCACATGGCTGTCGTCGTTGACGAATACGGTGGCGTGGAGGGCATCGTAACCCTCGAAGATGTGCTCGAAGAGATCGTCGGCGAGATCGCCGACGAGTACGACATCGAAGAAGCGGAAATCGTGCGCATCGGCGCCGACACGTGGCTCGTGTCTCCAAGGGCGCGCCTCGAGGACCTGAACGAGCAACTCGGAACCACGCTGGACAGCCAGACCTCGGAGACCATCGGCGGATGGGTGTTCGACGAGTTGGGTCGGCCGCCCCGACCCCGAGACGCGGTGCAGCACAACGAGTGGCAAATCGTCGTAGACAAGATGGAAGGAAGACGCATTCGGCAGGTTCGGGTTCGGCGCCTCCCCCAGAGTCTCTTGGGAACGCCGCCTGAACAGCCGGCGGACTGAGTACCGAAGGGAGAGCCGAATTGAGAATGGACGGACAGATTGGTGCAGATGACGTGAAGGAGGTCGTCGCCGAGCTCGCTGCTGAGGTGACGAACGGCTATGTCCCCCGCATCATCGTTCGGGAGGCGTGGGATGCCGGCAGCGACGTCCCGATTCCAGACCAGCAGATCATCAACGAGGCGTTCGAGGTGCTGATGGATAATCACCCTCCGCTCGTGCTGTACTTGGATGAATTGCTCGACATCTTCGACTTTGATGCGCGCGAATTCAAAACGTCCGACCACGGTCAGCAGATGATTCTGGACATCCAAGCCCGCATCGAAGACGTGCTGAAGTCGCAGGCTTAGTCGCGTAGCAAGAGTACGGCACGGACCCAAGTCGCGTCCGCGTCGGGGATGTTCAGCGGCAGGGCAACCAGTTCCGCCTCGCCCGCCGGCGCGCTCGACAGGTCGAGATTCTCGAGAATCGCAATCCCCGCCGAGATGAGCGCATGATGGTTGGGCAGATTCTTGCTCTGAGGCGGGTCAACCGACGGCGCATCCACGCCCAGCAACACAGCCCCGCGCGATCGGAGCCACTCGGGCATCCACTCTGGAATGACCTCGAAGCCCTCGTCGAAGGCCGAATGCGGCGTTCGGCTGTTTCGCGTCTTGAAGAGAACGCGCAGCCCCGGCGCAAGATCGAGTCCTCGAACCGCCTCCCACTCTTCAACCTCGATCACAACAGCGGGACCGAGGAACGCCTCAAGAGGCGCCGGCTCCCCCAATCCTACGACATGGGCGGGAAAGTCCACGTGCGTGCCTGCATGAGAACTCCCTCGCACGCAGGTTACGGTGCACGGGTCGCCACGGTCGAGGCGCATCGTGAACTCAGCGGAGAACGGCACGTCCCCTGGGAACACGGCGGTCTCGGGAGTGAGTGGGCGGCTGATGTCAACGATGCGCATGGCTCTATGTTACGAGCGTTCGCTTTCCTTCGTGCTTGCGGAACGCCTCGGTTGACAAAACCTCATCGGCAATCTCGAAGAATCGCTCGATGTCCCCGTCGGTGTTGTAGAAGTGCGGCGACACGCGCACGCCCGCCTTCGGTCGGTAGTCCACGAGGACGTCTCGCTCGATGAGCGCCTGCGCCACTTCGAAGCCGTGCTCGAAGTCGAAGGCGACTGTTCCTCCCCGTCGGGCGGGCTCGCTTGCGCAGTTCGTCTTCCAGTCTCGTCTCTCAGCTCCTTCGACGAGAAGCCTCGTCTGACGAATGGAGTTCTCTCGGATCGCTTCAATGCCCACCTCGCTCATGATTTGCAAGCCGGGGCGAGCCGCGTACAGTCCCGGGATGTTCGGCGTGCCGTTCATGAAGCGGTACCCTCCTTCGGTGAGCACGTGGTCGTTCACGACGAACTCGAACGGTCGGGCGTCCGAAATCCAGCCCGTCAGTCGTGGCCTCAGCGACCGGGCGAGGTCGGGGCGTACATACAGGAACGCGTTGCCCGGCCCGCCGCACAGCCACTTCAGCGTGCCGCCGATGGCGAAGTCAACGCCCCACTCGGAGAGCCGCACCGGTACGACGCCTGCGGACTGATAGAGGTCGAGGATTAGGTAGGCGCCGACCTCGCGACACCGCTCCGCGACCGCCTCGGCGTCTTGAATGAACGCGGAGCGGAAGAGAACGTGCGAGATGGGGACGCAGACCGTGTGCTCATCGATCGCCTCGATTAGGCGCTGCGTGTCCACCGTGATACCGTCCTCGGAGGGCACCGTATGCACCTGGTAGCCGATGCGCTCCTGCTCCTTCCAGAAGTACGATACGCTCGGGAAGTTCATGTCGGTGTAGACCACCTTGTTCCTCTGCGCCGTAGGCTCGAAGCAGGATGCAACGATCGCCTCCGTCGTCGTAACGTTCAGGTGCATGGTGATGCTGTCCGGCTCGGCGCCGACAAGGGGTGCGATCTCGTTAGCCACGACGGCCGGCAGTTCCCACCAGTCTTGCCATGCGCGGACGCCGTCCGTGCCCCAGCGTCGGCAGTACTCGTTCACAGCGTCCTGCGCTTCGCGAGGCATCGCCCCGAGCGAATTGCTGATCAGGTAGGTGCGCCGACTCAAGATCGGAAAGCGGTCGCGCCAGTCTGCAGGATTGAGCATGGAATGAGGATAGCCGATTGGAGTTAGGAAACGGGGTCGGGCTTGTGTGCCCGACCCCGTTGTTACCTGCCTACGACTCGCCTGGCTCGTCAGTTGACGATCCAGAACGCCTTGTCGAAGCGACCGCCCCAAGCGATGAACGTCACGCCGAAGTCCACATATCCGATGCGCGCTTTCATCTCGCCGGTGCCGCTTTGGACGAAGCGCGCCGGGTTGCCGCTGACGTTAACGGTTATCGTGGTGTCGCCGCCGGTGCCGCTACGCTCGTCCACAACCTCCCACTGTCCGGTGTTATAATTGAAGAGGGAGATGCGTGAGCGCACAGGGTCGCCGTCTGACGCTGTCTCGAGCGTGAACGACATGCTCGAAGGCGTCTGCGTGGGCGAAAGCGCCGTCAACTCTACCTCAACCGAAGGGCGGTTCAGTTCCGTCGGTCGGATCGCTCCCACGGTCATGTATCGGTTGTCGCTGAACAGCAGGTTGGCGACGCCGCCCGAGATCAGCTGCCCCATGAGCACTTCCGCGGTCTGAGCGTTCACGAGCCCCGCCTGGGCGGGAGTCCTCGACAGCGCCTGGATCGCGGTCATGACGCCTGGCTTGTGCAGGCCAAGCCCCGTGAAGGCGTTGACCGGCGCACGGTTGGCATTGAACCGGAAGTTGTACATGATGCCGTACTTGATCGGGTTTGCGCCCTTCTGACCAAACGGCTCGCCTTCCCAGATGATGTGGTCGCCGGCAACCGTGGCGCGCCAGTCGTTGTCCAGGTTCTGGTCGATGTCTCGGAACGACACGTTTGTCACGTTTGTTCCAGGTGCGATCGGCACCGCGAAGGATTCGACTTGCCGGTCAACCGTGTGCACGTAGACTGCGAAGTCGTAGTTGAAGTTCCCTCCGCCGAGATCGAGCACGCGCACCGCAACGATCGCGTCGCCCTCGTCGCTGGGAATCGCGATGTTCCGCATGTCGCCCCAACTGAGGATGACCGGCCCCTGCGTCTGCGCGCTCTGGTTGGTGAAGGACCAGTTCGATCCCGTCCAGTTAGCGTTCACTGAGCGCCAGCCGGCGTTGTTGTACCGGTCGAAGTCGTCTTGGCTGATGTAGTACGCTTCCATGAAGAAGAGCGCGCCGGGCACGTTCAGGTCCGCATCCAGCACCTCGAGACGGTGCTGCACGGGATTGAACGTTCCTCCGCGGCGGTCGACGCAGTCGTCGCGGTAGCCGGCGAAGTATGAGCCCCGGCACGTCCAGCGACCGATCAGCGGATTGATCTCATCGCGAGGGCCAAGCCACGTTCGACTGCCGTTGAGGCCCGCGCCGTACGTGTCCGTGCACCGCACCCCGAGCCAATTACCACTGCCCGGGTTCTGGCAGGTGCCGCAGCCCGAGGAGTTCGTGGACAGGAAGCCGTGCTTCACCCAAGCGATCCCGATCTGCTCCAGGCGGCCGTCCTTCAGGCGATACAGTTGCTGGGCGATGACGGGGTGCCGCTCGTCCATCGGCGCGAACCACGGAATGTTCTCCGTGCCCACGTTGCACGAGGTCGTGGACATCGCAAGCCCGTTGACGCCGTTGGGAAACGTCCCCATGCGCCCGAGTGCGGTGAGGCTGCCGACGTTCCAAAGCATCACGTCCTTCACGCCCATCGCGCGGGCGTCGCCTCCGAGAGCGCTGCTCGGCTGGGGCGCAGGATCGTTCGGATCGCCCGCGACCATCTTGGCGACGGCGTTCACGTGCATCATGCCGATGATCTGCCCGCCCAGTTCGGGGCGGCCCATGCGGCGCGCGAACTCCGGTGCGAGCCGGACGTCCATGCCGCCAAGCTCAAACAGGCTACGGCTGCGGTCGAAGCGCACCTGGGCGTACTCGAGATACGCAACGGCATCCTTCCCTACTTGAACGTACAGGGTGTGCGGGTCTCGAACGTCGCGGAAGCGGATTTCGAAGTTCTGGAACGAGTAGTTCCTCCCTTCCCACCGCAGGTCGAAGCCGCCCTGGTGGCGGAGCGAGCCCTTGAGGAACTCCTTCAGGGCGCCCCCTTGTACCTGGAACTCCAAATCGGAGCTTGGGGCGACGGCGAAGCCGACGGGGGACTCCGCGTCGGGCATCGGCGTGCCGGTCTGGCGCAGGTTCACGACCTCGAGGCCGAGGTCGCGAAGCATGGACGTGTAAAGCGTCATCGTCGTGTCCCCGCTGCTGACCTTCCATTGCTGGCTTGCGCCGGCTGCAAATGGAAGGAGAACGGCGCAGCCGATGACGTGGGTTCGTATCCGCATCATTGTAATTTCCTCCTCAATCCTGGGTTTGCTTCCGCCCTTGGGGGTACACTAACGGCCACCCGCGGTCGGAGACGGTCACAGACAGTCTAACACATATAGACGGGATCTGGCGGTGAATCTGCTCAAACAGCCGCATTCGACCGGTCGGGCTGACCCCGGAACCTCGCAACAGTACTGGGCTTTGGACAGAAGAAGATGCAGACAACCACGGAAACGATTCTCTCGGAATTGCGCAAGCGCGGCATCCGCGAAACCGTCGGCTCGCTGACCGACGCGCAGTCCATGCAGATGGCGGAGGAGTGGGGCGCGCACAACTACCACCCCCTGCCGATCAACGTCGTTCGAGGGAAGGGCGTCTCCGTCTGGGATCAAGCGGGCAATGAGTACATAGATTGCATCGGCTGCTACAGCGCCGTCTCGCACGGACACCTCGCGGAGCCGATCCTCGAAGCTGTCCGCAAGCAACTCGACGTCCTGACGCTCACGGGCCGCGCCGTCTACACACCCGAGATGGCGGTGTTCGTTCGCGCGCTCTGCGAGTACACCGGCCTTGAAGTGGCTTGCCCGATGAACACCGGCGCCGAAGCGGTCGAGACGGCGATCAAACTTGCGCGGAAGTGGGCGCACAAGGTCAAGGGCATCCCCGAGAACGAGGCGGAGATCATCGTCGCAGAGGACAACTTCCACGGCCGCACGATCACCATCGTCTCCTTCAGCACAGAGGAGCAGTACCGCGACGGATTCGGTCCCTTCACCCCCGGCTTCCGGGTCGTGCCTTTCGGCGACATTGAGGCTGTGAACAGCGCGATCACGCCCAAAACCGCCGCCGTGCTCATGGAGCCGATCCAGGCAGAGGGCGGCATCATCATCCCTCCCGACGGATACATGGCGTCCCTGCGCGACGTTTGCACGCGAAACAACGTGCTGCTGATCTGGGATGAGATCCAGACCGGGTTTGGAAGAACCGGCAAGCGCTTCTGCTGGCAGTACGAGGACGCAAAACCCGACTTGATTACGCTGGGCAAGGCGCTCGGCGGTGGCGTGTACCCCGTTTCCGCTGCAGTCGGCACCAAAGAGGTCATGGATGTGTTCCAGCCAGGCGACCACGGTAGCACGTTTGGCGGCAACCCCCTCGCCGCGGTCGTCGGCCTCGCGGCGATCCTCGACATGGAGGAGAAACAACTTACCGAGCGTAGCGCCGAGTTGGGCGAGCGACTCATCGCGGGGCTTCGCGACCTCAAGCACGATTGCATCGAGGACGTTCGCGGGCGCGGGCTTCTCGTGGGCATCGAAGTGCGTGAAGGCACCGACACAGCCGCGCTCGCGGATGCGTTCGTTCGCGAGCGGCTCATTACGAAGGAGACGCGCTCTCGGACGTTCCGATTCACCCCTCCGCTGACCATCGAGCCGGAAGAGGTAGACGAGAGCGTCGCCAGGACGGATCGCGCCCTCGCTTCCCTCGCCTAACCGCCGCCTGTACAACGGGAGGAGATGAGCGATGTCATCCGCAAGCGCAGCCGAGCCTCCGGTCGAGATCGCTCAGCGGTTCGCCATCGAGGGCAAACCGGAGCAGATTCAGCGCTTCGGGAGCGGCCACATCAACGACACCTACCTCGTGCAGTGTCGCGGCGGCTGTCAGCGCTTCTACATCTTGCAACGCCTCAACCCGAGCGTGTTCCATCGCCCCGACGCCGTGATGCGAAACATCGAGCGCGTTACAAAGCACCTTGAGGCAAAGCAGGGCAAGGCTCGCGACCGATGCGCCCTTTCTCTTGTTCAAACGCTGAACGCGGAAACCCACACGCTCGACCTCAGTGGGGCAGCGTGGCGGATGTACCTCTTCGTCGAGGGCACCGTTTCCTACGACGAGCCGCCGAACGCCGAGGTGGCGCGCGAAGTTGGCAGAGCGTTCGGCGAGTTTCAACGCGATTTGCTTGACCTGCCCGCGACCTCGCTCTCCGAGCCGCTTCCCGACTTCCATCACACCCCCAAGCGATACGAAGCGCTGCTCGAAGCAGTGGCTGAAGACCGCGCAGGCAGACTGGCAGACTGCAAGGCAGAGGTCCTGTTCATCAAGGCTCGCGCCTCGGATACGTCCGTGCTCATCTCACTGGCGGAGTCGGGCGCCGCGCCACCGCATGTGACTCACAACGACACGAAGATCAACAACGTGCTCTTGGACATGGCGACGGGTAGGCGCAAATGTGTCATTGACCTCGACACCGTGATGCCCGGCTTGACGCTGTACGACTTCGGCGACTTGGTTCGAACCGCGACCTGCACCGCGCCCGAAGATGAGACCGAGTTGGAGCGCATTTCGATTGACCTCGACCTGTTCCGCGCCGTGACCGAAGGGTACGTAGAGGCGATCGGCATGCACCTCTCACCCGCCGAACGCGAGCACCTCGTGTTCGCAGGGAAACTCATCACGCTCGAGACCGCGATTCGATTCCTATCCGACCACCTAAATGGCGATCGGTACTTCAAGGTTCACCGACCGAACCACAACCTCGAGCGCTGCCGGGCGCAACTTCGTCTCGTCGAGGAGATCGAGCGCAGCCAGGCGGAGATGGAGCGAATCGTTCAGGCAACGCTACACGACCTCAAGGCTGCCGACCTACGGTAGCCGCACGCTCGAGTGGTCGCCCAGAACCAGGCGAAGCGTTCTAGGCGCGTCGGTAGCCCCTTCAACCGCAACCCCTCGGCCGATGAGGCTTCCGGCGACGCGGCGGTCAAGAGCGGAAAGCTGCGCGCCATCCATGACGATGCTGTACTCGACTTCCGAGCGTTCGACGACGCAATCCTTCGCAATGCTCGTGTACGGGCCGACGAACGAATCGCGAATCACGCAGCCTTCGCCGATAACCACCGGTCCGCGGATCGTGCTTCGCTCGACGCGAGCGCCTCGCCCGATGGACACCGCGCCTTCTAAGACCGACTCGACAACCTCGCCCTCGCTCGCCGGACTTAGGTCGTCGAGCAAGAGCCGGTTCGCGTCGAGCATCGCCTCCACCGTGCCAGTGTCTTTCCACCAGCCGGAGACGACGCGAAACCGAACGTCAAGCCCGCGCTCGATCAGCACCTGGATCGCGTCCGTGATCTCATATTCGCCGCGGAAAGAGGGTTTAAGCGTTGAGATCGCATCAAAGATGACAGGCGTGAACAGATACACCCCAACCAAGGCGAGGTTCGACCTCGGCTCCTTCGGCTTCTCGACGAGGCGGACGACTCGCTCGCCTTCCAGTTCTGCGACGCCGAACTCCTGCGGATTCGGAACTTCGCACAACAGAATGGATGCGTCGCCTTCGCCAGCCAAGAACTCCTTCACCAACTCGCCAACCCCGCCCTTCACGAGGTTGTCGCCCAGATACACGATGAACCTCTCGTCTCCGAGGAACTCGCGAGCCGTCGCAACGGCGTGCGCCAGCCCAAGGGGAGCGTCCTGCCGAATGTAGGTGAAGTGCGCGTCCCACCGTGAGCCGTCGCCAAGCGCTTCGCGAATCTCCGCCTCAGCATCTCCGACGATGAACCCGAACTCCTCAATGCCGGTCTCCCGGATCGCCTCGATCCCGTATTCGATGACAGGCTTGTTCGCCACCGGCACCAACTGCTTGGCGATGCTGTACGTGATGGGCCGAAGCCGCGTGCCCTTGCCGCCTGCGAGGATAAGCGCCTTCATCGAGCGGCTATGTTGGCACATCAAAGCACGAGTCGAGTCGTGCCGCTGATGTCGCCGAAGCGCGCGCACAGGCGCTTCGTTGGAACTCGCTGGCCATACCTCGGGCTGAACTCGCCTTCCTCGACTCGCCAGGGCTGGAACCCCTCCGCCCGTAGCACAACCCGCCGATCGCCCAGCGATAGCGTCAGCTCAAAGTCGCTGAGCGACACCTCGACTTCCGGTCCCAAAACGAAAACGACCTCGGCGTCTGTGCCGGCAACTCTGTCCTCTATGACGACCTCGCCGCCGTTGAACGCAACGCTCCGCCAGTGCCGCTCGCCGGTGTGCCACCTCACCTCGTATCCATCGCCTTCCCTGGCGACCTCCGCCTTCGCGCCCCAAAGGAACGGTCCCAGGTTCTCGCTCTGGTCCCTGCGGCCGAAGTTCACCGTGCTGTGCCACGGGGTGGAGCGGAACCTGTCCCGCGATGGCACGTCTTCGTGGTAGGCGAACGTCCCCGGGTCGGCTATCAGCGGCTCACCGCCGATGTATAGCGCTACCGACAGCGCGTCGGCGTGACCGTGCGCCGCAATGCTGCGAAACCCGAGCGGCCCATGGTCCCAAAGGAGCAGGACGTCGCCGCGCCTCCATACCGTGTATCCGCCCTCGGCGAACACGAACCGCCCGTCCGCCGCCGTAAGGACATCGCTGTCTGCAGCATCGCGCAGCAACGAGGCCCAGCAATGGGCGGTCGCGCTCACGCGGGGCGCACCCAGCCAGACCGCGAGCGCGTTCCCAACCAAGTCGAGACGGCTGCTGCCTTCCGCCGGGAGGAGGACGCGCCCGTCGTCCTCGTCACCTACGGGCGGCAGTTCGCCGCCTGGCAATCGAACGGCGCGCGCAAACTCGAGCGACTGAGACAGCCGCTCGGCCGCAGCAGGCGGGGGCTCGAGCCCTCTCTTGCCTCCAGCCGATAAGCCGACCAACGCCAACTCCCACACGAACGGTAGGTAGCGGAACGCCTGTTCGGCGGGGGTGCCGTCTGGGTGGAACTGTGCAGGGACGGCGTTTCCCAAACCGCGCCAGGCGAAGTCCAGCATCCGCTCCCACAGTCCGGCGCGGCGACCGCTCCCATCGGCGAGGCACGAGGCGACGACGACCAGGCCGGAGAACTCCGCGACAAGGTGGTTGTTGCCGCTCGAGCCGATGCTGAGGTGCCCCCGCAGGTGAAGCGCTTGCTGCATGCAGAGGCCCAGGGCGGCGTCGAGCGTCTCCCGGCGAACCTCCCACCGCGCCCTCAAGAGCACAGAGAGCGCGTGCAAGATGGTGATGTTCCTTATCGCCTGCTCGATTCCGCTCGCGTGGTGGATGCCGTGGCCGATGGGATTGCGACGGCAAAAGTCCAAGAGCCATGATTCGACTCTCCTCGCATACGCCGGTTCTTCCGTCAGGGCGTAGCAAACTGCGAGCGTGTGGAGGAACGTCAGCCGACCCAACTCCCATGCGTACTTGGCGCCCCCGGCGACGTCCGCCCGTCGGTACTCGATTCTGCCGGCGGGCTCGTCCGGCCACTCCTGCCCGGTCATCGGGTTGGCGCGCCAGTTCGGTGGATCGGAGAGCTGAACCTCACGACCAAAGAGCGACCATCTGCCCTCGAGCAGCGACTGCCCTTCGCGCAACGTGCCAACCAGCGAAGGGCACTGACGCACCGGAACCGCGAGGGCAGCGATGCGAGACCGAACCTCTGCAAGATCCGCCGAGGCGAGCATCTGCTTCGCCGCTTCCTCCGCGCCCATCTTCGCCCAGGCCGGAGTGAATAGGCGGTCACGAAGGGCGATGCCTGCGCGGTGGACAACCTCGCTCGCCCCCATGGCTCGGAGGCGGCGGAGTCTCCATGCGAGGTTCAATCGGCAGCCCCCGTGAGAGATGGTCGCTCCATCACGCGCGCGATTATGCACGCGGCGGGGTGCCATACTCTCGGCTCGCATGGCAGATACCCCCTGTGTGCTCGTCGTGTGTGGCACTCGGCCGGACGCCATCAAGCTGGCTCCGGTGGTCTTGCGCTTGAAGGACGAGCGCTCCATCGAGACGGTCGTCGTCGGCACGGGTCAGCACCGCGAGATGCTCGACCAGGTCCTCTCAGCGTTCTCGATTGAGTTGGACGAGAACTACGGGGTTATGCAGGAGCGGCCGGACCTGGCTCGCCTGACGTCCGCAATTCTTGAGCGCCTTGATGATACGCTGGAGCGAAGGATGCCCTCTGTCGTCGTAGCGCAGGGCGACACAACGACGACCTTCGTCGCATCGCTGGCTGCGTTCTATCGGCGGATTCCGTTCGCGCATGTTGAGGCTGGACTGCGGACGGCGATGATCGACCGCCCCTTCCCAGAGGAGTTCAACCGAAGGGCGACCAGCCTAATGACCGCCCTGCACTTCGCTCCGACCGAGTGGGCGGCCGGTAACTTGCGGCGAGAGGGCATCCCCGAAGAGCGCATTCTCGTCACCGGGAACACTTCCATTGACGCCCTGAGGCTCGTGCTCGAGCGAGCGCCGAAGGCAGCGAGCGGCGAGGGACGCATGTTGCTGGTTACCACGCATCGCCGCGAGAACTGGGGCGAGCCGCAGCGACGCATCGCGCGAGCAGTCAAGCGCCTGCTCGAACAATTCCCCGACGCCCGTGCCGTAGTGCCGATGCACCGCAACCCGGTCGTCCGAGACGTTCTGATGAACGAGTTGGGCTGCGAGCGCGTGGAGTTGATCGAGCCGCCGGACTATCCGGGCTTCGCGTCTTTGATGGCGGCTTCCTATCTCATCCTGACGGACTCCGGCGGTGTCCAGGAAGAGGCTCCGTCTCTGGGCAAGCCGGTACTCGTCTTACGGGAGGAGACGGAGCGACCGGAGGGGGTCGAAGCAGGGGCGGCGATCCTCGTTGGTACGGACGAGGACCGCATCGTGCTGGAAGCATGCCGTCTACTCAAGGACGAGGCGGCATATCGCGCGATCGCCCAAGTTCGCAGCCCTTATGGTGATGGGCACGCCTCTGAGCGGATCGTTGGCGCGCTGCTCGAGCGGTTCGTTCGCTAAGTGCCTTCCTCGGCGCGCAAGCGGGGGAAGGCGACGGTGGCACACACACGACCCTCGCTCATGCCGATCTGAAAGCCCCCGCCGACGGCGTGCGAGAGTTCGGTAACGATCTTCAAGCCGAGGTGGCTCTCGCGAGAAAGAGAGAAATCGTCCGGAAGCGGCTGCCCATCGTTGTAGACCTTCAGGAACGCTTTCTCGCCTTCGACTCCGATTTCGATGTCGATCCCTCCACGCTTCGCGTTGCGGAAGCCGTGCTCTACGGCGTTCATCAGAAGTTCGTTCAGGATAAGCGCGATCTGCGTCGCATGGTGGGGGCTCATCGGGAAGTCCTCTCCGGAGACCTTGATCCTCAGTTGCGCGCCCTTCCGAACAAAAGACTGCGCGCAGTGCTGGGCGAGCGCCTCAGCCACGGCGCGGATTCCGATTCGATCCAAGTCCTCCCGGCTCAACAGGTCGTGCACGCTCGCGATTGCCTGAATCCGGTGGATGCTGTCTTCGATGACCTCATCGACCGTCGAGGCTCGCCGCTCAGCAAGTTCGAGGCGCAGCAGGCTGACGATTTGCTGCAGGCTGTTCTTCACGCGGTGATGGAGTTCCTGCATCAGCGTTGTGCGAACTTGCAACTTCGCGTGCTCAATGGCGACGGCGGCTTGCCGAACAAGCGACTCCAAGATGCCCACCTCGCTCCGGCTGAATCGGTGAACCTGGTCGAGGTAGCACGTTAGAACGCCGATCGGCTTGTCGCGGAAGAATATCGGAACGCATGCCATTGATCGCAGCCCCTGTGCTTCCGCGAGGTCGGTGCCGATGTATTCCTCCGAGTTGAGAATGTCGTCGCACACCATCGTCTGGCCCGTCTCGATCGCCTTGCCCGCGAAACTCTCGCCCACCTGGATGCTGCGCTTCTTGCGATAGGCGTAGTGCTCCGATTGCGTGGCGCGCAGCACCAACTCCTTGCGCTCCTCATCGAGAAGCCGCACGGTAACCACTCTGTAGTTCAGCCGCTCGGCGACGAACGACACCAGCAACTGCAGAATCTCCTCAAGGTACGGGCTGCTCGCGATCGCTTGCCCAACCTCGGACACCGCCTCCAACCGTTTGGCCCGATGCTCGAGCGTTGCGACGCGCGATTGGTACCGAATCGCTTGTGCAATCTGCTCCGCGATGCTCTGCAATATGTTCGCCTCGCCCGCGCTGTAGTCATAGGGTCGAAAGGTGCGCACGTTCACCGCGCCGAGCAACTCTCCACCGGCAATCAATGGAACGCACAGCAGGCTTTGCCAGCGGCGTTCCTCCAAGCCCGGGTACTCGAGGTATCGAGGGTCGTTCCACGGCTCAGCGTGAATGACCACCGGCTTGCGGTGCTGCACCGCCCAGCCGGTGATTCCTTGCCCGACGGCGATGGAGACTCTCCCCGCCTTCTCGGGCGCGTCCGTGTCGGCAACGAGCGTGAGGCGCGAGCCGCCCTCGTCGAGCAGAAGAATCTGCGCCGTGTCGGTGTGGGTTACGTCGCGGATAACCTCAAGAAGGTCGTACAGCACCTCGGGACCTGGGTCCCGCTGCTCAAGCACGCGCCCGATTCGTTGCATCGCCGTGATGACGGAGTCGCGCTCGGCGACTTCCTGCCTCAAGCGCTCAACCTCTTGGGCTATGCGCTCCTGATCGCCCTTTGGGCGGGAACGTTGCGGCCAGCGTCGGCGCACTCGGTCCTTGCGGGGCATCGTCGCCCGAGTTTAGCCTAACAAGCGACCGACCTGGTGGATCAGCACGGCAAAAACGTACGCGAGCAACGTCATGTACGTGAACATGAACACCGGCCACTTCCACGAGTTCGTCTCCCGGCGAACCACCGCGAGCGTGGATGCGCACTGACAGCAGAGCGCGAAGAAGACCATCACACCGATAGCCGTCCACGGCGTCAGCAGCTCCGAGCCATCAGGCCAAGTGGCTCGGGACAGCGCGTGCCGAAGGTCTACGCTCTCCTCCGACACCTCCCCGCCGAGCGCGAAGATGATGCCCAGCGCGGGAACAACCACCTCGCGCGCCGGGAAGGCGGCAAGGACGCCCGTCGTAAGCCGCCAGTCGAACCCAGCCGGCACGAACGCCGGCTCGATCGCTCGACCGAAGCGCCCCATGTAGGACTCGCGAATCTGCTGACTCTGCACGTAGGTCTCCTCGCTTACCGCCTCGCGCTCCGCCGCGGGCAGACGACTGTAGCGCACACGGTATGCCTCCATCGCCCGCTCGTCTCGTGGGAAGTACAGCAGCGCCCACACGACAATGGTCATCAAGAAGATGATGCGGCCGGCGGTGTTGACGAAGATCTTGCCTCGGTTGTACATCGTGAGCACGATGTCTCGCCACTTCGGCCATTGATAGGGGGGCAACTCCAGAACGAACGGCAGGCGCTTCCCTTTGAACACGGAGCGATTCAAGATGAACACGATCGGAATCGCCACAAACGCCCCCACCATATGCATGCCGAACAGCGCCACCCCCGCCCACACCGGTCCGAACTGCGGCTCGATCACCGCTCCGATGAACAGGATATAAACCGGAAGGCGCGCGCTGCAACTCATCAGAGGCGCAACCAAAATGGTCGCCAAACGACTCTTCGCGTCAGGCATCACGCGAGCAGCCATGATGCCGGGTATGGCGCAAGCGAAACTGGAGAGCAAAGGAACGAACGCCCGTCCGTTCAGCCCGCACCAGCCGAGCAGACGATCCATCAGGAACGACGCCCGAGCCAAGTAGCCGGTGCCTTCGAGGAAGGCGATGAAGAAGAAGAGGATCAGGATCTGAGGCAGGAACACCATCACCGAGCCGATGCCCGTAATCACCCCATCCACCGCGAGCGACTGCAAGGCGGGCGCACCCGCCAGAAGCGGCGACACCAACTCGCCCAGCCACCCGAAGAACCCATCAATCGCATCCATCGCGGGCGCAGCGAAGGAGTAGATGGACTGGAACATCACAAACATGATGCCGAGGAACGCAACAAGCCCGAACACCCGGTGCGTCAGCACGTAGTCCATCCGATCCGCCACGGTCCAGCGCTTGCCGGGTGTCTTGTCGATGAGAACCGCTGCGGCGACCTCTGCAGCCCACTCGTACCGCGCCGCGATGTCCGGGTCGCCTTCGGGTGCAGCCTCTTGTAGCGCAGCGCGCAACTCCGGAATCTCGTCAACGCTGCGGCGCAACTCGCTGAATCGGTCGCTGAGGCCCTCGACGACCTCGGACGGGGCGACGTCAACGCCACTCCGCGCCAGGCGCTCCTTCAACTTCTCGATTCTCCGATTGAGGAACTCCTGGTGTCTTCGACGCGCGGGACGCGCATGGATCAGGTTCGCCTCGACCGCGTCGAGCAGTTCGCGAACGCCTCTGGCCTTGTGCGCCACCACGGGGATGACGTCAACGCCCAACTCCGCCGCAAGGCCATCCACGTCAACCGCCCGACCGCGCCGCTCCGCAACATCGGTCATGGTGAGCGCAACGACGACCGGAGTCGGTCCGTCCGCCAACTGGCTAAAGAAAAACAGGTTCCGCTCGAGGTTATCCGCGTCCATGACGCACACGAGCAGGTCTGGGGCGCGGTCAATGCTCCCGCTGATTGCTTGGACAGCGACCACCTCATCCTCCGTCGTCGCCTGGAGGCTGTACAGCCCCGGAATATCCACGATCTCGATCTCGCCCTCTCCGGAGCGAACCTTGCCCGACACCCGCTCCACCGTTACGCCCGGATAGTTGGCAACGCGTTGATGCCTGCCGGTTAGCCGATTGAAAATGGAGGTTTTGCCCGAGTTGGGGTTGCCACGAGGGCGATGATCGGGGGTGCTCGCGCGCGTTTCGGTGGTCGGGGGAAGCGGCATCTCAGCTTTCAGGCGGTCGCCTCCAAGACGAAGGACGCAGCCTCCGCGCGCCGCAGGCACAGTCGGTAGCCCCTCAGGGCGATCTCAATCGGGTCGCCCAAAGGCGCGACTCGCACGACGCGAAAGACCGTCCCCGGGGTAAGGCCCAACTCTTGCAGGCGGCGAATCTCAGGCGTTTCAGTCAAGATGGCGACGACCCGGACGGTCATTCCGGGTCGGACATTGGCGAACCTGAGGCCGCCGAAGCTTTCATTGACCATTCTGTCAAGATTACCCCATCCGCAGCTCTTGCGTATGACGGTGGTCATACCGGCGCGGGAGCGCGGGTCGTTGCCGTCTACGGCCGAATCGCCGTCCAAAGCAGCCGCACCGCAACGAACACGAGCAGCAGCGCGAACGCCAGGGCGAGGAGAAAGCGGAAGCCGGCCCCCTCCGCCTGAACGATCCGGCCGGTCTCGTCTGGGTGCTCCACGAGCATCTGCGCCGCCCCCACCAACACCACCAACGGTATCAGCAGAACGACGCAGCAGCCAAAGACGCACGCCTCGAACGCTGCACGTGGTCATTTTGCCGCAGCCGCGCCAGACGCCGGCAGGCTCGCTCCACGCCCGGAGACCGCGCCGCGCAGGAACGAGTTGAACAGCAGCGGGAACGTGTCGAGCGACTGACCGCGATACTGCACGCGGAAGCCGAACAGCACGATATGCCCTTCGCCCAGCCGCACGTCCACGATGGCGGGCTTGCCGCTTAGGTGCTCCTCACCCAAGAGGAAGCCGCTCAGTAGAGCGTTGCCCTCGCCGTACCGCGCAACCACCTGGGCATCCAATCCCTCGCCCAACTCGAACGCTCGGCTCCCCGCAAAGTACGCGACCGATTCGACCGGCATCCCGTAGCCGACTGGATGCGTCGGGTCAACGATGATGCGCAGGATCGAGCCAGGACAGAAGAACGTGTCAGCCCGAAGCCCGTCGAGCGCATCGCTGATCGGCAGGCCCATGTTCGTGGCGAGTTCGGACGCGCCGTCCATCAACACGACCGTGCCACCATCGCGCACAAAGCGCTCCAGCCGCTGCAAGCCTTCCTCTCCGATGCCGCCCGCGTACTCCTCGAACGTCCGCGACAAAGGGGTGCCGTTCAGGATCGAGGCCGCGCCCTGGTCGGCGAACAAGATGACGTCGAACCGCCCCAACAGTCCGTCCGACCGGAAGTCGCTGTTGTGGATGCTCGTGTACTCAACGCCGTACTTCTCGAGGACGAAGCGCGTCCAGCCCTCGTCCATGTTTCCGACCCACGGTTGGTAGAGCGCGATGCTCGGAGGCGTGAATCGCGTCGCGCCGGATGGAAGGAACTGCGGCAGAGGCTGCGGATCCAGGAACCGCTCGGCGACTTCGCGCTCAATCGCCGACTTCAACTCATCGCCCGTGCGGCTGCCTCGATGCAGGATGATGGTGCCGGGCATCAGGCCGGCGACCTCTTCGTACACGACGCCGATCGTGAAGCCCTGACGTCCCAAGCGTAGCGCGGCGGGCACGTTGTCAACCCTGCCCACCGGGAGAACGTAGGCAGGAGCATCCCGCAGCGGCGTGGCCGTCGGCTTGGGCGGCTCGCTCAGTTCCGCGAGAGAAGCCTCGAACGGCTCATCCACCTGCACCGCATTCACGCCCATCTGCAGAGGCGCCGTCCACCCCGCCACGTCGTACGGCGGCTCGGCAGGACCACCCGGATACAGGAACCGCCTCGGATAGCGCTGCACCTCCATGATGTCCTTGAGGTGGCTGCGATACGGCTGGGCGGCAGGCAGCACGATCGTGCCTGCGGGGTATCGCTTGCCGTCTGCGGTGAATGGCGCCTCGGCTCTGAACGCGCGCACGCCGGTCGCCATCAGGCTCTCCAGCAGTTGCCGCACCCCTTGCGGCTGCCGCTGGTCGGGCGGGATGAGCCATGCAAACGGGCTTCCCTGCTCGCCCAGCGCGATCGCCTTGCGGGCGAGGGCGCGCTGGTTTTCAACCCACATCTCGCGGTGCTTCGCCCCCAGTTCGAACAAAGCCCAGCAAGCAATCTTCTCGTATTCGACAATATCTCGCAGCGTCCATCGCCCGCCCGGCCAGGGGTCGGGGAAGTTCACGTACGGTTCGTAGGAAGGCAAGCCCCTCGTTGCGCCGCGAAGGCTTTCGGGGGGCACGTCCGCGGGGCTGGCGAGATTTGCACTCGCGACCTCCGTCAGCACGGCAACGATGTTATGCCGCTGCGGGGTCGTCCGCATGCCTCCCTGCCACCAGTTGTCGTAGATCGCCCCCCAAACAACGCCCCGCTTGTCGTTCATCGCAAGCGCAGCCGCCATGTGCGCGCCGATGAGGAAGATGCCCTGCGTGATGCGCGGGTCAATGTTTGGATTCGTCGGATCGTGGAACGGTGGCACGAACATGCGCGCTGTGCTCCCGCCCATCTGGTGAACGTCGTACACGATGGTCGGGAACCCGACGCTGTAGAGATAGCGCGACACGTTCTTCGTCTCCTGTTGCGAAACGAGCCACCAGTCGCGGTTGTTGTCGTGGCCGACGTACTTCTGGTAGAGCCACGGCATCGGCGCGCCCTCCTTCCCCGCCGCGCGCGTGCGGTGATACCACTCTTTCACCTTGTCCAAGCCGTCCGGGTTGGCGCAAGCGACCAGCTGGATGACGCAGTTGTCGAGAACCTCGCGCGCCCGCTCGTCGCTCGATGTGGCGAGTTCGTAAAGCAGCTCCATGCCCATCTGCGAAGCGGCGACCTCGGTGCTGTGCATGCTGAGGTTCACCAGAATGACCGTCTTCGCGCTTGCGAGGTCGGCATCGCCGGCGGTTCCCTCATGCAAGCGCCGCTGTATTTGGAACTGCCGGTCAACCGCGCGAATGGTCTCCGGGGAGGATATCTCGGCGACGACCATCTCCCTGCCTTCGGTGGAGCGGCCGATCGAGCGAACGTTAACCCTCGGCGAGCGCTCGCCCACCAAGCGGTAGTAGCCGAGGATGGTGTTCCAGTCGGCGAGGCTGTAGTCCGCCCCAACGCGGTGACCGATAACCTCCTCCGGCGGCGGAATCGCCTGAGCGTGCGCGCTCCCAACGCCCACAGCAAAGACAGAGACGCCGAACAGGATCCGGAGCGATGCCCTCATGCCGAACGATACTACCCGCCCGAACGATCTCGCTCCGGCACGCGCGCCGTGCCGAACAGTTCGATGAACCCATCGCGGATGCGCACCTCTTCGATGGTCATCGCCGTGTTGAGGCGCAGGTCGCGGTTCTCGTCAATCACGGGGTTGATCGCTTCGAGGAACCCGCGAGCCGTCGCGGCGTCGGCGCGGATGCCGTCAAGCACGACGCGCGCGTTCTCGAGCACTAACTGCGTGCCGTTGCGCTGTCTAATCTGCGCGAGGACCAGGAACTCCGCCTTCACGAAGCCGAAGTCACCCTGACCCGACACGAGGATCTTGCCTGCGTCGAGGCGCACGCTCACGCGATTGATGTTGCGGTACTTGTGCAGAATGAACCTCTCAAGCGCGCGCTCGCCCACGCGAACATAGCCGGGGCCCTCGCCGGATTCGGTGAGCCTCAGCACCCTCTGGGAGCGCGCCAGCCCGAAGTCGTAGCGGCACCTCGACAGCCTCGCGCGCAACTCCTCGACCTGCAGGCCGCGCAGGTTGAAGTCATGCAAGACGATCTCGAGGCTGCGAATCGTCCCGGTCTTCTCCAGGTCCGGCTCGGTAACAAGGGGCAGCCCCTGAACCGCAAAGCCACGCGCTGTGATGGAGACGTGGGACACTTCGCCCCGGAGCGACTCGACAACCCCGAGCGGCGTCACCTCAACGCTCACGACCGTCTCAGCGGTCCTCTCGAGGTGAGACCCCACCTCGGCAGCAGCCGCGCGCTCGAACCGCGCCAACTCCGCCTCCGCCAGCGCGCCCCCGCCGAGGAGAGCGGCGAACAAGCCAATCAGGAACACTTCGCCACCACCGAGCGGGTCCAAACGTAGTAGAACAGGGACACGAAGATGACACGCAGCGATACCAACCCGCCTGATGCTGCCCTGCCGGGGTACCGGGCTGTCCGGGAGGGCGTGGGCGTTCTCGATTGCCCAGGGGACCTTGCGCTGAGCCTCACGGGCGAGGATAGGCGCACCTGGCTCCACGGGCAGGTTACCAACGACGTGCTCGGCGTACACCAGGGCGGCTCAACCGCTCTCTCCGTTCTGAAGCCCACAGGGCAGATTGTGGCCAACGGCAGGCTTTGGAACGCGCCGGAGTCGCTGGTGCTGCTGTTCCCACACACGCCTCCGCACCCGCTGCTGGAGCGGCTTGAGATGATGATCATCCTGGAAGACGTGCGAGTTGACAACCTAAGCGCGGAGAATGACCTCGTGTCCGTGCAAGGCCCTCGCGCCACCGAGGTGCTCTCCCAGGCGCTCACTCTGCCGACGCTGGATTGGGGGAGAGCCGAGGTTGCCGGCGCCGAGGTGATGCTTCTCCGCCACGACCGTACAGGCGAAGGCGGCTGGGACCTGCTCTTCCCTCGAGGCGCTCGAGCACACATCGAGGCTCTCTTTTCCGACCTGCCGCTGGTGACCGAACAGGAGGCCGACATCCTACGGCTGGAGGCGGGCATCCCGGTACGCGGCAGGGACTTCACCGAGAAGACGCTCGCCATGGAGATGGGGCCGGCGTTCATCGAGGAGAGACTCGACTTCGACAAGGGATGCTACACCGGACAGGAGGTCGTCGAGCGCATCCGCTCGCGCGGGCACACCAACCGAACCTGGGTCGGCCTGCGTTGCGAGGCCCGCGTCGAGGTCGGCGCGACCCTCACACTCGCCGAGGACACCGCCGACGGCTCAGCGGGCGACGAGGTCGGCCAGGTTACGAGCGCGGGCGTTTCGCCGCTATTCGGAGCGTTCGCAGCCGCCATGGTGCGCAACGTAGCCGCCCGCCCCGGCACACCGCTGCTCGCGAGTGACGTGCAGTGCATGGTGCAGTCGCTGCCGTTCTTGAAGTAGGTGTCTGCGCGCCGTGGTTGGGTATAAAGAGCACGCACTTCTGTTCAAGCAAGAGGAGACCACGGAACCCATGAAACTTAAACCGCTGCATGATCGAGTCATCGTCAAACCAGAAGAGCCCGAAACGACGACGGCGAGCGGCATCGTGCTGCCGGATTCCGCGCAGGAGCGACCGCTTCGGGGCAAGGTGGTCGCCGTCGGTCCGGGCCGCCGGCTCGACAACGGCAAAGTCGCGCCGCTCGACCTGAAACCGAAAGAAACCGTTCTGTACGGCAAGTACGCGGGCACCGAAGTGATGCTCAACGGCGAAGAGTATGTGATTCTGCGCGCCGAAGATGTGCTCGCCGTAGTGGACAGCGGCAAGAAGTAGGCTCTACAGGTCTACCGGCGGGTGCTCGACGATGCTGCACGTCGTCAGCGACCCAATCGTTCCGAGGTCGTAGACGCCGTCCAGCGGACACTTTGGCTCGCGCTTTAGGTAGGGCACCAAGTCGGGCATCGTCACAGCCGCGCCTTCGGGGATGTTCTCTTCCGCAGCATACTGCGCCTTGGCGACATCGAGGGCGCGCATGATCTGCTGGCAGCCCTTCCGGGCCGAGTTCGCGCGCGCGGTCATCATGGACGGTACCGCGATGCTGATGAGGACCCCGATAACGAGGACCACGATCATCACCTCCAGTAACGTGAACGCTGTCGCTCTCCGGCGCATGCTTTTTCTCGGGCGGTATAGACTGGTGAGGGTCAGACCCGGGCGGCGGCTGGGGTCCAACCCTTCACCAACTCTAACTTTCCATCAACCCGGTCACCCTGCCCCTCGCATGGATACCGGGTAGGGGATCACGCAAACGCCGCGGGGTAGGCTGCCGCCGTGAGGCTTGAATCGCTCCGCCGGGAGTGGCGAAGGCGCTTCGACGGGTCGCCCGCCGTCCTCGCATCCGCCCCAGGGCGCGTGAACCTCATCGGAGAGCATACCGACTACAACGAAGGCTTCGTCCTGCCGGCGGCGATTGCGGAGCGCACGTTTGTCCTTGCCCGCCGCTCCTCCCACCGAGAGTCCGTCGTCGTATCGCTTGATAAGCGCCTGCCCGCTCGCTTCTCGGTGGGTGACGACGAGAGGCAAGTCGGCTGGGCGGCCTACGTCCAGGCAGTCGCCTTCGCCCTGGGGGACGCCCTAAAGGTCCCACCACCCGACATCGAGGCGCTCATTGCTTCAACGCTCCCCCGGGGCGGCGGGCTGAGCTCGAGCGCCGCGCTGGAGGTCGCCCTTGGCGCAGCCTGGTCTCACCTGGCGGGAGCCGACGCCTCCCCCCGCGACCTGGCGGAAGCCGCTTGGCGCGCCGAGCACGACTTCGTCGGCGTCCCGTGCGGGAGGATGGACCAATACGCAAGCGCCCTCGGCGAAGAGGGCTGCGCCCTTCTGATTGACACCCGCTCCATGGAGGCGCGCGCCATACCTCTGCCGGAAGGGCTGGCGCTCGCAATCCTCGACACCCGCGCAAGGCGGACCGTCGCGGGAGGGGAGTACGCCCGCAGGGTTGAGGAGTGCGCCCGCGCCGTCCGACTGCTGCAGGAAGCCGGGAGGTCGGTGGCAGCGTTGCGAGACGCGACACCCGAAGACCTGCACCTTCTCAAGGAAGCCGGAGACGAAACCGCCCTGCGACGCGCAAGGCACGTCATCCTTGAGAACGCCCGTGTCGTCGCATTCGCCCAGGCTCTCGAAACCGGGGACGCGGCGGCGCTGGGCAGGCTGATGGCGGAATCGCACGCCAGCCTGCGGGACGACTACGAGGTCAGTTCCCCCGAGCTGGACGCGATGGTTCGGGCGGCGGCATCCGCGCCCGGTTGCATCGGCGCGAGGATGACGGGGGCGGGCTTCGGCGGGTGTTGCGTCGCCCTGGTGGCAGCCGGTCGGACCGGCGAGTTCCTCCCTGCGACGCTCCAGACCTACCGAGCCTACGGTTTCCCCGAGCCTGCGCTCCGGTTGACGACGCCGAGCCGAGGGGTTGACGTAGTAGAAGTAGGAGAACCCTCAACCGAATTGTGAGAACAGCGGCGGTAAAGCCGGCCGACAATGTAGTCGTGCTTGCCGCACGGGGCACCAAGTAGACCATCCGCCCGGAGATTTGACGGAAACTAGCGAACAATACCGGGTCGCGTGAAGTCGAATATGCGGAAGAACTCGCTCAGGCGGCAAGCCACGATACACAGCGAGGGATGGTAATGACAATGTCAACACCTAAGGATGGGAAGAAGGTACGACTGACGAAGCGCGAGGTGGAGGTCTTGAGCCTCATCGCGCAGGGCTACAGCAGCAAGGAAGCGGCTGACACGCTCTTCGTGTCGAAGCGCACGGTGGACTTCCACCTGGCGAACATTTACGACAAACTGCAGGTGAACAACCGCGTCCAGGCTTTTCGAGCCGCGACCCGGCTGGGACTGATTCCGTTCGAGCCATCGTTTCACCACGCGCACGAAGGCGAATCCTAACACGTGAGGTTCGTTGCTTTCAGCCGGGCGAGTCATAGGATCGCCCGGCTCTTCTCATGACGCGTGCCGTGACGGGACGCGCGGGAGGTTCAGGTCGTCGCCGGTTACTCCCGTCGTGAAGCGAATCAGACGGTCTAAGATGACCTTCACCGTCCCCGCTACCGGGAACGCCAGAATCATGCCGGGCAATCCGAACAGCGCACCGCCCGAGAAGATGACGAAGAAACTGACAACCGGAGGCAACCCGACGTTCCGACCGACCACGTTCGGATGCACCAACTGATCGTACAGTATCCCTACAAGCAGGAACGCGCCGATGCACACCAGCAAGTACGTGTTCATGTTGCCGAAATCGTAGAACAGCGTGCTCGTCTTGCCGAACGCGACGATCGTTATCCCGATCAGCACAACTGAGATGAAGTTCCCGATGTACGGGATCAGATAAATCGCGCCGAACAGCACCGCAAGGAAGATGGCGTACGGCACACCGAGAACGGACAGCAGCACAGCCATCAGCGCGGTGTACAGCATCACGCTCAAGATCAGGCCGCGAACATAGCCCGAGAGCACGCCGCCGATCTCGTTCAGTAACTCGGTCGCCGTCGGGCGGATCGAGGGTGGAATCCACGACAGCGAGCGTCGGCGCAGCCGGTCGTAGTCGAGCAGGATGAACAGCGTGATGATCGGCGTGAAGATGATCCAAAAGATCGAGGACACCAAGTAGGAAATGACCGACGCGGCGGCGCCGATTGCCCCGTCCGCCATCCTTCTCACCGTGTTCTCCACTCCGAGACGCTCCTCCAGTTCGTCCCGCGTCGTCGGCAAGCCCAGGCGTTCAAGAAGACTCTTGTTGCGAGCAAGCCATGCGTCGAGCGGGCTGACCTCCTCCGGATTGTTAATCGCCTTGACCAACGCCTCGCGCGATTGCGGCAGTTCGACGGCGGCGAGGTCCTCCCCGAAAACGCGAAAGAAGTTGTTGTAGTACGAGTCGGAGCGCGTCCGCTCTTCAAGCCAGGCGCGGAACTCGGACAGCACAAGGCTGAAGGTGCGGTCGGGAAACTCGCCTCGCTGGATCTTCTCGTGCACGTCGGGCGACGAGAGGAAGCGCTCCAACTTCGTCGGCGCGAAAAGCGTGTTGTTGATGTAGTAACTGATGTCCTTCTGAAGGCGGTCCACCTGGTAGCCGACTCGAGGAGCAACCAGAATGAGGGCGACAGTAACCAGAACGAAGAACCCGACGAACGACACGGTTACCGCTGCGCCTCGACTCAGACCCTTCATGCGCAGCTTCTGAATCGCCGGCTCGAGCAGCGCCGCAATCAGGATGCCCGCAACGAAAGGAAACAGGATGGTGCGGACGGTGTAAAGAAAGAGGGCGGCGATCAGGACGATCACCACCCAGAGCCAGATTCTTGTACCGCCCATAGGCGAGCGACTCGACCGCGGCTATGCGCCGGCTTCGTCAGCCGATTCGGGCGCGCCCTTCTTGTGCCTGCGCTCTCGAACGTACTCTTGAACCTTGGCTTTCAGTTCGTCGAACTTATGCGAAAGGTCGGCTCGCGTCTCCGCGCCGGGCCTCGGCGCAAGGAGTAAGCCTGCGGCAGCGCCGATAAGCGCGCCCACGCCGACTCCAGCTAAGAAATACAACATCGCGTTGCCGCCTTCACCATTGCCGTTATTCGCCATTTGTTTGAACCTCCTTTTCAGGTTGATCGTCTTCGGTTGTCGGTTCGCCGGCTCTCTGCCCTTTTGTGCGAGCCCGCAGCAACTGCAGGATACCCAATCCGAACCGCAGACCGTCCAGCCACAACGTGTTTTTGGACGGGCGGAGTGCCGAGGTGTACCTTCCCACGGTGTCCGCAATCGGTTCTACGGCTGACAGCGCCTTAGACGCTCCGCCTGCAGCCTCGTGAATCCGCTGCAGCGTCTCCCTCGCCTCCCTCAGCGTCGGCACGACCTCCGCATCGAGGGTCTGGTCAAAGCGGCGAAGGAGCGACTCGGTTTGATCGCCAAGCGCCCTGACGCGTGCCAGCAGCACGGACATTGCCGCGAGCACGCCGATGAGAATCAGCGTCTGCAGGATGACAAGAATGATCAGCGCGGTCTCCATCCCCAACGATAGGATACCTGCCCCACGTCGCCAAGGGGGCGTGAGCGTCCCGCGAACACCCCTCGAATGGCCGCGGTGGAACACCCTCGAATGGCCGCAGGGAGCGTGAGCGTCCTCGCGAACACCCTCGAATGGTCGCAGGGAGCGTGAGCGTCCTCGCGAACATCTCGTTGATGCACGACTGTTCGCCCCGTGTGAAACTGGCTCGCGGGGACGCTCGC
>JBBIIO010000025.1:0-37249 GCA_037446435.1 Armatimonadota bacterium
CGTGAGCGTCCTCGCGAACACCCCTCGAATGGTCGCAGGGAGCGTGAGCGTCCTCGCGAACATCTCGTTGATGCACGACTGTTCGCCCCGTGTGAAACTGGCTCGCGGGGACGCTCGCCCTCCCTCATGAGCTCGCGAACATCCCTTTGATGAACGACCGAGCGCAAGGCGGCAAAGGGCTCGCGGGGACGCTCGCCCTCCCTCAGAATAATCTTCTGCAAGGACAACTCACCGATGTTAGTAAGCCTGGCGGGTGCAATCGTCATCGCGGGCATGGCGCTCGCTTCCTCGACCAGTCAGAGCCAGGTTAAGGAAGCCTAAGTCCGCCCGCTGCCACCGGTAGCGAGGCGGAGGAACGTCCTCGCGAACTCCGCCGCCATCAGCGCCTTCGCGCTGAGGGGGCGGGGCGCCTCCTTGCCCGGAAGGAGCCGAGCGGCAAGCCCAAGCGTCTGCGCCCGAAGGCGGTCGCCTGCTGCCCGCAGCGAGGCGCTCGCCTCCAGAAGCGGCAGAACCTCGCCCTCGAGCGCCGAATCCGCCCGCTCCTGAAGCGCGCTCATGCGAGCCGCTACCCGCGTTAGGGACTCAAGGGCCTCCGCCGCCTTCGCCAGCGTTGCCAGCGCCGCGACGGCGAGCGCGACGATGCAAAGCCACAAGAGCGCCGTCAACCCTCGCCTCCGCCGAGGATGCGCCCTCCGGCGACCACCGCGCCGCCACGATAGAACACAGCCGCCTGACCCGGAGTCACCGCTCGCACCGGCTCGTCGAACACGGCGCGAGCCACCTCGCCCGGAAAGAGCGTTGCGGGTGCGGGCGGCATGTTGTATCGGATCTTCCCTTCCACTCTCGACTTCCGCGTAACGCTACGCAGTTCGTCGAGGAAGCGCACCTCTTTCGTGTAGAGCGCGTCGTCCGACCCTACGACGACCCTGTTCGTCCCCGGCTCGACGCGGAGGACGTACAGGGGCCGACCGTCTACATTCAGCCCCAAGCCCTTGCGCTGTCCCACCGTGTAGTGCGCGACGCCGGCGTGCGCACCGAGGACGCGCCCCCGCGTGTCCACGATCTCGCCTTCCCGCTCGGCGCTCGGGCGGTTGGCACGCAAAAACTCTCGATAGCCGCCCGCCTCGCTGACGAAGCAGATCTCCTGAGAATCGGGCTTGTCGGCGACGGGCAGGCCGAGGTCCCTCGCGATGGCGCGCGTCTCCGCCTTGTCCGGCAAATCTCCAAGGGGGAAGCGAACGCGGGCAAGCGTCGCTTGGTCGAGTATGTACAGCGCGTAGGACTGATCCTTCGCGGCGGCGTCTGCGCGCAGGAGGCGCCAACGGTCGTATCGCTTGTCGTACCTCGTTCGCGCATAGTGCCCGGTTGCGAGCAGGGGGCAGCCGATTTCATCAGCCTTCTTGACGAGGTGGTCGAACTTGATCGAGCGGTTGCATTCGAGGCAGGGGTTGGGCGTCCTCCCCTGCGCGTACTCGTTCAGGAAGTCCTCGATGACGAGCCGTCGAAACTCCTCGCGGAAGTTGAGTACGTAATACGGTATCCCGAGGGCGCGGGCGACTCGACGGGCGTCCTCGACCGCTCCGAGCGAGCAGCAGCCTGCGTGTCGGGGGTCGGTTTGGCTCTGCTGCCAAATCTGCATGGTGACGCCGACCACCTGGTAGCCGCGCTGGAGCAACAGCGCGGCGGCGACGCTGCTGTCAACTCCGCCGGACATGGCGACGAGGACTCTGGGGCGTGAAGGCATCGGCAGGCTGTTATTCTACCGAATTCGCCTCAAGGCAGCCTGGAACTCGGCGCCTTCGATCGTGTCGCGGATGAGGCCCCCTGTGGCGTAAAGCACCTTGACTCCTCCCTCCTCTTGAGGCAAGAGGACGAAGAAATGAGGCGTGCTCTGGACGCCGAGCGCGCTTGCGTCTGTCAGGTCATCGGCAACGGGTTGAAGGTACTGCCTCAGCGCTTCTCGGTCCTTGAACATCGCGTCAATTTCGCTCTGAGGCACCCCGGTCGCCTCCGCCACTTGTAGGATGGTGATGATGTCGTCGTCGCCCTGCGCTGCGAGGAAGGTGTCGATGAATTTCCAGAACTTGTCGGGGTGCCGCTCGCGGATCAGTTCCGCAGCGGCGGCTGCGTGTCGGGCGAAGGCATGCAGCTGCTGAATCGGGAAGTGCCGAAATACCAGCCGCACCTTCCCATTCAGCGGGCCATCCAACTGCTGCCTCATCCAGGCGTGCTCGGTGGCGCAAACCGGACAGAAGAGGTCGGAGAATTCGACGATGGTGATCGGCGCGTCGGGGTTGCCGTACACGAGGCGCTCCTTTCCCAGGATGAGGCGCAGGAGTTCATCTTGCGTTCGATCCCCCGTGAAGACGACGCCGCTGTTCTGCTCGCGAATCTTGTTCACGCTGGCGCACCCGAACCCGAGCGAGCTGGCGACCGAGAGGGCGAAGATCGCCACGTATGCGGTGTAGTTCACAGGGCGCGCCCCTGCCCCGGATTGCATCATGCCGTAGGTTTGCACGAGGAACGCGGCGGTCATCGCGCCTGCGCTGACCACACACCACACGCAAGTGGCGTGCAAAATCCTGACGCCCCAGATGATCAAGCCGATCGAGATGGCGGTCCCGACGGCTGTGAGCAGCCACATCGCCATCCCCAGCCTGGGCGAGCGCTCTGGGCCAATCACTCCACGAGCAAAGGACATCAGAGCAAGCAGAAAATATGCGGCAGCGCCAAACAAGGCAATCGGGATGCCGAGGAACATGCTGTTCTTCGGCTTGGCAATCTCGTCGCAGCCACCCTGCGCCTCGCCGCACGGGGGGCTGGCGCCCGACAGGTGGTGCACGCCGATGTAAACGGCAACGAAAAGCCCCGTGCAGACGAGGACAAAGAAGATTCGGTTAGCCCATTCAGCGCGCATTCGGTCGGATTATACGGTTTCTACGCCTCCTGCCCGTGAGATGAAACGCCGGGAGGGTATCCGGCGTCAAAAGAAGTGCGCATGTCCTCCGGGGGTCGTTGCGGCGCCGCCGAAAGGTGGCTCACCCTTCGACCCTCGCTTTTTTGGCGGGGGCATCCCGGTCGCCCCCTCCCCGCCTGGGAAAACGGACGGAGGCGGGGAACCGCTTCGGCCTCGGAATTGTTGAACCGTATGCGGGAACTTCCCGCGCACAGAGATGCAAAGTACCGCTGGAACGATGCAGGAGACCGACGAGGCGCGCTTCAATGAGTTGATGCGCCGAACCTACCGGAAGGTGTACAACATGGCGTACCGCCTCTCCGGTAACCGGGCTGACGCGGAAGACCTGACCCAAGAGGCATATTTCCGCGCGTATCGGAGTTTTGACAGCTATGAGGCGTCAAAGCCGTTCGAGAACTGGATTTTTCGCATCGTTACGCGACTTTTCTTGGATCTCCTCCGCTATCGCCGACGCCGCGTGCAGACGGTCTCGTACGACGTGCCGCTGCAGGCGGACGGGGCGGACGACCAGGTCTTTCTGGACACCGCCGACGAGCGGGAGAACCCCGAGGAGACGCTGCTGAGGTCTGCTCTGAGTGAGGCGATGGAGCGCGCGTTGCGGTCCCTCTCCCCCCAACAGCGGCTTCTGGTCGTGCTGGCTGACATCGAGGGCATCGCCTACCAGGACATCGCCGAGATGCTCGACACTCCGGTGGGGACTATCCGCAGTCGCCTTCACCGCATCCATAAGACGCTGCGCGCGCGGCTCGAGAAGTACGAGGCGGAGCGCGCGGTGGTCGGCGGCGAGTTCCTTCCCACGAGCGCCTGAGTCGCAGGCTTCCACTGGGCGGGTATACTTCGGCGTAACAAACATCGGAGGAACGGAAGATGGCAGACACGTTTCCAATTCGCAACATTGACCACGTTAGATTCTATTGCGGCAACGCCAAGCACACGGCGGAGTGGTATCGCCGCATCTTCGGCTTCGACATCGTCGCCTACTCGGGCCTTGAGACGGGCAATCGAGAAGAGGCGGCTTACCTGTTAGAGCAGGGACAGATTCGGTTTCTATTGTGCTCTCCGCTGGTGCCTGACCATCCGATTGCGCCAATGCTCGGACGCCATGGAGATTTCGTGCGGGACATCGCGATGGAGGTAGACGACGTAGACGACGCGTTCGCGAAGGCGACTGAGCACGGTGCGGAGGTTGCGTACCAGCCTCAAACGCTCGAGGACGACTTCGGCAAGGTGCGCATCGCCGGTATCAACACGTATGGCGATGTCATTCACACGTTCATCAACCGGGACTCTTATTCAGGTCTCTTCATGCCGCACTTCCAGCCCAAACATCGCAAGGGCAACGGCGTTGGTCTCGAGTTCATAGACCACATCGTAGGCAACGTCGAGTGGAACGGGATGAACAAGTGGGTGGAGTGGTACAAGAACGTGCTCGGTTTCGAGCAACTGGTGCACTTCGACGACAAGGACATCTCGACCGACTACACCGCGCTCATGTCGAAGGTGATGCAAAGCGGCAACGGGCGCATCAAGTTCCCGATCAACGAGCCTGCGGAGGGCAAGAAGAAGTCCCAGATCGAGGAGTACCTCGAATTCCACGGCGGGGCTGGCGTCCAACACATCGCGATGCATACGAGCAATATTCTGGAGACCATCCGAAGGTTGCGTGAAAACGACGTCGAGTTCCTGAACGTGCCGAAGACGTACTACGACGACGTGCTCGACCGCGTGGGTACGATTGACGAACCGATCTCCGCGCTGCGCGACTTCGGCATCCTCGTGGACCGCGACGACGAGGGCTATCTGCTGCAACTGTTCACGAAGCCGATCGAAGACCGCCCGACGCTGTTCTTTGAGATCATCCAGCGCAAGGGAGCGAAGTCGTTCGGCAAAGGCAACTTCAAGGCGCTCTTCGAAGCGATCGAGCGTGAGCAGATGCTGCGCGGCACCCTCGAAAGGGCATAGGACGCCCGCGACCGATTGGGTAGGCTGCGACGCCGATGTCGCAGGTGCTGAAGTTCGTCTTGCCCAATAGCGTTCGGGTTGTCTCCGAGCCGTTCGACTCCGTGCAGTCCGTGGCCGTGGGAATCTGGTGCCACACGGGCAGCCGCATGGAACAGGACGAGCAAGCGGGCATCAGCCACCTGATCGAGCACATGCTGTTCAAGGGGACCGAGCGGCGCTCAGCTAAGCAGATCGCCCAGGAGATCGAGGGACGAGGGGGGCACCTGAACGCCTTCACGTCCAAAGAGAGCACGTGCTATTACGCCCGCGTGCTGTCGGACGACCTCGACAATGCGCTCGATGTGCTCTCCGACATGTTCCTGAACTCCCTGTTCGAGCCGGACGAACTGGAGAAGGAGAAGCGTGTCGTTCAGGAGGAGATTCGAAAGTACGAGGACAGCCCCGAGGAGTTGGTTCATGACCTTCACGCGCGGAACCTCTGGCGCGGGCACCCGCTGGGCAGGCCGATCATCGGCACGCACGAGTCCGTCGGCTCGTTCAAGCGAGAGGACTGCCTCGGATACATGGGCGAGCGGTACGTCGGAGGCAAGACGCTGGTCGCGGTCGCAGGCCACCACGACCCCGAGGCAACTCGGGCAACGGTCGAGCGACTGCTCGGTAGGTTGGAGCGCGACTTTGGACTTCCGGCGGAGCCACCCGAGCATGCCGCGCCATCGGAGGCGCTCTCGCCGCGGGAAGTCGAGCAGGTGCACTTTTGCATCGGTGGCGAAGGGCCGAATTCGTACAGCGAGGAGCGGTATAGCATGGCGGTGCTCGACGCGCTTTTGGGCGGCAGCATGAGCAGCCGCCTCTTCCAAGTCATTCGCGAACAGCGGGGCTTGGCGTATGCCATCGGATCGTACAAGGCCGCCTACCGCGAAGCGGGCGCGTTCACGATATACGGGGGCACGAGCAAGGAGAACTTCGACGAGGTGCGCGCCTTAGTGCGGCAGGAACTCGAGCGCCTGCGGACGGAAGACGTGCCCGAGGAGGAACTGGAGCGCGCGAAGCGTCTGCTCATCGGCTCGATGGTGATGGCGCTGGAGTCCACCTCAAACCGGATGCGGCGCCTTGCTTCGAACGAACTCACCTACGGCAGGGAGATCCCTCTCGAAGAGGTCATTGCGGCGGTGCAGAGGACGACGCCGGGGGACGTGCGCTCCCTCGCGGAGCAGTACCTTGACCCCGACGCGATGAGCCTGACGGCTATCGTTCCCGGGTAGCCGGGCGCCTTCGACAACTTGCGCCCGCCGGTTAGAGTATGATAGCGGCGTGCGGCTTTTCAGCGGGAGCGCGCGTCTATAAGGATGGGTAAAGGATTGGAACACGACAACGAAGCAGCGGAGAGGAGGATCGTGAGCATGCTCGCCGCCGGCGACGGTTCGGCGCTGGACGAGCTGTACGCGCTGTACGCCCCGAGGATCTATCGGTACACGTACCGCATGCTCAACAACGCGGCGGACGCTGAGGATGCCACCCAGGAGACGTTCTATCGTGTGATGCGGAAGTCACGAGACCTTCGGGCGGACGCCGCGTTTCGGACATGGATCTTCCGCATCGCCAGGAACCTGTGCATTGATCGCATCCGCCAACAACCGCTGGTGGACCTTCCGATGGACGCGACCGTCGGCGCCCCCGAGGAGCAGACGGCGCTGCACATCGCTGTGCGCCAGGCGTTGAACGAGTTGCCGCAGGAGTACCGTGAGCCGCTGATTCTGTGCGACGTCGAGGAGATAACCGCGAACGAGGCGGCGGAGATTCTCGACCTCTCGGTCGCTGCGCTGAAGTCTCGGCTATATCGGGGGCGGAGGGCGCTCAAGGAGCGGCTCGGCCCGGCAGTTGAGGAGTTACCACGTGAGAAGCATAGACATCCGAAGTCTGATTGACCTCTACCTCGACGACGAACTGCCGGTTGAACTCGCAAGCGAGTTCATGGAAGCGATGCACGAGGACGACGAACTCGCAGCGGAAGTCGCCGCCCGGCGCAAGATGCATGATCTGATCCATGCCGCCTACGACGCGGACGACATGACCGCCGAGCAGTACATGCGCGTCAGCCAAGCCGTGCGACTGCGCGCACTCGAATTGGGCTACTCCTGGCGTAGATGGCAAGGCCCGCAGATGGAGTTGCCGCTCAACCAGGACCAGCCAACACTTCTGTCAGGATGAAAAGGAGGACCTAAAGCGTGATTCTCGATTGCCCTAGAAGGGACCTGTTCGATGCCGTACAACTCGCCGGCGCACCCGCGACCGGCCGACAGACGACGCTGCCCATGTTGCAGAGCCTGCTCGTCGAGGCTGACGACAACCGCATCCGCCTCGTCGGCTGCGACGGCGAAATGTGGGTCGAGAGGACAATCCCGTCCGTCGTAACCGAAACCGGCGCGATCACCCTTAACGCCCGACTGCTGAACGAGATTCTTGGCCGCTTGCCCGACGGGGACATCCACATCGAGCAGGCGAACTCATCGTCCGTTCGCATGTCGCTTGGCAGCACCGACTTCAAGATGGTTACCGGACACCAGGTCGAGGACTTCCCTCAGGTTCCGGGTGTAACCGCCGAAGCCCAACTCACGATGAACTTCGGCGAGTTCTGCCACCTGATCGACAGCGTTGAGTTCGCCGTCGCGCCCGAGACGCAAGGGCGCCCGATTCTGACCGGCGTGCTGCTCTCCTACGATGGAGAGACGCTCCGCGCAGTCGCTACCGACACGCACCGCCTCGCCGTCTGCGCGAAGAAACTGTCGGGGCTCGGCAACACGGTCGAGGTAGTGGTGCCGCTGCGGGCGCTCAACGTCATCAAGCGGCTGCCCGTGTCAACCGAGAGCGACCTCACCCTCACCATCGGCGAGCGGCGCCTCATCGTTGCAACCGATGGCGCGCGCGTGGTGGCGCAACTGCTTGAAGGAACGTTTCCACCATTCGAGCGCGTCATCCCGAAGGAAGCCACGCGACGCTGGATCGTGGATCGAGAAGAGATCCTCGCCGCCATCCGCCGTGAGCTCATCCTCGCACGCGAGAACTCCAACCGCATCATCCTCCGCTCCGAGGGCGACACGGTATTCCTCACCGCCCGTAGCGAGGGTCTCGGAGAAGGCAAGGACGAAGTCAGCCTTGCCAAAGAGGGAGACGACATCGAAATCGCCTTCAACGGCAAGTACCTGCTTGATGCGCTCGAGGTCATCGCCACGCCGAGCGCCGCGCTCGAAATGACCGAACGCGACCGAGCCGCTGTGCTGAAGCCATCGGAAGACGAACCCAGCTTCCTCTGCGTCATCATGCCGATGGCGATGTAGGTGGCTTCCGACTACCTCGGCAAGTGGGACACCGGGCGCCGTGCGCCCATCCTCGACGCCGTCCGGCGGCACTATCGCCTGATGCGCGCAGCTCAGCACTGGTCGGAGGACGAACTCCACGAATTCCAACTGCGCGAGCTGCGCAGGCTCGTGCGGCATGCATGGCGGAACGTGCCGCTGTACGCCGACCTTTGGGCCAACGAGCCGCGCATCGAGGACTGGGATGACTTCCGTGCGCTGCCAATCCTCGAACGCGCCTCCGTAACCGAAGACCCTGACAGACTCGTTGCGCTGAGCCTGCCGCCAGGGCTCGAAATCGGTCCGACAACGAGTACATCCGGCTCGACGGGGCACGTGGTACGCATCCGCGTGAGCACGAACGCCTTCGTCGCCGGAGCCGCCGCCGAGTTGCTCGAGATGGAGTGGACGGACACCGACCCGACGGAATCGCTCGGCCTCGTTCGAACCTACTCAAAAGGCCCGGATGAGACAGTGCGCGCCCTCAGCCAGGGCGTTCGCATCCCGCGCTGGGCGGCCGGCCCGCTACGGGAACTGCTGCCGGCCGGAGACGGTTACCTGATAGACGCCGGGACGCCACCCGAGCATGTCGCCGCATTCTTCATGGCTGCCCGGCCGCAACGCCTTGCGGGCTATCCGACCGCGCTGCTTCTGGCATCGAACTACTGGGAGGAACCGCCCGCGGTCTCGTCCATTCGGTGCTTTGGTGAGAACCTGCTCGACGGCGACCGCAGCGCCCTGGAACGCGTCTTCCGCTCGGTCGCTTGGAACTCTTGGAGCGCCGTGGAGACCGGCCCGATCGCGCACACCTGCCCGGAAGACCGCGAGCGGCTGCACGCCCACGCGCCCAACGTCATCCTGGAGGTGGTGGATGCCCAAGGACGGCAGTGCACACCCGGCACGCCGGGCTCGGTGCTCGTAACGCCAATACACCAATGGGGCACACCGCTCGTGCGGTATCGAATCGGCGACTGGGCGACGCTCGGCGCATGCGACTGTGGGCGCTCCTTCCCTGCCCTCTCGAGCATCGAAGGGCGCGCGATGAGCCAGATCCGCCGCAAAGACGGCAGCAGCCTGATGTCTCCCAAGTTGATTGACCTTCTCGGCGCCGTGCCCGGCTTGCGACGGTTCCAACTGCTCCAGCACACGTGGGATCGCTTTGAGGCGCTGCTCATCACCGATTCGGATGCGTTCGAGACGGTTGCCCAGCAAGTAACGCAACACGTTCGCGAGTACATCGGCGATGAGAGCGTGCGGGTCGAGCCGCGGCGAGTTAAGGAACTTCCGCTGTCGTCTTCCGGTAAGTTTGAGAAGATCCGATGGGTAGGGTCAACATGAACACCATGAGAAGCGCTCTTTCGCCGGTCAAGTGGGGTGGCGTCGCCCTATTGGTTGCAGCCGCCTTGCTTTCCGCCTCGAGCCGACAGGAACCGGCCGTTAGCGCTGAGGTTTCGCCCGCACGCCTCAAGCAACACGTCGAGTACCTCGCCTCGGATGCCCTGCAAGGCCGCGCGACCGGCACGCCCGGCAAGGAGGCTGCAGCCGAGTACATCGCCGCCCGCTTCCGAGAAGTTGGTCTGAAGCCGCTGCCCGACGGCAGTTACTTCCAAATCGCTAAAGGCGTCGTCGTGCGCACACGGGAGGGCAGCAACACCGTTGACCAGCGGAACGTCATCGGTTGGATCGAGGGCTCGGATGTGCACCTGCGGAAGGAGTACGTCATCGTGTCAGCGCACTACGACCACCTCGGCGCACGCCCGGGGGAGGGAGACACCATCTTCAACGGTGCAAACGACAACGCGAGCGGCGTCTCGGGGATGATCGAGCTTGCCCGCTCGCTGGCATCTTCAGCGGTGAAACCGAAACGTTCCGTCGTGTTCGTCGCGTTCTTTGGCGAGGAGCGGGGCATGCTCGGCTCTCGGCACTATGTGGTCAGCCCGCCGTTCCCGTTGCGCGACACCGTGGCCGTGCTGAACCTGGAGCAGATCGGCAGGACCGACGACATTGATGGCGCGCAGGTCAAACGCGTCTCCCTCACCGGCTTCGATTACTCAACGGTATCCGAGGTGGTGAGAGCTGCGGGCGCGACGCACGGCGTCGAGGTGTACAAGCACCCCCGGAACAGCGACTCGTACTTCCTGCGGAGCGACAACGCCAGTTTCGCTCGCGCAGGCGTGCCGGCTCACACGCTTACGGTAGCGTTCGCCTTCGCTGATTACCACGGCGTTGACGACGAGGCTGATCGACTCGACTACGGGAACATGGCTGTCGTGTGCGATGTCATCGCAGACGCGGTCCTTCGCCTCTCGAATGCGGCGGACGCACCCAAATGGAACGATGTCCCCGCTGCGCAACCGTACCTTGAGCGGTGGAAACAGCTGCGCGGCGGATAGGGCGCACGCAGCCGACGCCGGGAACTCTCCGCAAATCCCATTCGTTAGCCACGGACGATGCAGCCGTCGACGCGCTGCGAGCGCGACTGGCGAACCTGTAGCGCCTTACGTCTGGGACGCCAGGTCGAACTCCTCGTGCAGCAGCGCTACTGTGCGCGCGCAGTCGTTCTCGGGAACGAGAACCGAGATGGAGAGCGGGCTGTCGCTCGTCTGGAGGATTGAGATGCTCGAGTTCACCAAGCACTCGAACATGCGATAGTAGATGCCCGGCTGCTGCAGGAACTCGTGTGCGATGAGTGAGACCATCGTGCAGTTCTCCGTCAGTCGGGCGACGCACTTGCGAATCTCGCCGAAGCCCGACAGCCCTCGGAGCATCTGCTCCTGCGCCGAGACCTCCGGTGACCCTGCCCTGCCCACTTGAACGATGTACGTTCGCGGTTCGCCGTCGGTGAGAGGTATGACCAAGCCGTCAAGAATCTCCTTAACCCGCGCCAGCTGTTTTCGCGGCACGGCGAAACCGAAACTCTGTGGATGAACGTTCAGCATGAACAGGTTGATGCGATAGTCCGCCATCAACTCGTATACCTTTGACTCAATGAGCGACTTGTCCGGCCCGAACGCAGCGTCGAAGTGCAAGTACACCAACTTTCCGGTGTGCGTGACGCCGGTGGCGCGTCGGTGCCCCAGCATCTCGCCAGGCACCACCTGGGTTCCTGGAGCGTCGGAGAACGTGGAGCGGACGAACAGCGGAATGCCGAACTTCATCGCGATCTCGGCGGCGCGCGGGTGGATGACCTTCGCGCCCTGGTGTGCGATCTCCGCGATCTCGTCATAGGTCATCTGGCGTAGCGTCGGCGCGTCCGGCACAAAGTCCGGGTCGGCGGTCTTGACGCCATCCACATCGGTGTAAATCTCGACCGCTTCCGCGGCAAGAGCGGCGGCGAGCGCGCTGGCAGTCGTATCGCTTCCACCTCTGCCGAGCGTCGTGATTTCGCCATAGGTAGAGTCGTGTGACGCCCGCGACCTCCCCTGAAACCCGCAAACGACGGGGATCCTTCCCCGCTGCAGCACGCGAATCACGTCGGCGGGCTGAATCTCCACGATGCGCGCGTTGCCGTGCGTGTCGTCGGTGGTGATCCCCGCCTGCCCTCCGGTCATTGCGCTCGCGGGATAACCGAGCGACTTCAGCGTTTGTGCGAAGACGCAGGTTGACATGATCTCACCGCAGCAAAGGATGAGGTCAACCTCTCGCGGCTCGGGCGGAACGAGCGGGTCTACCTCGGCGAGCAAGTTGAGCAGCGTATCCGTCGCGTACGGCATACCGGCTCGACCGATTGCGCTAACCACCACAACCGGAGAGAACCCTGCTTCGACGGAATCGGCGACCTTGCGCGCAGCCAGCAGACGCGACTCTTGGTCGGAGACGCTCGTGCCGCCGAACTTCATCACTTTGATCCGCATCAAAGTATCTCCACCAGCCCGATGCAATCCCGGAGTGCGGCGGCTGCCTTTTCCGCCTTCGGGGTCTCGACGACAACCTGAACCGACGAGTGCATGTCACCCACCTGCTCGATGGTGGCGCCGGAGCGGACGACGAGTTGCGCAATGCGCGCAACCAGCCCGCTCTCGTCGCGGATGTTTGGCGCCCGAACCGTGACGATCGCCCGCCCGGCAAGAGCCTCCGCCGAGAATCCCGCCGAGCGAAGCGCAGCCGTCGCGGCTTCCGCCCCGGCCTCGGGCACGATGAACGACAAGCCGCTGCTCGAGATCTTGAGAAAGTCAATGCTGCAGTCGGCATCCTTCAGTGCGCGGAGCGCATCCAGCATGCGTGGCGGCGAATCCTCCTCGCTCAGCCCCGACACCACAACCAGCGCGTGCCCGTTGGACACCTCGACATCGGAGATTCCCCTCGCGGTCTCGATGGATGTGTTGAACTGCATCGGGTGCCGAACCTACCCCAAAAGTTCTACAGCGCGAGCGAACAGCCCCGGGTCGACCTGGGTATCAACGGCGCACAGGTTCTCCATCAACTGCTCCTCTCTCGTTGCGCCCACGATCACCGCGGAGACTTCGGGCTGCCGCAGGCACCAGGCAAGGGCGAACTGGGCGAGCGAGCAAGCCGCCTCGCCCGCGAGAGCCTCCAGCCGCTCAACCGCCTCGAGCACCTGCGGCTGAAGGTACTTGGTCATGAATTGAGCGGCGCCTTCGTCGGTCGCTCGCGAGCCCTCGGGAGGCTTCGCGCCGGGGCGATATTTGCCGGTCAGCACGCCCTGCGCGAGCGGTGAGAAGGCGAGCACGCCCATGCCCTCGCTCGCGCACACGGGCAGCACCTCGGACTCGATTCCTCGCTCGATGAGGTTGTAGAGCGGCTGGTCGCTGATGGGCGGGCCGGCTCCGATCTCCCGCGCCGTGTGGCACGCGTCCCGTATCTGCGCTGCGGACCACTCGCTCACGCCCCAATACAAGACCTTGCCCTGGCGGATGAGGTCGTCAATCGCCCTGATGGACTCCTCGACCGGCGTCTCCACATCGTAGCGGTGGAATTGAAACAGATCTATGTAGTCAACGCCGAGCCGCCTCAGACTCGCATGAACGGACTCGAAGATGTGCTTGCGGCTCAGTCCGCGGTCGTTGACGCCGTCGCTCATCGGCCAGAAGCACTTGGTGGCGATGACCAGGTCCTCCCGGCGCATGCCCTGGATCGCTGCTCCGAGTGCGCGCTCCGCCTCGCCGCGGGCGTACACATCGGCAGTGTCGAAGAAGTTGACGCCGTTCTCGAACGCGGCCCGCACCATCCTGTCCAGCGATTCGCCCTTCACCGTGCGCCCGTGCGTTAGCCACCCGCCGAGGCCTATGGCGCTGACCTTGATTCCGTATCGTCCGATGGAGCGGTACTGCATCGCCCGGGGATGCTACCCGTCGTGATGCAGTTCCTCCCAGGCGTCGCTCACCTCCTCGATTCTGCGCCTGGAACGGCGGAGGGCGTCGAGCGAGATGTCCTCGGCAGCCGGTTCGCGCTCGTCGAGTGCGGCGCGCCGTCGCACCACTTCCTCGGTCTCGCGCATCTCGTTCAGGAGCACCATCAAGAACGCCTGCTCATCGCCTGCGGTGGCGTGGCGGCGGGCGCTCTGGTCCGCAACTTCGAGTGCGCGCAGCAAGGCGCCGTCCATGGCGTGGGCGGTTTCGCGCATCGCCTCGGTGTCCGCCTCCCGCGTGCTGAGCCGCTCCAAGGCGGCGCGAAATCGCAGATACGCCGCCGAGATCTCCTCGAGAACCGGATACAGTTCCGGGCGGACTTTGTGGTCGAAACCGAGTTGATTTAGCCAGCTCTCGTGCTTTTCCCGAACGCGGCCCGCTGCTCCGCGCAGCCGGGATGCGGTGCGCTCCGCGTCCGGCAGGGCACGGCGGACAACCACCGACCCGAGGACCGCGAAAATGACGCCGCCAATCCCCATGCCGATTCCAAGCCCCACGTAGCCTGCCAGGATCGCCGCCAGCGCCGCCAGCGCACCCGCGGCGACCAGCAGGCCCGGGACGAGCACCGAGAGCACCTCGCCGGGCTGCGGCTTCCGCTGCCCGATGGACGCCAGCAACTCATCGAATGCGGGCGTATCGGGAGCGGGTTGGACGCCGGGGATGGCACGCAGCCAGCCTCGAACCGTGGAACGATTCATCGCAAGAGATTCTACGCAACCGGCGGCCCAACGGATGCGCCGGGGCAAGGCGCTACTCGCCGACGGTCAGCTTGACGCCCAGCGCCGTAAGCTCCTGGCCGATGTGCTTGAGCTTCTTCATCAGCCGCACCTCGATCTGCCGAACGCGCTCCCGCGTGATGTTGAGCACCGCGCCCGTCTCCTCGAGTGTGCGGGGATGGTTGTCGTCCAAGCCAAAGCGCAGACGCACGACGTCGCGCTCCCGCGGCGTCAGCCGCCCGAGAATCGCCTCGATCTCCTGCCGCTTGACCATGTCCTTCAGCGTCTCGGTCGGAGTCTCTTTGTCGGTGCTCTGCATGAAGTCGCCGAGGGTGCTGCTGTCCCTCTCGCCGACCGGCATCTCCAGGCTGAGCGGCTGATAGGAGGCGCTCATGACCTCCTTGACCCGCTCGACCGGCAGACCGACCTCGAGGGAGACCTCTTCCTTCGAGGGCGGGCGCTCCAGTTCCTGCTCGAGGCGGCTGGCGGTCTTGAGGACCTTGCGCGTCAGCTCGGCGACATACACCGGCACGCGGATGGTGCGCGACTGGTTGATCATCGCGCGGCTGATGGCGCGCCGAATCCACCACGTCGCGTACGTGCTGAAGCGGAAGCCCTTCCGCCAGTCGAACTTCTCGACGGCTCGAATCAGGCCGAGGTTGCCCTCCTGGATCAGGTCCGAGAGCGGCGTGCCGTGGACGTTGTACTTCCGGGCGATGCTGACCACCAGGCGGAGGTTGGACTCGACCATGATGCGCTTTGCCTCCTCGTCGCCCTCCTGGACTCGGCGGGCGAGAGCGATCTCCTTTTCAGGAGTCAGGAGCTGTGCGCGACGGGTCTGCCGGATCCACATATCAAGATCCGCAGCCTCTTCATCCGGCGTGGCTTCCTGCTCCTCCTCGCCCAGGTCGCCGTCAACCGGTCCCGCGGCTTCGCGGTACAGGTCCTCGACGGTCCCCTCGGTGAGGCGGGCAAGAAAATCCTCGTCGTGGTGCATGAACTCGGTGGTTTCGTCCTGTTTCGCCATAGAGCAAAGGTATTTGGACGCCGCACGATCCCGCTCGGTTACGGCCGGCAAGCGAACAGTTCAGTTTTCCCGATTCGGGGCGCTTTTGTCAACAGAAGTTCGCGCGGTCTCGCCGCTTTTCCTTCTTTCACTACGTCCCAGACCCCTCGTTTGATGCAGGTTCTTCGCGTTTCCTGCCTAAATCGCGCCAAAACGCCAGGATCAGCCCGAAGACCAAGACCCCCAGGGTGATGAAGGGAGCGACCCTTCGCAGCGGGAATACCGTGGATTCTTCGAGCACGACTTTTGCAGAGGCTACCCCCGGGTGCACGAGCGGCGCGCCCGCCAGCACGCGCCCCCTGGAATCCACGACCAGCGTAGGGCCGAGGGGCGAGGCACGAACCAGCGGAACCCTGTTCTCCGCCGCCCGTAAGACTGCGGTCTGGACGAGGTGCTCGATGGCGCCGGTCCCCTTGTACCAGTCGTCCACCGTCAGGAGCGCAAGAACACGCGCCCCGTTCTCCATGTGGGCGCGAGCCACCTCCTCGAACAGGCCCTCGAAGCAAAGCAGCCCGCCCACCCGGACGCCATTCACCGTGAGGGTGCGCACCTCCTCTGCAGGGGTCAGGTCTCCCGAGGGCAGTTGGTAGGCGTCGAGGAACGGCAGATGCTCTCGGAAAGGCACGTACTCGCCGAAAATGACCAGCCTCGTCTTGTCGGCGTACTGCCATCGGTCGTCGTAGGTGAAGAGCGCCTGGTAAGCCACATCGCCTTCTTCCCGCACGCCGCCGGTTACCAGCGGCGGCGCCCCGTCGTAGGCAAACGGCAGGTTCGGAGGCTGCTCACCGACTGCGTCCACGATTCCCTCCGGCAGGACTGCGATGTCTGCCCCGCTCGCCTGTGCCAGGAGCGGCGGCACCGTCCTCGCCACGCCCTCCTGAATGGCGTCGCGGTTCGTTGGTCGACCGTCGGCGCCGAAAGCCATGTTCACGCCGGTTTGGAGCGCGGCGAGGCGCACCTCCCTGCCCTCGAGCGGTTGCGTGAAGGCCCAGATTCCGAGCACAGGGACCGCTGCCCAAAGCACCGTGACCCAGCCGACGGCACGCGCGTTCGGCGCCAGCGGCTCCTCGGACCGCGCCGTGAAGAACGCCAGGAGCAGTACAGAGCCGAACGCCACCCACGCGCCGAGCAGGTACGTCCCGCCCCACCAAGCCGGCTGGAGAAGCACGGGAAGCGTTGCAAGCGCCGACGCGGTCAGCGACCACGGGAAGAACAGGTACGGCACGACACTGCGAAACACCTCTACACCCGCCCAAGCAAGCGGCACCAACCACCAGAACCCGCGAGACATCAGGGCTGAAGCCGCAACCCCGAACAACCCGATGTAAACCCCAAACGCCGCCGCCATGAGCACCAGTGGCACAGCGCCGAGCAGCCAACTACCTGTCCACTTACCGACGAACTGCGCGACCCAGAAGAAATTCACAAGGGCGAACGTGGCTCCCGTGAGCCAACCGTTCCGGAATGCCCGGCGGCGCCTCGCCCCCTGCACCGATGTCAGCAGCGGCACGAGGAACACGAACACGAGCAAGAACAGCCCGAAGGGCGGGAACGCCAACGCCCACAGCAACCCCGCAACGAGCGCGGGTAGCGCGCCCTGCCCCTCAAGGAATCGGCGCAAGTTCATAAGAGACGACCGGTATCGGCTTCGGGTCCAGGTGGCTCACATCGCTGAATCGCACCAGCACCCGCCGCCCGTCGTGGAGGAGCACCACCTCCGTGATGGAGCAGTTCGCCAGCCGGAGTGCGGAGGCGGTTGCAGGGGAGCCGTGGAGGAGAGCGGCGGTTAGAAACGCGATCGTGCCGCCGTGGCTGACGACCAGGTGGCTCTGCGGTCCCTCAGCGATGGCATCGTGGAGGAAGGACACGCAGCGGCAGAAGACCTCGATGCCCGTCTCGCCACCCGGCGGGCGGAAGAGGACTCGGTCGCGGCGATACGCCTCGTAGGGGGCGCCGATCTCTTCCGGAGTGCGCCCTTCCCACTCGCCGTACGACCGCTCCACGAGGCGCTCATCCACTCGCACGGCTTGGCCGGTCGCCGCGGCGACTCGCTCTGCGGTCTCAGCTGCCCTGCGAAGCGGGCTTGACCAGACGACATCGAACGGATAGTCGGCGAGCGCGACCAGCGCCTGCTCGCCCTGGCGGCGACCAACATCGTCGAGGGGAATGTCCTCCTTGCCTTGGTTCTTTCGCTCCAGGTTCCACGCTGTTTGGCCGTGGCGCAGGAGGACGAAGCGGGTCATCGCGCCGTTTATACCTGCCACGGCTTCAGCACTCCCAACTCGTCGCCGTCCTCTCCGATGCGAATCCGACCGAGCAGCAGCGTCTCGATCGGCATCGGCGGCTCGACCGGGGCGGACACGTGGAACGTGAGCCTTGCTGCGTCGAACTCGCGGAGGCGCCCGACGGCGAACACTCGGCCGGCTGCGTTCTCGGCGGCGACCACCAAGCCGCGCAGGCTGGTTGCCGTCGTGAGGTGCGCGGTCTGGCAGCCGAAGGTGTCCGCTGCTTCGAGCGCATGGTCGCCGCCATGCGCCTCGTCCGTGAGGATGAAGAGCGTGCTGCCGCAGACCTCCGCATAGACGGCACCTTCGACGCCGATACGCCGGATGTCGGCAACGTCGGAAGGTGAGAGCCGGAGGCCGGCGCCGAGGCGCGCTCCTCGCACGCGAACCTCACTCAGAGGCACCTCATGGTCGGAGCACCGCGCCAAGTACTCGGTCCACCATGCCTTGCGTTTCGGGCGCTCGGCGCGCGCGCCCAGCCTGTCTTGCGAGGCAGAGTGCTCTTCAACCTCCTGCGCGGCGAGGATGTGCTCTACGGCGATTTCGCCGACGCGGACGTAGCGCGACGGGCGCAGCGCGAGCGCAATCATGCGCAGCGTGTGTACGCTGACCGGGGTTACGGCCTGTATCGGCATCGCGGCGACGAGCGGCTCGCCGCCAACGCGCTCGACCGCGCACCAGGCGGCGTTCTGGGACGCCAGGGGGTCGTGAATCAGGCTCAGCGAGCCTACGAAAAACGTGCCATCGAGCGCGCCGTCGGGTCGGCGGAGGGTGACAGCGCAGGGCGGAAGCGGGTCTTGGTCGGCGGGGTCGAGGTTCAGCAGCCAGGCGCGCAGCGACTCGGCGATTTCCGCCGCCGCCTCACGGTGTCCTGAGCCGGCGGCTCCGACGACGAGCACTCGAGTGGGATTGGGCATGGAGGGGGATGGTCGGGGTGGGCGGACTTGAACCGCCGACCTCTGCGTCCCGAACGCAGCGCTCTACCATACTGAGCCACACCCCGATTTGTATGAGGGCGTCGAGGGCGTTAGTCGCCCTCTTCGTCCTTCTGTTTCTTTCGAGCCTTCGGCTTCTCCTCCGAGTTCGACGAGGTCTTCTCGACGAGTTCAGGGAGGTTCCACTCGGGCACTCGCCTGCCTCGCAGACGCTGCGCGGTAGTTCGTTGCCGTTTCGGACTCCTTTTGTTACGTTCGATTCCCAAGGAGCACCTCCTGTGTCGGGCTGTAGTTTACCCAGTGGGAACGCGCCTCGTGCATCTCTGGTACACTTCTGAGTGTGCTCGTGGGAACGGGAAGGCGCTTCAACCCGTTCCTGCTGTCATACGATCTCACTGTGACGGGGAGAAGCCTTGACCGCTCAAGCGATCGCTGAGAAAGCCCGATCTATCACCGCCACCGTTTCGAACGTCATCCTTGGCAAGGAGGAGGTAGTCGAAAAGTCGGTGCTCACGTTGCTCTGCAACGGCCACCTTCTGCTGGAGGACGTGCCGGGCGTGGGCAAGACGATGCTATCCAAGGCGCTGGCTCGCGCCATCGGTGGGGAGTTCCGTCGCGTTCAGTTCACTCCGGACTTGCTGCCCTCGGACATCACGGGGTCGAGCGTGTTCAACCAGAAGACGTCGGAGTTCGAATTCCGACCGGGGCCCATCTTCGGCAACGTCGTGCTGGCGGACGAGATCAACCGTGCGACGCCGAAGACCCAGTCGGCCCTTCTGGAGGCGATGGAGGAGCGGACGGTCACCTCGGACGGCATCACCCACCGCCTGCCCGACCCCTTCTTCGTGCTGGCTACGCAGAACAACGTCGAGTTAACTGGCACGTATCCGCTTCCGGAAGCGCAACTCGACCGCTTCTTTGCAAAACTTTCGATCGGCTACCCTGACCGCGACATAGAGGCGAACATCCTGAAGGAGCAGCAAGTACACCATCCGTTAGAGGACGTGAAGCCCGTCGTGACCAAAGAGGACTTGCTGGCGATGCAGGTCGGCGTGCGCGAGGTCTTCGTCCACGACGTCGTCCGCGAGTACATCGTGGACATCGTGCGCATGACGCGCGAGTCGAACCAAATCCTGCTCGGCGCAAGCCCGCGCGGCTCGCTCTTGTTGATGCAGGCCGCTCAGGCGCACGCTGTACTGCGCGGCAGCGAGTTCGTTCGGCCGGACGACGTTAAGGCTATGGCGCCTTCGATCCTCGCGCATCGCATCGTGCCCCGGCCTGACCTGAAATCGCGGGGTGTCGCGCCGGAGGAGTTGATCCAGGACATCTGCGCGGCGGTGCCTGCGCCCGTGCCGGTCGGCGGATGAGACGCTACGCCGTCCTCGTCCTCAGCGTGACGGCGATCTTCCTGCTGGTGGTCGGCGTATTCTTGCGCACGCCTTCGCTGTTCTTCATGAGCACCACGATGATCATGACGTTGGTTGCGTTGCGGGTGCAGGCTCACGTGGCGACGCTGGGTTTGCGGTTTGAGCGAATCGCCCCGCACACCATGGTCGCGGGCGAGCTGGTTGCCATGCGCATCCGCGTGTGGAGCACGCTTCGCATTCGCCGCCCGCTGCTGACGATCGTGGATGAGATTCCGCCTCGGTTGGCTGCCGACCTGGACATGCGGCCGCTGCCTATCGCACCGGATGCAGACGCGCCGATTGAAACGCGCTACGAATTGCGGCCCGCGAGGCGCGGCGTCTATCGCTGGTCGGCGATTCGGGTCAGCAGTTTCGACTCGCTCGGTCTTGTGGAGGTGCACAGAACGTACAAGACCGAGGCGTTTGAGGCGATCGTTCATCCGCCGAAGTACCCTTTCTCGGTGGACCTGGTCGCGCTCGCCGGGTTCGGAGCCAATCAAGCTGATCAGGGCAAGAACCGCGGCCAAGGCATGGAGCCGCGCGGGGTTCGAGAGTTCGTGCATGGCGATGCGCTGCGCACCGTGCACTGGCGCAGCACGGCTCGCACCGGCAAGCTGCAGGTAAAGGAGTTCGAAACGGGTTACAACACTCAGGTCGCTCTCGTGATGCAACTCAGTGAAGGCTCCGACATCGGCGAGGGCAACGACACGACCCTCGAGGCGATGTGTGGCCATGCAGCCTTCCTGTCCGAGGTGATGCTGAACGCCGGGAGCACCGTCTGGCTGGCGAACCTGGAGCCGGCGGGATTCCAGGCTGCTCGGTCCGCGTCGCTGCGGCTGAAGCAGGTTCTTGATGCGCTTGCCGGCGCGGAGGCAACGCGGACGACACCTCTCGGCAGCGAGGTTGCAGCCTTGGAGAAGGACATCGAGTTCGGAACAACGGTCGTCGTAATGGTCAGCGTCGCCGAGCCCGGCTTGTCCGAAGCGATCCGGCGGCTGAGCATGAGACACGCAGTGGTTGTTATGGTGTATAATTCTGCAGAGTTCGGCAACGACAAGGGCAGATTCAAGCCCACGCCCGCTACCGACCCCGACTTCCTCGCTGAGGTCGTAGGCTCGAACGTGCGCATTCAGATCATGAGCAATCCCCATGGCCGTTTACGCTAAGAGAAGAAGAACCGCGCGCGAGTACCTTCACTTGTTGGAGGCAAGCGGCGTTGACTACGCGTTGCTGGCGGTGGCGCTGTTCGTACCGCAGTTTCTCTCTGGCGCAAGCATTCAGCAGCCACAGGTAGGCCTGATATTGGGGCTAGTTTGCGTTGTCGGATGCGGAATCAGTTTCGCCTTTCGTCGTCTTGCCGGAAGCGCACCGTGGTTGATGAAGGCAACGTGGCTTCAGTTCATCCCTGTGTTCGCATCGGTCTTCTTCTTACGGGCGTTCAACAACTCGCTGGTAGATGGCGGCCTGCCCTGGTCGCTGTTCCCAGCCGTCTACCTCATGCTCTTCCTGATCATCGGCTCGTTCCTTGTTTGGAACGACGACACGGTGATGTTCATGCTCGTACCGGCGGTGTCGCTGTTCGGCATCATGAGTTGGCTCGAGACGGCAGGAGCGATGTTCGGCTTGCGCTTGTTCGACGTGTCGCTGGTCTTGTTCATGACGAGCCTCGGTCTGTTGATGTTCCGCTTGCATTTCCGCCTGATGTTTGCGCGCGCACAAGCAGCGGGGATTGAACGTCCGGAGATGCTGTACGGCGCGCTATGGCGCTCTGTTGCGGGCCCGGGCCTTGCGGTGCTTTCAATCCTCGCCATCTGCGGGCTTTCTTGGCTGCTGGCTCCGCTCGTCCAAGCCGGCGTTGAGACCATTACGGGCAATCCGACGATCAACTTCCAGCCTCCGCAGTTCGGCCAAGGGCGCATCTCTGAGGAGCAGGTGAGCATGGAGATCGGGCGCGGCCCGACGACTGCGTCCGACCTTCCGGTGCTTCGCGTGCGCGTGGACGAAGGCACAGTGCAGTACCTGCGAGAGCGTACGTACGATCGCTATCGCGGCAGAGGCTGGGCGGTGCAGATCGACTTCAGCGAGGTTCAGGCAAGCCGCGAGGAGCGCCCGACGCAGATATCCAATACGCAGGTGTACCGATTCCCGGGGCGTGGTACGGTACAGGGGGACACCGTCCGCATGCAGGCTCAGTCCGTTTCGCGCGTCTTTCGATACCTGTTCAGCCCCGGGGTCCCTGAGAGGTTGGAGTATAAGGGCGAAGTGAATCTTTCCCGCCGAGACTCTTTCGTCATCTTGGTGAGGGACGCACTTGATCCAGGGGAAGCATACTACATCGAGGGACGCACACCCACCACTGACGAGGCCGCGCTGCGCTCGGCGAGGGCGCCTGACTACCAGGGGATGAGGGATCGCTATCTTCGAGTTGACCGATACGACCCGCAAGTCATGCGCCTGGCTCAAGAGGTGACGGCGAACCTCGACACGCAGTACGACAAAGTGGTCGCGCTCAAGGAGTACATCGAGCGCAACTGCACCTACAACTTGGCTGCCGACGAGATCAGCGGCGAGGTGGATCGAGTCGCGGCGTTCCTGTTTGACACCCGCGAAGGCTACTGCGATCTCTTCGCTTCCTCGCTCGCTGTGTTGTGCAGAACGGTCGGCATTCCCTCACGGGTTGCGACTGGCTATCTGGTTGATTCGACCAGCATGGAGGGCGAGGAGTACATTGTTCGTGACCGCCACGCTCACATTTGGACCGAGGTGTACTTCAACGGCGTCGGCTGGGTTCCGTTCGACGCCACTGAGAACGCCGGCTTCGTGCCGGGCGCAGGCGTAGGCGCTGCGCTCCAGCAAGACCTACAAGACAGCGCAAGGCGCATGCTCATTACCATCGCGATTGTGGTTGGAGTCGCTTCCGCGGTTGTCCTGCTTGTCGCTCTTGTGCGGCACCGACGCCAACTGGCGCGAATCCCTCCTCAACAGAGGGCGATCCACCGCCTGTACGTTGAGTTCATCAAGGCAGTGCGCTCGATGGTCAAGCGGAACCGCGCCCCCTACGAGACCACGCGCGAGTATGTCCAAGCGACCAAAGACAACTTGCCGGATCAAGAAACCATCTTCCGCCTGGCGGCACGCTTCGACGAGGCGCTGTACAGTCCGCGTGGCCCGACTGAAGCACTGCTCGGCGAAATCCGAACCGACCTCGACGCCTTGAGGAGGCTGCGTGCCCAGGCGAAGTGACGGCGGCGTTCCACCCGTCATCGCGCTGACGAGCGCGGAGCCGTTCCTGCGCCTTCGCCGGCTCGGAGAGTTGCGCGCCCTTGCAGGGGAGGACGGTTTCGACCTTGTGGAGTTCTCCGGACAGGACGTTCGCGCGGTCGAGCTGATGGATGCCGCTACGGCGCTCCCGTTCTTGGGTGAACGCAAGGTCGTGATCGTGCGCAACGCCGAGCGAATCTCCAGCGGCGAGCGGGAGAGCCTTGCACCGCGGCTCACTGAACTGGACGAGCGCACGCTGGTCGTCTTCGTCATCGAGCCGAACGACGAGCAGAAAAGCCTCCCGAAGACGGACCCGCTGATGAAAGCCATCGCGAAGGTGGGCGCCATAGAGGAGCCAAGAGCCGACAAGACGCAAGTGGCGAGCGAGATGCGCGCCCGAGCGTCCACATTGGGGGCGACGCTGGACGCAGCCGCCGCACGCACCCTCCTCGAGATGACATCGGAGCACATCACCGCCGCGATGGCTGAACTCGAGAAGTGCGCGCTCTATGTCGGCGAAGGGGGCAAGATTACGCAGGCCGTCGTAGATGCGGTCGCAACACCGAGTCGCGACTTCCAAGTGTTCAAGATGCTGGACGCCGTATGCTCGGGCAACGCGACCGACGCCCTCCAGCGCCTGGACGACCTGCTCGCAAGCGGGGCGAAGCCGGAGGCAGCGGCATTCCGCTTCGTGTTTCCTCTGCTCCATCGGCAGCTGAGGTTGCTATATCAAGCGCGCGCCTGCCGAGAGTTGGGCTTAAAGGATGAGGCATGCGAGGAGATCGCGCCCACCAAGCATTCCTGGGCGGAGGTCGCCCGCAGGGGGGGATTCCAGCGGGAGAAGTTCCGCTCGCTCGCGCAGAGGCTCTCCCTTGAGCAGGTTGCGTCGCTTCTGGAGTTGCTCCTCAAGGCGGACGCCGAATTGAAGGGGCAGATTCCATCCATCAGCGCACGCGAGACTCTCGAGCGCACGGTCGTCGAGATGTGCCGCGTGGCTTCTCTGAGCGCGACTCGGCGCTGAGTGGTAAACTGCCCGCCCGTACATGCCAACCGCAGCCGGTTCAGAGGCTCGCCGCACCGATGCATGGTGGGTGCAGCCCGCTGCCGTCGCCATCGGGCTGACGGCTTTCGTGCTCTACTCCACGTTCCGCACCTTCGAAAACAATTTGTTCCTGACGGAGATGCACCTCGCGGCGGCGTGGCGCGCGGGCCAGGTCGGTCACCTGCTCAGCCCGTTCTATTCGCCGCTCATCGTTGTGGATTGGGAGGTCTTCGGAAGGAAGGTTTCCCCGGCGATGCTGATCCTCATCTTTCCGCTCAGCTTCCGCCTGACCTGCTACTATTATCGCAAGGCTTATTATCGCTCGTTCTTTCTGAAGCCGCCCGCGTGCGCCGTGCCTGGACCGAACGCCAGCAAGAGGTACTCAGGCGAGATGTTCTGGCCGATGGCGATTCAGAACCTCCACCGTTACGCGTTCTACTTCGCGTTCGTGTTCATATTCATCCTCGCTTACGACGCGATCAAAGCGATGCAGTACTCCGACGGGTGGGGCGTCTCCATAGGCACGCTGGTGCTTCTGTTGAACGTGGTGCTACTCGGCGGGTACACGTTCGGATGCCACTCGTGGCGGCACCTCATCGGCGGGAGACTCGACTGCTACAGTTGCGACGCGATGAGCAAGACGCGATACGGCATGTGGCGCAAGGCGACGTTCCTCAACGAACGGCACGCGCTCTTCGCGTGGCTCAGCCTCGTGTGGGTCGCGTTTACCGACTTCTACGTTCGCTCGGTTTGCGCCGGTTGGTTCACCGACGTCGTTCTCTTCAAGGTGGGCGGCGGTGGCTAAGTACGAGACGTTCGAGTACGATGTCTTGGTCATCGGCGCAGGAGGAGCAGGCCTGCGGGCGGTCATCGGCGCGCGGGAAAAGTGCGCAAGCGTGGGCGTCGTCACCAAGTCGCTCCTCGGCAAGGCACACACCGTTATGGCGGAGGGCGGCGCGGCGGCCGCTCTCGGCAACTTGGAAAGCGAGGACAACTGGAAGGTTCACTTCCGCGACACCATGCGCGGCGGCAAGTTTCTCAACAACTGGCGCACCGTCGAAATCTTCGCCAAAGAAGCGCCCGAACGGATTCTTGAACTGGAGCGGTACGGTGCGGTCTTCGACAGAACGAGCAACGGGCTCATCTCTCAGCGCGCCTTCGGAGGACATGCGTACCGGAGGCTCGCCCACGTTGGAGACCGCACCGGACTGGAACTGATTCGCACACTGCAAGACCACGCCGTGCGCCTCGGTATCGAGGTCCACATGGAGACCACCATGACGAGATTCCTCACCGAGGGCGATCGGGTGATTGGCGCCGTTGGCTATCGAAGAACGGACGGCTCAATCGTCGTCTTCCGAGGCAAGGCGGTCGTGCTTGCCTCCGGCGGCTGGGGCAGGATGTACCGCTTCACCTCGAACTCATGGGAGAGCACCGGCGACGGGTTGGTGATGGCATATGAGGCTGGAGCGGAACTGATGGATGTCGAGTTCATGCAGTTCCACCCGACCGGCATGATTTGGCCGCCCGGTATGAGAGGCGTCTTGGTTACCGAAGGCGTGCGCGGCGAGGGCGGCGTGTTGAAGAACAGCAAGGGTGAGCGATTCATGTTTAACCACGTGCCGGACTTCTATCGCGCCGAGACCGCCGAGACGCCGGAAGAAGCCGCCCGCTGGGTTGACGACAAAAAGAACAACCGGCGCCCTCCCGAGTTGCTGCCCCGCGACGTGGTGGCTCGCGCAATCTACAAGGAGGTGAAAGAGGGCCGCGGCTCGGAACACGCGGGCGTGTACCTCGACGTGTCCCACAAGGGGGAGGCGTACATCAAGAAGAAGCTGCCCAGCATGTACGACCAGTTCCTCCACCTCGGCGACATAAACATCACCAGGCAGCCGATGGAGGTTTATCCCACCGTGCACTATGCGATGGGCGGGCTGCGCGCCGACCCGGACAGCTGCGAGACCAGCCTTCGCGGCCTGTTCGCCTGTGGCGAGGTCGCGTGCGGACTCCACGGCGCCAACAGATTGGGGGGCAACTCGCTCACCGACCTGCTCGTCTTTGGACGGCGTGCTGGAGAAGCAGCAGCGGAGTTCGCCGCCAAAGAGGGCCATCCGCCGACCCCCGAGGCGCAGATCGAGGCGGAGATGGAGGTGCTCATGCGACCCCTCTCTGACGGTGAAGGCGAGAACCCGTACGACATCCAAACCGCACTGCAAGAGGCGATGCAGGAGGGCGCCATGATTGCGCGAACCGAGGAGAGCCTGCGCAACGCCCTCGACACCATCCTCGCCCTGCAGCGCCGCGCAGCCGAGATTCGCGTTCCGGGTGACCCGGCGTTCAACCCCGGCTGGAACGCAGCGCGAGACACGCTCTTCATGCTGACCAGCAGCGAACTGATCGTCCGCGCCGCCCTCGAGCGGAAGGAGAGCCGAGGAAGCCACTGGAGACTCGACTACCCGAGCGAAGATGAGTTCTGGGCGAAACACAACATCGTCGTGAAGAAGGACGCCGACGACATCTCCATTCAGGCTCGACCCGTGCCCGAGGTGCCGGCGGAATTGAAGGCGATTCTGGAGGAAGGATCCTGACATGGCGAAGACGATTACCTTGCGCGTGTATCGAGGCGACGGCGAGTCCGGACGGACGCAGGACTTCACGGTTGAGACGTTCCCCGGCATGGTGGTTCTGGACGCGATCCACGTAATCCAGAAGGAGCACGACCCTTCCCTTGCCTGTCGCTGGAACTGCAAGGCGGCGAAGTGCGGGTCGTGTAGCGCTGAGGTGAACGGCATGCCGGGCCTGCTGTGCAAGACGCGCGTGGATGCGCTGCCCACCGACAAGCCGATCACCGTGTACCCGCTGAAGACGTTCCCTGTCGTGAAGGACCTCGTCTGCGACGTGTCATGGAACTTCGAAGTCGCAAAACAGATTCAGGGGCTGACGCTCGCAGACGAAGGAAGCAAGGAGCCGCTGCGCATGCAACAGATTGACATTGACCGCGTGCAAGAGTTCCGAAAGTGCATCGAGTGCTTCCTTTGCCAGACGGTGTGCCACATCCTTCGAGACAACGACCGCAAGGACCTGTTCTTCGGCCCGCGGCAGATGATCCGACTCGCCTCGCTCGAGATGCACCCGCTCGACGTGGCGGATCGGGCGGAGTTCATCAAAGGCACCGCGGGCGTCGGCGTGTGCAACATCACAAAGTGCTGCACCGAGGTGTGCCCCGAGCACATTAAGATAACGGACAACGGCATCATCCCGCTGAAGGAGCGCGTGGCGGACACCTACTTCGACCCGGTGCAGAAACTGCTGAGGTGGGTCGGGGGCGGAAGTAGATAGCCTCGTTCGGTGCTGACGTGCTCCTGCTTGCCTCGATTCTGTTGATGAATCAATCCCAGATCTCCACTCCCTGGACGAACGAAGCGTTCGAGGCGGCGGTTCCGTGGCAGGAGTACCCGCGCCCGCAGTTGGTGCGCTCGGAATGGCTTAACCTGAACGGCATGTGGGATTTCGCCATCGTGCGGAGCGGTTCGCCGATCCCGCCAGGATTCAGCGAGCAGATCCGCGTTCCATATCCCATCGGCTCTCGATTGTCGGGAGTCAGTCGCCACCTGTCGCAAGACGAGACAGCCGTCTACCTGACGCTCCGTCATCCTGCCGAGGGAGTGGGAAGGCCAGCGAGTGGCTCTCTCCCGCACCGGATACACGACGGCTTACACTTGGGTCCAAGTTCCCGCCGAGCAGTTGCGACCTGGGGAGAACACGCTCGCCGTTGCGTGCAGGCAGACCGCGGGCGGGCAGTACGTTGACGTCGGCCTGTTTGCGGTGATGAGGTAGCCGGAGAGCGGGGGTCGATTGAAGCAGGTGTCCGCGAGGCGTTCAAGGTGAAGATCGGCTACTGGCTAACCCGACGGGCAATCTGCTCCAGGCGGGCACGTATTCGCGATCCCATCCTCGCGAACGGCAGCTCCTTGAACATCAGTCGGACGAGCTCGTCCACAGTATACAAACGTCCGTCCGAAATCAGCCACAGAGCGACGCTATGAAGCTCCTTGTCCGTGTAGTCGTCTATCGCTCGCCGTCTCGGAATGTAAGGTCTCCTGTCTCTGCTACGCGAGGTTGGCTCATGTTCAACCGGAGGTCCCATGACGCTCACAGGTCCTGATGGGCCCGCTTTTTCGTCGGATCGTCGAACCGCGTCCTCGAAAGCTTTGATGGCACGCTGAATCTCCTCCTCGCGGCGGAAGAACCAGTCCGTCGACCAAATCCTGTGGAACCTCCAGCCCATCCGCTGCAACTGTTCCTGGCGCAACCGATCCCTGTCGCGAGCAGTTGGGCCGGAGTGGTAGGTTGCCCCATCGCACTCGATGGCCAGCACCGGCCGCCCGACCTTTTCGGGATGCATTGCCACCAAGTCAATTCGATACCGGGACGCTCCGAACTGGGCACGAGTCTTGATGCCGTGCTGGTCCAGGGCCTGTTGAACGTCTGCCTCAAAGAAACTCAACTCACCGCCGGCACTCTCTGTCTCTGGGAAACAAGAGGCCCCTGAAGCCGCATAATCCAGAAATGCCTTGAGCAACTGTACCCCCCGACTCCCCGCACGGTCGAGGTCGATCTCATCGTGTGAGAACGAGCTAACGACAATCATTCGCCGACGAGCCCGTGTGATGGCGACATTCAGTCGGCGGTAACCAACGTCCTGGAGGAGCGGACCGAAGCGGTGCGGCAGACTGCCCTTCGAGTCTTTGCCGTACCCGATGGAGAGAATGATGGCGTCTCGTTCGTCCCCCTGCACCGTCTCAAGATTCTTCACGAAGAATCGCTCATGCCGGTCCATCGAGAAGAACTCAGCTATGTCGTCCTGATCCTCCAATGCCCGGTCGAGCGCAGCCTGTATTCGGTTGGCATGCTTGATGCCCATCGTGATGACGCCCAGTGTCTCGTCCGGCCGATGCCGCGCAAGTCCGAGGACCAACTCCACAACTTTGGTGACCTCCCTGGAGGCGCTCTCCTCCTGTCCGCCGAGGGCAGGATCATGTGGCACAAGGATGTGCCGTATCACGGGTTCCTGCCGTGCATTCGGGAAAGTGACCAGTCTCTGGGAGTAGATGTGGTGATTGCTGAAGGCGATTAACCTTTCATCGAGACTCCGATAGTGCCACTCGAGCGGGAACTGGGGTAGAAACGACGAAACGATGTCCAAAAGACTCTCGAAGCCTACCGCGGCTGAAGCCTCCTCGACCGCCTGCGAGGTGTCCTGCCCTATGTCGTCATCCATCGACGCTGACGCGAAAAACGTAGTCGGCGGGAGTTGGTGACTGTCACCGGCCACAACAAGCTGCTTGCCGCGATAGACCGCAGGCACGCCTTCTTCTGGAAGTACCTGGCTCGCCTCGTCAAAGACGACAAGGTCAAACCGCTCGGAACTCGCGTCCAGCAGTTGGCTGACTGAGAGAGGGCTCGCCACCCAGCACGGTACTATGCGCGTGAGAACGTGCGGCGCGCTTGCCAGCAACTCGCGCAACGGAAGGTGCCGGGCCTTCCTTTCCGTCTCCCGCCTGACCAAGCCCTGCTCGTCCGCGTATTCGTTCATCGTTGAGACTGCGCTAACAGCGTGCAATCTCGCCACGGCCTTGGCGGCGAAGGCGAGGCATCGGCGGTCCATATCCGCAAACTCAGCTACCAGCTGGTCGTGCGTACGCCCACGAAAGGCGGCGAGCGAAGGGTCCTGGGAGAGCGCATCGTCCAGCGCAGAGTGCAGCCAGACGTAGTCTAGCCGATCGCACCACCCTTCAGGATCCAACTCGCCAAACCCATCAACGAGAACTTCTAGGCCCGCGTCGATAAGTCTCTGCCGACACTCAGACACTTCGGGCAGAATATACGGTGTTTCGATGTCAGCCGCCAGTCGCTGCAGGCGCGTGCCGACAGACTCGAGAGCCTCGCCGCTATCAATGCCCAACCCACACAGTTGCTCCAGCTGGGCGCATTCCGAGCGAAAGGTGGCGAGGGCATCACGAACGGCACCGAGTCGTGAAATCTCTTGAATCGGTGCCTTTGACCACTCCCCCCAGAACTGAGATACTGCTTGAGCCTGCTCCATCTCCTTGCTTAGATCGCGGTCGCTAAGGGGATGACGTCGTAGCTTTCGCACTTCCCTGCGAGCCCGGCGGAACCGAGCGTCGGTGATGAATGCTCGCGCATGCATGATCACACCCTCGGCGGCCGGCCGAAGCGCTCGGGCGGTTGCCCTCAGATCAACTGCCCAGACGCCGGGCGAGTAAGACTGGTTAAACGTATGTACCTCATCCAAAAGCTTGATCAATTGATCTACGTCGCTGAGAGACGCAAACCTTCGGGAGAGCTTCAGCTCGCTGATCGCGCTGCCCAACGCGTTGCGCAATGCCTGCCAGGACGCAACAAGCCTCCGCGCCGTGTCGATGCAAGCCGGAGCAGTAACCCCTTCGCGTAGTTCTGCACTGATCCAAGGGGTGTCGGCGCGCCCCAGGAATACATCTGCATGAGCTGCAGCCCGCTGCACGAAGTCCCGTAGCTGATCGATGCGACCCCGATCAAGACGCTCAAGGACGCTGCCTCTAACCCGAGCGTCCGTTCGGGCGGCGGGGGGCAACCTCAGAATCGCTCCCATGATTTCGTAGACGGACATATTCGTCGGGGCTCTCCGTCTGTTTACGGCAACCGCGTGCTTGTTAAGGGAGGCCCGCAACTGGTCGTATCTTTGGAGTGTGCTCTCCGCATCGACGGCCTGTGAGTTCCGTAGCTGGTCGAGAGCTGTCCTGAGTTGCTCCATGACTCGCTTTCGGGATACTGACGCCCCGTGCAGGTCTAATACCAGGTGGTCAAGGTTTACCTCACGTAACCGCTTTATCACCGCCTCCAGCGCCGCCCGCTTCTCCGCCACGAACAGGATAGACTTTCCAGCGGCCACGCAGTGCGCGATCAGGTTGGCGATCGTTTGACTCTTACCGGTTCCTGGCGGTCCCTGAATGACGCAGCTTTGACCCCGGGCAGCAGCATGCACTACCCGGCGCTGCGTCCAATCCGCGTCCAAGACGAGGAACTCCTGGTAAGCAGGAGGTTCCCCTCCTTCCCACTCACCCATAGGAGCCTGGTCATCTTGTTGCAGCGAGCGCCTTGCGGGCTCGTGCCCCGCCACGGCCACGAGTACTCGACTGGCCACGAGCTCAGCAACGTTGTTCTTGAGATCCTCGACCATGGCCATCTTCGCAAACGAGAAGTTGCCGAGTACGTACCGTTGTTCACAGTTCAAACCGTCGATGCTGCTCGCAGCCGCTGTCAAGTGCTCGCGAGCGCGGGTTAGGTCGACGACGCAACCATCGTCGGATTCGGTCAAGCAGTCATCGACAAGCTCTTCACCATCGAGGTGTGTGGCGTAGTTCAGTTCGAAAACGTGCCTCAGCACTGGGTTCAGCTCCGGGCTGCCATCTACCTTCACCTCCATCTCATTACCGGGGCGAAGCCGAATCCGCACCGGGGAAAGGAGCAAGGGCGCGCAGTAGTCCCTGCCACCATCGCTCGCCGGCCATGTCACCATGCCCAAAGCTAAATACAAGGTATGGATGCCCTTCTCTTCCTCGTTCAGAATCGCCCTGCGATGGAGCGCTAACAGACGAGCACGAACCTCCCGAGCCTCGTCTTCCTTTTCGCTGCCCAAGTCCCGCGTCCGCACAACCTGACCAAGAAGGAGTCGGCGGACAGTGTCGGGTACCTGCGTGAGTTCCAGGGTCCCCACCTTCAGTTCCTTGTAGAACAACAGTGGATTAGCACGCGTTACGTCGATAAGCCGTTTTATCCACTCCTCGCGTGCAGCGTCCACGGCCCTTCTCGCTTCTGGGTCAACTGCCTGGTCTGATCTTTCGCCGGAAAGAACCTGCTCGCTCATGGTCTCCCTCATTTGGAATGATACCAAACCCGGCAGCTTTGTGCTCGCCGGGAGGCTAGCTCCCCGCACGTCGTTGCCTTCAGGGCCCGTAGTAAGCCACAATACTCCCCGCCCTCCAGGAGAGGTCGCATAGTGGTCTAGTGCGCCGCACTCGAAATGCGGTGAGGTCGCAAGGCCTCCGTGGGTTCGAATCCCACCCTCTCCGCCACCTCCCCTCCGCGGCGGAACCAGCGCAGATGACCCGAGGCGCTCGGTTAACCCCCGACCCAGCGGTTGATGTCAATCGAGAACACCGCCACGACGAGGAACACCACGAACAGCAGGCCCATGAGCGCAATGGCGTTCTGCGCCGCGAACGACAGTCGTCTCCCGCCCCGAGCCGCCTCAACTCCGACGATGAGCAGCTGACCGCCATCGAGAGGCGGAATCGGCAGCAAGTTCACCAGGCCGAGCGAGATGCTGATGATGGCGGCGAGCAGGACAAGGCTCGCGATGCCCGTCTGCGCCGCTCGCGCCGAGAACACTCCGATGGTGATAGGGCCTCCGACGTTATCCTTCAGTTCGCTCACCCGGGTGAAGACCGCTGCGGTGCCCGCAACAATCTGCCAAGTCTGAGCCGACGCCAACTTCGCTGCTTCAATCACTCCCACGCGGTGGAAAACGGTAACTGGCTCGATCCGAACCCCTGCAAGGTAGCCCTTCCCAAGTTTGGGCTGCTTGTTCTCATCGAGCAGTGGCTGCCCCTTCTCGTCCACCAGAGGTACCTGATCCGACAGCCTTGGGCGAACCGCCACCGTCAGCGCCTCATCACCCCGACGGATGCCGAGGGCGACGGGCGCACCGGCTGAGCGCTGCACTTCGAGCCGAAATACGCCAGGTTCCTCGGGCTTCTTTCCGTTGACTTGAACAATCACGTCACCCGCGCGAAGGCCAGCTTCCTCGGCGGCGCTCGCCGCCTCAATGGAAGCGATACGCAACTCCGGAGCCAGGTCGGGCTTGCCGAACGCCACAAAACCGAGCCAAGTGATCACCAACCCACCAAAGACGCTGGCAAATGGGCCTGCTGCGAGCACGATTGCCCTCGAACCCAGGCCTTTCGAATAGAACCCCGCCGGGACATGGACCTCGCTGCCGTCCTCTTTGGGTTCCATGCCCTTGATTCGCACGAAGCCGCCGAGAGGAACGGCCCTAACGGAAAAAACTTCTCCGCGCTTGTTCGTGTACGCCAGCACCCGCTTCCCGAAGCCGATGGCGAACTCCTCGACATCCATGCCGCGCCACCGCGCAGCGAGGAAGTGCCCGAGTTCGTGAATGCCGACAATGACCGTGAAGACGGCGGCGATACCCAGAATCCCCTTGATAGTGTCCAGGGAAACGAGCGCGAGTAGGGAGAGGAAGTCCGTAAGAATCATCGAGCGCTGTTAGAGTATACGCCCTGCGCGAGGTCGGCGTTGAATCGTGCACGGTATTCCTGGTCGGTTTGCAGGATGTTCTCAAGCGTCGGATCCAGCCGAGGCGCGGCGGAGACTGCGCGCTCGACCGCCTCGAAGATGCCGACGAACGGCAGCCTCCCCGCGAGGAAGGCGTGCACCGCCTCCTCGTTCACGGCGTTCAGGGCGGTCGGCACAACGCCGCCCATCCGGAACGCTTCGCGGGCGAGAGCCACGGATGGGAACGCCTGCTCGTCCACCGGCTCGAACGTAAGGTTTGGGGTGTGCATCGGCTGCCAATCTCGCGTCGGCGAGGGCACCCGCTCCGGCCCGAGCAGGGCGTACTGAATGGGAAGTTTCATGTCGGGGTGGCCCATCTGGGCAATCACGCTGCCATCGCGGAACTTGACCATGGAGTGAATCACGCTCTGCGGGTGGATGACTACCTCGACCTCCTCTGGGGACACGCCGAATAGCCAGCAAGCCTCGATCAGTTCCAGCCCTTTGTTCATGAGGGTTGCGGAGTCAATCGTTATCTTGCCGCCCATCTTCCAAGTCGGGTGGTTCAGCGCTTGGTCCACCGTAACCTCGCGGAGGCGCTCAGCCGCCCATCCCCGAAACGGGCCTCCGCTGCTGGTGAGAAAGATACGTTCGATACCGCTACGGTCCTCGCCCTGCAGGCATTGGCGGATGGCGGAGTGCTCCGAGTCAATCGGTCGGAGCGTGTCGTCGTTCGCCAGCGGCATGACGACCGCTCCCCCGGCGACAAGCGCCTCCTTGCTCGCCAAGGCGACCCTCTTGCCCGCCTTCAGCGCCGCGATCGTCGGTTCCAGCCCGATCATGCCCGCGACGGCGACGACGACGACATCCGCCTCCGGCATCTCAGCGAGCGAGACGAGGCCTTCGACACCTGGGGCGACCGGCTTTCCAACCTGTTCGCTCAGCCGGCGCGCAGACTGCTCATCGAACAGAGCCAAGCGCGCGTCGGGGAACTCCGACGCGCGCGCAGCCACCGACTCCACATCCTTGCGAGCGGCGAGGGAGACGACGCGCAGGCGATCAGGGTGCAACCGCACGACATCGAGTGTCTGAGACCCGATGCTGCCCGTGCAGCCCAGGATCGCCACTCCGAGCGGCTTGCTCAAGTGACGCCTCCGAACTTCCTTACGCGCGACTGATACTGTCGGCATGCCTGGATGAGCGCTTGCGCGTCGAACTCGGGCCACGGCATCGGAAGAACGACCAATTCAGCATACGCCCCTTGCCAGAGCAGAAAGTTGCTGAGCCGCATCTCACCGGCGGTGCGGATGAGCAGGTCCGGCTCCGGAACGTCGGGCAGGTAGAGCCGCTCCGAGATCGCCCCTTCGGTGATCTCATCCGGGCGCGCGCCCTCCGCAAGGAGGCGCTTCACGGCGTCGACAACTTCCGCGCGCCCGCCGTAGTTGATGGCGAGCGTGAACGTGATTCCCGTGTTGTTTGCCGTCGTCTCCACTCCCTTGCGCAAGGCTTCTTGAAGCCGTTGAGGCACTTCTTCGATGCGTCCCGCGACGAGCACGCGCACGTTGTTTTGGTGCATCACGCGCAGTTCGTCTATCGCCGCCTGGGTGATGAGGTCCATCAGCCCGCTCACCTCTTCCTCTGGGCGACGCCAGTTCTCGGCGGAGAACGCGTAGACGGTGAGGTATCGGATGCCGATGTCGTTCGCCGCGAGCAGAACCGTTCGAAGAGTCTTGTATCCCTCTCGATGGCCGAGCAACCGGGGCATTCCGCGCTGGGTTGCCCACCTTCCGTTGCCGTCCATGATGATTCCCACGTGCTGCGGCAGGCGCTGCAGGTCCAAGCCGAGTTGCTCAGCGAGGGTTCTGACGTCGTTTGGGTCCGGTTTGGACTCTGCGGGGTTCAAGCGCGCCGTCAGACCTCCATGAGTTCCTCGTCCTTGCGCTTTTGCAGGTTGTGGATCTCTTCGATGAACTTGTCGGTCATCTTCTGCACTTCGGCTTCGAAGCGCTTGAGTTCGTCTTCGGAGATCTCGCCTTCCTTTTGCGCTCGTTCGAGGTGGTGCTTAGCGTCGCGCCGAACGTTTCGCACAGCGACGCAGGCGTCTTCGGCGCGCTGGTTCACCTGTTTCACCATCTCCTTACGCCGCTCTTCCGTCATTTCGGGGATCGTGAGGCGTATGCCCGCCGCGTCAACGATGGGGTTGATCCCTAAGTCGCTTTTCTGGATCGCGCGCTCGATGTTTTGCGTCGCGCTCTTGTCGAACGGTGTGATGAGCAGTTGCCTTGGTTCGGGAACGGAGATGTTCGCGACCTGGTTGAGCGGGACCTCCGCGCCATAGTAGTCCACGTGAATCCGATCGAGCATTCTCGGATTTGCGCGACCGGTGCGAACCGTGTCGAAGTCGCGGATCATCGCCTCCACAGCTTGCTCCATTCGATGCTTTGCATCTTTGAGTAGGTTGTCCACTATCATAGAAACATCATCCTCCGACGAGTGTTCCGACCGGCGCCCCTTTGGCTGCCCGCAGGATCGCGCCCGTCTCGTGGATCGAAAGCACAATTACCGGCAGCGAATGCTCCCGGCACATGGTAAACGCTGTCTGATCCATGACTGCGAGGCGGTCGTTGATCGCTTCATCAAAGGAGAGCGACTCGTATCGCACGGCGTTCGGGTCTTCCATCGGGTCTCGGTTGTAGACGCCGTCCACCTTCGTCGCCTTGAACAGCACGTCGCAGCCGAGTTCGATCGCTCGAAGCACCGCCGCGGTGTCGGTGGTGAAGAACGGGTTGCCGGTGCCGGCGGCAAGCACAACCACGCGCCCCTTTTCCAGGTGTCGCAACGCCCGGCGACGAATGAACGACTCGCAAAGGGCGCGCACTTCGATGGCGCTCATCACGCGGGTTGGCACGCTCGCGCGCTCGATGGCTTCCTGAAGTGCCATGGCGTTGATGACCGTTCCGAGCATCCCCATATAGTCCGCCACCGCTTGGTCAATGCCGCCCTGGCGGCTGAAGTCCTCGCCTCGAACGAAGTTGCCTCCGCCGACGACCACCGCGACCTGTATGCCCTCGTGGGCGAGGGACACGACCTCCTGCGCCAGGTAGGAGACGGTCTGCGGGTCAATGCCGAACGGCTTGCCCCCGCTGAAGGCCTCACCGCTCATCTTCAGGAGGACCCGCCGGTACGCCCTGCGTTGCCCGCTCTCGGTCATGGGTGCGCTATTGTAGCCTACGAGCGGACGCGGCGGCGGAGGCGCATGGGTCGCGAGCGGGGTGAACCCTCCATGGCAAGCTGCGGAGGGAGAACTCTCCCCCTCCCCGCTTGCGGGGAGGGGCGGGGTGGGGTCGTGCCTCCGCACTGCAAGTTCGGTGACTCATTCGGACGAAGTGTATGGCATCGCCGTGCAGATGCATCAGACGGATCGGTATCATCCCGACAACTTGGTCAAGGTCTACAGGTCGCTGAACGCCGGGCAGCCCCAGCCAATCCCATGAAGGGAGAAGGGAGGGCGAGCGTCCCC
>JBBIIO010000026.1:0-34589 GCA_037446435.1 Armatimonadota bacterium
ACCGTCTCGCCCTCGATGTCAACCGAACGGCCCAGGAAATCGAACGGACCTCCGTCGCTCGCCGTAAGCCGCGCCTTCTGAACCCACATCCCGCTCTCGTTACGCTCGAAGATGTACACCGCGCCGTCGCTAATTTCGCGAGTGTTATCGCTGGGCGCGCCGATGACAAGGGTGCCGCCGTCCACGGCGACCGCAGATCCAAAGTCCGCGCCAAGCGTCGCGCCCTGACCAGCCAGCTTCTGCCGCTGCACCCACCGGTCTCCGTCGAACGTGTACACATAGACGGCGCCGCGATTGCCGTTCGCCCGGCGCGCCCCGACGAAAAGCGCGTCGCCTTGTACCGCCACCGCGGAGCCGAAGAAATCATTGTAGCGACCATCCCCGGGCTTGACTATGGAAAAGGGAACCCATGACCCCGCTCCTCCACGCCTGAAAACGTGTGCCTCCCCCACACCGTCGGTGCTGTCCGAGGTGACGGCGCACCATTCGCCTCGCGAAACAGCCGCAATCCCGAACTCCAGCCCGGGGGCACCATCCGTAGCGAGAATCCTCTGGATCTGGCACTGAGCGGACGCAGCCGCCCCCAAGGCGGCAACTACCGCACCGGCAACCACCCTCAGCGCGAGCGTCATCTCCCGAAGTTTACCGCAGAATCGCGCGATCCCGGTACCATTTCTTCGACGCAGAGCGTCTATCCCGTTAGGAGGACGACATGAGAACTATACTATATTCATTAGGAGGCACGCTCCTCGCCGGAGGTCTGTGGCTCGCCACCTCGTGCGGAACGCGGAACGGGAATCTACATCTATCCCGGTTCTGGGACTTCGGCAAACGCAAGCGTTCAACGACGGGGTCATGGAAGCATCGCCGCGGTGAGTAAAGACGCCGTCGTAGACTGCGTCCTGCAAGTCGAGGGAACCACCAAAGTCCGATACTGGTACAAGCTCGCCACGGAAACCCAGTAGGGAACGTACGAGCATACTGCTCTCAACCACCCAGACGGCCCCATGCGCTTCTCCGCAGCGATGCGTGAGACCAACACGAACGGTAGCCTTCGGCTCTACGTATTCGAGTTCGACATCGAGCGTTAGCCGTCACGCGGCTACTCGTTAGCCGGTCGCCCCTGCCCTGCAACGCACGTCACCGTGCGAACGGCGCGCGTTCGGCATCCGCCATAATCGCCCCTGAATGCGAGGGGAGAGCGAGTGATTACGGTCGGCGTGCCGAGGGAAGCGGCGCCGGGTGAGCGGCGTGTAGCCCTTACCCCGGACGGAGCCAAAGAACTCTTGAGTCGGGGCTTGCGCGTGCTCGTCGAAGCGGGCGCGGGCGAAGCCGCTCCGTTCACCAACCGGCAGTACCTCGATGTCGGCGCGGAGATTGTCCCTGACGCCACTGCCGTCTATTCTCAAAGCGAAGTCGTGCTCCGAGTCAACGGCCCGAAGGAAGCGAACGGCTCCATCGAGCACATGCAGAAGGGCGCGGCGCTGGTTGCAATGTTCGACCGCAACGTCTCGCTGGATACCATCCGAGTGCTGGCCGCGCAAGGCGTTACCGCGTTCGCGCTGAACTTGATTCCGCGCATCAGCCGCGCCCAAAGCATGGATGCACTCAGCAGCATGAGCACCATCGCAGGATACAAGGCGGTTGTGTTGGCGGCAGAGCGCCTTCCTCGATTCTTTCCGATGCTGATGACCGCCGCCGGAACCCTGCCCCCCGCGCGAGTGTTCATCGTCGGCGCGGGCGTCGCGGGATTGCAAGCAATCGCGACGGCGCGGAGGCTGGGCGCCCTCGTGGAGGCGTTCGACGTTCGCCCCGCCGTGAAAGAGCAAGTCGAAAGCCTCGGCGCACGGTTCGTCGGGTTGCCGGAGATGCCGCAGGAGACCGAGGACACCTCGGGCTACGCCAAAGAGGTCAGTGAAGAGGTTCACCGACAGGAGTTGCAACTCATTGCCGAGCGGTTACCAAAGCGCGACGTCGTCATCACGACCGCCCTCGTACCCGGCAAGCGCGCGCCGATTCTCATCACGCGGGACGGCGTCCGCTCTATGCAGCCCGGCAGCGTCATCGTAGACCTCGCCGCGACCGCAGGCGGCAACTGCGAAGCGACCTCGCCGGGCGAAACAGTCGTCGTGGACGACGTCACCATCATCGGGAACACCGACCTCATCTCGACGATGGCGATGGACGCCTCGCGCATGTACTCAAAGAACCTCACCGAATTCCTGCGCCTGTTGGTTCAGGACGGAGCTCTCGCCTTCGATGTGGAGGACGAGATCATCGCCGGAACGATGCTCACGCACGAGGGGCGCATCGTGCACGAGCCGACGCGCCTCATGGCGGAGGAGGGATGAACTTGTGGACCTTATCACAACGCTAACCATCGTCATTCTCGCCGTGTTCGTTGGACTGGAGGTCATCGCCAAAGTTCCGCAGACATTGCACACGCCGCTGATGTCGGCAACCAACGCGATTCACGGCGTCATCCTCGTCGGCGGACTCGTTGTGCTGGGGAGAGCGGACTCGCCGCTGATGATCGTCCTCGGCTCGCTCGCCGTGCTGTTCGGAACACTCAATGTGGTCGGCGGGTTCGTCGTTACCGACCGGATGCTCGAGATGTTCCGATCGAAGCGGAAGGAGGAGCGATAGCGTGGTGACAGCCTGGATCAACGCCGGCTATCTCCTCGGGGCGGTGTGTTTCATCATCGCCCTCAAGCTGATGAATTCGCCGCGGACTGCGCGGCTTGGGAACCTCGTTGCCGCCATCGGCATGGCGATTGCGCTCGGCGTTACCTTCTTCCTTCCCGGCTTTCGACCGGAGAATCTGAAATGGGTCGGGATTTCGGCGGTGCTGGGTTGTGTGGTGGGAGTGGCTGCGGCGCGGAAGGTCACCATGACCGCGATGCCGCAGATGGTCGCGCTGTTCAATGGCCTGGGCGGCGGCGCGGTTGCGCTCGTGGCGATGGTCGAGTACCTCGCTGCCGGCGCGGTCGGCGAGGCGCTTCCTCCTCTGCCGCGCGCGACGACCGTGCTTAGCCTCATCATCGGCTCCATCAGTTTCAGTGGCAGCCTAGTCGCCTACGGCAAGTTGCAGGAGTTGCTCCCTTCCAAGCCGCTCACCTACCCGGGGCACCACGTGGTCAACGTCGGAGCGATGCTGGCTATTGGAGTTCTCTCGGCGATGTTGATTGGCGGTCTGATCTCCGTGCCGATGTTTCTCGCGTTGACGGCGCTCGCCCTCGCATTCGGTGTGATGGGCGTGCTCCCCATCGGCGGCGCCGACATGCCTGTGGTCATCTCTCTGCTGAACTCCTTTACCGGCACCGCGGCGGGGCTGGCGGGCTTCGTTCTCGGCAACACGGCGCTGCTGATCGGCGGCGCGCTCGTCGGCGCAAGCGGTCTCATCTTGACGTTCCAGATGTGCCAAGCGATGAACCGCCCACTGAGCAACGTTCTGTTCGGCGCGTTCGGCGCGCACGCCGAGGGCGGGGAAGCGGCGCACGGCGCGGCGCGCTCCGTCAAGGCGTACGGCGTCGAGGACGCAGCAATCCTTCTTGGAAACGCGGACTCGGTCATCATCGTGCCCGGCTACGGCATGGCTGTGGCACAAGCGCAGCACGCGGTGAAAGAGTTGGCGAAGAGACTTGCCGAGCGAGGCTCTGACGTGAAGTTCGCCATCCACCCCGTGGCAGGGCGAATGCCCGGCCACATGAATGTGCTCCTCGCCGAGGCAGACGTGCCCTACGAGCAACTCTACGACCTGGAGGACATCAACTCCGAGTTTGCCGACTGCGATGTGGCGCTCGTCATCGGTGCGAACGACGTGGTGAACCCCGCGGCGCGACACGACAAGAGTTCACCGATCTACGGCATGCCGATCCTCGATGTGGACAAGGCGCGCACTTGCATGGTGCTGAAGCGAAGCATGAACCCCGGCTTCGCGGGCATCGAGAATGAACTGTTCTACATGGACCGCACGGTCATGGTGTTCGGAAACGCCAAAGACACCCTGACTAAGATCGTCGGGGCGCTGGAGCGCTACTGATGGTTCCTCGATTCCTGCGGCGAAATGCGCAACCGGGCGTATCCCAGGGGGCTTGGCCATCGTATAATCTAAGAGAAGGCGCGATGAAACGATCGGGTGCGTGGAAGGCAGTCGTAGGCGCCGCCCTCCTGGGCGCGACGCTTGCCGGCACCGGCTGCAAGGGCACGAACATCCTCAGCAAGAACGAGGAGATTCGCCTCGGAAGAGAGGTCGCGGAGCAGGTCGAGAAGGAGTACGTCGTCAGCAAGAACCCCGCCGACAACGCCATGATCGAGCAGATGGGCCAGCGCCTCGTAGCCGCGAACAGCCTCGATTGGCCTTTCACGTTTAAGATCCTCGAGGACAATCAGGTCAACGCCTTCTCCCTTCCCGGCGGCCCCGTCTACCTCTTCCGCGGGCTGCTCGACATGTCGGAAGGGGACATGGATGAGATCGCTTGCGTGATGGCGCACGAAATCGCCCACATCACGAGACGGCACGCAGCAAAGCAGTACTCGCAGGGAGTGCTTACGGATATCGCCATCCTGATTGGAACGCAAGGCGCGGTGCAGGACATCGCGCAAATCACGCACCTGTTCGTCTCCATGCGCTACAGCCGCGACATGGAATACGAAGCTGACACCGAGGGCATCCGCTATGCTTACCGCGCAGGCTATGACCCGAACGGCTTGATCCGCTTCTTTTCGAAACTGCAACGATTAGAGAAGGAGGGCAAAGGAGACGTCATCACCAACAACCTCCGCAGCCACCCGATGACCGGAGCGCGCATCGAGCGCGCGAAGAAGGAGATCGAGCGCATCACCAAAGAGGTGAACCAGCAAATGGAAGCGGAGTTCCATCGGCGGCAGTGAACGTCTCCTGCATCATCCCCGCCTACAACGAGGAAACGCGCATCGCGGCGGTGCTGCGTGCCGTCTGTGCGTGCGACCTCGTCGAGGAGATCATCGTGGTGAACGACGGCTCGCGCGACAGAACCTCGGAAGTTGCTCGAGTGTTTCCGAAGGTCGTCGTTCTGGACCTCGCCTTCAACGTCGGCAAGGGCGGCGCGATCGCAGCCGGGCTCGAAAACGCATCAGGCGAGGTCCTCCTGCTGCTTGATGCTGACCTTGTAGGCCTCGAGGGAAAGCATGTTGAGGCGCTTCTGAAGCCGGTGCTCGAGGGGATTGACATGACCCTCGGCCTGTTCAAGAAGGGGCGACTGTGGAGCGATGCGGCACAGGCGATCACCCCTGCCATATCAGGTCAACGCGCGCTTCGACGGTGCATCCTCGACGCCGTGCCCAACCTCATCGCTTGTCGTATGGGCGTTGAAATCGCCATTCACCAGGCAGCCAAAGACCTTCGCTGCTCCATCAAGAAGGTAGACCTCGATGGAGTGACTCACACGCCCAAGGAGGTCAAATTCGGCCTCGTGCGCGGCGCGACCGCCAGGGCAAAGATGTACGCCGAAATCGGCCGCACCATCGTCCGAAGCCGAAAGAAGAACGGCAACCACGATACCAGCCCCTAAGACCCTTCAGTCTCCGGGCAAAACCGCCGATTATCCCCGTATCTCAACCCGGGAGAGGACCAAGGCATGCCTGGAGAATATAAGCGGCTGGGCGAGATTCTGGTTGAGTCGGGAGTTCTGACCAACCTTCAACTCTCCGTTGCCATCGCCGCGCAACTAACATCCAACCGTCGTCTCGGCGAGATCCTCGTCGAGCGCGGCTACGCTACTGAAGACCAAATCGCGCGTTGCTTGGCCGATCAATACGGCTACGAATACATCGAAGACCCAGCTGCGCTCGCGCCCGAGCAGGACGCGCTGGACCTCGTCGGTGCAGAGTTGGCGATCGCGCTCAAAGTGCTCCCCGTCTCCTTGAAGGAGGGCATCTTGGAGTGCGTCATCTGGGATCCGATCGACGTCACGGTCACCGACCAATTGCGCTTGGCAACGGGCAACCGCCTTCGCATCTCGATTGCGCCGAAGTCGCGCCTCGAGTCCGCCATTCGCGATGCGTACTCGATTGAACGCGTCGTGTCGGTTGCCTCAGGGCATGGGCCACCCACCGCCACGCTGCCGGCTCGCTTTGAGCCGCAAGAGACGCTCCGGCAGGGCGGCTCGCTGCTGTGGGTGCGCGCTCACGACACGCTCCTCTCGCGGTGCGTGCTCTTGATCGGAGGACGCGAGGAGGAGGTGCGCGAAGCCCACCTGAAGGAGCGATGCCGACTGTTCGCCCAAACACGCCATCCGTACGTTACCGGCGTTTTTGACTTCCTCACTCACAACGGGTGGGCGTGGGCAGCACTCGACGATGCGCGCGGCGAGCCGCTCGACTCGATTCTGCGAACGCGAGGCCCGCGCTCGCTCTCTCAAGCGGCCTTCATCTGCAGCGCCGTTGCCGAGGCGTGCGACTCTCTGCTCACCAACGGCTGGGCGCACTTCATCACACCGGAGAACGTTTGGATTGACGATCGTCATGTCTGGCTCGTGCCCGGCGCGACCCCTTCGGCGGCATGGTCGCCAACGCTATCCTCCGATGCCGACAACGCCGTCTACGCGCTCGGCTTGCTGCTTGCGACCTCCCTTCTGCCGACGAAGGACTGGCAAGGGGCGGAGTTCGACTGGAGAGCGTTCGACGACATGCCGTCCGCAATGAAAGACATCTTTGCACGATGCACCGATCGCGGCAAGCCGGATCGCTTCGCTGAACCCGTCCAGGTTGCTTCCGCCCTGCGAGCATACAACTGGAGCGGTGCTATCTCTTCTGGCAAGCGCCAAGTCGTCGCAAATTCCGGCGACCGCGACGCCCTGCTCGACTCTATCACCCAACGCGAATCCGAACGTACGCCGTTCTGGAAGAGGATTTTCGGTTTTGGGAGGGCTGCATAGAAACAATGAGAACCTTCGCAGTAACCAGCGGCAAGGGCGGCGTCGGAAAGACGAACCTCTCCGCCAACCTCGGCATCGCTCTCGCGGAAGCGGGGCAACGAGTCGTGCTGTTCGACGCCGACCTCGGGCTCGCCAACCTCGACGTCGTGCTCGGAACCCGTGCGCCGTACAACCTGCAGGCGGTCGTCGGGGGCGAGAAGCGACTCTCCGACATCCTGACGCCCGGGCCTGGCGGGATTCGATTCATCGCCGGCGGCTCGGGTGTTCAAGAACTCGTCAACCTCACCGGCAACCATCTCGAGCAGTTCCTCGCGGAGCTGAACGAGCTGCAAGATTCCACCGACTGCCTCATTTTCGACACGGGCGCAGGGGTGGACAGCGCCGTTATGACGTTCGTACTCGCCGCCGACGAGGTGCTGCTGGTAACGACGCCCGACCCGGCAAGCATCACGGACGCCTACGCAACCATCAAACTCGTGTTTGCCGACAAGCCGAACGCACTCATCAAGGTCATCCTCAACATGGTTGCGGATGAGGCGCACGCACACAGCGTGTTCGCTCGCCTGAACAGCATCTGCCGACAGTTCCTGCACAAGAACCTTCACTACGGCGGATACGTCAGGAATGACCCTGCCGTCGTCCAGGCAATCCGAAAGCGTGAGCCGTTCTATCTCGCCCTGAATGGGCGCGGCGCTGCAGGGGACGTTGCGCGGATTGCGGCGGATATCCTGGGCGAAGAGTGGGAACCGGAGCCGGTAGGCTTCTTCGATCGCCTCCGCCTCGCATTCGCAGGCGGGCACCGCAAGACCGCGTAACTGCCCTCGGTGCTCGACTGTCAGCACGAGTGCGCTGTCGGCAGTCGAGCGACTACAGTGTCTCCCGGCTCTGATCCAACTTGAGAAGAAACGTATGCGCCAGCTGACGAGCGTTGGCGATGAACTCGTCGTACTCCCTTCTTGCTCGCTCATACTCCCGCTCAAGGTTTGCAATTCTCTGTCGGAGTTCCTCGGTTAAACGTTGCGAGCGCTCTTCGGCGTTTCGCATCACGGCTTCCGCCTCGCGGCGCGCCTCCTGTTTTATCTCCTCCGCGGTCCTCTGCGCTGCCCGGAGCAAGTCGTTCACGTCATCCTCTTCCGGCGCTCGCTCGCGGAGGCTTCGGTTCTCCGCTTCCAGTTCCTCGACCCGGCGACGAAGCGCCTCGAGGCGGTCGTCTTGCCCCGTCTGAGATTCTTGAAGTCGAGCGTGCGCGTCGGCCAGTTGTGTCTCCAGTTCGCTTGCTCGAGCGCGGGCGCGGTTTAGGTCGGCTTCGAGGCTTTGCACTCGCTGCCGTGCTTCGTTAAGCTGCGCTTCCAGCTCGTGTACCCGCGCGGTCGCCTGGTGCGCAGAAGCCTCGAGGGATGCGACCTTCTGCTTCAGTTCCTCCACCTGGGAGTCGGTCATCTCCTTGGCGGCGCGGGCGGCGCGCAGGTTCTCCTGAAGGCTCTCCACCTCCCGCTGAACCTGACTCAGGTATGCGTCAACCTCCTCAGGCGCGTAGCCCCGGAACGACCGGTTGAAGACCGGGCGGGTATCCTTATCTGGCTCTCGGCCGACGTTCGACATCTATGTGCTCCGTGCGTTGGTCGCGAACGGGCTTCCGTTGGTTCGGATACCCCGCCGGATTGCCGGGTTTTCCGTTCGCGCCACCGCCCACACTCAAGGTACGCAACTGGCGGGCCAAAGCATGCGGAATCGTGCCGAGAATCCGCGCGGAGAGATGGCAGAGTGGTCGAATGCGGCGGTCTTGAAAACCGTTGGCCCTTCGGGGCCCGGGGGTTCGAATCCCTCTCTCTCCGCCACTCCGCCCATGCACCGAGCTATGAGCCGCCCTTCGGTCGGCAGACGAGCTCGAACTCGAACCACGCCTCGAACGCCCGGGGCCACGGTAGCCAAATCCTCACATTGTCTATGGCGGTCACCTCGTAGGCAGTCTCGCCGTCTTCAATCACGCGGCCCTTGACGTACTCTTCAAAGTACGCCTCCAGCAAGCCGCCCGCGTTGCGCTCGACCCACTCTTGCAGCACGTTGAACATATAGCCGTGCGCTTCTCGCGGGGTGGCTTGAGGGTGCTCCGCGAGTGCTTTGTTCGCGCGCGGTCGAAGGTAGGAGTGATACCCGTAGTCGCTGACGACCCGCTGCAGCAGGAAAGTCAGATGGGCGCGCTCGCGACGGAGCACGGGAACGTTCGTCTTCAAGGCGAGAAGATACAGATTCGCGTGCACGACCGCTGTGCCCAACGTGTTGCTCGCCGTATTCCAAGACGAGTAGGATAGAAGGTCGGACAGCAACCCGGAATCGAGAAGCGCACGAGAGAACCGCTCGTCCGGGGAGCCGAGCGAATCGAAGTTGATATCCGCCACGGCGGCATACGGGCGCCCGTCCTGAACGGCGACGATGGCGTCAAGCAACTCCGCTACCGCGCGACTGGAGGAGTTCTCGGTATTCACGAACAGCACGTAGTCCCCCGTCTCGCCCTTATCGGGAAGCCACGCCCCGCTCGCGAGAATCTGATCACGCACGGCGTTGTTCAACGATTTCGACTCATAAGCCATCGGCCGCCGGCCGGCCGCTTCGTCGGCGAGGTGCACGCGCACGATCGGCGAGTATCCGTGAAGTCGCAGCAGAGCGCGACTCACAAGAACGTTTGCCGTCTGGTCAATCCCCTCGCAGAAGTAGACCCTGCCGGCGACGCCGAGGTCGTCCGTGAGCCTGCGCAACTCCTTCGTCTCCGGATGTTGCGGGCCATAGGGACGCGAGTCGTCCGCGCCGATGACGAGGTACGTGATAACGCCCTCCTTTACCAAGCGGATCAGCGCCTTGTGCACCTCGAGGTTCCGCTTCCGCGCTGTCCAGTACTGTTCGAGCCGCTGCTTCGGCACGCGTTCGCGCAGCTCGCGGTACTCCCTTGATGGCGTCGCTCCGGTGCGCTGGTACTTCTCCTGCAACTCGACCAGTCGCGCAAGGTCCATTCTCCACGGTTCGTTGCGGTCGGTTGCCGTCGGAGCTGTCCGCATCAGCGCGGAGAAAACGTACACCGGCAGGTCGGGGTGCGCCTTGCGAAGCGCACGAAGGGCGTCGAGCCGCCGAATCGCCTGCTCCGCGCTTACGTTTGGCTCACGCGATGCGATTAGCCCGCCGTAAGCGAGCATATCGGCGCTGACGACGGCAGCGTCCACGCCGTCGTCGCACTGTTTCAGGAGCCATGCGCCCACTTTGTCAACGTTTCCCGGCGTGGTGAACTTCCCCAAGAGGTCCAGCGAAGGGGTTGCGACGTCGGCGCCCGCGATGTCGGCAAGCAGGACGGGCATCTGCGCCGTCGGGGGGCGAGAGTCAATCGGCACCAGGGCGAGGCGCGAGGCGCCTGCGCTCGCAAGAAGGCATGCCACCAGGCCCACAAGTACGGCGCATCGCATCAGGCGGCAGTCTACCCTCTGGGCGGTTTGGACTATCATAACGTCCGGGCAATGATGATGCTGGCTTTCGCCGAGCCGCTGGAGAGGATGGTTGTGGCGTTTGTGCTGCTCATCCCGGTTACCGTGTGGGTGGTGTGGACGGCACGAAGGATGATTGACGCCGAGGTCTCAGCCGTTGCAGGCTTCTTAGGCATCGGAGCTGCCATTCTGCTGCTCGCGGTGGGCACGTGGGGCGGCTACATCGTTGGCTCGCTCATCGGTGTTGCGTTGCTCGCGTCGCTCGGCGCGATGCCGTTCCTCATGTCCAAGACGGAAGAGCGAATCAGCCGCGAGGCCGACGAGCACCTCCTCGAGCAAGCGTTCAAGGCGTATGGCGACAACCCCCAAAACGTCGCCGCGCACTTTCGCATCGCCGCGCTGCTGTACACGTACGGTTGGCGCGGGCACGCAATAGCCATCGCTGAGCGCGCGGCTTCTGGTCTCTCAACCGAGGTGGACCCCGTCGCGAACCGCTCGATCCGAGACCTCTTCCGAACCGAGATCTACAAACTGCAGGAGTGGAAGCGAGAGGCGACCGACAAGGACTTCCAGCCGGTTGTCTGCATGCGCTGCCGGGCGCCCAACCCGGTCGGCACCATCGCCTGCGCGCGGTGTCAGGCGCCCGTGCTGCTCGACTACGCCCGTACGCTGACGCTGGCGCGACCGTTCTACAGCCGCCTGTTCTTCGCCTGGAGCGCGGTCGCCGCCGTAATCGGCGGGGGCGCAATCGCGGGTCTAACCCTGGAGGGAAACGCTCGCTACGTGGTCATTTTCGGGCTGGTCCTGCTCGCCGGGGCATTCCTCGCCTTCCTGTTCCGCGACAAGCCGCTGCCCGGCTCTCGCTAAAATGGTGCCGTTTCCGTGATAGCCAAAGTCCGCACTGCAACCCTGCTCGGAATTGACGCGCTGGAGGTCGTGGTCGAGTCCGCCCTGTCGGGCGGGAGCCCGTACTTCAGCATCGTCGGCCTGCCGGACGCTGCCGTGAAGGAGTCCGGCGAGCGCGTGCACAACGCCATACGGAACTCCGGCTTCGACTGGCCCATCAAGAGGATCACCGTTAGCCTCGCGCCCGCGGACATGCGCAAGGAAGGCCCGCTGCTCGACCTTCCGATCGCCATCGCCGTGCTTGCAGCCAGCGGTCAGATCGAGCAAGAGCACTTCGAGGACACGGTCGTCGCAGGGGAACTCGGCTTGGATGGGTTGATTCGACCGATCCGAGGCGCGGTGAACATCGCTCTGTTGTGCGAGGAGATCGGCGTCAAGCGACTCGTCTTGCCCGAGGAGAACGCCGCCGAGGCGACCGTCGCCCCAAACGTCTCGATCTACGGCGTCCGACACCTGAAGGAGGTCTGCGAGCTGTTGCTCGACCCGGCAGTTCGCACGCCCGTCGAGCCGATGACCCTCCCAACGAACGGCGTCGTGCAATACGATGTGGACTTCGACGACGTGAAGGGTCAGCAGCACGCCAAGCGAGCGCTCGAGATTGTCGCCGCAGGCGGGCACAACATGCTGATGATTGGGCCGCCCGGCAGCGGAAAGACGATGCTCGCTCGCCGCATTCCAACGATTCTTCCGCCGCTGACCCTCACGGAGGCGATCGAAGTAACGCGAATCTACAGCAGCGCGGGGATGATGGACGGGCGGAAGGGACTTGTGTGGGAGCGACCGTTCCGCGCACCGCATCACGGCGCGAGCCACGCGAGCATCGTGGGCGGCGGACGGGTTCCGCGCCCCGGCCAGGTGTCGCTGTCTCACCACGGCGTGCTGTTCATGGATGAGATGCCCGAGTTCGACCGCGACGTACTCGAGGGTCTGCGCCAACCGCTGGAGGATGGGGTCGTCTCCGTCGCGCGCGTTCAGGCCTCGCTCGACTTCCCCGCCGAGGTTATCCTCGTTGGCGCGATGAACCCCTGCCCTTGCGGGTTCCACAACGACCGCGTGAAGCCCTGCTCGTGCACGCCGGAGCAGATTCGCCGGTACATGGGTCGCATCAGCGGGCCACTGCTCGACCGGATTGACCTGCACCTCGAGGTGCCTCGCCTTACGCAAGATGAGCTGCTAAGCGGCAAGCAGGGAGAGTCGTCGGAGACGATCCGCGAGCGCGTGATGCTCGCGCGTGAACGGCAGGCGGCGCGATTCGGCGAGTCGAAGACTCGGGTGAACGGCAGGATGTCGCCCTCCGAGGTACGCCAGTTCTGCCCGTTGGACAAGCAGGGCGCGGAGTTCCTTCGCACGGCGGTCGCCCGCCTCGGCATGTCGGCACGCGTCTTTGACCGGATCCTCAAAGTCGCCCGGACGATCGCGGATCTTGCCGGCTCAGAACAAATCGAAACCGTGCACCTCGCGGAGGCCGTTCAGTACCGCACGCTGGATCGGACCGTCTGACACTTCTTGCCACCGACTGCGTTCTGCGCAAGGCGCGTGCAGAAGTCAGACCGGCGATCTCTCGAAAATCTCCAGCCCCGCGGCCTTCCAGTCGGCAAGGAACCGTTCAAGGCCGATGTCGGTGAGGGGGTGGTTGAACAGTTGCTCCATCACCTTGAACGGCATCGTGCTGATGTGCGCGCCGCAGCGCAGCGCCTCGACGACGTGCATCGGGTGCCGAATGCTGGCGACCAAGACCTCGCTGGCGAAGCCGTAGGTTTCGACCATCTCGACGGTTTCGGCGACCGCGCTCATCCCCTCGCCGCCGATATCGTCAACGCGCCCGACGAAGTTGCTGATGAAGGTTGCGCCCGCTTTCGCGGCGAGGAGCGCCTGGTTGACGCTGAACACAAGCGTAACGTTTGTCCTGACTCCTTGGTCGCTTAAGCGTCGTACGGCGGAGATGCCTTCAGGAATCAGCGGAATCTTTACGACGATCTGGGGATGCCACGAGGCAATCTCTTCGGCTTCGCGCAGGATGCCGTCCAGGTCGGTTGCCACGACCTCGGCGGAGATTGCGCCGCCGGGAACGAGTTCACAAATCTCGAGCACGGTCTCTTTGAAGCCTCGCCCGGCCTTGGCGATCAGGCTTGGGTTCGTTGTAACGCCGTCAAGCACGCCCCAGCGGGCGGCGTGCTCGACCTCGCGAACGTCGCCGGTGTCGAGAAACAGTTTCACGCTCGAATTATGACTCGTTGCGGCGGAAGACGACCGGCGCCTCGCCCTCCGGAGCGGTACCCTCAAGCACCTTGCCCTTGTCCTTGACGGCCAGGGTGAGCGGCTGCCGCTGGTTCTCAGGGACGGCGATGCCCACCTCCGTCTCCGGGTTCAGGGTGACCGTCTCCCCGTCGAGGCTCCACTTGCCCTCGATATCCACGAGCACGTTCATCACGAAGGTGTCGTCCTCGTTGAGGGTCAGGGTGGGCTTGACGTTGGCCATCATCGCCGTGGCGGGGTCCTTCTTCTGTTCCTCGGTGAGGGAGAACTCGCCCGAATAGGAGCCTACCAGGTCTGACTTCTTCAGGCCACATCCGGCGACGAGGACGAGTGCCAAAGCAGCGAACGGAAGCAGCTTGCGCATTGATACATTATGGCAGAAAAAGGCCCGCGCTGCGGTGCGCGGGCCTGCAGTCAGGAGGAAGCAACCACGGTGTTGCTATGCTCGTGTGAAGACTAGTTCCCCTTCGCCCCCGTTCTCATCCTTGGCGCGCAGGGAATTGCCGTCTTTGGAGATCTCGAGAATGAGCGGCTCATCGCCCATCGAGGCGCTTGCGCCCTCACCTTGCATCTTCTGCATGTCTTCCTTTGACATACCCATGACGGTCTCTGGGATGAGGTGCACGGCGCTGCCCTTCTTCTGGTACTTGCCCTCGATGGGCACCATCATGTTCATCTTGAACGTGCCGTTTTCATCGAACTCGACCCACAGGTCGGAGAGGAACGCCTTGGCCATCGCCTCAGCGAACTCATCCTGTGGGCTCGGCTTGCCCTCTTTCTTTGGAAGAACGAGTTCGCCCTTCCATCGGCCAACGAGTTGGAATTTCTCCTTCTCGCCCTTCGGCGAGGAAGTTTGCTTCGCCTCGTACTGCCTGGCGAGGCGGTCGGCGGAGTTTGACTTCACGCCGGACGACGAGTCTGCATGCTGATCAGGGGTTCCGCTGCAGCCGACTACGAGGAGCGCGGCGGCGAGCCCGGACATCCACTTACCCATGTCCCGAGGGTTCCGCTGAGGCGTAGAAGACGCCCAAGTCGCTTCACCAGATTGCGTAATCCCGGCACTCTTGCCGGATTTGTGCCGCGCGGTGCACACAATTCACCCCCGGTTTGATACAATCCAGCAAGGCGTCGAATGCCTCGGTCCACCTGAGCAGGGTGGATGAGGAGAGACGCTGGGCGCCTGCGGGCGCCCAGCGTTCTTTGGGCGAGCGGTCGTGCCGCCTGAGAATGGCCCCACCTCTGCCGTAAGGCATACTCCGCACCCTATGCGGCGTGGAGGGTGCGTCTGAACGAGCGGGGGTTGCAGAACGGCCTGTGGCTTGGCCTGAAGCCCGCCGTCCAGTTCCTCGCGGGCGCAACACTGCTGCGCCAGAACCCGGCGCTCGCCGCTGAGTTCTACACGCTTATCCTGCTCTGGACAGCCGGGTACGAGGTGTGCGCCCTGCTGGCGGACCGGCAACTCGTGGTGCTGGCGAACCAGGCGAGGAGCAAGCCGCTGGTGGCGTTTCGCTCCCTCCTGCCGCTGCTGCTCGGTGTGGGCACTGCGCTGGCAGCTGCGTGTGCGGTCGTTGGTTCTTCGGTGACGGAAGCGACCTTCGCCGAGGCGTTCGCGATGTGCACGCTCGGCGCGGTTGCGGGCGTCGCCGAGGGCGGGTTCTGGGCAGTTGCAGCGGACGCGGGGCGGTTCCGATCGCTCGCAGGGGCGCGGCTTCTGTCTACGGCAGCGTTCCTTGCGTTGCTCGTCGCAGCCGCTAAGGGCGTCGGAAACGTCGCCTGGGCGCTTGGCGCGGAGTCTGCCATCGTCACGATTCTCTTCGCGATGCTTCACGGACGAGAGATCGCAACCGCGAAACCGGTGCGGCTGCCGGCGGTGCGTGTCTTCGGCTTCTACTTGGTCAAGGGCGTGAGCTATCTGAATCGCTTCGTCGAGTCGTGGTGGGCGGTCGGTGGCCTCAGCGGCGTTGCCCTGGCGGGGTTCCGCGTTGGCCTCGCTCCGAAGTCGTTCCTGATGATGGCGTTCACGGCGCTCGTGCAGCCGACGCTCTTCCGCGTCAGCACGAGGGATTGGTCGGAGCGACGAGGCACGGCGCAGCGCGAGGTCGTGCTCGCTGCCGACCTGCTCATCGTGCTTGCATCGGGAACGGTTGTATTCACAACCGCGGCTGCACTGTTGCTTCCGGGGCTCGTCGAGCCATACATGAGCGCGCTGGGCGTGACGTGGGTGAGCCTCGCGTTCTTCTGCGGGCCGGGGTGGTTTGGAATGCTGGCGTCATCGCTGCTGACGAACTGGGGCGCAATCCGCCTGCCGATTCTCGCCACCGTAGGCGGGCTGGCGCTTAGGTCAGGCGCCTACGGTTTGTTGCTCTGGGGCGATCGCCTCTCGCTCCTGCAAATGGCGCTGATCGCCGAGGTCGTAACCGCAGCAGCGCAAAACGCGTTCTGGCGCCGCGTCCTAAGCGCGCGAATCTGGGCAATTGAGGCGCGAGTCGGCTACCGCGTGCTGGGGCGGAGCTGCCTCGCGTTAGGGGCGCTGCTCTTCTGGCTTACGAATGAGGGCATCCTGCCGCTCATCGTGCTTTGCATCGCTCATGCGCTCGTTGCGGCGGAAGCGGCGATCGAGGGACTGGCTTCAGTTCAGTCGTCCAGGCGTACGCCGAGAACGGAGAGCACGCGATCCAGGTCGTCGTCCGAGTAGAAGATGACCTCGAGCCTTCCGCCCTCCTTCTTGCGCACGATGCGCACGGGTACGCCGAGCCGCTCGCTCGCTGCCTGCTCGAGCGGGGTTGGCGCCGGGCGTGGGGCTGCCTTGCTCTCGGAGCGAGCCCCCTGTTGGGCGAGCCGCTCTACGTCGCGGACGGTGAGGTCCTTCTCCAGGATTCGACGGTACACGGCCAGCATCTCCGCCTGCGTTTCAAACTGAAGCAGCGCCCGGGCGTGGCCTTCGGTTATCTTCCCTTCCGCAAGCCCCTGCTGGATCTCCTGCGGTAGGCGAAGAAGGCGCAGCGCGTTGGCAATCGAGGAGCGAGACTTGCCCACGCGCTCGGCGACCGCTTCTTGGGTCAGCCCGAAACGCTCGATGAGCACAGCGTACGCCGCCGCCGCCTCGAGAACCTGCAGGTCCTGCCTCTGCAGGTTCTCGATGAGCGCGAGGGCGAGGGAATCGGTTTCGTCGCTGGTGCGAACGACGACGGGAACGCGCTCGATGCCCACCATCTTTGCGGCGCGCCATCGCCTTTCGCCGGCGATGATCTCGTAGCGGTCGTGCCCAATTGGGCGAACTACAATCGGCTGCAGCACGCCGACGCTTCGGACGGATTCTGCCAACTCGCCGAGCGCCTCTTCGTCGAACTCACGGCGAGGCTGGTTGGGGTTCGGCTCGATGGACTCGACCGAGACCTCTTTGATGGTCGCATCGTCCTGCTCGCCGATGAGCTGCACGAGGCCCTTCCCCAACACCTTACGAACCTGCGACATTCCTTCGTGTTCCACTTTTCTGCTAACTCTCCTTGTGACCCTATTGTAGGGACGCACCGCCCGGCGCGGACTGGGTTACCTCGCCAAAGACCTCTTCGGCGAACTCTCGATACGCCACAGAGCCTTTCGCGTCGGGATACAGCACCACCGCGGGCTGGCCGAAGCCGGGCGCTTCGCTGAGGCGCACGTTGCGCGGAATCTCCGTCTTCGCAACCTTCTCGCCGAAGAACTTGCGAACCTCCTCTGCGACCTGCTGACTCAACCGGTTTCGCGGGTCGTACATCGTTAGCAACACGCACGCGATCTTCAACTCGGGGTTGATGCGCTTCTGGATAAGCTCGATCGTCTTGAGCAGTTGGCTCAACCCTTCGAGAGCGTAATACTCGCACTGCATCGGAATCAGGGCGCCCTCGGCGGCGGCGAGCGCGTTGATGGTCAGGATGCCGAGCGAGGGCGGCGCATCGAGGAACACCCAGTCGTATCGTTCCACGAGAGGTTCGAGCGCCTCGCGAAGCACCATCTCCCGCCCCACCTTTCCGAGGAGTGCGGGCTCGGCGCCGGCGAGGTCGAGGTTCGAGGGCAGCACCTCCAGCCCCGCGACGGCGGAGCCGGTGATCGCGTCTTCGGCTGTGACCCCCTCGACGAGTACGTCGTAGAGCGTGTGGCGAATCTGCTTTCGGTCAACGCCCGCGCCGCTGCTGGCATTGCCTTGCGGGTCGGCGTCTACGAGGAGCACGCGCCTGCCCTGTTGGGCGAGCACGGCGGCAAGATTGACCGCCGTGGTGGTCTTTCCGACCCCACCTTTCTGGTTGACCACAGCCCAGACCGGCACGGGCGTATTGTAGCCGTTCCCGCCGCTCCGTGTCTTTTGGATAATCTACCGGGTTGTGGAGCCGTTCTTTGGAGACCCCCCCTTCGCGTGGATTGACACCGTCGAGTTGGCGCTGAGCGAGGACCTCGGCACCGGCGACGTCACGCGTTACGCCGTGCCGGAGGACGCCAAGGTCGCCTACATGATCGAGGCGCAGGGCGACGGCGTCATTTGCGGGCTGGGCGTAGCCAACCACCTCCTGGGCTGGCTAGAGGGAGCAGACCCGGACGAGTTCGTCGAGTGGAAGTGCGTTGACGGCGACCGTGTCAGCGCGGGAGACGTCGTCCTTGAGGGATATTACAACGCAAGGCTGCTCCTTCAAACCGAGCGGACAGTTCTTAACTTCCTGATGCACCTCTCCGGCGTTGCCACGCTGACGGCGCAGTACGTCGAGGCCGTCCGTGGCACGCGAGCGCAGATCACCGACACGAGGAAGACGCTGCCCGGCCTTCGCGCATTCCAGAAGTACGCGGTGCGGTGCGGCGGCGGCAGGAATCACCGAATGTCGCTTTCCGACGGCGTGCTCATAAAGGACAACCACATCCGAGCGTCGGGCGGCATTCCGGAGGCGATTGCCGCCGTTCGCGCCGAGGTGAGTCACACGCTGAAGATCGAAGTGGAGTGCGCGACCGTTGCGCAAGTAGACCGTGCGCTCAGCGCGGGCGCGGACGTCATCCTGCTTGACAATATGTCGGTGGGCGAGATGCGAGACGCCGTGAGCATCTGCGAGGGGCGCGCCATCCTTGAAGCCAGCGGCGGCGTTACGCTGGAGACGGTGCGAGAGATCGCCGAGACGGGTGTTGACTTCATCAGCGTCGGCGCGCTAACCCACTCGGCTCCGTCGGTTCCGTTCCACTTGGAAGTACGATGAGGCTGCCTCAAGGCAAGATCCTTCACGTGCCGGCGTTAGAGTCCACTCAGGATGAACTCGCGCGCTGGGTTCGTAGCGGCAACCGCGCCGTCGTCGGCGTCCGAACAGACCACCAGACTTCGGGCAGGGGGCGGCTGGGACGCCCCTGGTTGACCCCTCCCGGCGAGGCGCTCGCCCTCTCCCTCGCCCTCTACCCCTACGCGGACTGGAAACAGCCGCAACTGCTCGGGATGGCGGTTGCGCTCGCGGCTGCTCGCGCCCTCGACCTTCTTTTACAGTGGCCCAACGACCTGGTGCTGGAGACTCCCGACGGCATCCGCAAGGCGGGCGGCGTGCTGGCAGAGATGGTTCTCTCAGGCGAAAGAAGGGTCCCCGTTGTGGGCATCGGTGTGAACCTCACCGTGCGGCAGTTCCCACCCGACCTCTCCTTCGCCACCTCCATGGCTCTCGCCGGACGCTCCGCCCCAGCGCCTGCGCAAGCGCAGGAACTCATCCTGTCGGCGCTTTCCGAAGTTCCCGAGCCGACCGCCTGGTCGGCGCTCAGAGACCTTTGGATGGCGCGCGACCGCACTCCCGGCAAACGGTATCTGCACCGCGACATCCCGCGAGAGGCGATCGGCGTAGACGGCGAGGGGCGGCTCCTGCTGTCGATGGAGGACGGCGTGGTCGCTGTGCCATCGGCGGAGGCGTGGTACGGCGACGGCTCAGGGGTCTCGGGGGCGTAACGGCTCGAGTCGCGTTGTAAGCCGCCCGCCTTTGAACTCGTGAACTCCCGCGAAGTAGGCGTGCGCGCCGATGTGCGCGATCCAGGTGCTTCCCACTCGGAGCGGCTCATCCAGGAGGTCGTGGCTATGGCCACCCAGGATGATGTCGACGCCTGGCACCTCCTCGGCGAGGCGTTTGTCAGCCCGCAGTCCGATGTGCGTCAGCGCGACGACTACCCTGCAGCGTGGGCGCAGCCACTCGACGCACTCGCGTGCCGCTTCGATCGGGTCGCGATGGAGAAACGCGCTCACCGCGCGCGCCGCCATTCGCTCGGTTACCATTGGCACCATAACACCAAACACCCCGACATCGCCGATCGTGAGGGCTGAGGCAAGCGGAGGTTGATCGCTTGCCAGCAACGCACCGTCCGGTGGCGGGAGGAGCGGCTTGCGCGAGCGACCGTTCCAACTCATGTTCGCGGCGAGCAGCGGATGGCGACACCCGCGAAGTTTGCGCCGGAACGCGGCGGAGGACACATGGAACTCGCGATTGCCCGGCGCGCCGGCATCGCACCCGGCGCGGGCGAGCCGCGCCCAGACGGGATCTTGCTTGGTGGGCACGCCGACGTTGCCGCTCTTGACTGCGTCTCCGCAGTCGAAGTACAAGCCCACGCCGCTTCGGAGTGTTACAAGCCGCTCGAACCCTGCCTCGTCGAGCCTGCCGTGCATGTCCGCGGTGTGGAGGAGGACGAGTTCCACGGGCTGGCTTATACTCGTTTTGGGGTGCGACTGTTGCGGGGTCCGCGGCACCGAGCGCCACCCGGGGCGAGGACAGAGGGCGTCAACCGGCGACGCCCCGGGCGCGTGGCTCAAGCCCGCATTGATTGCCCTACGGTTTGTCGGACCCCTCGTCCGGGCCCTCTGGCGACTGGCCCTCCTCGATTCGATCCGACTGATTGGCGAAGAAGTCGTCCAGCATGTTCACGAAGCGATCGGCCCACATCGTGCCTACCACCTCGCCGTCCCGGTAGAACCGCACCGCCTTGAGACCTCGGGCGAAGAGGGGGCGGCGGGGACGAGGAGAAGGGCCTGCTACTCGACGCCCCAGACGTCCTCGGTCGCGACCACATCGGCAGCGATCTTCTCGATGGCGCGACGCAACATCACCGGCGTTACCGAGCGGTTCTCAACAGGCAGCGCCATCATCAGGTTGTTACTGCTGGTGATGTAGAACTGCGACGGCTGCACGGACGCGTTACCCTTGAGCAATCGGTGAAGGCTCGCGGCGGACGCGGCGGACTCGGTGAAGTCCGGCTTGAAGAAGACGGTCAGCCAGACGTAGTTCTTGCTGCTGCTCAACTCTGCACCGACGAAGATCTCGAGGTCGGACTGCACGACTTTGAACTCCCACTTTTCTTTGCCCGGTTCGGTGTTCAGCGGCTTGAGTTCGTAGCCCATGCCCTCGAGCATCCCCTTCAGCCCGGAGGCGTCGAGGCGTTCGGCAGGAGTCTGGACGGAGAAGGCGGCGAGCGCCGCCACGACGACGAAGACGAGAAAAGGCAGAACGCGCATGGGGCACATTATCGGGTTCCGCGCCTCGGCAGCCCAGGGCCGAGCCGCCGGCGGGCGCATAATGGCGCGCACGGGATGGGCGGACAGAGCGAACTGAGCCGAGCCAGGCAACGCGCCGAAGAGCAGGCACTCGACGGCGCAGTCGAGTTCCGTGACGGCTTCACTCCTCGAACGATGATCGGAGCCCTGTTCGTCGCCTTCATCATGCTGCCGGGGGGCATCTTGCTCGGCCTCGTGGCGGGAACAGGCATCGGCGAGGCTGCGGAGTGGGTCACGATCGTGCTGTTTGCTGAGGTCGCTCGCCGAAGTTTTCGGGCACTATCAAAGCAAGAAATCTACGTTTTATTCTACATAGCCGCAGCGCTCACGTCGGTGCTTGCCATCGAGAAGGGCATCGCGGGAGGGCCGTTCGGCGAGCTGATCTGGCGCGCCTACACGGCGCAGTCCCCTGCCTTTGAGCCGATCGCCGACCGCATCCCGACTTGGGCGGTGCCCCATGCCGGCTCGGACGCGATCCAAGGGCGGACGTTGCTCCACGCTGGCTGGGCGGTCCCGATCCTCATCCTCATCCTGGTCGAGGCGCTCATCCGGGTCGGCTGGATCAGCATGGGGTACGCGCTGTTCCGCCTCACCAGCGACGTGGAGCGGCTCCCGTTTCCGCTTGCGCCGGTTGCCGCCAGCGGGGCGACCGCGCTCGCGGACGCAGGCGCAGGACGAGAGAGCTGGCGATGGGGCGTGTTCACCACGGGCGCGGCGGTGGGCATGGTTGCGGGCCTTCTGTACCTTGCTGTGCCGATTATCACGGGCGCGGTTTTTGGCGAGGGCGTGCAGATTTTTCCGATACCGTTTGCGGACTATTCAAAGGCGGTTGAGAACGTTTTACCGGGGGCGCTCATCGGCATCAGCTTCAACATCGCCAACGTCCTGACAGGCTTCGTGCTCCCGTGGCACGTCGTCATCGGCGCGACGGCCGGCTCGGTGTTTGCGAGCATCGTGATGAATCCGATTCTCAAGTCGTGGGGGTTATTGCCCAGCGTGACGGGCGGCGGGCCCTTCATCACGAAACTCGCAGCCGACATGGACTTTTGGCTCAGCGTCGGGATCGGGCTCAACCTTGCGGTCGCTGTGCTCGGCATTTTGCTCATCGTTCGCACCTTGGGCGCGATGCGCGACCACCGGCGGCTGAGCGGCGCGACGCTTGCGCCACCGCCGGGCAGGGGCGACATCCCGATCGCATGGGCGCTTGCGGCGTGGGGCGTCAGCTCGCTCGGATTGATTCTCCTTTGCCGTTGGCTGATTCCCGATTTTCCGATATGGATCATCGTGTTCTTCGGTCTGTTGTGGAGTCCGATCAACAGCTACGTGTCGGCGCGGATGATCGGCTTGACGGGGCGTGGTTTGGCCTTTCCGATGCTGCGCGAGAGCGCGTTGCTCACCTCTCGACCGGCGAATCTCGGCCCGTGGTACGCGCCAATGCCGATCTATGACTATGGGTGGGCGGCGGGACGGTTTCGCGAGGTGGAGTTGACGGGCACGAAGTTCAGAAGCATCCTCAAGGCGGAGGCGTTCATGTTCCCGATCATCCTGATCGCGAGCCTTCTGTTCTGGAACTTCTTCTGGAAGGGCCAGCCGTTCGACGGCAGCCAGTATCCCTACGCGCAGCGCTTCTGGCCGATTCATGCCGGCGCTGAGGCGATTTGGAAGCAGGCGTCCCTTCCCGGCTCGGACTTCCAGGTCGCACCGCTAAAGGCGCCGTTGGTCGGCGTTGGCTTCGCGGGCGGGGTGGCGCTGTACGGGCTGTTCTCGGTGTTGAAGGTTCCGGCTCTGGTGTTCTATGGCTTCGTGTCGGGCGTCGGTTTGTGGCCCGCGAACACTTTGCCGCAGGCGCTCGGCGCGTGGGTTGGAAGGCGGTACTTTGCGCGACGATACGGCCTCGACACGTGGACGCGATACGCCCCTGTGTTGCTCGCCGGCTTTAGTTGCGGTTCGGGGTTGGTGGCGATGATGGCGATTGCGTTCGCGCTCGTGCTGCGCGCGGTCTCAACGTTGCCCTATTAGTCAGGCCTGAGACGGGAATCCCTTCTTGCGCAGGAGCGCGCGGGCGTGCGCGAGTTGGCGATTCACCGCCGTCTCAGCGGGGCCGCCGAGGCTGCTCCGAGACTCGATGCCCGCCTTCGCCGGTATGGCTTCGAGGACCTCGGCAGGCGCTTCCGGCAAGCACTCGCTCAGGAGTTCGGGAGTGAGGTCGGGCAGCGCCAGGCCGCGATGCTCGCACTCTCGCACGAGGCGCGCCACTAACTCGTGTGCCTTGCGGAACGGGATGCCCTGCGCTGCCAGGCGGTCGGCGATGGCGGTTGCGGAGAGGAACCCTTCTTCCGCGGCAGCGGCCATCCTCTTGGTATGGAATTTCGCGCCGTGGAGCATCTTGTCCGTGAGTTCGAGCGAGTCCGCGCACAGGCGCAGCGCGTCAAAGAGCGGCGGCTTGTCCTCTTGGGTGTCGCGGTTGTAGCCCATGGGCAGCGCCTTCATCGTGGCGTGCATCGCTGTCAGGTTGCCGATTGCACGCGCCGCCCGCGCGCGAATCAGTTCCGCCATATCTGGGTTTCGCTTCTGCGGCATGATGCTGCTGCCGGTGGTAAGGCTGGGCGGCAGGGAGACGAAGGCGTACTCCGCGCTGGACCAGAGAATCAAGTCTTGCGCTATGCGCGACAGATGCACCATCAGCGAGGCGCATGCGTGTAGAGCGTCGGCGACAAAGTCACGGTCGCTGACCGCGTCGAGCGCATTCGGAGAAGCGTGCGAGAATCCCAACTCCTTGGCGGTGAACTCGCGGTCAATGGGGAAAGGGGTTCCCGCAAGCGCGGCGGAGCCGAGCGGGCAGCCGTCCGCCATACGCGCAACCTGCTCCAGCCGGACGCCGTCGCGTTGGAGCATCCAGACGTAGGCGAGCAGGTGGAAGCCGAGCGTTAGAGGCTGTGCGCGCTGCTGGTGAGTGTATCCGGGCATTGGGTGTCGCTTGTGTTTGGAGCCGAGGCGCACCAGCGTCTTCTGCAGCGCCTTGATGCCCGCCTGCAACTCCGCGCATCTCCGCATGGTGTAGAGGCGCGTTGTCGTTGCGATGAGGTCGTTGCGGCTGCGCGCGGTGTGCAGCTTACCTGCCGTTTCGCCGATGCGCCTTGCGAGCTCCGCCTCGACCGCTTCGTGGATGTCCTCGGCGTTCCTCGGGAGCTTCAGCTTGCCCATCTCTGCCTCCTCGAGCATCCCCTCCAGGGCGGAGGCGAGCGTTCGGGCGTCTTTGGGCGCGAGGATGCCCTGGCGCCCGAGCATCCGCACATGGGCGAGGGACACCTCCAGTTCCTCTCGGAGCAGGTTGAGGTCTGTCCCGATCGACTGGGAGAACTCCCACGCCTTCGGGTCGGGCGGGGCATCGAAGGCGTGCCCCCAGAGACGGCTCTTCTTCACGGCAGGGAGTTTATCCCTTCCTATCGGCGGGGCGGAGAGATGCTGTGGCTCATCGGCGAGACGCCGAAACCACCTTGGGTCATCGGCGAGACGGCGAACCACCTGTGCGTCATCGGCGGTCGTGCGCGCGCGCCCTTCCGCGTGCAATAATGGCGGGGAGTTCATGGAAGGCAAGACGATGGTGCGTGTTCTGGTTGTAGACGACGAAGAGGACGTCTGTGAGGCTGTCCGCCGTCGGCTCGAGCGGCAGAGCATGACGGTGGATACGGCGTTTTCGGCGCAAGAGGGCGTCCATCGGATTCAGGAGGCGGCCCCTCCCTACGACGTTATCGTCACGGACATGAGCATGGAGGACCCGGACGCGGGCGTTCGGATTCTTCGGGCAGCGTTCGAGCGGGACGCATTCAGCGAGGTTATTGTGATGACGGCATACGGGAACGTGAAGAACGCCGTCGAGTGCATGAAGCGTGGCGCATACGACTACATCGAGAAGAACATCCCGGATGTTGACGTGTACGAGATTCTCACCATCAAAGTTGAGCAGGCGATGGATCGAAGGCGGGCGAACCTCGTCGCAGCGCGAGGCGCAATCGTCCGGTAGCCGCGATGGATCTGTCGCGGATTCGCAACTTCTGCATCGTCGCTCACATTGACCACGGTAAGTCAACGCTCGCGGATCGAATCTTAGAGAAAACCGGAGCTGTTCGTGGCCAGGCGCAAGCCCAAATGCTCGACTCGATGGACCTGGAGCGGGAGCGCGGCATCACGATCAAGATGACCGCCGTCCGCCTTTCCTACCAGGCGAAAGACGGGGCGGAGTACGAGTTCAACCTGATTGACACCCCCGGGCACGTGGACTTCACGTACGAGGTTTCGCGTTCGCTCGACGCGTGCGAGGGCGCGCTGCTGGTGGTGGACGCGACTCAGGGAGTTGAGGCGCAGACCATCGCCAACGCCTCGATGGCGATGACCCAGGGCCTGGAGATCATCCCCGTCATCAACAAGATTGACCTGCCGCACGCCGACGCCGAGAGAGCCAGGGAGGAGATCGAGCAGGCGCTGGCGCTCGACGCTTCCGACGCCATCTTGGTAAGCGCAAAGACGGGCGAAGGCGTGGACGAGTTGCTCGAGGCGGTTGTGCGCCGCATCCCGCCGCCGAAGCCGACACTCGAGCACGGCGAGGATGCGCCCTTGCGCGCCCTCATTTTCGACTCGCATTTCGACACCTATCAAGGGGCGGTCGCGTACCTTCGCGTGTTCGACGGCACGATCCGCAAGGGCGACCAGATCATGATGATGTCCTCCGGCAAGCGCTTCGATGTGGACGAGGTCGGCATCTTCACGCCGCCGAGGGTGCAGGTGGACCTGCTCGGACCCGGCGAGGTCGGATACTTCACCGCGGCGATGAAGGAGATCGGCAACGCGCAGGTAGGTGATACGGTAACGCACGCGAAGAATCCGTCGAAGGAGCCGCTTCCGGGCTTTCGCAAAGCCAAACCGATGGTGTTTAGCGGGCTGTATCCGAGCGACGGTGACCAATACGACGAGTTGCGCGACGCAATCGAGAGGCTGCAGTTGAACGACGCTGCGCTGACCTTTGAACCGGAGACGTCGGACGCGCTCGGCTTCGGCTTCCGGTGCGGGTTCTTGGGTTTATTGCACATGGACATCGCCCGCGAGCGCCTCGAGCGGGAGTTCAACCTTGATCTCATCCTCACCGCTCCGAGTGTCAATTACACAATTTTCAAGACGGATGGGGATGTGATTCAGGTCGCCAACCCGTCGCGCTTTCCGCCGCCCAACACGATAGCGCACATCGAGGAGCCGGCTGTGAAGGCGACCATCATGGTGCCACAGGAATACGTCGGCGCGGTGATGAACCTTTGCAAGTCGCGCCGCGGCATCTTTCAGAAGATGGAGTATCCGTCGCCGAATCGCGTCATCATCTACTATATCCTGCCGCTGTCGGAGATCCTTCTTGACTTCTACGACAAACTGAAGACTCAGACTCGCGGGTACGCAAGTTTCGACTACGAGTTCTCCGACTACATCCGCACCGACCTCGTAAAGGTGGACGTGTTGCTGAACGGAGATCCCGTGGACGCGCTGTCGTTCATCGTGCATCGAGACGACGCCTACACGCGCGGCCGCGCGATAACCGAGCAGTTGCGGAAGGCGATCAAGAGGCAGCAGTATGACGTTCGCATCCAAGCCGCGATCGGGGCAAAGGTCATCGCATCCGAGATTGTGAAGGCGTACCGCAAGGACGTAACCGCCAAGTGCTACGGCGGAGATATCACAAGAAAGCGAAAACTGCTCGAGAAGCAGAAGGAAGGCAAGAAGCGCATGAAGAACATCGGCGCCGTCGAGGTGCCGCAAGAGGCGTTTCTGTCTGTGCTAAAAGTTGCGGAGTAGAGCGATTTGCTCTACTCCGCATCGGTTTCGCCTAGGGGCGAGGGCTTAGTCCATCTTGATGCCCTTCTTGGCAAGCGCATCCTTCAGTTTCTGCTCGTTCCAGCCGACGAACCGCGCGACGACCACGCCTTCGGAGTCAACGACATAGTTGGTCGGGTAGGCTCGCACGCCGAACTTCTGATGCACCTCGACGGGCGCCATGATCGGCGTGTAGGAGAACTTGTTCTCGCTGAAGTAGTTCTTCACGATCTCGGGCGTGTCGCCTCGGTTGAAAGCGAGGACGCTGACGCCCTGTGACTTGGTCTTCTCGAAGATGGCGTTCAAGTGCGGAGCCTCCGCACGGCACGCCCCACAGTTGTAGAACCAGAAGTTGATGATCGTAACCTTGCTCTTCTTGAGCGTTTCAAGCAGTTTCAGTTTTGCCCCGGCCGGTGTCTGCAGTTCAAAGTCCGGAACCTTGGTCCCTACCGGGATGAGGTTGGCTTCGTGCTGCTCCAACTGGGGCGCAGGAGCGCCGGCGAGCGTTACTGTCACCGCCGCTGCGAGGATCGTTGTCAGCATTAGTCGTGTGCCTCCTTTGAAGTCTTCACACCCGCCGTGGCGAGCGCGTTGCTCGACAGTATATACGCTCGAGCGCCCCCGCAGGTGCCGCCCCTGGTAATCTTGAAGCGGTGACCAAGCGGTCCATCGCCGAGCCGGTAACCCACCTCCGCCGCATTCCGATCCGAGAGTGCGGCGAACCTTTGGTCAACTTCCTCGACTACGGCGGGCGCCTGTTCCTCGACGAGCCGCGCTGGGACTACCACCGGGAGACGCTCCTCCGCGAGAGCGTCGCCAAGGCGCTCGCCGAGGCGTCGAAGCGCCTACCGCGCGGCTACTCGTTCGCCGTAATCGAGGGCTGGCGACCCCGACACATTCAGCGCAGGATGTACCTCACGGGGATGAGGCGGTGGCGGGAGATGCACCCCGAATGGAGCGAGGCGCACTTGAAGCGGGTGGTGAATCGCTTCTCCGCGCCGCCCGACCACCCGAAGGTCCCGCCGCCCCATCTCACCGGAGGCGCCCTTGACATCGTGCTCGCCGACAGTAAGGGCAGGCGCCTGGAGCACCACGCGCCGTATTCTGCCCGCGACCCGAAGGGGTATCAGACCGACGCGCCAGGGTTGTCGGACGAGGCGAAGAAGGTCAGAACCATTTTGAAGGAGACGCTGGCATCTGCAGGCATCACCAACTACCCGTCCGAGTTCTGGCACTACAGTTACGGCGACCAGGGGTGGGCATATCGGGGAGGAAGGGCGTTCGCGATCTACGATGCCACCGAGCCGCCGGGCTATGCGCCACAACGAGACGTTTCCGACGAGCCGCTGACCTGGATCGGGCCGACGGAATAGCGCAGGCTACCGAAAAGGTAGGATAACGGCGTGCGCGCCTTCCTCGGCTTGGGGAGCAACATCGGCGAGCGACTGCAGAACCTGCAGGCGGCGGTGAATCTGCTCGACCTGCGCGTCGGCAGCGTGGTCCGCATCGCTTCCGTGTATGAAACCGCGCCCGTTTACGTGGAAGCCCAGCCGCCGTTTCTCAATACGGTCGTTGAGCTGGATACGAATCTAACGCCCGAAGACCTTCTGCGCGCCGTGAAGGAAGTCGAAACCGAAATCGGCCGCACCCCACGTGAGAGGTTCGGCCCGAGGGAGATTGACATAGACCTCTTGATCACCGAAGACGGGACAGAGGTCAACAGCGACAGGCTCAGCCTTCCCCATCCGAACCTGACGGAGCGGCGCTTCGTGCTCGAGCCACTGGCGGAACTGTGCCCCGATTTCGCGGTGGGCAGCCGGCGCATTGCGGAGTGGCTCGCCCAGCCGAACGTCCAGGCGCAGCAAGTCGAGCGAACCGGCGAGTCGCTCCTCTTCGTCCACCGTGATTGAGGCGAGCTCGAAATGATTGTAACGAAGAAGAGTGCAACCGCCCCCGACGCGCCCCAAGTGCGGCGCACGCGGGCGGCTTCCGACCGCGAGCTCGGTAACCTCTTCAAGCAGCTTGCTTCCCTGCTTCGCGCAGGCGTCAGCCCTGCGGATGCGCACGAGCGTGTGGGCTCCCGGATTCGGCATCGCGCACTTCGCGAAGCGTGCGCAGAGATTGCCAAGGCGACCGCTGAAGGCAAGCCCACCAGCGAGACGATGGCGCGGTACGTTGACCTCTTCCCGCCTCACGCCGTCGGCATGGTGCGAGCTGCGGAGTACGGCGGTTTCCTGCCGGAGGGCTACGAGCTCTTGTCGCAGCAGTTCAACGATCGCGCCTCGATGAACGCGTGGTTCTATTTCGTGAGGTGGATCTCATACCAAGGCTTGATCGGCATCGCGATCGTCGTGGCGGCGATGTCCGCGTTTTGGAAGGCGTTCCACGCAGGCGCCAACTTCATCGGGTTCTTCGTGCAGGACCTTGTTTCGCGCACGCTGCCGATCGTTCTCGTGCTTGCGGTGTTCATCTTACTCGTCCGGTTTCTGCTTCACTCTCACGTTACGCTCACGCTTCGGCATCGCCTGATTCTGAGGGCGCCATACGGGTTCGGGGCGCGCGCCCGCGCCGAGGCGTTGCACGTGTTTCTTTGGACGCTGCGCAACCTCGCCCACTCGGGCATCCCGCCGAAGACGGCATGGCAGTTGGCTGCGGCGGCGACGCCGAATTACGACTACGCCCGCCGACTCCATGCCGCCGCCGAAGGACCGCGGGAAGCCGAGCCGATTTCAGAGTTCGTGGTGCGGAGCGAACTGTTTGACGCCGACTACGCCGATATGCTCGATATCGCCCAACAGACCGGCGACGTTCCCGGCACGCTCGACCGCATGCTCGAAATCACGGGAGAAGAGTACGCCGCAGGCAAGTCCAAGGTGCGCTTCGGACTGGGCTCGCTCGGCTGCCTCATGATGGCGCTGACCGGCGGGGCGATGTTGATCTACTTCTTCTGGCAATACTACGGCCGCGTGTTCGAGGAAGTTGACAAATACATGAACAGTCCGTAGCATATGGCAAAGACCTACTCGTACATCGCAATTGACCGAAACGGCAGTCGGACGACCGGCGTGATTGACGCGCCCAGCGCCAAGGCGGCGCGCGACCGACTTGCCGGGCAAGGCTACCTCGTCGAGTTCCTTCAGGAGGGCACGACCATTCGACACGAACGGCCGGCCGTGATGCGGCACGTGGTCGGCCCGATGTTCGGGCGCGTGAACCTCGAATCGCAAGAGCGCTTCTTCGCGCAACTGCACTCGATGTACAAGGCAGGCGTGCATCTGCATCAGGCGCTGCGCACTCTTTCCGAGAACACCCGGCATCCCGTTCTTCGCCACATCATTCGGGAGATGCGCGACTTCGTTGTTGAGGGACGCATGATGTCGGAGGCGATGGAAAAGTACGGCGAGGTGTTCTCCCCGCTGCAAGTGAGCCTGGTGCGAGCAGGGGAGCATGGCGGCACACTCGAACGCTCGCTCAAGGAGATTAGCGAGTACATCCGGCGCGAGCTCAAGCTGCGCAACCAAGTGAAACGCGCGACGTTCTATCCGAAGGTCCTGCTGTTCGTGCTCGTCGTGCTACCGATTGCGGCTAATGCGATCACTGCCTCGATCGCGGAACGAACCGGAGGGCCCGCGTTCACGATCCTTGCCATCACCTCGTCTTTCCTGTTCTGGGTCTTTATCGGCCTGGTGGTGTTTGGCTGGGTTATCTTCTCCCGGCTGCTTCTGCCCTTGCCGGCTGTGCGATATGTTTGGGATCTGTTTGTCATCGGCATGCCTTACGTCGGCTCGACGATTCGGATGCTGACGATGGCTCGGTTCTCTCGGGCGTTCGGGGCGCTCTATGGTGGAGGTATTCCTCTCTCGACATCGGTGGTCCTGGCGGCGGACGCGTGCGGGAACGAATACATCCGGCGTCGGATGTATCCCGCGGCGGAGCGCATCCAGGAAGGTAAGGGCATCGCCGAGTCCTTCGCGTCAACGCGCGCCTTCACGCCCATAACGCTCGACATGGCAGCGACCGGCGAGCAGAGCGGTAACCTCGACACCATGCTCGACCACGTCGCCGAGCAGTATGAAGACGAGGCGGAGGTGCGCCTCGACAAGATGCCCCGCGTGCTCGGCGTCGTCCTCCTGCTGTTGGCTGCCGCAGTCGTCGCCTACATCGTCGCTTCGTTCTATATGCAGTACGCTGGCGCCATCCAGGACGCAGGCAGTTGATGGAAGGCGGTCGCACACACTACGACGTGCTCGGCGTGCCGCAGAATGCGACGCAAGAGCAGATTCGCCTCGCGTTCCGACGCCTGGTGCTGAAGTATCACCCCGACCGATCCGGCACATCGCGCACGACGGACCTCTTCATGCGGATCGTCGAGGCGCACGCCGTGCTCTCTTCTCCCGAGCGAAGGGCGCACTATGACGCGCTCTTGCGAGCGAAGGAGAGCGCTGCGGAGCGGCGCACGTCGCCCCGCGCGCACGCGGCGCGCCCCCAGCCGCAGTCAACCCGGCAGCGGGCGCCCATTCCCGACGCGGCAAGCCTGCTGAACACTGCCGTAGTCGAGTTAGGCCGCGGAAGGCTCGACCGCGCCGAGGCGGCAGCGCGCAGCGTCCTCGAGCGAGACTTCCGCGTCGCGCTGGCGCACTCCGTTCTCGGCGACATCTACCGCTCAAGGGGGCAGTTGGACGACGCATTGAAGCACTACGCCTACGCCCTGCAGTTCGAGCCGGAGAACGCGACCTACCAGAAGCGCTACTACTCCCTGCAAGCGGCGAGCGCGCCGAGAAGCGCAAAGGCACAGCGCGCCACGAACCAGACCCTGCCGTTGATGGTGGCTTGCGTCATCACCTTTCTGGCCTTCTCGTATGTCGCCCTTGCGAAGGAGGAGCCGATGCGCGGCCTCCCCACCTTCGTCAACACGTGGACGGCTGGACTGCTCGTTATGCTTTTCGTTTGCGGTCTGACGATGGGCGCGGCGTTGTCCATCTCGATGGCGGTTGACCCCTATGAGACCGTGCTCAGGACGTCGGGCGGTCGCTTGAGTCGCTCTGCCGCGCTGGGCGTCGTCGCGATTGTAAACTTCTGGGCGTCGGCGCTCATCTACGTCGTCATAGGAGTGCTGCAAGACGCGTTCACCTACAGCATCTCGCGCGTTGTGTTTCTGGTTGCTGTGCTCACCGCTTGCTTTGCAACGGCGTCGGCTCTGTCCGACCAGATTTCGTGGGTGCAGACGCTGCTGTGGGGCGGAAACGTTCTGTATCTCGGCGTGCTTGCCGGATGGCTGGTTGCCGACGCGTTCCGGCAGTAGCGGCGGGCGCGAGGCGCCGACGGCGAGCCGCGTAGGCGCCCAGAGGAAGGAAGTCGCGTGCGAACAGCAGGCGCGAAAGCCGCATCCGCTCCAATCCCTCCACGATCGCCCAGGAGACGCTGAACACGAGCAGCAGCGCCCAAAGAGTCGTTAGCGGCAGGTTGTTCAAGAACGCCGTTACACGAGGGCCTTGAACCAAGAACACGACAGCGGGGTGCACGAGGAAGATTGCAAGCGACCGATCCCCAATCTGGGCGAGAACGGCGCGGAGTGAAGAGTGCTCCGCCATGTCTTGAGCAACGCGCAAGAGGAACAGCGCCGTCGCCGTCGAGTACAGCAGCAGCAGCGCGGGATGTATGCGGAACAGCGTGAAGTACGGCTGGCGGCCCACTGGCGCGTTGCCCAGCAGCAACACTTCAGCAAGCAGATACAATGCCAGCGCGCCCGCCATCGCCTCCAGGATGCGATACCTCCACGTTAGCCAAATCTTGGGCCACTCCTGCCAGTTCATCCCGAGCCAAGTGCCGACGATAACCGGGAACAGATAGAAGAGCGCGCTCGAGCCGGGGTACGGAAGGATCCGTGTGTAGTAGTTGAACACATAGACGAACGCCTGAACGCTCGCCGCCATCAGCAGCATGCGCTTGAAGTCGGGCCGCCAGGCGCGCAGGAGCAAGAACAGGAGCGGGAACAGCAGCGACACCTCGAGCAGAATCGCCAGGAAGTAGAGGTGGTACCACGCCTTGCCCCAGATGAGCGTCGCCGTCAAGCCGAGGTCGGTGCTCCACCCGCGAATTGCGAGATACAGCGCGGTCCAGACGAGGTAGGGATAGCCTGTTCGAAGCACGCGGCGCTTCAGGAACAGCCACCAGTTCGGCTCATCGTGTTTGGAGAGGCTGCGGGCGAGCAGCAGCGCGCTGACCAAGAGGAAGGTCGGCACGGCGAAGTGGAGCACTCGGTTCAGCATCACGACGAGCAGCCACCCGGCGCTTCCCTCCTCGACATAGCGCCGCGTCGCCATCCCGAGCACGTGGTGCGTTACCACCTCGAGGATGGCGATCCCCTTCAAGATGTCGAACGTTAGGTCCCTGCGTACGGTCACGACTTCCTTGTCGTACTCCTATGGATGAGGACGCTCCTGTCCCCCATTTAGACGCGCGAGCACGCCGATTGTGGCTTAAGCTGAGGCGCCGCTCGGAGCGGCGGAAATCGTTTCCTAGCGTCCTCCCCTCCCCGCAAGCGGGGAGGGCTGGGGTGGGGTCCTCCCTAACTTAGACCTCCGTAACCTGGCTCTGGCTGGTCGAGGAAGCGAGCGCCATGCCCGCGATGACGATTCCACCCACCAGGGTTACTAACATCGGTGAGTTGTCCTTGCAGAAGATTATTCTGAGGGAGGGCGAGCGTCCCCGCGAGCCAGTTTCACACGGGGCGAACAGTCGTGCATCAACGAGATGTTCGCGAGGACGCTCACGCTCCCTTCGGCCATTCGAGGGTGTTCTTTATGCCCTCGATTCTTGGCTCATGAGGGAGGGCGAGCGTCCCCGCGAGCCCTTTGCCGCCTTGCGCTCGGTCGTTCATCAAAGGGATGTTCGCGAGGACGCTCACGCTCCCTGCGGCCATTCGAGGGGTGTTCGCGAGGACGCTCACGCTCCCTTCGGCCATTCGAGGGTGTTCTTTATGCCCTCGATTCTTGGCTCATGAGGGAGGGCGAGCGTCCCCGCGAGCCAGTTTCACACGGGGCGAACAGTCGTGCATCAACGAGATGTTCGCGAGGACGCTCACGCTCCCTGGGCATGCGACGGCTGGTATTCGTAAACACGCGCTGTGTGCTGGTTTTATCCGCCGCTCGGGGCGACGGAAATCGTGTGGTTCGCCTCCGGCGGACCCACCGCGCCCGCGTCGCCCATCAACAGCCAGAAGTCGGCGGAGATGCAAGAGTTCTTTCGACTAACCGGGGCCTATCCCTAAGGTACCTCGCCGCCTTGTCCACATGGATGCGGACGCGGGGCTCGCGCCAGGCCCGCGGCTGCTACGAGTCCTCCTGCCAGCAATCTCTTCATTGTCTACTGCTCCTTCTTTCCCATCAGTGTATCCGATTCGACGCCGAAGCGCCCCTCCCCGCAAGCGGGGAGGGCTGGGGTGGGGTCCTACAGGACTTATGCCCTCGATTCTTGGCTCATGAGGCAGGGCTTGGCTCATGAGGGAGGGCGAGCGTCCCCGCGAGCCAGTTTCACGCGGGGCGAACAGTCGTGCATCAACGAGATGTTCGCGAGGACGCTCACGCTCCCTGCGGCCATTCGAGGGATGTTCGCGAGGACGCTCACGCTCCCTGCGACCATTCGAGGGGTGTT
>JBBIIO010000027.1:0-34445 GCA_037446435.1 Armatimonadota bacterium
CCAACAGCCGATGGAGCGACCTCACTTCCCAACAAGCGACCGCAGGAAGAACAGCAAGTTTGCCGGCCTCTCTGCAAGCCGACGCGTGAAGTAGGGGTACCAGCGCTCGCCGTACGGAACGTACACGCGAACCAAATAGCCCCGTCGAAGCAGGTCACGCTGAACGTCGCGCCGAATGCCGTAGAGCAGTTGGAACTCGAAGCGAGAGCGACCGATTCCTTCACGGTCAGCGTGTTCGATGAGCGCCTCAATCATCCTGGAGTCGTGCGTGCCAAACGCGGGGTAGATGCCATCGCTGAGAAGACGATAACCGCACCGCAGAAACGCTGCATCCACATCTCGCTTCGCTTGATAGGCGACCTCCGGCGGCTCAGCGTACGCCCCTTTCACGAGGCGGATACGGATCCCTTCGCGGATCATCTCCTCAAGGTCGGCTTCCGTTCGGCGCAGCATGCTCTGCAGCACCGCGCCCACGTGCCCCCGGTGCTCGCAGTGCACCTCCTTCACGGCGCGGATTGTCGCATCGGTGCAGGCGCTGTCCTCCATGTCTACGCGGACGAAGTTGCGCGTTTCGGCGGCGATGGCGACGATTCTTCGCAGTCGCTCGGTTGCGCGAGCCTCATCGTGCAACAGGCCGAGTTGCGTCAGTTTGACGGACACGTTCACGTTCTCCGGCATGAACCCGCCGTGAAGAGGTGAACTTGCGATGCGCTCCAAGAGGCGCGCGTACTCGTCGGTTGCCCTGTCCGCGGTCTCTCCGACCGTAACGTGCTCGCCCAGCAGGTCCAGCGTCACGCGGAAGCCTTTCTCCCTGAGCTCTCCGGCTGCGGAAAGCGCGGAATCAGCCGTCTCGCCCGCGATGAAGCGCCGAACCACGCGCCGAGTTAGGCGACTGTTCCGTACGAACCGCTCCACGCCCGGTCTCCCGGCGGTGGACAAGATGAGGTGCCTGAGGAGCATCAGCCGCGCGGATAGTACCGCTTGCACCGCGCCGACAGACTGTCGCGCTCAGCCTCCTGACGCCGATGACAGAAGCCCCCGAGCGAACAGCACCGGCTCAGGCAGGAAGGTGAGTCTCGCGCCGGGATAGTACGTCGCCAAGATGCCGTCGTACGTTTGCCCCTTCAAAGCGCGCCCCTGCGCGCCCGCTTGGCACATCCCAACTCCGTGCCCCCAGCCCCTGCCCCGGATGCGCACGCCTTGCCCGGTGGCTTCAATTGTATCGATCAGCAGACTCTTCAAGTTGTTGACGCCGACGGCGTTGCGGAACGCCGGCCCGCTGACGGTCATCGTTCCCCGCTCGCCTGATACGCGAATCGCGGCAGCACGGCCGCTCCCCGTCCGTCTGAGAACCTCTACCTGCTTCACGGCGCCGACGCCTGGATAGGCACGAACATGAAACTCCCAAGAGTGGTGCGGCGACCAGGCGCCGTATGAGGAGCCGTTGGCGTCGGCGTCGCGCACGGAGCGCAGGTACGGCAGCGGCGTCCCGCCGAACGCCTCCTCGTTCGCGGCGGTGACGCCGCCACTCACCGTGCAGTAGAGCGCCTGGATCGGCTCGCCCCCATGAAGCAGAACCTGGTTCGCCGTTTCTCGGACGGCGACGTTGGTCTGTGGCTTCTCGGCAGCGACGCCGAGGTAACTCTGGCTTGCGGTGGTGTCGTCGAGGTCGAAGGGGGCGCCCCCGGCGCGCTGCATTTTGGCGAGCGCGAACGTTCGCGCCGCAACCGCCTGAGCTTTCAGCGCCTCCGGATGAAACGAGGGCGGCGCCTCGGCAGGCACCACGCCCATCAGGTATGCCTCGAGCCCGACCTCGTTCACCACGATCAGCCGCCCCGCTCCCACGAGCGCCCGCACTCGCCCCCTGTACTGCGCGGACTCGTCCGCCGCGACGGTCATCGTCTTGCCGAGCGGAAGCGCCAAAACCTGGTCAAATTGCTTGGATCCGACCCGCAACTTCCCGGCTTCGAGGCTCACGACTGCCTCCTGGCCCGGCTTGGCGACCAGGATGGGCGCCTCTTGACCGGGCGCGAAGAGTTCGACGCCCTCGGCTGAGGATAGAACAACCCTCGCCGCCGCCCCGATTCTGTTCAGTAGCACCCGCACAAGTTCGGGGCGTGGGGCGAAGTCGTGGCTGGGCAGCGGCGCGACCGCAAGCATGGCAACAACGGCGGCGACCATCTCGGGTATTATAGGCCCGTTGAACGCCGAGGACGATATGACTGCGCCCAGGCTTGACTTCTGCACGCCTGGATACGGTACACTAAGAGTTTGCCCCACATGGCGCGCGCGGAGGATTGAATGAAGGAGATCAAGCACGCCTCGAAGCGTACGGAACGCGTTCTCGAGGTGCCCAATCTCATCGAACTGCAGTTAAATTCGTACAAACAGTTCCTGGAAGAGGGCTTGCCCGAACTTCTCCAGACCTACTCCCCAATCTGGGACTTCACGAACACGAACTTTATCGAGTTCACCGACTTCTGTCTCGGTGAGCCAAAGTACTCTGTCGACGAGTGCCGCGACAGGGACATGACCTTCGAGGCCCCCTTGAAGGTTCAGGTTCGCGTCGGCGGCAAGGACCGCGAGGTCATCGAGTCAGAGGTCTACTGCGGCGACCTGCCGTTGATGACCGACCGCGGCACGTTCATCGTGAACGGCCGTGAGCGCGTCATCGTGTCGCAGCTCGCCCGCAGTCCCGCAATCTACTTTGAGGAGGACGTCGAGCGCTCGCTCAAGACGATGGAGCGGAACCTCTCGCTCCAGTCTATGGTGAAGGTGCAGATCATCCCCTCTGAAGGCCCATGGATTGACTTCGAGCAGGAACCGAACCACGTGGTCATGGCGGCCATCACGCAGACGCGGAAGATTCCGGTCACGCAACTCCTCAAGGCGATCGCCGCCTTCGACGAGGCACGAGTTGCGGTCCAGTTGCCGCTGAGTCAGGCGTTGCACCGGCGGCTCGCCGAGCCGCTCGCCGACCCGAGCACCGGCGAGGTCATCGCCGACAAGAACACGCTCATCACGCCCGAGTTCCTGAAGAAGGTTCCCGCCTCGCTGCGCGACGAGCCTGCTGCCGTCTATGCCGCCGTCGGCACGAACGAGGACCTGATGATCACCTTCGGCAACATCGAGCGCATCAAGTCGCCGACGGCTGAAGACCTGATCGGTAAGCGCTCACTCAGCGAAATCAAGGACGGCGAGGACATCATCATCAAGCCGTTCACCCGCATTGACCCGGACGTCGCGATGAAGCTGCAGTCCATGAAGCTGAAGGAGATCGCGGTCGTTACGGTGAACGAGTTCATTGATGCGTCGCTCGACGTCGACCCAACGACCGACACGAAGAGCGCGATCATCGACATCCACCGGCAGATGCGGCCCGGCGAATCGCCCACGGAGGAGAACGCGCGCAACCAAGTTTGGAACATGTTCTTCGACCGTCGGCGTTACGATCTGGGCAGAGTGGGCCGGCAGCAAATCAACCGCAAGTTCGGCTTCGCGATTCCGCTCAGCGTGCGCCATCTAACGGTAGAGGACCTGGTGCAGACCATCCACCGCATGGTGCTGGTTCGAGACAAAGAGGTCGAGCCGGATGACATTGATCACCTGGCGAACAAGCGCGTGCGTGCGGTCGGCGAGTTGCTCGCAAGCCAGATGCGCGTCGGCTTCGCCCGCATGGAGAAGGTCGCTCGCGAGCGCATGACGAGCGCCGACCCCGAGAGCCTTCTGCCGAGCATCATCCTCAGCATCAAGCCGATCAGCGCGAGCATCAAGTCGTTCTTCAGCAGCAACCAGTTGAGTTCGTACATGGATCAAACGAACCCGCTGAGCGAGTTGACGAACAAGCGGCGGCTCTCCACGCTGGGGCCAGGTGGGCTCGAGCGGCGGAAGGCGAAGTTGCAGGTGCGCGACGTGCACCGGAGCCACTACGGCCGCATCTGCCCGATCGAAACGCCTGAAGGCCCGAACATCGGCCTGATCAGCCAGCTGACGATGTACGCCCGCGTGGACGATCTTGGCCTGATTCAAACGCCTTTCCGCTTGGTGAGGGACGGCATCGTTACCGATGAGATTGTGTTCGTCGCCGCGGGCGAGGACGACCAGAGTTACGTCGCCCCCGCCGACGCCCCTTACGACCCGGAGACGCGCGAACTTCGGGGCACAGAGGTGCAGGTGCGCCACCGAGGAACCTACCCGGTCGTGCCTCGCAGCGAAGTCCAGTTGATGGACGTGTCGCCGGTGCAGATTATCTCCGCCGCGACGGCGCTCATCCCGTTCCTCGAAAACGACGACGCCAACCGCGCACTCATGGGCGCGAACATGCAGCGCCAGGCTGTGCCGCTTCTGCGCTCCGAGTTGCCTCTCGTCTCCACCGGCTATGAGAGCCGCGTGGCTCAAGATTCCGGCGCTGCGATTCTCTCGCCGTGCGACGGCGTCGTAGAGAACGTTTCGCCGAAGGCGATCTCGATTCTCCCTGCCGACGGCAAGGAGACCGAAGTCGTCTCGCTGTCTCACATGCGCGCGAGCAACAAGTCCACCTGTTTTACGCACAGGCCGATCGTGTTCCCGGGTCAACGCGTGCGCGCCGGGCAACCGATTGCAGACGGCCCGACGTGCGACCAGGGCGGGCTTGCCCTCGGCAAGAACCTCATCGTGGCGTTCATGCCGTGGAACGGCTACAACTACGAAGACGCGATTCTGCTCAGCGAGCGCCTCGTGCGGGAGGACGTGTACACCTCAATCCACATCGCGCGCTACGACACCGAAGCATCCGACACGAAACTCGGGCCGGAGGAGATTACGCGCGACATCCCGAACGTGGGCGAGGACGCTCTTAAGGACCTCGACGAGCAGGGCATCGTGCGAATCGGGGCTGAGGTGCGACCGGAATACATCCTCGTCGGTAAGGTCGCTCCGAAGGGGCAGGTCGAGATGACCGCGGAAGAGCGGCTCATCATCGCCATCTTCGGAAAGAAGGCAGAGGAGACGCGCGACGTTTCCCTCCGCCTGCCGCACGGCGAGCGCGGAACCGTCGTTGACGTTAAGATCTTCAGCCGCTTCAAGTATCGCTGCAAGGACACCGGAAGAGTGTTCTACGAGTCGAAGAAACGCGAAAGCATGGTCAGTGAGATCACCGGCGGCGAATTGGAGCAGTTGCCGGGCGACGAACTGCCCGCCGGCGTGAACATGCGCGTCCAGGTCTATGTCGCGCTCAAGCGCAGGATCACCGAGGGCGACAAGATGGCCGGGCGCCACGGAAACAAGGGTGTCATCTCGCGCATCATGCCCGTGGAAGACATGCCGTTCTTGCAAGACGGCACACCGGTGGACATCGTGCTCAACCCGCTTGGCGTGCCAAGCCGCATGAACATCGGGCAGATCCTCGAGACGCACCTCGGCTACGTGGGATATCACATGGGCGTTCGCTTCCTGTGCCCCGCGTTCGAGGGAAGCACCGAGGACGAAGTGATGTTCGAGGTCGCTCGCCTCGGCAAGAGGATGCGACGCGACGCACTCCAGGCATACGTGCGAAGCGAACTCGGCCTTGACCTAACGCTCGATCCCGACGCCGACCCCGAGGACATGTTGAGCGCCGTCTCAGAGGCTCTGCGAGGTCTGGGGGTGCGTAGGCTCGAGCGCATCTCGCGCATCGTCGCAGCCGAGCCGGTTATGCGACTGAACCAAATGGACCCGGACGTGGAAGTCGAACCCATCGAGGACGAGCCGCCTTGCCTTGCTGCCGACTCGATCTACGACTCTATCCTCGAGCGCGTTCGCGAGAACGCCTGGCGGCGCGCAGGGCTTGACGAGGTAACCGGCAAGAGCATCATTCGCGACGGCCTGACGGGCGATACGTTGCCGTACCCGATCACCGTCGGCTGCATCTACATGCTCAAGCTGGAGCACCTCGCCGACGAGAAGATTCACGCTCGAAGCATCGGCCCGTACTCGCTCGTTACGCAGCAACCTCTTGGCGGCAAAGCGCAGTTCGGCGGCCAGCGCTTCGGCGAGATGGAAGTTTGGGCGCTTGAGGCGTACGGCGCAGCCGCTACGCTGCAAGAGATTCTGACCATCAAGTCGGACGACGTTCAGGGCCGCGTCCGCACCTATGAGAGCATCGTTCGGGGCGAGACGATTCTCGAACCGGGCGTTCCCGAGTCGTTCAAGATTCTCGTGAACGAGTTGCGCAGCCTCTGCCTGAAGGTTACGGTGGAGGACGTGAACGACCGCGAGATCAACCTGAAGGACCTCGAAGACCCATCGGGTGGCGATGACCTGCGGCTTGCCCGCAGTGTCGGCACCCTTTAGGCGCACCCCCTGCGATAAGGGCAACGGAAACTATGGCAGATCTTGGACAATTCGATAAGATTCGCATCGGCATCGCCAGCCCGGAAGACATCATCGGCTGGTCGCATGGCGAGGTTAAGAAACCGGAGACGATCAACTACCGCACGTTCAAACCTGAGCGCGACGGCCTGTTCTGCGAGCGCATCTTCGGCCCCGTAAAGGACTGGGAGTGCCACTGCGGAAGGTACAAGAAGGTCAAGTACAAGGGTCTCGTGTGTGAGCGTTGCGGCGTCGAGGTAACTCGCTCTCGCGTGCGACGCGAGCGCATGGGGCACATCGAACTCGCCGCACCCGTCGTGCACATCTGGTACCTGAAGGGCGTGCCGGGACAGATCAGCCGCCTCCTCGACATCCCAACCAAGAAGCTGGAAAAGGTCGTCTACTTCTCCAACTTCATCGTGATCGACATTGACGCCGAGGGGCTCGAGAAGGGTCGGAAAGAGATCGAGAAGGCCGTCGCCGAAGAGCAGCACGCGATTCGCTCGCAGTTCGAAGAAGACGAAAACGAAATCCAGACGGAGTTCGCGCGCGAACTCGATGAGAACAAGGACGAGTACGGCGAGGACGAAATCAAGGAGCGCACCAAAGCCATCAACGACCGACTCAAGGCCGAGCGGCGAGAGATGGAAGAGCGCGTCCAAGACCTCGAACTCGCGCTCAAACTCCTTTACGAGCTGGAGCCGAACCATCTTCTGGAAGAGGACAAGTATCGCATCCTCGACCGCATGCTCAACGCCGTCTCGAAGCGAACCGGCAAATCGTATCGCGAGATGCTGCACGCCGGCATCGGCGCAGCCGCGATCAAGGAGTTGCTCAGCCGCCTCGACCTCGAGCAGTTGCGGCGAGAACTGCGCCAGTCCGTTCTCAAGGCGCACAGCCGACGCAGAAAGACCAAAGAGGACGACGACGACAAGGGCATCAAGCGCCTGCGCGTCGTTGAAGCGCTCATCGAGTCGAAGACTCGACCGGAGTGGATGGTCCTCGATGTGCTGCCCGTCATCTCGCCAGAACTGCGCCCGATGGTGCAACTCGACGGCGGACGCTTTGCCACTTCGGACCTCAACGACCTTTACCGCCGCATCATCAACAGGAACAACCGCCTGCGCAAGATCATCGAGATTCGCGCGCCGGAGAGCATCATCAACCACGAGAAGCGCCTGCTGCAAGAGGCAGTGGACGCGCTCATTGACAATGGGCGGCGCTCTCGCCCGGTAACCGGCAGCAACAACCGGCCGCTGAAATCGCTGAGCGACCTGCTCGAGGGCAAAGAGGGGCGGTTCCGCAAGAACCTGCTCGGCAAGCGCGTTGACTACTCGGGCCGTTCCGTCATCGTGGTTGGCCCGCACCTGAAGTTGCACCAGTGCGGCCTGCCGAAGGAGATGGCGCTCGAGCTGTTTAAGCCGTTCGTGATGAAGACGCTCGTTGAGCGGAAACTCACGCAGAACATCAAGACGGCCAAGCGCATGATTGACCGTCTGCACCCTGCCGTTTGGGACGCCTTGGAAGAGGTCATCACAGAGCACCCGGTTCTGCTCAATCGCGCGCCCACGCTGCACCGCCTGGGCATCCAGGCGTTTGAGCCGATTCTTGTGGACGGCAAGGCGATACAGGTTCACCCGCTCGTCTGCCACGCCTACAACGCCGACTTCGACGGAGACCAGATGGCTGTACACGTGCCGCTCGGCGCCGCCGCGCAAGCGGAGGCACGCGTCCTGATGCTCAGCACGCACAACCTGTTCTCCCCCGCCAATGGAGGCCCAATCGTTTCGCCGATTCAGGACATCGTCCTTGGCGGCTACGCTTTGACGATGGTCAGCAAGGAGGGCACGCAGCGGTTGAACGAGGCGCTCGAAGCGCACACTAAGGAGCTCGAGGGCGCGCCCCCTCCGCCGGTCTACGGCTCTCCGCAGGAGGTCACGTTGCTGGCGGAGCACCCTGACCCGGCCGCTCGCATTCGCCTGAACGAGCCGGTGCAGGTGCGCATTCGCCGACCCGTGGGTGGCGACGCAGAGTCGGAAGAATGGGAGAGCGTCGTCCGCAGCGTAACGCCTGGGCAACTGCTCTTCCACGAGTTGCTCCCCTATCCGCTGAAGCACTCGGATCGGTGGTTGGGCATCGAGCTTACCAAGAAGAACATGGCTCGACTGATCACCGAGATTCGAGAGGCGGTCGGCGCTGAGCGAACCATCGAACTGCTCGACGCGATCAAGCAGATGGGCTTCCAGTGGGCGACGCGGTTCGGCATCACCGTCGCGATCACCGACATGGACCCGCCCGAAGAGCGCAACCAGATCATCGAGGAGACGGAGCGGAAGGTCGGCGAGCTTCGCAAGCAGTACGACCGAGGGCTAATCGCCGAGTCCGAGCGGCGACAGAAGGTGCTCGAACTTTGGACGAAGGCATACGACCAGGTGGCGGACGCGATCCTCGAAGACATCGAGCAGTTCAACCCGCTGAGCATCGTTACCGTAAGCGGCGCGCGAGGAAGCATGAAGCAGTTAACACAGCTCGCGGGAATGCGCGGCCTGATGACCGACCAGTTCGGAAACCTGATCGAAGACCTGCCGATCCGCTCCTCCTTCCACGAAGGGCTGAACGTGTTCGAGTACTTCGTGTCCACGTATGGCGCCCGAAAGGGTCTCGCCGACACAGCGCTCCGCACCGCCGACGCCGGTTACCTGACGCGGCGACTGGTTGACGTCGCCCAAGACGTCATCATCAAAGCGGAGGACTGCGAGACGGGCGAAGGCATCGAAGTCTGCAAGATTGTCGTTGAAGGCGAGACCATCGAGGGGCTGGGTGAACGCTGCCGCGGTCGAACCGCGCTCAGCACCATCAAAGACCCGCACACGGGCGACGTCATCTGTGAAGTCGGAGGCATCTTCGGCGAGGCAGACGTCAGCAAGCTCGACTCGATTGTCACCGTCTTCGGCCAGGAGCTGGAAGATGCCGGCGACGACGAAGAAGCGCTCGCCGCGCTGAAGAAGAAGTTCAAGAAAGCTGGCTTTGAAGTGGGCGACCGAGGCGAACTGTTCGTCCCGATCCGCAGCCCGCTCACGTGCGAGTTGCCGCAAGGCATCTGCGCCAAGTGCTACGGCGAAGATATGGCGATGCGGCGGTCGGTTGAAGTCGGCGTGGCAGTCGGCATCATCGCCGCGCAATCCATCGGCGAGCCGGGTACGCAACTTACGATGAGAACGTTCCACACCGGAGGCATCGCGCAAGAGAACGTGCTTGCCGGCGTGAAGGACACAGACCGCCGAAGCCACGAGGCGTGGAGCCAGATCGTTCGCGACCACGGCAAGGACATCCTGGAACTGAAGTCCGAGCAGTTGCATGTGCTCCGTGGCATCACGGGGGCGACCGAACCCGCCGAGCCTCGCAAGAGCACGGCGCGAGCATCGAAGGGCAAGACCGCCGAGCAGGTCGAGATGGACCGCGCTCGACGCTCCGCCCGCTCCCGCGTGAAGCGACTCGTGAAGCAGCTCGCCGAGGGATACTCGGGCCTTCACCGCGTCGAGGAGATCTTCGAGGCGCGCAAGGAGCCGAGCGGCGAGGCGATCATTTGCGAGTACGACGGCGTCGTCAAAAAGATCTATAAAGCGGACCTCGGTCGCTGGGTTGCCATTGAGGCGGAACTCAAGACCGATAACCCAGACATCGTCGGAAAGGCGGCGGCGAAAGACATCGTCAACCCCGACACCGGCAACGTCGACGTGTACGCCACACAGGAGATGACAAAGAAGGACGCCGATCGCCTAAAGAAGGCGAAGGTGAACTCGATTCCGGTGCTCGAACTGATCCTCGTGCCGTACCGCGGCAACCTTGAGGTGAAGGAGGGCGACCGAATTCGCGCCGGCGACCGAATCACAACGGGACCGCTCAACCCGCACAAGTTGCTCAGAATCCGCGGGGACAAGGCGGTGCAGGAGTACATTATCCGCGAAGTGCAAGCCGTCTACAAGGCGCAAGGCGTGGACATCAACGACAAGCACATCGAAATCATCTGCCGACAGATGATGCGCAAGCGAAAGATCGTGCATCCGGGCGACACACGCTTCTTGCCCGGCGAACTCGTGGATCGCTTCGTGCTCAGAGATGAGAACGAGCGCATCCAAGAGATGATTGACGCCGGCGAGATGATCGAGGAAGAGGACCCCGGCTCCGGCGAGACCAAGAAGCGCAAGCCCCGCCGCGCAACCGCCGACTGGGTGCTGCAAGGCATCGCGCGCGCCAGCCTGCAAAGCGAGTCGTTCCTCTCCGCCGCGTCGTTCCAGAAGACGACACAGGTGCTCACCGAGGCAGCCATTCGCCGCAAGGTAGACAACCTGGTCGGGCTGAAGGAGAACGTTATTATTGGACGCCTCATCCCAGCCGGCACAGGCTTCCCGCCGTTCCGCAACCTCGAGGTCCAACTGACCCGGCAACCGGTCTGGCGACAGACGATCACCCAAATCGCAGAAGAGGAGATGTCGCAGGAGATCTCCGACATCTACGATGACGAGACGGGCGTGGACGTGCGCGCACTCGCTGCCGACCTGGGCCATGACCTGCCGTCCATCTCGGAGCTTGCGGAAGTCGAGGAGCGCAGGGGCCAGGAAGAGGACGAAGAGTAGCCGCGTATGCTACTTCGCGCGGGCGCCCGGGGACGCTTTTCGCCCCCGGGCGCTTCTGTTTCCTGCGCCAGTAACCGAGTCGTAGAACATGTACTCGTGCGCGAAGCCAGCCAGCCGACCGAAACGTCGGCGGAAGTGGTCACCCACGGCGCGGTATCGCTTGTCGGTCAGGCTTCCGCCGCGCCACTCAGGAAAGTAACGCTCCACGCTGGCACGCCACAGATGCGTGTCCACCGGGACCGCCTCGTCGAAACCCAAACCGAACAAGCACACACAGTCGGCGACCTTCCGACCCACTCCAGGGAGTTCGCACAGCGCCGAAACCGCGCGCTCATACTCGCCCTCCGACAGCGCCTGCAGCCAGCCGGTTGGTCGGTGCGCGAGTTCCTCCGCGACCTGGACAAGCGTGCGTGCTCGATAGCCGAAGCCCATCTCTCGCAGGCGGGCTTCTCCGACCCGGGCGATGCGCTCCGGCGGCGGGAAATCGAACACGCCCGGTTCCAGTTCCTCACCGAACGCCCCAAGCGCCCGTACCAGCCTGTGAATCCGCGTCAGGTTGTTGTTCACCGTGCACAGGAACGAGAACAGCGTCTCATCTGCGCGCGCCTGGCGCAAGGTTCGCAGGCCTGGAAAGCGCGCTACGAGGGGGGCGAGGCTCGGCTCGATCTCAAGCACGCGCCGAGAGACATCGGCGAGCGACACGTCGAGCCGCAGGAACCTCTCGACCGCGGAGCCGTCCGGTCGCGACCAAACCGCCCATCCCTCCGGCGTGCGCTCGGCTTCGATGACGTTGCCTCCGTCTGCCCCGAGCCACACTTGCCTGCCGCCTCGCTCGAAGCGCTGAAAGCGAAAGACCTGCCCGCTAGTAACGCACAACTCGAAGTCCAACTCTTCAATCGGCAGAGTTATCTTACGCATGGTCGTTGAGCATCTCGAGGAAGTCGTCCTCGGAGATGACCCTTACGCCCAGTTCCTGCGCCTTCTTGAGTTTGGAACCTGCGCCTAAGCCTGCGACGACGAGGTCGGTGCGAGCACTGACGCTGCTCGCGGCAGTCGCGCCGAGGGTTCGCACCGTCTCTTCCGCCTCTTCACGCGTCATCTTCTCGAGTTTGCCGGTGAAGACGATGGTCTTGCCTGCGAATGGACCCTCCTTCGCTTCAACTTCCATGGGCGTCGGTCTGACGCCGAGGGCAGCCAAGTCGTCGAGCAGGCGTCGGTTCTCCCCTTCCTGCAGGTACTCAACGATCTCGCCTGCGGTGTTCGGGCCGATGTCGTGGATTGTTGTAAGTCGCTCGAACGTCGCTTCGCGAAACGCCTCGAGCGTCCCGAACTCCTTCGCCAGGTTGAACGCGGCGGTCTGGCCAACGTGGCGGATGCCGAGGGCGAACAGGAAGCGCGCCAGAGGCCGCTCCTTCGACCGCTCGATGGCGTCCAGCAACTTGGCGACGCTCTGCTCGCCCATGCGCTCCATCTGGATGAGTTGTTCGCGCTTGTCCTTCAGGCGATAGATGTCGCTCACGTCTTTGATAAGCCCCTCGTCGAGGAAGCGCAGCGCCTGCTTCTCGCCCAAGCCCTCGATGTCCATCGCGTTGCGCGAGGCGTAGTGTAGGATCCGCGCGCCGACTTGAGCGGGGCACTTGCGGTTCGGGCACCGCAGCGCAACTTCCCCATCGCGTCGCACCAAGTCGGCCTCACAGACGGGGCACTTCGTCGGCTCAACGGGAACGGGGCGTTTCGCGTGACGCCCGTCGGGTACCGGGCCAAGCACTTCCGGGATGACGTCTCCCGCTCGCTGGACCCAAACCCGATCCCCGACGCGCACATCCTTTCGCGTGAGGTCCTCGTAGTTGTGCAGCGTCGCGCGCGTAACCGTTACCCCGCCGACGTGCACCGGCGCGAGCACCGCCACCGGCGTAACGACGCCAGTGCGGCCGACGTTCCAGAGGATGCCCTCCAGCAGGGTCGCCTCCTGTTCCGCCGCCAACTTGTACGCAACCGCCCATCTTGGTCCTCGCGCCGTGAAGCCGAGTGCCCGCTGCATCTCGAAGGAGTTGACCTTCAGTACCACGCCGTCAATCTCAAAGTCGAGCGACGGTCGCCTTTGCTCGACGCCCTCGATGAACGCAAGGCACTCCCCTACTCCGCGGAGCACTTTGCGCTCCGGGCTGGTCTGGAAGCCGAATCGTTCGAGGCGCTCGAGCAACTCGGTATGCGTCTCAACGCCGCCGAGCGACTCGGACGCGCCAACGCCCCATGCCCAGAACGAGAGGTTTCGCGATGCGGTTATGCGGCTGTCCAGCTGGCGCAACGATCCTGACGCGAGGTTCCGCGGGTTGGCATACTCCTTCAGCCCCAGTCGCTTTTGTTCTTCATTGATGCGCTGGAACTCCCTCTTGCTGACAATCGCCTCGCCGCGCACTTCCAGCGTCCCCTTCACCGGTTCACGCAGACGAAGGGGCACGGAGCGAATGGTCCTCACGTTGGGCGTAATCTCCTCGCCCGTTTCCCCGTCGCCGCGCGTCGCCCCGACGGCGAGCACGCCGTCAATGTAGGTCAGCGACAGCGACGTGCCGTCGAACTTCAGTTCGCCGGTGAACTCGAGGTCGGTTCCGTCGGGGAGGCTGAGAAACCGCAGAAGCCGAGCATGCCACTCGCGAAGCTCCTCGGCGCTGAACGCGTTCTCAAGCGAGAGCATCTGCACAAGGTGCCGATGCGGTGAGAACTCGGTGCTCGGCGCTGCGCCGACGCGCTGAGTTGGGCTGTCCGGCGTCCGAAGGTCGGGCCGCTGCTCCTCGATTTGCTGCAACTCTCGAAAGAGGCGGTCGTACTCGGCGTCGGGGATCGTCGGTTGGGAGAGGACATAGTAGCGGTAGTTGTGCTCTTCGATGAGCCTCCGCAACTCCTCGGCGCGCCGCGCAACTTCGTCCACGGGAGCGGATTATCCCCCGTCCGGCGCCTTCCGTTGGTACTCGGCTGTGGCGACCGCCGTGGCTGACGAGAACACCCCGAACGGCAGCCCCTCGCCCTCCAGGGTCAGGCGCACATCGAGGGTGAAGCGAGCATAGTCCAGCCGCCCGTCCGCCCTGCGGATGCGGACGGAGCCTAACGCCTTGACGGTGCCGACCAGGGTTAGACCCTCTCGTTCGGGATGCTGCACCGGCCGGCGAATCTCTTCATCCGCCTGGATGTCGAACAGCCAAGTCGCCTCCTTCGAGAGGTAGCTCTCCCCTCGGAACACATAGCGGATGGTGATCGGCTGGTCGCCGATTGGGTCGTCTTCAAGGAAGGCCTGCAGCGGCAGATCGAAACGCTGCTCTATGGCGTCTCCAACCCTAACTCCGTTCGGGGCGTCGAGCGGCCGCCAGGGAATCGGCCAGAGCAGCGCGTTGAGTGCAGACGGAACCGCCGGCTCGCCGTTCCACGTGTAGCGACAACCTCCGCCGACGGTTGCGAGCCACTTGCCGAGACGCGCCCGGCGAAGCGCAGCATCGTCAACCGGTTGCGTGCCGTCATTTCCGGAGAGTTCCCGGCAGACGCCTGTAACCACCCACTGCTCGCCGCTCGGCTCGGTACGGAGAAGGAGGGTTCCGGTCAGCTGAGCAGCTCGCAGGGGGGGCGCGTCCACACCGCCGGCGTACTGCCGAGTTACCGCCCCCGTAACGCTGAACACGTCGAGCGAAGCGTGAGGCTTGTAGCGAATGGCCTGACCGCCCTGAGCCGTGCTCAGGGCGGTCGTTGCAACCGAGGCGAGAAGCAGCGCGTGCGTCAGTTTGCCAATACGACGCTGACGAGCGTGTTACCGGCCTGTTTCATCTGCATGCCCATATCCGGCAAGTCGAGCGTCAGGTCTGCCTTATAGGTGGTCTCGAACTTGATGGTGCGCCCAGTTTCCTTTTCAACGAGCGCTTCGCCGTCAACGTTCATCGTTCCGGTCATGAACATCGCCATCTGCGGCATACCGCCGGCTTCGCCTCCCATCTGCCGCATCATCTCCATCATGTCGGCGTTGATGTTCATCGTGCCGGTGAGCTTGATCGCCCAGGCGGTTCCTTCCCCGGCGCTCTTTTCACCGATGAGAGTCGCCTTAAGGCGGGTGATCTTGTTGCCCGTCATCGGCGTTGCCGGCAAACGCACCTCCCACGAGTCGCCGACCTTGACCGGGTCGTTCGGGAACTCGATGAAGAGCGGGAAGTTCTGCATCTGCTGGCTCAGCATGCCGGCGGGGCCGGGCGCATTCGGGATGCGAACGCCGGACAGTCGGTTCCGCACGTCGAGTTTGCCGGTCATCGTCATCTCCTGGGGCATTTCGGGCTGCTGCCCACCCATCATCTGACCCATCTGGCCGAGGTCATACTTGAACTCGGTCATCTTGATCGTGACGTTCGCGTCCTTCCCGTCGGTGGACACGCGGTCGAGCCCAACTTCCATCTTCGAAGCGAAGGTGAAGTCCAAGGGCATCGTGCCCATGCCGGCGCCGCCCGTGTCCATGACCATGCTCGATTTCATCGTGAGCGTGTAGGAGTCCTTGGCGCCCTTGACGAGTTCTCTCCGCAACAGGATCGTGTCCTGGGCGGCGATGAGCGCGAGGGCGGCAGCCAGCCCCACGCCTACCATGGCAATTCGCATCGTTTTCATCTCTTTAACAGGTTCCTCCTTAGCCTTCCATCAGGAAGGTGGTCTTGAGCGTGCGCTTGGATTGCGGCGCACCGTCCATAGATAGTACGTCTGAGACGCCCTCCGCGTTTACCGTCGCCCGCGTGATTCTCCCGGTTGGAGCCGAAAACCACACCTTGCCGGCGCCGGTCACCCTGGTTTTGACGATCGCCTTCGCGCGCTCCTTCCCGACGGGGTTCCGGTTTTCGTCCTCAAACCCCTGGTATTCTTGCTTGAGGGCAAGGTTGAAGGCCTCACCCGCGTCCTCCGGGCCGGAGTAGGTTACCGTGTACACGACCTCGCTGTCGCCGAACTTGCGTCTGTACGTCCAGAACGCCCCCTTTTCGAGAGGGACGTCAGGAAACTCCAGCAGCAGGAACGTCATGTCGGCGAGGTGTTGCGGGTGCAGGCCGGGCAGTTGGAACGGCACGTCCCGGTTCACCGCGTCGGTGGCGATGATCCTCCCTCGTGAGAAGAAAGTGGTCGTCGTATTTGGAAAGTACTCGCGAACCGCCTCCAGCCCGATGGGGAACGGCGAGAACGACTTCGTCTCGCCATCATAAACGGACAGGCGAAACTGGGTGATCTCGCTAATCGCCCGCTTTCTCTCAGGTTCGCTTGAGGCGCGCTCCTCGACGCGGAGCGTCATATCCACCTTCAGGGGTTGCTCGATGCCGCCGAGGACTGGGATGTAGCCGTCGAAACCGACCTCGACGCGGTAGGAGACCGGCGCGGGGCCGAACGAGTAGCCGAACACCGAGCCGAATGCGAGCAGGGCGAGCATTGCGTTAGGTTACCACGCTGGTGAGGCTGCGAAGCGGTTCAATCCCCCGTGAACTCGATGTCCACCTCAGGCTTATTCTCGTCCCTCTCCCAGCCGACGGCCGGCCGCTCGACGTTCTCGCGGATTGACTCGAGCCGCACGCGGAGCACATCGTCGTTCGGGTGATAGCGATAAAGCCACTCGGCGACCGGGAGCGCCTCCTCAAACCGCTTCTGCCGGATTCGCACCTCGATGAGTTCCATCGCCACGTCGTACTGCGAGTCGTCAGCGGCGAGGCTTGTGCCGAGGTGCTCCTCGGCGAGCGATAGCGCTCCGACAGCGCGATACGCACGGCCGATCAGCGCGTTTGCCCTGATGTCGTTCCCGTATCGCTTCAGATAGCGACGCAGGGCGCCCAGAGCCTCGTCCGTTCGCCCCTTTTCCAGCAGTTCCTCTGCTTTTCCCAGCGTTTCTTCCCGTCTCATACCTGCGGCGGCGCTCCCGCGCCCCTCGTATGTTACTACGTGCCGGCTTGCCGAGGCGCTGCGGCGGCACCGCTGCCGAATCGGCGAAGCACGCCTTTCCTCTCCGATATGACGCCGATCATAGCGGAGCGTGGTACGTATGCCCAATACTGGAGCATCCCGTAAGGTGACGCCCCTTTGTCCGAAGTTAGCAGAAGAGAGTTCCTGACCCTCGCCGCAGCGGCGGCGGGAACGGGCGTTGCGTCACGCCTTCTGTTCAACCACCTGCGCGCGGCGCGGGCCATTGAGAACCCACTCGCCCACTACCCCGAGCGAGGTTGGGAAGACGTGTACCGCGAGCAGTACCGCTACGACTCCGCGTTCAGCTTCGTCTGTTCACCGAATTGCACCCATGCCTGCCGCATGATCGCGGTGAAGCGAAACGGCGTCATCCTCCGAACCGAGCCTCCGTACGACGTCGAGCGGTACGCAGACCTATTCGGCAACACGGCGACCGCCGCCTGGCACCCGCGAGGGTGTTCGAAGGGATACACGATCCACCGCCGACTGTACGGCCCGTACCGGCTGAAGTATCCGATGGTGCGAAGGGGCTGGAGAGAGTGGGCGGCAGACGGTTATCCCACCCTCACGCCCGAACTTCGCACCAAGTACCGCTTCGATTCGCGGGGGACGGACGCGCTCACTCGCGTAACCTGGGAGGAGGCGTTCACGCTCATCGCCGACGGCCTCATTTCCATCGCGCAAACGTACAGCGGCGACGAGGGGAGGCGCATTTTGGAGTCCCAGGGTTATCCGCCCGAAATGCTGGATGCGATGCACGGGGCGGGAACTCGAACGGTCAAGTGCCGGGGTGGCATGGGCTTGCTCGGCGTCATCGGCAAGTACGGACTTTATCGCTTCGCGAACATGCTCGGTCTCCTCGATGCACACGTGCGCGGCGTGCCGCCCGAGGAAGCCCTGGGAGGGCGAAAGTGGTCGAACTACACCTGGCACGGAGACCAAGCGCCCGGCATGCCGTTCGTTCACGGGCTGCAGTCTTCCGAGCCTGACCTCAACGACCTACGCCTGAGCAAGCTGCACATTCAGGTGGGCAAGAACATCGTCGAGTGCAAACTCACGGATTCGCACTTCTTCATCGAACTGATGGAGCGCGGCGGCAAGATTGTGGTCATCACACCCGAATACGGGCCGCCCGCGACGAAAGCGGATTACTGGATCCCCGTTCGACCCGGCGTAACGGACACTGCGCTGTTCCTCGGAATCAGCAAGATCCTCATTGACGAAGGAACGTACGACGAGCAGTTCGTCAAGAAGTTCACCGACTTCCCTCTGCTCGTCCGGACGGACACCCTGAAGCGGCTCCGCGCCTCGGATGTGTTCCCCAACTACAGGCCCGGCTTGAAGAAGGACGGCGCGAGCTACTCTCTTCACGGCCTCAAGGAGGAGCAGTATGAGAAGATCGGCGACTTCGTCGTGTTCGACGAGGTGCGCGGTGAAGTCGCCCCGCTCACGAGGGACGATGTCGGCGACAAGGTGGAGGCATCCGGGCTTTCTCCGGCGCTCGATTGGAAGGGCGTCGTGCGCCTCAACGACGGCAACGAGATTGAAGTGCAGACGCTGTGGAGTCTGTATCGCATTCACCTTCGCGACTATGACCTCGACACAGTCCACGAAATCTGCCAAGCGCCGAAGGAACTCATCCTTCGCCTTGCGAGGGATATTGGCAACCCGGAGAACTGGCCCGTTGCCATCCACATGGGCGAGGGGATCAACCACTGGTTCCACGCAACCGAGGCGAATCGAGCCATCAACCTTCCCCTCCTCCTGACCGGGAATGTGGGCAAGCCCGGCGCGGGGTGCCACACTTGGGCGGGCAACTACAAGGCTGCGCTGTTCCAGGCGGCGCCCTGGTGCGGGCCGGGGTTTTCGGTGTGGGTTGGGGAGGACCCGTTCGAGCCTAACCTGAGTCCGAATGCGAAGGCCAAAGAAATCAAACTCCGCAAGTGCGCGAAGGACGAGGAGCCGGCGTATTGGAACCGCGGCGACCGACCTCTGATCGTCGAGACGCCCGGCAAGGGCCGACGCGTGTTCACCGGCGACACGCACATGCCGACGCCAACCAAGGCGCTGTGGTTCACCAACGTGAACCTGTTCAACAACGCCAAGTGGGCTTACGACTCGCTGAAGAACGTCAACCCGCTGATTGACCTCATCATCTCGCAGGACATCGAGATGACGGCGTCGTGTGAGTACTCCGACTTCGTTCTTCCGGCGAATTCATGGATGGAATTCGAGACGCTCGAATTAACCGCGTCCTGCTCAAATCCGTTCCTTCAGATTTGGAAGGGCGACCTGCCACCGATGTATGACACGAAGGATGACGTTGCAATCATCGCCGGTGTGGCGCAGGCGCTCGCAGAGCGGTTGAGCGACACGAGGTTCTCCGACTACTGGAAGTTCGCTCTTGAGGGCAAGCCAGAGGTCTATATTGACCGGTTGCTCGACGCTTCGACGACAACGCACGGTTTCACGGTCGAGGATATCATGGCGGGCAAGTACGGCGAGCCCGGCGCGGCGATGCTCAACTTCCGCACCTATCCGCGCATCCCGTTTTACGAGCAGATTAACGACAGCGTGCCGTTCTTTACCGACACAGGCAGGCTGAACGCGTACTGCGACATCCCCGAGGCCATAGAGTGCGGAGAGAACTTCATCGTTCACAGGGAAGGCCCCGAGGCTACGCCGTACCTCCCGAACGTCATCGTAACCAGCAACCCTTACGTGCGGCCGGAGAACTACGGCATCACGCCGGAAATGCTTCAGCGCGAGGTTCTCGACGCGGACCTTCGCACCGTGGCGAACAATAAGATGCCGTGGAGCGAGGTGAAGCAAACGAAGAACCCGCTTTGGGAGCAAGGCTACCGCTTTTACTGCCTCACGCCGAAAACGAGGCACCGAGTGCACTCGCAATGGAGCGTTACCGACTGGAACCTGATCTGGGACTCGAACTTCACCGACATCTTCCGCTCCGACAAGCGCAGCCCCGGCGTCGGCGAGCATCAAATCAACATCAACCCTGAAGCCGCGAAAGACCTCGGCCTCGCGGACGGTGACTACGTCTACGTGGATGCCAACCCTGCCGACCGGCCGTATCGCGGCGCGTCCCCGGACGACCCGTTCTACAAGGTCGCGCGCCTGATGCTTCGTGTCAAATACAACCCCGCGTACCCCTACGACGCCGTGATGATCAAGCACGCGCCGTTCATCGCGACGGAGAAGAGCGTGAAGGCTCACGAGACAAGGGCTGACGGGCGCGCACAATCCGAAAACACCGGCTACCAGTCGAACCTCCGATATGGTTCACAGCAGAGTGTCACACGCGACTGGTCCATGCCGATGCACCAGACCGACTCACTCTTCCACAAGGCGAAGATCGGCACCGCATTCATCTTTGGCGGAGAAGCCGACAACCACGCGCTCAACACCGTGCCGAAGGAGACGCTGGTGAAGCTGACCAAGGCGGAGCCGGGCGGACCGGACGGCAAAGGCGAGTGGCCGTTCTCGCGAAGCGGCTTCGCCCCACGCGCCGAGAGCGACTTCATGAAGCGATACCTTTCCGGCGAAGTCGTGCAGGTGAAGGAAACCGAATGAGCACTGAGAAGCGATTTGAAGAGGATGACCCTTACGCTCTCGTCGGCATCGGCTTTCCCTGCCCCGAAGGTTATGACGCTACGGAAGAGATGGCGCGGACGTTCATCGAAGAGTACGCGATGATGGGCTTCTCGAAAGAGCGAATACTCTCGCTGTTCCGCGGGAGGCAGTTCCAGGGGCCGAACGGGGTGTACCGGTCGCGCGGCGAGGAGTACGTTCGCTCGCTCATCGAGGAGGTTTTCGATGCCTAAGGTGTACAACTGGCAGATCGGCCGTGAGATGGAGTACCGCTACGAGGAAGCGCATCCCGATAAGCAACTCGTCGCTGTGTTCAACACGAACCGCTGCATCGCTTGCCAGAGCTGCACGATGGCGTGCAAATCCACCTGGACGTTCAGCCCCGGGCAGGAACAAATGTGGTGGAACAACGTGGAGACGAAGCCGTATGGTGGCTACCCGAAGAACTGGGACGTGAAGACCCTCGAACTGATGGAGCGCGAGAACCCGGGCGGTCAGGCATGGAGAGCGGGCAAAGCATCCAAGCGCGCACCGTACGGCATCTATGACGGCAAGACAATCTTTGAACTCGCACCGTGGGAGCGGTTCGCACTCGGCTATGAGCCGACAGACGACGAGTGGAAGGTGCCCAACATCTACGAAGACACCCCCGCCGCCGACAAGGGAAAGCCGGGCGCCTACCTCAAGGGAGGAGAGGCGCTCGAGAGCGGCGCGTGGTTCTTTTATCTCGCTCGGGTTTGCAACCACTGCACCTACCCCGCCTGTGTGGCAGCCTGTCCACGTCAAGCGCCATACAAGCGGAAGGAGGACGGCATCGTTCTCATCGACCAGGATCGCTGCTGGGGATACAAGATGTGCGTCCAAGCGTGCCCGTACAAGAAGGCGATGTTTCGACCCGACACGCAAACCTCCGAGAAGTGCATCGCCTGCTATCCTCGCATCGAGGGCCGCGAGCCGACGGCGAACGGCCTCCCGATCGAGGCGCGTTGCATGGCGGCGTGCATCGGAAAGATTCGCATGCAGGGCCTGGTGGACATCGCCGAGGACGGTGACTGGGCGGAGGCGCCCGACCATCCGTTATACCATCTCGTCAAGGTCGAGAAGGTCGCCCTGCCGCTTTACCCACAATTCGGAACCGAGCCGAACATCTACTACATACCCCCGCGCTGGGTGCCCCGGCCATACCTCCGCCAGATGTTCGGGCCCGGCGTGGATGGCGCCATCGAGCGATACGCGACGCCGTCGCGCAAGTTGCTCGCCATCCTGCAACTCTTCCGCGCCACGGAGAAGATCATCTCCCGCTACGAGATCGAGGAGGGCGAGAAGGTGCGCGAGGTGACAGTGCGCGGGAAGAAGATGGAGATCTTCAACGACACAGCCATCGGATACGGCGCGGACGGTTCCGTGGTGGCTCGCGTGTCTGTCAACGAGCCATTCCACATTCGTGATAAGAAGTACCAGAACTCGATATGAGAGCACAGAAAGCGCCCAGTGATCACACGCGTCGCGCCGCTGACGCCGCGCTTCGCTGCATCGCGTACGGCGCAATGGCTAAGGCGTTCGCGTATCCAAAGCCGGGCACGCGAGCCGACCTGATCGAACTGATGGAGAGCATCCAACCCGACGCAGCCACGCTCGGCGAAACCGCTACGGCTGGCTGCTCGGCAGTCGTTGAGTCGCTACGGGGCCTGCGGGATGCGGAACTCGAGGCGGAGTACCTCGGCATCTTCGCGCACGTTTGCTCGGCAGACTGCAACCCATGCGAGACGTCCTACCTCTGCAAGCATCTGTTCCAAGTTAGCCAGGCTCTCGCTGAGTTGAACGGCTTCTATCGGGCCTTTGGTGTCGAGCCGAGCGGCGAGCGCGCTGACCACTTCAGCGTCGAGCTCGAGTTTCTCTCCTACCTTGCCTACCGCGAGGCCGGCGAGGAGATGCGCGGCGAGGAGGAGCGCGCCGAGGAGTCACGGCAGGCGCGGCGCCTCTTCCTCGAGCGCCACATCGGCCGATGGTTCAAGACGTTTCTGTTCCTCGTCCGTCGCAAAGCGCCACAGGGACCATATCACGCCGCCGCGGACTTCTGCGAGGCGTTGCTTTCGTCCGACGCAACCTTTCTCGGCGCGCCGGCGGCAGAGTGCACGCACATCGGCAATCTGCCGCTTCCAGTATGGGAAGTGGACGCGCCCAAACGGCAACAGCCACGGGAGCAAGCACGATGAAGCCTGCCGTTCACGCAACACTTGCCATGGTGCTTTTGGGCGGTGGGCTCGCCGTGCTGGGCGTGCGCCTCGATGCTCCGCTAACGCAAACGTTGAGGCCCCGGCTCGTCGAGTCAGCGCCCGCTGACCCGTTCGCCCAAGAATGGGAGCGCGCTCCGCTCGTGCGCCTCGCGACCTCAGATCCGCTCGGCGGAAGGCGGACGATCCTCGTGCGCGCCCTCCAAGATGCCGCAGGTGTGCATCTGTTGATGGAGTGGCCGGATGGCACGAAGGACCTGACCTTCGAGGGCGCGACGTACGCCAGCCAGCGATACGGCACCACGATGCTCACACAGGAAGTTCCGCTGACACGTGACGAGTTGGAGGTACGATTCGCGCCTCACTCGACGACCGCTCCGTACATTCGACTCGCCGACGCAACTCGTGAAGGCTCGTGGGTTTGGAGGTCGCAATGGCAGCGACAGCTCGAGATGCGGGCGCTGGATGGCGCAGTTGCACGATATCCGCGCGACTACGTTGACGACTACCCGTTCCCCGGCGACCGCGCCTACTTCCCTGCCCGCGCGGTTGAGAACACCGCAGCGCTTAACGAGCAAAGCGGGGCCGTGCGGTGGATGACCCCGCCGGCGAGAGGGCGATTCGGTCGGCAGTCTGCTTCGCTCCTCACGGGCACAGGCGAGTGGAAAGAGGACCGCTGGAGAGTTCTGATTTTTGTGCCGACTGCACAGCGTGATGGTCTCGCCGCCCTAACGCCCGGGCGGTGGGACCTCACATTCCTGGTGGCGGACGGCCGGAGGGGCGAGGGCGAACGCAATCGCGGCATCTCTCAACCCCTGCTCCTCCACGTTCCGCCAGTCGAAGGAGGCGCGCGGTGAAGACGCTACGAGAACCCCGATTGTCATCGCAGGAGGCTGTCGCGGCGTTCGTACTCATCGTAGCGTCCGCCGCCGCCTTCTTCGACCGTGGTGTGCCCGCCACGTTCTTATCTCTCATACGTGGATACGACCCAACGGCGCCGGCGCTCGTGCCTTCGGTAACGACTGCTGCCTGGGTGAACGTGCTGGCTTTGGGGTCGGCGGTTGCCCTCGTTTGGGTTGGCGCAACGAGCCTTCGACTGCTCGGTGCGTCGTTGGTCGCCGTCCTCGGCGTGTTCTCACTGCTGCTTTGGGCATTTCCCCCGGAGGCTGCGCGTACGTTCGTCATGCTCTCCACGCTGTGCGTTGTGTATCTCGCCCTTTGGGAGAACTTCACGGCCCGAGCCAGAAGGGTCGAGCGGTTCGCCATCGTGGCAGTGGGCACAACTCTCGCGCTGTCGCATTATCGAGCGTTCGGCGGCGGTGTGGGGCTGACTGCGCTCGTTGAGTGGAGCGCGACTCTTTCTGCAATTGCAGTCTTTTGGGCGTGGGCGGCGCCCCGGACGACTCGCCGGTGGGTGGGCTGGGCGGCACTGGCGATGGTTGCGAGCATGTTCCTGGTTCTTGGCGCAAGCGGCGTGGCGGGCTCGGTCTCCTTCTTCGCCTCGCTCGGCGTCTCCTTCGCCTTGCCCTGGCCAGTGATGTCGTTCGCGGCGTTCTTGTTGATGTTCACGGCCCTCGCCTGCCTGAGTCGCGGGGAGAAGGCACGCGGCATCGCCCTTCTGATGCTGCCGGTTGCTGGTCTGCTGCCCACCACGACACACCAATACGTACTTGGCGCCCTCGCGCTCGCCACCCTCCTTTCTGGGCGATGCCCAGCGGCGGGGCCGGCTCCGACGCGGGCATAGGCGGGTACCGTCCGCACAACCGATTGCCCCTGCGAGGGCCGACCTTGCCGGGTGACTAGACCACGAGTGAGGCAGAGCACGTCTATAATTCGGGACAAGGGGGAGAGACGAGATGACATTTGCTACCTGCCTGCTCCTATCGCTGGCTGCGCAGGGAACCGCGAGCCCGGACCTGAGCGCGGACCAGCGCCTGCGGGCGAACGTGGAACTCGCCGCACCCGCGAGAACGCTTGAAGAGGTCTGCCGGCAACTCAGCCAGACTACCGGCGTTCGCATAGCCGTCGCCGAGGACGTGAAGGAGACGCTCGTTGTCGTGCGCTGGCGCGGCAATCCCGCGCACTCGCTGATGGATCGAATCAGCAGTCTCTTTGATTGGGAATGGACGGTTGAGGGCGAGGGGTACCGGCTCATCCGCTCAACAGCTGCGGAGCGTCGGGAGAAAGAGGCCTATGAGAACGACGTACTGACCCCGCTGAAGGCGCTCCAGGCGTCGGTCGACAAGGCAATCAGCGATGCGGCGAAACCTCTCTCTGACGATGAACAGGCGCGAATCACTGAGCTGAGGCGGGCACTCAACACGCCGCCCCCCGCCGGAGCAACGATCACCATCGAAGACTTGGAGATGAGGCGGCGGATGCAAGAGGAGTTGATGCGCCTCAGCGGGCGGACAGCATCGGCGAACCTGATGGCTGACCTTGCGTTCCGCGATCTGACCGACGCTCAACTGCTCGCTGCAACGCGAGACCGACGCATTGTCCTCTCCACTTCGCCCACAGCGGCACAACATCGCCTTGGCGACCGGGCGACTCAGACGGCGGAGCGGATGATCCGCGAGTTGGCTGACACTGCCACCTCCGGCCTGCCGCCGTTCCGCCCACAAGAAGTTGCCAAGGTCACAGTGGCATTCTCCCTGGTTTCGCCAACGGCAGTCATAGCACCGCGTTGGATCCTTCGCGTCGTGCTACGCGACGGCAGCGTCGCGCGGTCGTTCCAGGGCGAGGTGAGAGGCGAGATGCCGAACCTCGACGCCGTGCCGGTCAAGGCCACCCCCGATGCCAGCGCGCTTCCCGAGAGGGCACCCGATGCCGCGAACCTGCGTCGCGCCCTTAGGCCGGAAGCGCCCCGGGATGAGCCGATCGAGCCGCTTGCCGCGGCGCTCATCTCGATCGCCGACGCCGCAGGCAGGAACCTGGTCGGCGAGGTTGCCGACATCATGGCGTGGCGGGCGCCGTGGATCGAGCCGGGCGGCAACAGTTGCGGCGAGATGCTGGACATCCTGTGTCCCCTGATGCGCGCGGAGTGGAGGCTCGAGGATGGCGTGATTACCGTGCGCCCGGCTCCGTATCGGATGCTTTACCGCGCTCGAACGATCCGCCGGTCGGTATTGCGAGAGATAACAGCCACGCTGAAGGAGAAGTGGGGCATGACGCTTGACGAGGCGGCACGCTTCGCATCCCTGATGACCGACGACGAGTGGAACGACGCGCTGGTGACCACCCTCCGAGCTTCGGGCGTCATCGCCCCCGGCACGTTCGGCGTCAACGAGCGACAGCAACTGCTCCGCGCGTGGCACGCAATCGCTCGACCGCAGCGGCAACGGCTGCTCGCTGGTCAGGCGCTGACCGTCGGCGAGATTGGCGCCCAGGCGGCGCGCGAGTTGTGGCGCCTCACCCTCGTTCTGGGAGAAGAAGCACCCTACTTCACGTTGGCGACGCTTACGCCGACTGCCCGGGAGCGGTTGGGGAGTGCGATGGACGCGACGAGCCGGCGACCACAGTTTGAGCCGACTGAGGCGTACCCTACCGGACTGCACCAGTCGGCGGAGTTTTTGCTGATTCGAGTCCGCGAACCAGCAGTCGGCTACCGGTATGACGTGGCGGGAATGACCGCGTCCACGGTCACAACGGCCTACCAGGCTGGGCTCCAGGCTGGGGTGATCGAGCAAACGGGGCGGCAGGGCGGGGGACGGCTCGCCGGCGAGTTCGTTCCAGCGGTCTCGGACGCCTACGTGTTCGGCGTGCTGACCGGCGACGCGACTATCATCGCCGCATTGGAGTTGGGAGCCATCCTGCCGGGCGCCAAGCCGCTTCCGGAAGACCAACTGCCACCCGACATCCGTGAGCAGTTCTCACGGGGTAGGGGTAGGGGCGGGGGCGGATGACCGCTTGACAACGCCGCCAAAACGGGTATGCTGTAGCCCCGTGAAGACGCGGGCAATACCGCTCCATGACCCGAATTCCGCAGGGACGCCGGAAGGACTCGGCGTCCCTGTCTCTTTGGGCGCGCGCACGGAAGCCCCAAGCGCCCCTTCATCACTCAACACCATCAAACACAGGAGGCCAACAGACACACGACCATGAGCAGCACGGTAACAAACGACTCGACAGGCATGAGCCCGAAGGACGCCATCCAGTTCGCGCAAGAGCACGACGCGGTCATGGTGGACTTCCGCTTCACCGACTTGCCCGGAACCTGGCAGCACTTCTCGATGCCCATCGCGATGCTGACCGAAGACCTGTTCATCGAGGGGATCGGGTTCGACGGCTCCAGCATCCGGGGCTTCCAGACCATCAACGAGTCCGACATGCTCCTCGTGCCGGATTCCTCGACCATCTTCATGGACCCGTTCACCGAGATGCCGACCGCGGTGCTCGTGTGCAACGTCGAAGACCCTCTCACGCGCGAGCCGTACACCCGGGATGCGCGGTACGTGGCGCAAAAGGCGGAGCAGTACCTGCGGCAGACCGGAATCGCCGACACGGCGTTCTTTGGCCCCGAAGCGGAGTTCTTCCTCTTCGACCACGTCGAGTACCGCTCCGAGGGGCACGCAGCGGGCTATCGCCTCGACAGCCAGGAGGGGGCGTGGAACTCTGCCAAGAGCGGCGAGGGCAACCTCGGCTACACCCTGAGGCCGAAGGGAGGCTACTTCCCTTGCCCGCCCAGCGACCGCTTGCAAGACGTGCGCACAGAGATGGTGATGAACCTGATGAACGCAGGCGTCGAGGTGGAGGTTCACCATCACGAGGTCGGCGGCGCCGGACAGTGCGAGATTGACATCCGCTTCGACGAACTCGTTCGCGTCGCGGACAAACTGCAAAAGTACAAGTACATCATCAAGAACACCGCCTTCGAGTTCAACATGACCGCGACGTTCATGCCCAAGCCGCTCTTCGGAGACAACGGCAGCGGCATGCACGTCCACAGCAGCCTGTGGAAGAACGGCGAGAACCTGATGTACGACGAGGCGGGTTACGCCGGGCTTAGCGACGCGGCAAGGTGGTACGTCGGCGGCTTGCTTCAGCATGCATCGGCCCTGCTCGCCTTCACCAACCCGACCACGAACAGCTATCGCCGGCTCGTTCCGGGCTACGAGGCACCTATCAACCTGGTGTACAGCCAGCGGAACCGATCTGCGTGCATCCGCGTTCCGATGTACAGCAAGAGCGCGAAGTCGAAGCGCGTCGAGTTCCGCGCGCCCGACCCGTCGTGCAACCCGTACCTCGCGTTCGCGGCGATCCTCATGGCTGGGCTGGACGGAATCGAGAACCGCATCGAGCCGCCGGATCCGATTGACAAGGACCTGTACGATCTTCCGCCGATCGAGCGGAAGAACATCGCGCAGACTCCTCACACGCTCGAGAGCGCGCTGAACGCCCTCGCTGACGACCACGAGTGGCTCCTGAAGGGAGACGTGTTCACGCGCGACCTGATCGAGTACTACGTTGACTACAAGATGAAGAACGAGGTGGAAGCGGTGCTCCTTCGCCCGCATCCACACGAGTTCTATCTTTACTTCGACATCTAACGTCCGAACCGGCATGGGGCGACCCGCCCGTGACGCCCCATGCCCAACAACAATGATGATTCTTCTCTTCGCGGCCGCGCCACTTGAACTGCCGACTTGGGACGAAGTCTCCCAAGCCAAGCACGCGGCCTATCGCAACCTCAGCGACTACTTCGAGACCTGGTCCGTGCGCATACTCGACGAGAACGGCGAGGAGTCGTTCTTCTTTGACCGCTACATCGCCGGCGCGAAGTACCGCATCTCCCTGCGCAGGGGAACCACGTTTGTCCTCGAGTCGGGTTACGACGGCACGAAACAGTGGATGGTCCTTCATGAGGCCAGGGCATTCTCCACCCGAGATGGGCCTAACGGAGTCTTCTTGCGAAAATGGCAGCCGCCTTCTCCGGATGCTGTGACCAAGAACTCGTTCCGTTTCAACTTCACGGACGGCTATGACATCACCTTCCTGTCGAACCCGCCGCTCGCCGTCGTTTCGGATGAGATCGAGGCGGAGTTGCGCAAGATTCGCTCGCAAGCCAAGCGGGCCGATACTGGAGCGACCGTCACACTCACCGAATGGTTCCGCAAGGACACGTGGATCCTCGCCCGCTTTGACGTCGTGATTGTGGATGGCGAGCGAGAGCTCTCGCGGATCGAGGGCAGGATCGTGAACCATTCATTCGACGCGAAGAACCCGGACGCGCGCTTTAATCTTTCGCAGGCGGTTCAGGAGGGCTATCGCCGCGTCGCATGGTCCGACATCGGCGGGTGATCGTCAGAACCGGAGCTGGTAATCAACTCGCACGTCCCACCGATTCCACAGCTTTTCGCTTTCGGGTCGCCCGTCTTCCCATGCGATATTTCCGATGATGAACGAAAGCGTCTGATTCGGGCCTGGCTTTTGGTCGAACGCCAGCTGATAAAGGTGTCGCGTCTTGCGACTACCGCCGCGGTCGTCCTGGTCCATGCCGTAGGTCAGTCGAAGCGGGCTGCCAGACGCGGCGAACAGGGTTACCTCCGCCGTCGAGCGCCTGGCAAGGTCTTTCTTTGCGAGGTCCAACAGCTCGCTGTAAGCGAACTTCAGCCCGGTTGAAGCGGTCATAGCCCATTCGAGGGCATAGGTTCGCGCTCTCGTCGGCTGGAGCACCGACCCGAAGGGCGCGTCCTTCTTCTCTTTCTCCGGGAACGTGTCGGTGGTCAGGGAAAGCTTCAAACTGTCGTTCATCCGGTAACTGATGTCGTAGTCGCGAATGATCAGAGAGTCCCCGCCCGGCAGCGCGCGGCTCTTGTAGAGCAAGCTCGCTTGGAGAGGAGCCTTGCCCGTGGGATCCAGCGTCCATTTGTACGACCGATCGTAGGCGCGCCTCTCGTCTGGCAGCATGATCTGGTCATAAGCGATCTCAAAGCGAGTGCCGAAGGCGGTTGCGCCGAGAGAGGCGAGTTTCCTCTCCTTTTGCCAGACCGACCGGTCGGTCTGGCTGTCGTAGCCGAAAGCGATTTGCACGTCGCGTAGCAACCCGAGCTGGAACGGCTTCGTGTTGCTGATGTGGAAATTGCCGAGGGCGGTCGTGCGTTGGTCGTCAATCCGCTTTTCGTCGTACGTCCCGCCTGCCTTGAAGCCGCCGAACTCTCCTTCCGTCATCTCGTAGCGATAGTTGCGTTTGCCGCCGCCTTGCGAATTCAATTCTCGGTGGAATGTGTAGCCCAGCTTGAGCCCGTTGCCCAAGTCGTAAGTAACCCCGTAGTCAAGGAAGCGCTGGGTGTTCTTGGCCTCGTCGCGGTCAACATGCACGTCTTTGACGTTGACCCCGAATCGAGGCGTCAACTGCCATGCCGCGCCGTAGGCTTGAATGTCCTCGTATCCACCATCGCTGTATCGGGTGCGGAACTGCTCGGTGCTGACCTTAAAGTTCTTGCTCAGTTGATTCTCGTAGCGAACGCCGTGCGTCTCCCGGTCGGGCCGATCGCTGTCCGAGCCTTTGAACGACTCCGACTCGCTTAGGAAACTCAGCTTGCCGAGCCGACCGAAGTCACGCGAGCCTTCGATGGCAGAGAGGCTGTTCACGAACAGATCGCCCGAAAGCCCCTGGAAGTGGTGACCGGAGACGCGGTAAGTGAGCGCCGTTCGCCCGTCCAACTGCCACGTAATCGCATGGTCGCTCTTGGACCTGCGTAGGCGCTCGTCGCCGTTGTCCGAGTCGTACAGCATTCCGGAGAAGCGAAGTCGAGGAATGAGCGAGATGTCGTAGCGAACATCCTTCTGATCGTAGCCGACCAACTGTGTCAGGAAGTCTCGCTCGGGGTCGTTCACGTCGCGCACGCGGTCAAAGCCGTCGGAAACACTCCGCACGCCGCCCGACAGTTTGATGTTGGGCGCCTCGTAGTTCACCTTGAACCGCGACAGCCCCTCGCCATCTGCGTCCACGTCCAGCATCGAGAAGCCGAGTTTCCCGTTGCCGATGACGCCGCTCACGCCGATGTCTTGGCGTGAGAAGCCTCGCTGGTTCTCGTAATACTTGCGCTCGGAATCCAGCAGGTCGAAGATGCGGTTGAAATCCTCCCCGATGTGCAGATTGCGGTACTCGAGACTCCATCCTTGATATCCAAGAACGACTTCCTGCTGTTCGATGCCGGCCTGGCCATCGCGGATTCCGATGTTGCGGAGCGAGGCGTTCATGCCGCCAAAGCCCGCGTCCAAACGAAAGAAAGAGCGGTGAAGCCCTGCTTCCTTGCCGAACCAGTTGACGTCTTCGTTGTGTTCTTTGGCGCCGTCATACATGGAGAGAGTCTGCAGTACGTAAGCCTTTCTTTCCTGAGGCGCCATGTCGTTCAGGCGGTTGAAGCCGGCACTGCTTTCCCGTTCCCAATACTGCGCGCGAACGGAGCCAAGGTCGAAGCCGAGCGATCTTGCCTCGAAACGAGCAGAGTCACCGTAGTGGATCGAATTCTGGTCGAGCGCGAGCCAGCTCGACTTGTCGCCCTTCGGTATGGATAGGGCGAGGGAGTTACGCACGAACCCGCGCTCTTTCTCCCACTGGCCGCGCTCCTGCTCGGCTAGGTCTTTGGCGCGACTAAAGCCGCTCGTCACCTCTTGGCGGCCGATCGAGCCTTTCAGCCAGGGCGTGTCAATTGCCAGCGAGCGCTGGAAGATGCCTTCCCCTTCGCTCGTGATCTCACTCTGGTTGAACTTAAGCGCGCCACCGCCGAAGTTGAAGCCTGCGCCGAAGGCGAGCCGGTCAATGCCGCGCTCCTTCTGCAGTTGCGCGCGTTCCCCTTCCGCCAAGTCTTTGAAACGCGAGAACGAGTGGTCCACGCTTCGCGCGTCGTAGTTCAATTCTAAGCCGCCGACCTTCACGCCGTACTGCTGCCAAGTTATGCGGCCGCCTCCATCGTCAACGGTGCGGAAGTTGTTCGAAAGCGCCAGGCCGTTGCCCGCCTCCCCAGAGAACCCAAGGCCGAAGCGAGTGATGCCGCGCTCCTTCTTGAGTTGGTCAATCTCGCCTGTCTCCATGCCGGAAGAGGCGAGCATTCCAAAGCCGTCAAACTTCTCGCCGACGTCTTGGAAATCGGCGGTGAGCGCGAACCCCCCGCCGACCTCGGTGTTCAGCCGCTGCCTGATGAGCGAGTCCGTGCCCTCGATGCCCTTCTTCGGTTGGCTGAAGTCGGGCGACGCCGAGTCCGCCTCAACTTGCGGCGCGGCTTGGCTGGAGACGAGGAAGAAGCCGTCGAGCGACGACTGGCCGAACGCAAAGTTGTTCTGAATCCCGCCGGAGTGGGACTGCATCAGGGTGCCATCCGCCATGCGGTTCACGCCGGTTGCGCCGAGTAGCATCCTCATCGAACCCATCTGCCCAAAGTTCAGCGTGAAGACTGGAAGCCCGACGCCCTCCTTGTCGGCGTCCTTAGCGTCCGGGTCGTGGCGATAGAGGACGCGAATCGAATCGCTCGGCCGCACCGGGACGAGAACGTACAGCAACCCGGCGGCGTGGTCAACGCGAAACTCCTCGTTCTCTTTGATTTCGCGCCCGGCGAGCCAGACCTTCACCGTTCCGGGAACTATGTTCGGGTAGCGCAGCGGATAGGCGAGCCCAGTCTTTTTACCCGGGAGGAGGTCCACCGCCGGTTTCCCAGCCAGACGCGACTTTTCGGCGTCAGGTGTGGCGTCGAAGGCGCCCTGGAAGTCCTGTGCAGCGGCGCTGCCGGCCAACACGGCCGCCAGCGCGATTGCCCAGGTCCTTCCTCGTTGCGCCATGGTTCCTCTTAGGTTATTGTGTCACCCCGCGGTCGTTTCCGGACTTTTTTCGTGGGGCGTTCAGACTACTGTCGTTCAAGTCGTCGCCGTTCCTCGTTGGCCTTCTGAAGAGCCTCCCGGAGCTTCTCGCGGGCGTCCGGCAGGACGGGGGGCTTCGCCTTCGCTCCGCCGCTGCTGCCGCCTCCGGCTGCCATTCCCCGATCCTCCGGGCTCGGTTGCTCCATGGCCATCGGGTCTATCGGCTTCGGCTCGGCGCGCACGGTCACCGGTTCCTCGTTCGAGTAGGCGGTTGGTGTCGGCCGCTCGAAGGAAGCGGGCGGCGGAGGCACCCGATTCCCCGTAGGATTGCTGGCAAGGATCACGCCGCGTCCACCGGCCCCCCCTGCGGGACGAGTGTCCGCCCGCTTGGACCGGTGCTCCCGCCCTTGGCGGATTTCCCCTGCCCCCGGTCGAGGGGCGGGCTCGTGACGAGCCGGGGAGATGGGTACCTCGTCGCCTCCAGTGGCTTCGATGGGAGCCTCACCGCCCGGGGCCGGCTGGTTGAGGACGGTCACCTCTGTGCCGCGGCTAACCGGCGGCGCGGTCAGCGAGGCAATCTCGGAACGTGGCGCATCCGACCGCAGCGACCAAACGACCACCATCAGTGCGGCTGCGGCGCCTGCGGCGGCAGCGGCACGGCCGACCCACCCCCGCCAAAGTGCGGGCTTCCGGGTCGTTCTTGCAAAAATCGCGTCCTTCAGGCTGCTCGGCGGCTCGGCGGTGTCAGCCGCCAGGGCTGCGTCCGTGGAGCGGATGAAGCCGAGCAGGCGCTCGGCGTCCGGCTCCTCGCGCAGGTAGGCCTCGACGAGCCGCCGCTCTCGGGCGTCGGTCTCGCCGTCGGCGTAGGCGGACAGGAAGGCGAACATCTCCTCCTCGAGGCGTTCGCCGTGCCCTTCGTTTTCCAGTGCGTCCCAGATGTCCTTCACGGTCGGGTTCCCTCTGTTCAGTTTGACACCGTGCGAGCAGAATCGTGGCGCAGTTTTGCCCGCTGGTCTGGCATCCGGTGTGGCGGGTGTGCCATACTGCGTGCGTGGTCTCCGCAGACAACCGGCGGGCGCCTCTGTGTGCCCTTAAAATTGCCGGTCGAGGAGCGAAGAAACGACTCTGGGACGATTTTGACCGGGGGCTTCGCCTGTTTGCGGGGTCCCTGGATTCTTTTCTAAGGGAGAAGCAAGTGCCAACAGCACAGAAGGAACGGATGGTCGCGCAGGCGCGGCAGTGGTACGAGGAGTCGGTAGGAGTCATCTTCACCGACTATCGAGGCTTGAGCGTTCCGGAGTTGCAGGCTTTGCGCACCTCGTTGCGAGGCGCAGGGGCGGAGTATCACGTCATCAAGAACACTCTGCTCCGGCTCGCCATGGGAAGCGACGTAGAGTCGTTGCCCTACGAGCTGCACAACGGGCCTACGGCTACCGCGTTCATTCTGGGCGAGCAGCCCGCCGTCGCGAAAGCGATCGTCGATTTCGCAAAAACACACAAGCAACTGGAAGTCAAGGGCGCCCTGATTGAGGGGCGCGTGCTCTCAAAGGAAGAGGTCGAAGAGTTGGCGAAGTTGCCCAGCCGCCAAGAGTTGCTGGGCATGGTCGCCGGCCTCGTCGCCGCGCCGATATCGAATCTGGTCGGCGTTCTGAACGAGGTCATCGCCGCCCCGGTTCGCGTCATTGGCGCAATCGAGGAGAAGGTCGCCGCAGGCGGCGCGCCCGCAGCAGAGACGGCAGAGGAACCGAGCGCTTCGGAACCCTCCGTCGAGAGCGAACCAACACAAACCGAAGAGGAAGGATAAGCAAACCATGTCTGAAATCGTTCAAGAAATCGTAGACAAGATCGCCGGCATGACGGTGATGGAACTGAGCGACCT
>JBBIIO010000028.1:0-29286 GCA_037446435.1 Armatimonadota bacterium
CGCCGATACAGCCGTCTGCCTTTTTCTCCAATCTCGTTGAACCCGTCCATCACCCTCCAGTATACAGGCACCAAGCCAAAAACCGAACGCAAAAATGGGGGGGCTAAAATCCGGTAATTTTACGTGGACAAATCCCGCACTTTTGCCGGGGTACTCGTCCTGGTTCTCGTCACCGCGCCTCCGCCAACCTGAAGCCGCATGCCCGGTGCAGAAGTCGCGACACACTTCTGGCTCCGATCGCGAGGTTGCTTCACGCCGCCCGTCGGCGCGGGGGTAGGTTACGCTCCGTGCCGCTGGTGTCGGTCGTGATCGTGACGCACAACAGCCGGGAGGATGTGGCGCGGTGCCTCGCTTCCCTGCCGTCCGCCGTTGAAGCGATCATCGTTGACAACGCCTCTACCGACGGTACGCCCGACGAGGTTCGAAGGCTGCGGCCCGAGGCAATCGTCATCCAGAACCGCTCGAATCGAGGCTTCGGCGCAGCGTGCAACCAGGGCCTTGAAGCGGCAAGTGGCGACCTCGCGCTTCTCCTGAACCCCGACGCCGAGGCACGGCACGGGGCGATCGAGGCGCTCGCCGAGGCGCTGAACGCAGACTCGGACGCCGTCGCCGCGGGCGGCAGCCTGCGCTTCCCCGACGGACGCCTGCAGGACTCCGTAGCGGGCAAACTGACCCTATGGGCGCTCTTCTGCGAGCAGACCGGCTTGGAGCGCATCCTCCACGCCTACTGGCAGACACCAAGGCTTTTCGCCACAGGGCCAGGACCGCACCAGGTTGAACAAGTGATGGGTGCGTGCATGATGCTGAAGCGGAACAGCGATGGGCGCTTCCCCCGCTTCGACGAGCGGTTCTTTCTCTATTGTGAGGACACCGAACTGTGCCGTCGGCTTCGCGACGCAGGGGGGAAAATCCTGTTCGTTCCGGCAGCCGAGTTCGTTCACGCCCTCGGCACCAGCAGCGAGGCTGCTCGGTGGCGCGCCGTGGCGTTCTACAACCGAGGCAAGGAATTGTATTTTGAAATCCACCACGGTGCCATCGCCGGCGTAGCTGCGTTCGTGCTGAATCGGCTTGGCGCGCTGCTGAGGTTGGCGCTGTGGTCGGTTCTTTGCGCCCTGATGCCGTGGCGCTTGATGAAGTCGGCTGCAAAGGTGCTTCTGTTCGCTAGGGTGCTGGCTGCGCCCGTGGACCCCTACGCGCGGTGGGTTCGGAGGCAGCCATGCGAGTAGCCTCCGCGCTCTCCTGGATTGCCGTCGGGGCGCTGTTCCTGCTCGCGTGCCTTCAGCGGATTTGGGACTTCGACTTCTGGTGGCTGCTGGAGACGGGCCGCCGTGTCGCGCATGAGGGGCTTCCGCGCACGGAAACGCTCTCCGTTGCCGCCGAGGGGAACGCGGTCGTAGAGCTGCGCTGGCTGTTCTGCCTCGCGCTGTATGGCGTGGTCTCCGCCTTCGGCTACGTTGGGGCAACGCTGATCAAGACGGTGTGGCTTGCCGCCGCGTTGGCCTTGGCCGGCAAAGCGTCGGCGTCCGGTTCGTCGCGTGCGTTCTTCGCTCCGAGCGTGCTCATGCTTGCGATCGTCGCGAGCAACGCGCGGCTCATCCTTCGGCCCGAGATCGTGACCTACCTTCTCCTTGCGCTCTTTCTGTTCGCCATCGTGCGCATACGCGAGGGACGACTGCAAGCACGGGCTGCGTGGGCGCTGCCCGCCCTTGTCGTTCTGTGGGTCAACGCGCACACGCTGTTCGTGCTCGGGCCGCTTGTCGTTACGGCTTGGGCAGTCGCCGAGACGCTGTTCGCCAACCGAGAGCGGAACCTGGCGAGGTTGGCTTGGATCGTAGCGGTCGCTGCTTGGGCGGCATGCTTTGTGAACCCCTACGGCGCGCAGAGCCTCGTCTTCGCGTGGCAGATCTTCGGCGAGGCGCGCGAGTCGGTGTTCAAGGACGTCATCGCGGAACTACAGTCGCCGCTGAAGTTCGGCTTTGGCTACTCCGCCGTCATCGGACTGGCGGGGTTGACCGCGTTGGCGGCAGGCATTGGGCTTTCATTGCTGCGGCGCTTGGATCCGTTCCTGACCATTGTTACTGCAGCGATGCTGGTTCTGGCGTGGTCTGCCGTGCGCAACATTCCGCTGTTCGCGCTCGCGGCGATTCCGTTCTGTTTGCGCCATGCGCCTGTCGTGGACCGCGCTGCCTACCGCGTCGCGATGTCAGGCTCGACAATCGTTCTCTGCGCCTTCGTCGCATGGGCGATGAGCACCGACAGGCTTCACTTGTGGCAGAACGAGAGCAACCAGTTCGGCGCTGGCCTTGCGGAGCACCGCTTCCCGCTCGATTCTTTGGACGCACTCCAATCGCACCGCCTTCCGTCGCCTGTCTTGAACGCGATGGAGTTTGGAGGGCTCCTGATGCGTGCGCGTCAGCCCTACTACGTTGACCCTCGACTGGAGGTGTACGGCGAAGCGACGTACCGGGAGTACTTCTCGCTCTCGCAGGACGACGAGGCGCTGCGCGCCGTGATTGAGAAGTACGGCTTTCGGACCGCGTTCCTCTCGTTGAACTCGCCACTCGTCCCCCGTCTGCTTGCGTTGGAAGGTTGGCGCATCGCCTGGTTCGACGAGGCGGGCTGCGTCCTGACTACGGCGGACGTGCCGTCCGACGCCGTCGAGCGCGCGCTGGAGGCAACGCTGAACCGCCTCGGTGAACCGGTCGCGTATGAACAGGCGGGCGCCTTCCAGCGGGTCTCCTCGCCGCAGCCGTATCAAAGAGTTGCCGAGTTTCTCATGACCCTCGGGAGGAACGACGAGGCTCTTGTTCTGGCACAGCGTGCGCTTCGCGCCTACCCGCATGGCGTAGGGGTGCGAACGACGCTCGGCAACTCGCTTTACGCCGTCGGGCGCGATGAGGAGGCGCGAGAGCAGTTCGCCCTTGCCGTCCGCGCCGACCCTGAGGACGCCGCCGCGTGGGAGAGCCTCGGCGCCCTACAGGCAACGGCGGGCGAGTGGGAGGACGCGCGCGCAAGCCTTCGGAGAGCCACGGCGCTGTCGCCGGAGAGCGCGAACGCCTGGCGCTGGCTTGCCCACGCAGCGGCGCAGACCGGCGACTTGATCGCCGCGAGCGACGCCCTGCAGCGTGTTGTGGCTCTCGCTCCGCGCGACGAGACGGCTTGGTGGGACCTGGCGAGGGTCGAGGCGTCCAGGGGTCTGCGCGCGCAGGCTGTTGAGGCTCTCCGCCGAGCGAACGCCCTTGCGCCGGCCCACCGGGGCATCGCAGCGGACCTCGTGGCTCTCCTGGTCGCACTCGGCGAGACGGAGGCGGCGAAGGAGGTCGTGCGGCGCTTCGAATCGGCGGCGGGCGTGGAGGACAGAGACCTCCGGGCAGCGGTTGACCTCTAACGCCATTGCAGAAACGGGATAAAGTGTGCCATAAGTTGCGTAGTGCGAGGATTCATCGATGTGATGTTCACAACACTCTTTTTCGTTTCCTGCGGAGATGAGCCTCCGGAGCCCTCCGCGGCAAGATCACCGAACCCCAAGCCGTACGTCATCGAGCTGGCTCCAGACGACGCCGAGCGTGCGTACGCAGAGGAGCAGTTGCAGCTGGCATACACCAGATTCCTGGAGATGTTCGGCTTCGCTCCGCCGCTGCGCGTGTTTATCTTCGATTCGGTCGAGGAGTTGGTACGGTCGCCGTTGCTGGCGTACTCCAACCACCCGTCAATTTTTGTCTTCAAGAGCAGGCGGCTCTTTCAACTCGAGTCGGCTGGCTCGTCGAGTGCATTTGAAGGGTCGTCCTTCTCCCATGAGGCGGCCCACAAGCTTGCGATGGGTGCGACGGACGCGCTGATCAAGGCGAACAGAGTCCAAGTTGACCCCCGAAGGATGGACACCTACGGCCATGCCCTCGCCCCGGATTGGCTCGAAGAGTCAATCGCCATCCTCTGTGAGGATCCCGCCGATGGTCAGTGGCGAATCGACTACATAAAGTCTCACGCGGCGGACCTACATCCCCTGCAGACGCTGCTCACAATGAGGCATCCCATTTCGAGCGAGATAGCGGAGCACCTCGCCGAGAGCCAGTCGAAAGACCCGGCGCAGCCGAATGTGCTGAAGCTCACTCCTGGGCTTGTACAGCACGCCGAACTGTATTACTCGCAACTTCACGCGCTCGCTCACTACATCTACGACACCGAGGGGCCGACGTTCTTCCGCGATGCGCTTTCGGCTGCGGTCAACGGTGCCTCGGTCGAACAGATCATCGGGATGGCGAAACGCATGCCCACGACGATCGAGGCTCTTGAGCAGGTGTATCTTGAGAAGTACCTGAACCCGGGATAAGCCATGGGGCGGGCGAGGCGGAGGCGGCGAAGGAGGTCGTGCAGCGCTTCGAGGCCGCCGACACGAGAGATGATGACCTTCGCACAGCCGCCGGCATGTGAGGTCCCACGCTCCGTCGCGCACGGCTGTGGTATGATTCGAGCGTCGAAGGAAACCACCGCTCGATGCCCCCGCTGCACGCCAGGGATTGGGTTCGCTTGCTCAATCCCCCCTCAACGCTTTCCGGCTCCCACATTTGGGCGGAGTGCTGCGAAGAGAGCCGCGCGCCGCTGCTCGCTTCCCTGCTGCTCTCGCTGAATCCCGGCCAGCGGCGCGCGCTCATACTCACTCCCACGGTCGAGCGCGCCGTGCAGTGGCACGCCAAACTCGCGCTCTTCGGCTTACCTGAGGCCGGCCTGCACGTCCTCAGCGCCGTTCAGACGTCGCTCTACGACGACATGCCTCCGGAGCCGCAGGCGCTGTCCGACCGCGCTGCTGCGCTCGCGGCGCTGGCATCAGGTTCGGGTGTGGTCATCGCCGTCCCCCAAGCCGCGCTCGAGGTGTGCCCGCCGAGGGAGCGGTTCGCCGCGGCGACTGTTACGCTGGCGGCGGGGGAGGATCCTCGCAAGTTGCTTCCGTCCGACCTCGGGCAGCCCGGCGCGGACGCGGTCGAGGCTCTCCTGCACGCCCTGACGCGCATCGGATACGAGCATGAGGACCCGGTGCGAAGGCCCGGCGCCTTCAGCAGACGCGGCGGCATCCTCGACGTCTTCCCATTCGGCTCGATCCTGCCCGTCCGCATCGAGTTCTTCGGCGACGAGGTCGAGAGCGTCCGTGCCTTCGACGTCGAGACCCAGCGCAGCACCGCGGCGCTGCAAGGCGTCGAGGTGCGCCCGGGCAGGCTCATCGAGGCGGATGCGGGCGCAGCGGCAGCTGCGGAGGTGCGCGAGCGGCTCTCAGAACTACCCCACTCGGAGCGCGAGCGATTGTCGGAGGCACTCGCCGACGACCTGATGTTGCTCGAAGAGGGCGCTTCCTTCGATCGGCTGGAGCTGTACCTGCCGGTGCTTCAAGCAAAAACGACGATCCTCGACTACGCGAGAGACGCCCTTCTCGTGGTTGATGATCCGATGGAGGTTGAGGTGTTTGCGGAGAGGGCGGTTGAGGACCTTCGCGCCGCACTGTCTTCCCGGCTTCACCGCGCGGAGGTGCCGCCGTTCGAACCAGAGGAGTACCTCGGAAGTCTCGATGGCGCGCTGCGTATCCGCTGGCGGGTGGCGATGGCTTCCTCCGACTCGGTGCCGGAGTGGTTCGGCGCGGCTCGCCCTCACATGGTGGGTACGCACAGCCTTGCGCCCTACCGCGGTAGGCCGGAGGCGTTGGCTGAGGCGATCGTGAACTGGGGAGAGCAAGGGACTCTGGTCGCGGCGGCGACCGATCAGCCGACGCGGGCGAAGCAGGTGCTCTCGAACCTCGACGTTGCGGTCCGGGAGTCCCTCGATCCTTCAGCCGAGCCCGCGGCTCGTTTGCTCACCGGCAACCCTGCGGGCGGCTTCGTTTGGCCTGGCGGCGGGACGGCGCTGCTGACGGACCTCGAACTGTTCGGCGCGGGGCGGCTGCGCCTGCCGCAGCGGCGGTTCCGCGAGGGCGTCCCCATATCGAGCATTCTCGACTTGAAGCCGGGCGACTACGTGGTTCACATCCAATACGGAATCGGAGTGTATCGCGGTCTCACGCGGCGCACCGTCGAGGGCGTCGAGAAGGAGTTCCTGCAGATCGCCTACAGGCAGCCAGATCAACTGCTGCTGCCCGCCGACCAACTCGACCGCGTTCAGAAGTACCTAAGCCCCGGCGACAAGCCCCCGACGATTCATCGGATCACCGGCGGCGGCTGGAGTCGCGCCATGCGGACGGCGCGCGAGGGCGCGGCGGAATTGGCGCGCGAGTTGGTTGAACTGTATGCCCGTCGCACGCAATCGACGCGTCCACCCTACGGGTCGGATACGCCGTGGCAGAGCGAGATGGAGGCCGCCTTCCCCTACACAGAGACACCAAGCCAATTCAAGGCGATCCAAGCCCTGAAGCAGGACCTGAACGAGCCGACGCCCATGGATCGGTTGGTGTGTGGGGATGTCGGGTTCGGCAAGACGGAGGTTGCGGTCCGGGCTGCGTTCAAGGCGGTTCAAGCTGGGCGGCAAGTAGCCGTGCTCTGCCCGACGACGATCCTGGCAGATCAGCACTACGAGACGTTTCGCGAGCGGCTCGCCCCCTACCCTGTGCGGATCGGGTTGCTGAGTCGCTTCCGCACCGTTGCCCAGCGCCGCGCGGTGGTTGAAGGGTTGTCGGACGGCAGCATTGACATTGTAATCGGAACGCACGCGCTCCTTCAGAAGGGAGTGAGGTTTGCCAGCCTCGGTATGGTGGTCGTGGACGAGGAGCAGCGCTTCGGCGTGCGGCAGAAGGAAGCCCTTAAGAAGCTTCGCGCCAACGCCGACTTCCTGACGCTCACCGCGACGCCGATTCCCAGAACGCTGAACATGGCGCTGATGCACATCCGGGACATGAGTCTGATTGATGACCCGCCGCCAGGACGACTGCCTGTAAGAACTTACTTGCGGCCGTTCAGCGAGGAGGCGGTGCGCGAGGCGCTCCTCCGCGAACTGGCGCGAGGCGGGCAGGCGTTCTATGTCTTCAATCGAGTGCAGGGCATTCAGCATGTCGCGGAGAAGGTTCGTCGCATGGTGCCGAACGCCCGCGTAGCCGTGGCGCACGGTCAGATGAGCGCCGACGAGCTTGAGCCGGTGATGATGGCGTTCTATCGCGGTGAGGTGGACGTGCTCGTCTGCACGACGATCATTGAGAACGGCATTGACAACCCAAACGTGAACACGCTCGTCGTGGACGGCGCAGATAGGCTCGGCATGGCGCAACTGTATCAACTTCGCGGGCGCGTGGGGAGGAGCGACCGCCAGGCGTACTGCTATCTAACCTACCGCAAGGGCAAGCGGCTCACCGACACCGCATTGGCGAGACTCAAAGCGCTTGAGGAGTTCACTGCTCTCGGCTCTGGCTACGCGCTCGCCTTTCGAGACCTGCAGATACGCGGCGCGGGCGAACTGCTTGGTGCAAGGCAGCACGGCCTCATGCACGCGGTCGGATTTGAACTCTACATGGAGTTGATCCACGACGCGGTCGTGCAGTTGAAGACGGCATATGAGGAAGGCGGCATGGCGGCGGCCAGGCTCACCGACCTCGCCGAGGATCGGCTCGAAGCGGACAGACTGCCGCCGTTCGACTTACCGGTTACGGCGTACATCCCGAACTCCTACATCCAGGATGACAGCCACCGACTGGCGATCTATCGGCGCATGTCGCTTTGCCGCGATGAGGAGCAGGTTGCCGACATCGAGGCTGAACTGCGCGATCGGTTTGGGCCGCTGCCTCCCTCGACCGTTAGCGCCCTTCGCGTGATGAGGATGCGCATCCTCGCGTCACGCCTGGGCATCTCGCGCGTGGAGGGCAGGCTGGGCAGGCACATCGCATGGTTCCGCGCCGACCGCCTGCTACCGGCGCCCGTCGTCGCCGTCGTTCAGCGCGATCACCGCGGCATCCGGCAGATGCGGGATCGGCTTGAGTGGCCGTACGGGCGGGAGCCTCTCGAGTCGCTTGAGAGGTTCCTCAACGACCTCGCCGAGCGACTGGAGCGCGAAGCAGCTCCGGTACGTTAACGAACGCGGGGCGACTGCGATCACTCAGCAGCGTAGACTTGCTCGAGTTCCTCGGCGAGCGCCGCGCCGCTGAGCCCGCCGAGGGCGCGGGCGCCCTCCTCAAGCGCAGAGCGGAGCGTGTCTTCCGAAAGCACCCAGACAAGCGCGTCGGCGAGCGCATCCGGGTCGCGGGGAGGGACGACCAACCCGCTCACGCCGTCCTCGATCATCTCCGGCAGCCCGCCCACGTTGGTAACGACGCTCGCCCGGCCGAAGGCGAGGGCGGTCGCGAGCACGCCGCTCTGAGTCGCCTCGGTATAGGGCAGCACGACGACCGACGCCGCGGTGAAGAGCCTTGCCACTTCCTCATTCGACAGGAAGGTGTTGAGGATGCGTACCCGCGGGTCTTGCTCAAGGCGAGGACCGTGAACGGCAACGTCCGGCCCCCTGCCCGCGATGGTCAGCGTTGCGTAAGGGACCCGCTCGCGCAGCAGCTTCCATGCCGCGGCGAGCGTCCCAAGCCCTTTGTACGCGACCATTCGACCGAAGAAGAGCACCGAGCCGCGCACCTGCTCCGCGCCCGCAGGCACATAGCGGCGATAGAACTCCATCGCTGGATGCTGCACGACGGCGACTCGATCGGGCGGAATCTGAGGATGTATGGCGAGGAGTCGCTCTCGGTTGTAATTTGCGAGAGCAACCACTTGGTCTGCTCGATGTCGAACTGCGTGGATGTACCGCTGCCGGAGCCACCAGAGGCGGTGCTCATCCCCTTTGTGCGGCTCGGGGTCGTGCACGGTAACGACGAATCGCGTCGGGCGTGACTTGAGCGCCCGGAGCCACGTCCAGGCGAGCAGCATGTCGGCGCTTTCCTGAACGTGGAACACGTCCGGCTTGAAGTCACGAAGGAGGCGCTTCAGATTCCGGAGCGCGGCGATATAGTATCCGGGCGGCTGCGCCTGCCTTTCCCGGGTGTCCGGCTCGATCTCGATTCGCACCCTTGGGTCAATCAGGTCGCGCGCCCGGTCCGGGTCAAGTGAACGGAGCGAGCGACTGGTGGTGAGCAGGCATACGTCGTGTCGCTCCGCCAGCGCGTTGACCAGGGCGAGCGAGTAGGGCATGAACCAGTGGGAGGCGTAGAGGACTCTCATCGGCGAACCATGGCGCCGTATTGTCCCGATTCGCCGCCGTAAAGCGTAGAATGACAGTGTGCCACCACCTGTGAAGCGCGTCTTCGGCATCGAGACGGAGTTCGGCTGCCTCGTTGAGTCGCCGGATATACCCTCGTACGAAATCGTAGTCGAGCGCGTGAAGGACCACATCTTCCACGACCAGCGCCTCGGTCTCATCGATCGGCACTCGCGCGACGAGGCGTTCGAGCCAGCGTACAGCGGCGGCTTCCTCATTAACGGCGGGCGGCTGTATGTGGACGTGGTCGGCAGCCATGAGGAATACGCGACTCCCGAGTGCGCGAACATCTTCGACCTCGTAGCGGCTGACCGTGCCGGCCATCGCATCCTGGTGCGCGCCTTGCGCGAGTTGGAACTGGATCGCGTTGCGTCGTTCTACAACAACGCGGTTGACCACTTCGGCGGACACACATTCGGCTGCCACGAGAACTACCTGGTGCGTGCAGACGAGCGCTTTCTGCAGGAGTCGGTTCACCGCCTCTACCCGTTCCTTGTTACGCGCCAGATCTACGCAGGGGTGGGGCGCGTCGGCGGGCACTTGCTCGACTTCGCCGGATCGGGTGTGGACGTTCGCGAGGTGGCCCGCCACCCGATCGACTTCGTTTGGGTCAGCAACGTCTACGGCGTGCGGCCTGATCCGAACGTGCGCTTTCAGCTGAGCCAGCGCTCCGACCACATCATCAAGACGGTGGCGAGCCGCGTGCGCTTCAACAGGGCGCTCATCAACCCGAAGTGGGAGACGCTCTTCACGCACGGTGACACCTCGCGCCTACACATGCTGTTCGGAGAGTCGAACCAGATGGAGTTCGCGTTCGCCCTGAAGGTCGGCACGACCGCCCTTGTGCTCGACGTCATCGAAGAGGGGCTGGTGCCGGAGTGGCTCATCCTCGAAGAACCGCTCCACGCTCTTCGCTCCGTCAGCCGCGACACGACCTGGCGGTGGTTGGTTACCCTTGCGGACGGCACAACGATCCGAGCGACCGACCTGCACCGCGAGTATCTCCGCCGAGCGATGCGCTACAAGGGGCGCGACGAACAGACCGATTGGGTTCTGAAGAACTGGGAGGAGACGCTGGACCTGCTCGACAAGGACCCGCTACTCCTTGACGACCGACTCGATTGGGTTGCAAAGTACTCGATCGTTGAGCAGTACCGCGAGCAGGCAGGCGTGGACTGGTCGGACGACTCGCTTCATTCCGTTGACCTGGAATACCACAACATTGATCCGAAGAAGAGTCTCTTCCACGCTCTGGACGAGATGGGCAACGCGCGGCACGTTGTGGACGACGTGCGCATCGTCGAGGCGATGACCGAGCCCCCACAAACGCGCGCCGCCGCCCGCGCAAGAATCATTCGCAATCTGCTCGCGTCGAACGCGCACAGCTACTGGGTGGACTGGCACACGATACAGTTGGATCGGGACGTTACCATCGAGATGCCGGACCCGCTCGACACGTACGACTACCTTTAGCGGCCGCGAATGCTCTCTTTCACTGCCGCCGCGACCTGCTCGTCGCCGAGCCGCTCGATCCCGTCGCGCGTGAGGACCATCGCGACCGGCAAGACGCGGTCAAGCCCCCCCGTCGCCGTGTCGAGAGAGGCCGCGATGTCGAGCATCGTGAGTGCATCGGCGAGTACCTCTTCCAGCGACCGCTCCTCGAACGGGCCTCTGGTTCGCGACACGTAGTCGAAGACGCCTCGAATGCGTTCGGAACCGGAGCCTGCCGCGCCGAACTCGTCGTTCTGGAAGCGCGCTCCAAGCACGTCGTACAGATAGATTCCGAACTCGCCCTTGGTTCCATCGTAGGCGCTGATGAGTGGGAGGAACATGCCCACCCCGTCGAGGGCGAACTGCAGATTGCTGCTCAACGCGCGCGTTACCTCCTGCAGCTTCCCTTCAAGGCTGAGGTCCTGCAACTGCGTCCGTGAGTAGTACTTGAACGCGTGGCGAAGATAGCGCGCGATCTCAACGCTCCGAGCAAACGAGCCGCTAATCGCCATCAAAGTGGAGTCGTCGAGCGCGATGATCTTGTCCGCCCGGTCGTACATGATGTAGTTCGCCATCGTCGCCCGGCGGTCGCCGAGGTTCAGAATGCCGCCGTCGAAGCGCAACGCGAGAACGGTCGTGCCATGGACACCCTCGACACTACGCGTGGCAGTCGCAGGCGCGGGAGTCGGCAAACCGACAAGTTGCCCGAACGACTGAACGTTTTCGGTGTTCGCCATCAGCGGAAGTATAGCCGTACTTACTCTCCGCTGCGCTGCCGATACTTGCGAGCCTGGTCGGGGTCTACTTTCCTAAGACGCCTCAGCAGTTCGTTGTCCTCGCCCGGCTTCGGCACGGTACGCGGGGAGGGTCCGTCGTCCTCCGAAGGCTTGCGGTCCGGCGGAGGCAAGTCACGCTCTCGACGCTCAGCCGACGCCGGTAAATTCAGGTGCAAACTCGATAACTTCATCACTTTTTAGTACGGCTCGCCGCCAGCCTACGGTTCGGATTTCGTGTAGATTCTCGCGGATGAGTGTACCGCGCTCGTAGGCGCGCGTCGTCGTGGGCGGGATGCTCATCGCGTCGAGCACCTTCGGCTCCGGCGTTAGGCGCTGAACCGCGCCGTCCGAGAGGAGCGCATCGAAGAGGCTCTCTTCCGGGTCGAGGTTCGCGTACTCCAAGTCCACCGATTGGAGGTGAGCCACGTCCCCACCGCCGACCTGCTCCAGGATCTGTCGCTTGGCAACCCAGTCAACGCGGTCCGCGAGCCGGGCTGGGTCGTCGGCGAGGTCCGTCACCGCAAGACGCCACTCGGCAAGCACCCAGTCGGTCTCCGCGTCGCGCCCGCCGAATTGCGCTGCGCATGCGGCGAGATACGCTTCCAACACGTCCAGTGGCGTCGTCCAGGAACCGGACTCCAGTTCAACGCGCGACTTGGCGTCCAACCGCGTTGACACCTCAGCAATAGCCCGCACCGGATTGCGCGGAAACAGACCCGGCGCGTCGTCCGCTTCGATGAGATCGAGCACCAGCGCGGTCATGCCGACCTTCATGACGGTGCACCACTCCATCCTGTTTGCGTCGCCCACGATCACGTGGAGCCGCATCCATTTCGCGGGGTCGGCGTGCGGCTCGTCCCTCGTGTTGAAGATCGGGCGTCGGTAGAGCGTGTCCACCGACGCGATTTCTTGGAAGAACTCGGCGCGTTGACTCAGTTGGAACGGCGCCCGATCTCCGACTTCGCTGCCCACCTTGCCGGCTCCAACGAGCATCTGTCGTACACAAAGAAACGGCACCAACCCCCGCAGCAACCGATCTACAGGGAGATCCCGAGACACCAGGTAGTTCTCGTGCGTACCATAGGACGCGCCGTGAAAGTCGGTGTTGTTCTTGTACAGTCGTACCCGATTGCCGGTTTCGCGCTCGTAGGCGCGAGCGGCGGAGAGCACGATGCGCTCACCGGCGCGGTCATGGGCAACGATGTCGAGCAGCCGGCGGCACTCGGGCGTCGCATACTCGGGGTGACCGTGGTCGCTGTAGAATCGCGCGCCGTTCGGAAGGATGCGGTCCACCCTCTCTACGGGCGTCTCGCGCCCCTCGTCCCACCGGGCGTCAGCCGGGTCGATGGCGAGGCTCTCGACCTTGAACCCGCGCAGGTCGTTATGCGACGACTCGAAGGCGTAGTCCCAAGCGGTGCATGCCTGTCCTTCCAGAGCCGAGACGAGGCGAGCGGCATCATGCATCTGATCCGCGGGCGTCCGCCCCTCGACGGCCATGCCGTACTCGGTTTCGATTCCGCACAGGCGCACAGGGTGTAGGGTACCTGCCTTCGCGGGGGCGGCGAAAGCCCTCCGAAAGGGCGTGCAGATTTGGCAGTTTTCGCTTACACTACGGTCGACCGTATCAGAAGGAGGTCGAGATGACTACGCTGACCGTTCGAACTGCTACTGGGGCGGAGCCTTCGACATGGTGAGGTGGGTCGTGCGGTAGCACCAGGACCAGGTCGCGGCGCTCCCTACCGGTCACCCAAGAGCAACGCCGGCAGCATGTGCCCCGGCTGGTGCTCCGCCCCAGCGGGGACGCGCACCAGGCACTCCGCCTCCGCCAGCGAGCGGAGCGCGAACGACCCCTGCTCCCGGGTCGCCCTCGCCTCGGGGGGCGTCGCCGTCCAGTCGAGCGTCGCCCGAAGGAAATCATCTCGCTCGCGGGTTCGGTGCTCGTCTATGAACCGCACTTGAGTCCACCTCGGCTCGTACCGCTCCCTCAGCAGCCCAGCCACGCACTCGCGAACAAACAGGTGAAACCCCACGAACGTCGCAGCGGGATTGCCGGGAAGCGCGAACAACGCGGTATCTGCGAGCGCTGCGAACAGTATCGGCTTGCCGGGCCTTATCGCGACGCCGTGGAAGAGCACCTCACCGAGGCGCGCCGCGACGGACGGCGCGAAGTCATGCTCGCCAACTGAAGCGCCCCCAGTCATGACGATAATCCGATGGGATGCTGCCGCTTCGCGGAGCGCGCTCTCGAGGTCTTCCTCGCTGTCTCGGACGTGCGCCCGCTTCGAGGCCTCGCATCCGAGGCGACGCGCCAACGCGAAGAGCATCGGCCCGTTCGAATCCCGTATCTGGCCGGGCGCCGGTTGCTCTTCGGCGCTCACCAACTCATCCCCAGTGGTGATCACCGCCACCGGCACTCGCGCGCGCACCTGCGGTTGTGCGATGCCCGCCGTCGCGAGCAGCGCCACGTGTCCGGCGTTGATGCGCTCTCCCGCCTCCAAGACCACCTCGCCTTGGGCGATGTCCGAGCCTGCGCGGCGGATGTGCTGCCCGTGTAGCACCTCGGTGCGCACGACGATGCTCCCCTCGTCGAGCGCGTCAACGTCCTCCTGCATCACAATTCCCCAAGTGTCCCGCGCTACGGGCGCTCCGGTGAAGATGCGGACGCATGTTCCCTGAGCAATCGGCTCGGCGAGAGGCGGATCGCCCGCTCGAACTCTGGCAGCCGGCTGCAGAGAGGCACCCTCTCGCCCGTCCTCAGCGTGCCCGATCGCGTACCCATCCACGGCGCTGTTGTCGAATCTGGGGTACGGCGCGTCGGCGAGCGCGCGAGCAGCCACCACGCGGTTCGCGCTGTCGTCGAGCGGCACACGCTCGACTGGCATCGGTCGGGCGCCGTGCGACCAGGTTCTTACGCGCTCGAGCGCCTCTTCAAAGGGAATCATTTCGGCTCGGCGCCGATTATGCCCCCCTCGAAGCGGTGAAGGATCGCCTCGACCCGCTGCGTTCGCCCGGGCAGAAGCGGCACGCGCCCGGAGACGAGCGCGACAACCCCAGCGCGGGGCAGAACGCGCGTCCGGAGTTCGAAGCGCGCGCTTACGTTCCACATCAGGTGCGACTCGCCGCCCGGTGCGCCGACGACGAAGCCGCCTGCCCGCTCGCTCAGCGGTAACAGGGTCTGGAACGGCGCGAGTTCGAGGTGCGCCTCAGCGATGCGGCGCTTGGGTGTGAGGCGTATCCCGAGGAGGATTCCCTTCAGGCGATGCTCCGGCCGAACCTCAACTTCCCACTCGGCGAGCTCGCTGTGCCCTGCGAGTTGGATCCCCGCCGGCGTGAGGCTGCGCTTCCTCGACCAGAGGTCGGTCGCGCCATCCTGATGAATCACACGCCCGATGCGCTGCACGACGCCGAGGTCCCTCTTCGCCTTGTCGTCGGTGAGAAGCATAGGCCCGTAGTCGAAGTCGGTCTCGTGCGCCGTAAGACGCAGGCCACGGCTGGCGATGGTGAACCACTGCCAGCCGCCGTCAACGCTCTTCAGCGTCTTCCTCTCCGGCGCACGAGGGCGGTGGCGAAGCGTGGCGCCTGCAAGCGTCTGGCTCCTCAGGCCGTACTCGAGGCGAATCTCGAACGGCGCGCTCGCCCGGTGCTGCTTCGCGATGGGCCACGAAAGCGTCGCAGTCTCTCCGGGCGCAAGGGTCGGAACCCGCCGCAGGTCGCGGTGCTCCTCGGCGAGATCGTGGTGGGGTGCGAGAAGGGTTGCCGTGCCACCCGAGACGACTTCGCTTCCGGAGTTCGCCACTTCAACAAGAATCTCGTACTCACCCCCCGGCTCGACGAACGCAGTGGTGTCTCGAACGTTGCTCATCTCCAGCCGGGCGCCAACGGGCTCGAGGGCGACGCGCGACACGCCTGCCCGCTTGCCGGCCGGGGTGGCAAGTTGCACGCGGATCGGAGTGTCCCATGCCACGAACTCCGTATCCGGCGTCGCCGGCCGCACCTCCTCCCGCGAGAGCAGGAGCACCTGCACCTCTCCGGGAATCGCCCTCTCGACAAGGAGCCGGTACGCCGCGCCGAGCACGACATCTACGGGGTCGGAACAGATCGCGGCGGCTCGGCGCTCCCCCGCGAGCAAGACGAAGCGCTTCGCGTGCGTTCGCACAAGGGTCACCCCTCCCGGCGTAGCCTCCCAACTGCCCATACCCTGCTGGAAGTCGGCGTTTGGGATCAGGTTCATCGTCAATGGAAGTAGCTTGCTCCGTTGATGTCTATGACTACGCCGCTGAGGTACTCCGCCTCCGGTTTCAGGAGAAAGGAGACGACCTCGGCGCAATCCTCGGGCGTGCCGACCCGTCCCAGCGGGATTCCTGCGACAATCTCCTCGCCTCGCTCTTTCATGCCCGGTCGTGCCATCGCAGTCTCGACCCAGCCCGGCGCGATGCCGAAGAACCGCAACCCTCTCGGCGCGAGTTCGACCGCCAGCGAGCGAGTGAGGTTGATCAGCGCCGCCTTCGACGCCGCGTACGCAGATGCCCCCGCTTCCCCTTTGAAGCCGACCCTGGATGCCACGTTGACGACCGCTCCCGGACGCTGCTGCTGAACAAACCTCCGGGTCAGCAGCAGCGGCGCCCGTAGGTTCGTCCAGAAGTGCGCCTGCATGTTCTCCACAAACTGCTCGTCGTCGGCGTGGTCGAACGGCATGGCGCGATAGATTCCAGCGTTGTTCACGAGCGCGTCCACTGGTCCGCCGGAGACCGCCCAGCGCCACAGCGCTTCGCAGTCCTCCGGTTGCGCGAGGTCGTACCCACGGTCGCTCGTGTCGCCGCTGCACGCCTCCGCTACTTCCCTCGCCGCGTCGGAGTGCCGGTGGTAGTGAATGAGGGGCAGCCAGCCGTCTCGCGCCAGGCGCTCCGCGATGGCGCGGCCGATTCCGCGCGAGGCTCCGGTAACCAGCACCCGCTTCATGCTGCGAACTTTACCGCGAGGTTACGGCTCCATCTGACGCTGGAGGTCTGGGTCGGGCTCGAACCTGCCCATCCAGTCGCTCTGCAGCCACGCCCAGCCCCACATCCCCTCCGGGCAGGAGTCATACACCTGCCGCGCAGTCTCGACTTCGAGTTTTCGGTTGGCCTTGGTGCGCAACACGACGTGCCATCGCTCCGCACCCTCCGCCTCCTCCTCGGCGATGAGCGGCTTGCCGTCGTCGGTTCGGAACTTGTACTCGATGTAGGCGGGCCTCCTTACCGGCATCCCCTTGCTCCTTCGGACGCCCCGGCTCGCGCCGAACTTGCCCGCGACGAGAACTCCGCCGAGTGCGGCGATCACGCTCACCGCCATCAGAACCGAGCCGATCATGATGAACGGGCCCCCGGGCAGCACGGGCAATAGACCGATCAACAGGAAGACACCACCGGCGAAGAACGCCGTCAGGAACAGCACGACGTAGCGTGCGAAGAACTCCTCCATCCTGCTCATCCAGCTCGCCCTCCAGCCTGTCGCATCAGAAGAACTCCAAACAGTACACGTCGCTCTCCGGCATCAGCGCTGCTGCGGCTTCGAGGGCTCGGGCGGAGGATGACGCTGTCCGCCCAGCCCTTGCCAACTCGCGTAACGAGGGCTGGCCCAACAGCGCCTGGGAGAACGCGCGTATGTCCAACACGATCTCCGCAGCCTTCGCCGGTGAGACCTCGACCTCGCCCGGCTTGTACCGCACTGCCCAGGGACCCCGGTTCTCCGGGATGACTTCGTCAACGACCTCGACCGTGAACTCACCCTCGCCGTCCGGCTGCAAAGCCCTCATGGCAGACGACACGTCGTTCGCCCGGAACATGACGGGGCGGGAGAGGGACACTTCCACATCCGTATCGAAGTGCTCCACCAGGTACGGCAGGTCAGGCGGCTCGTGCCAAGAGACTTTCGAGCGGTTCATGCCCACCTTCGCGAGGATCTCAAAGAATGCGCGGTAGCCCGCCGCTGTCTCCCAGACCGCCTCGGTGATGGCTTGCTCGCCGGAGAACTTAGCCGTGGACCGAAGCACCACATACGCTTGCGCCGGTTCACCCGCAACGAGCACGGAGTGCGGCTTGCCTGAGGGGGCGAGCACTTTCTTCCATCGCTGCTCGGTTCGTGGGTTCATGCCGCAGTACCGCCTCACCCACGCGGCGTGGCAGGGCTCGAGCAGACTCCACTCCTCCGGCGAGGCCTCGCGGATCGGAAGCCCTCCCTCCACGGCGGGGAGCCGCCCTGCAGGCACCGACACCTTCCACCTGCGCCCGCACACCTCGTAGCCGAGCGAGCGGTACCACGCCTCCCGAAAGGCGTAGAGAGAGGACAGCGGGTATCCCTCGGCTCGCATCCAGGCGAGGCAGTCACGGACCACCTGGGCACCCACCCCGGTTCTCCGTAGCGGCAGGGCGACCGCCACCACTGCCAAGCCACCGCACTGCAGCCGCGCCTCGCCTCGGGATGCTTGAAACTCGTGGATGCGCGCCGTGGCACAGACCTCTGCGCCCTGCTCCCAAACGAACAGGCGTGCTCCAGGAAGCGAGAACCACTCCTCGGACGGCTCCGCGTTGTCCCCGAGGAACGCATCCTCCCAGATTCGGAGTGCCGCCTCGCGGTCGGTCGGGGCAAAATCGCGCATCGTCAGAGGCTTCATCGGGTTTCCTTCTTCGGGGATTGTACTTAGGGGCTAATACGCCTTGTGCGCAGGCGGCGAGAACGGGTATCGTAACTACTGATACCCCTCCAGAGGGGCGCAATCGCGGTCTTGGACAAAATTCACGGCACCAACCGCCCCTGCGCCCCGTAATAGGGGATGTGACCCCACCTGGGGCACGTACATATAGTCAGGAGAAATTTATGCCGAGTCAAAGAGGAGTTAGAAAGAACCCTTTGTCCCCGCGCGAAACGGAGGTCCTCGGGCTTGTCGCCCAGGGCATGACGAGCCGGGAGATCTCCGATGAACTGGGGATTCAGAAGTGCACCGTGGACTACCACCTTGAGCGAGTCTTCCGCAAGTTGGGTGTCCGAAACCGCGTGCATGCCGTCCGGATCTCCCTTCAGCGGGGATACATCCCTCTCTACGCGTCCGACGAGAAGTAGTCGAACTGGCGGAGGCGCGCTCGTCGCCCTGCTCTACGCATTCTGCTCGGTTTAGGCGGTCCTATGCAGAAGCAGAGGAAACCTCGCGATAACCCGTTGTCCGACAAGGAGATGGAAGTGCTGCTCCGTATGGCGCAGGGCCAAACTGCCCTTGAAATCGCCAAGGCTCTCGGCACGTCCAAGGCGACCGTAGACTATCTGACCGAGAAAATCTACGACAAGCTCCATGCGAAGAACCGTGTCCATGCCGTCATGATCGCTGTGCGGCGGGGGTACGTGTCGCTGTACGGCATCTGAGATCCGGGAGCAACGGAGCCCAAAGGGGCTGGCGGGGGCTGCCGAACATTCGACACGCTCGGCGGTGCCTGTTCGCCAGTGGCTAATGCAGCGCCCAGAGCGGCCACTCTCCGAACCACCGAGGCGGCTCGGGCACCGTGCGCGAGCCGTCCACCGGGCCGCACTGCCACCCGCCGGCATACTGCGGGACGATGTACTCGGCGCGAGACGGCGTCTCGGACAGGAACCGCCGAACCGAGTACCATTTCGCGCTGCCGTCCACCCGGCCGATGACGAAGCCCTCGTTGTGCGGGATGAGCAGGTCGTCCACTTCGTCGGTCGGTGCGCAGTCGCTCGGCGACCTCCAGCGCATCAGCATCGGCGCCCACAGTTCGCGGAGGGCGGTAGGGTAGGCGGTCTGCCTGTTCGCGCTCGGCGTGGCGAACACGGGCAGAAAGGAGATGCGGCTGCTGGACAGCTCCATGAACAGCATGGCGGAGGAGGGATCCGGCACGTTGCCCATCTTGCCGCCGAGCCAACTGTCTCGATAAGCGCCGAGCCGCAGCGGGTTTCCCCAAGTGTTCAGCGCGCCGGTGAGCGACAGGTTGATGGCGTATCCGTTCATGATCTCGCCGTTCTCGCTCCACATTCTCCCGTCCTTCTCGCGCGATGGGCAGAAGAAAAGTTGCACCGTGCTCGCATAGGGCAGCACCCATTTCGGCCAACTGTAATGGTTGAGCCTATAGGCGAACGGCCACTGCGAGCAGCCGTCCCCGGGCACGCGACCAGGGCGGTTCAGTTCAGGGTTCAGTGAACTGTACGGCTGGCACCCGTCCGCCCGAGGGAGAACATCGTCGTAGTCCGACGAGTAGAGGATCGTCGCTGCGGAGAATTGCCGAACGTTCATCAGGCAGTTGGTCTTCTTCGCCGCCTCGTTCGCGCGGGCGAAAACGGGGAAGAGGATCGCCGTGAGGATCGCGATGATGGCCACGACGACAAGCAGTTCAACGAGCGTGAACGCCCGCCGCAGGCACGGGTTAGATAGGCTCGTCATTCTTCTTGCTCCTTAGCGTGGTAATTCGACGCCCGTCCCCGGCACTCCTGCTTGCCTTTTCCCTTCTCCTCAGGGCGTCGGTGTGCCGTGAAGGCTCCGTCACACCAGTAGGTAGCCCACAGCGCCGGCGGCACCGGTGCTGAGTAGGTTCACCGTGTCGTTCGTCATCCACCGAAGCCCTCCGCCCGCGTCCGTCCGCTGGAGCGTGTCCCCGAGCACGCTGTCGAGCAGCGCGCCGCCGAAGCCGATGACCGCCAATTCCCCGGCGAGGTGCGTCAGGCCGACCAGAGGCGAAGCGGCGGCGACCAGCATCGCGCCTGCGAACGCCGCAATCAGCCCCTGGACGGAAACCACCCCGCTCGGACCAGGAGGCGAAGGCTGCAGGGTCGTGATGCGGAACGGCGCCTTGCCGAACGCAAGACCAACCTCGGTTGCCCAAGTGTCCGCGTTGGCGGCGCACACCGATGCCAACGCGCCCGCCAACAGACTGGGCGATGGCTCCAGGAGGTTAAGCCCACAGAGCAGCGCCGCCACGCCGCCGTTCGCGAGCACCTGAATCGCGCTCCTGGGGGCGGGCGCGAGGTCGGCAGCGAGGGCTTCCTTCCGCCGCCTCGCCAATCGCCCGAGCGCCACCGACGTGCAGAAGAACAGCAGTAGCGCGACCGCCATCCCCAGCCCGCCCCCCTCGAAAACGAGCGCGCCCACCGCGAACGCCGCGACCGCACCGTCCAGGCGAAGGAGGCGCAAGCCGTACACCAGCGCCGCAGCGACGGCTGCGTAGAGCATCTCGACCCCGTCAGATGAGCTCGGCGCCCTTTCTCAGGCGGGAGTACTCCCACCAGGGCTTCGCCTCACCGACTCGGGCGAACTCTGTAACCGCGGCAAAGATGTCTCGAACGCAGGGGTCGTGCCGCTTGCCGTCCAAGTCGCAAAGCCGCCGGTACATCTCGTCGGGGTCTTGGAGCGCCAGTTCCTCGAGGGAGCGGATGCCGAGGCGGAGCAGGTCGTCGGCGACGGCGGGCCCCACATTGGGAATCTTCCGGAGTTCGGTCAGCACAGCGGCATCGGGCGCGTGGCGGTTGGAGGATTGAGCATCCACGCTACCACATTCGACGCCCGGCGCTGGACTCCTTCTATGCGCATAAGCCGGGGCAGGCGCCTACTCCGAGGGAACTTGCCAGACCCGGACGCGGTTGACGCCCGGTCTGTGGGTTAGGTCGTGCCCGGCAACGACGATGCGGCTCCCATCCGGGCTGAAGTGGCAGTCGGTGATCCAGCCCGTCTCGAACCGCAGGGTGGTCACGAGCCTGAGGCCGGGGACGGCGCTGAAGCGCAGGACGCCATCCACGCCCCCGTCCGCCACAAGGCGCGAATCCGGCGAGATGCTGACCGTGTTGATGCGGTGAACTCCGTTTCGGGCGGACGCGAGAACCTTCCCGGCGTGATCGAGCAGGAACAGCCTCCCGCTTCGGGTCCCGACGGCGACGAAGCGCGGCGAGACAGTCCCCGCCGTGACGGTGTCCCCTCGTGGCGGCGACCAAAGCGGGTGGCCATCGAGGGTCAGGCCGTTAGGCTCCACAGCGAGCACCCCGTTGGTGACCTCACGGGCAGCCCAAGCGTCGGGTGGCGCAATCAGCGCGCCTCCGTGTGCCGAAAGCTTAACGCCCAGCAAGGGCGGTCCTTCGAAGTAGCACTCGGTCGGCACGGTGGGCGTCGCCACGTACCACTCGCACCAGCGGCCGTCGAGGCTGACGCCGAGTAGTCGCCGACCTGTTGTGTCGAAGGCGAGGTCGGTTACCCGTCCAAGCGTGCGCGGCAGGGTGTTGAGCAGATCGCCGGTGTTGGCGTCGAAGACCATGACGTCGCCCAGGTCGGTGCCGACGCCGATGAGCGAGCCATCTGGCGACCAGGCGACAGCGAAGATCGGCTTGTCTCCGACTTCGAGCGGCACGATCGACGGCTGCTCGATCGCCTGCTTCGGTCGGGAGCACCCCACGGCGAGAAAGAGGACGGCGAGAACGGCCGCCACCCCTTCACGCATGAGCCGCGGCCCCCAGGCTCTCCAGCCAGGCATCGAACTTGCGGCGGGCGGCCTCCAGTTTTCGCCGACGCGCCTCCCCTTTGTCGCGGATCGGATCCTCGGGCGTCGGCAGCAGGCCCCAGTTGATGTTCATCGGCGCGAAGCCGGGCGATTCGTCGTTCAGGATGTGCGCCATCAGGCTGCCGAGCGCGGTCTCACGGGGAGGAGGCTCGTAAAGAGGTCCGCCTGCCGCCGCGGCTGCGGACAAGCCGGCGAGGATTCCGATCGCGCCGCTCTCGACATATCCCTCCACTCCCGTTATCTGGCCGGCGAGCAGCACGACGCAGGGCGTCTTTCCAGTGGTAACGACCAGCCGCGAATCCAGGACCTGCGGCGAGTTAACGTAGGTGTTCCGGTGAATCACGCCGAGGCGGACGAACTCGGCGTTCTCCAAGCCCGGGATGAGCCGCAGAACCTCCTTCTGCGCGCCCCATCGCATTCGGTTCTGGCAGGCGACGAGGCTGTAGAGCGACTTCTCTCGGTTTTCGGGCCGCAGTTGCACCACCGCATAGGGGCGCCGGCCTGTTCTCGGGTCGGTCAGGCCGACCGGCTTAAAGTTGCCGAACCGCAGGCTTTCCCTTCCCCGCCGTGCGATCTCCTCGATCGGCAGGCATCCCTCGAAGTGCTTACCCTTTTCGAACTCGTGGAGCGGCGCCTGCTCGGCGGCGAGCAACGCGTCAACGAATCGCTCGTACTCCTGCTTGGTCATTGGGCAGTTGAGGTAGGCGGCGTCTCCTTTGTCGTAGCGGCTCTGCTTCCAGACGCGGGAGCGATCCACGCTCTCGGCGGTTACGGTCGGGCTGACTGCGTCATAGAAGAACAGGTGCTCCTGCCCCGTTGCCTGCTTGAGCCACTCCGAGAGGGACTCCGAGGTGAGCGGCCCGGTGGCGATGATGGTTGGCGTGGTTGCTTCGAGCGCGTCCGGCCGGAACTCCTCGCGCACGACCCCGATGTTGGGGTGGGACTCGATCCGCTCTGTCATTTCGTCGGCGAATGCGTGCCGGTCCACCGCGAGCGCCTCACCGCCGGGTACGGAGTGGCTTTCCGCCGTCGGGATCATGAGGGAGCCGAGCCACTTCATCTCCTCTTTGAGCAGTCCCGCCGGCGAGTCAGGGTTGAGCGACTTGAAGCTGTTCGAGCACACGAGTTCCGCCAGGCGGTCCGTCTGGTGGGCGGGTGTCATCACCTTGGGGCGCATCTCGAAGAGCGTAACCCGGCAGCCCCGGTTCGCCGCCGCCCATGCTGCCTCGCAGCCTGCAAATCCCCCGCCGACGACGCGGATGGTTGGAGCGTTCATGCTCGAAGGATACTTGAGAAGGCACCCTCCGCACGCCGGAGGAAGCATAATCATGGGTATGAGACGCGCTTGGATCGTGGTTCTTTTCGTTGTGGTTGCTGCGTTGGCCGGCTGCCAGGGCGAGAAGGAGAGCGGCGTAGGGGACGGCGAGGGCAAGCTTCGGATCGCGGTGATACCGAAGGGCACGACGCACGAGTTCTGGAAGTCGGTGCACGCCGGAGCAAGGGACGCAGCCGACGAGTTGGGCGTCGAGGTCATCTGGAAGGGCCCGCTCAAGGAGGATGACCGCGAGGAGCAGATCAAAGTGGTAGAGGACTTCACTACGCAGCGCGTGGACGGCATCGTGCTTGCACCGCTAGACGACATGGCGCTGCGCGTTCCCGTGCAAAACGCTCAGCGCGGCGGCATCCCGGTGCTCATCTTCGACTCGGGCCTCAAGGACGTTGACACGGTTTCGTTCGTAGCGACGGATAACTTCGCCGCCGGCGAACTTGCCGGTGAGAAGATGGTTGAACTGCTCGGCGGACAGGGGCGCGTCATCCTGCTGCGCTACCAGGAAGGCTCTGCCTCGACCCACGAGCGAGAAGAGGGCTTCCTGGAAGCGCTACGCGCCGCGCCGGGCATTCAGGTCATCAGCCAGGAGCAGTACGCCGGAGCAACGACCGAGTCGGCGCAGAAGGCGGGCGAGAACCTCATCGCGCGGTTCCGCGAGGGCGGCGCGTTCGGAGCGGACGGCATCTTTTGCCCGAACGAGTCGTCCACGTTCGGAATGCTGCGCGCGCTGCAAGACGCTGGGCTTGCCGGGGAGGTGCGGTTCGTGGGGTTCGACGCTTCCGACAAGATGGTGCAAGCGCTTCGAGAGGGTCACCTCGACGCTCTGGTCGTCCAGAACCCTCGGAAGATGGGCTACCTCGCCGTGAAGAGCATCGTCGCGCACATCCGAGGTGAGGGCGTGGAGAAGCGGATCGATACAGGCGCGACGCTCGTAACGCGTGAGAACCTCAGCGACCCCGAGATCGCCGCCCTGGTGGCTCCGGTGAAGTAGCGCCGCAGGTAAAACCGCCCGACAAAGCAGGGCGGAGATTGAAAGGGTTCGGGAACGTCGCTGGTCTTGTGGGAGCGTGGCTGGGGGTCATGCTGCTGTTCTCGTGGCAGGTCGGGCCGTCGTTCGCCTCCCTCCAGAACCTGGAGACAATCCTTCGGCAAACGGCGATTGTCGGCTTCGCGGCGATCGGAATGACGCTGGTTATCCTGTCCGGCGCGATTGACCTTTCCATCGGGTCGCTCATCGCGTTGGTCACGGTCGTCATCGCGTTTGCCCTGGAGCGCGGCGCCGATCCGATGCTCGCTGTGGCTGCGGGTCTGTTCGTCGCCGCCGTCGGGGGGACGGTGAATGGCGCGCTCGTTACCCGTCTGCGAGTAGGGTCGTTTATCGTGACCCTCGGCACCCTCCTCATCTTTCGCGGAGTGGCGAAGGGCCTCGCGGGCGAGCAGAAGATAGACGCGCCGCTAACGTGGTTGAGCGAACTGCTCGCGGCGATGCGACCCGAAGAGCGATGGCGGCTGCTGCCGTGGGGCGTGTGGCTGCTCCTCCTGCTTGCGGCGCTGTTTGCTTGGGTTCTCAGGGCGACCGTGTTCGGCAGACGCGTCGCCGCAGTCGGTTCGAACGAGGAGGCTGCGCGCATCTCTGGCGTTGCTGTTGAGCGTGTGCGAGTGACCGTGTTCGCCATCGCCGGGCTGATGGCGGGCGTTGCGGGTCTGATGCAGTTCTCTCGACTCACGGTTGGCGACCCGACCGTTGCCGAGGGGCTGGAACTCGACGTGATTGCGGCAGTCGTCATCGGCGGCGGCAGCCTCAGCGGCGGTCAGGGCAGCGTCGCCGGCAGCCTCATCGGGGCTATCATCATGGCGACCGTCCGGGCGGGCGGATCGCAGATGGGTATGCCGAACTGGGTGCAGCAGATAGCCACCGGCGCGATCATCGTGCTCGCTGTGGCGATTGACCGGTGGCGGCAGGCAGCGCGGGCTGCCCGCCGGAGGGAGGCCTCATGAGCCACGCGCCCTCACCTCCGGAATCTTTGGTAACCCTTGCTCGGCGGCTGGGCGACCCGGCATCCGGCTTGGCGATTCTCGCCGAAGGCAACGTCAGTTGCATCGAAGGAGAGACGATGTGGGTCACGTGCAGCGGCGGACGCCTGGGCGATTGCACGGCGGAGGACTTCGTCGCGGTGGACGCCGAGCGACTGCTCGAGAGCGCGCGTGGGCGCGATGTCTCCATCGCTGAAGCGCGAGGGCTGCTCGACGCAGCCGCGGTTCCTGCCGGCAAGGGTAAGCGCCCTTCGACCGAGGCATGGATGCACGCGGTGTTGCTCCTTCGCTCGGGCGCGGGGTTCGTCGCGCACACGCACCCAGAGGCGTTGTTGAGCGTTCTCGCTCTGAACGAAGCGGATGATCTCGCCCGCCGCAGGCTGTTTCCCGACGAGGTTGTGCTGTGCGGGCCTGCGACGCTCTTCGTGCCGTATGTAATGCCGGGCCTTCCGCTTGCGCGAGAGGTTGCCGCCCGTCTGCGAGCGTGGGAGGGTCGCCTGAAGTGTGTGTGGCTGCGAAACCACGGGTTGATCGCGCTGGGCGAGACCGCCGCCGACGCGCTCGCGACCACACTGATGGCTGCGAAGGCTGCGCGAGTGCTCTTGGGCGCAGTGTCCACGGGGAAGGAGATTCAGTTCCTCCAGCCGAGCGAGGTGGCTGCGCTGGAAGGCTGGGAGGATGAAGCGGCTCGGAGGCGCATCCTTGCCGAGTCGGATGTTAGCGAACTTCGATGAAACGGTTTTGGGGCGGTCGAGGCTCGACCGCCCCTAAGCCGTGAGTTACGAGCCCTGCTTCTTGTACTTCTTGGAGACGCCCCTGCCTCGACGGGCGGGCGGGCGCGGCGGAAGGTTTTCGCGAGCCTCACGCATCACCCAGTGGGGCGTGTAGCTCGGGCTGGCTTCGCGAGCCTTCTGGCCGAAGAGCACCTTGTTGTAGAAGCCCTTGGTGACGGGCGCTGTGATCGCCATCTCGGGATCCATTCCCGTGCGGACGCGCTGGACGAGGGTGTAGTAGCTCACCTTGCAGCGCTTGTCCTGGGACCAGCGGCGAATGTTCTTCGATTCTCCGAAGGCGGTAACGAGGATCGAGTTCCGATTACCGGGTGCCTGGTACGGCGGCGCGCTAATCGCTTCCTCCGGAGTCATACCGGAGCGCAAGCGAGCGCGGAGAGTCGCCGGTGTAACCTTGCAGCGCCGGTCCTGAGCCCAGTCTCGCAGGCTCTTTTCGGTGCCGAACGCCTTGATCATCTTGGGCGGACGCCCGCGGCCGTTCTTTCCTGCACTCTTCGCGGGTGCGGACTTGGCCGCGGCTCTGGTTGCCGTCTTCTTCGGTCGTGCCGCTTTTGTAGAAGTTCTTGCGGTTTTCTTCCTTGAAGTCTTGGTCTTTCTCATGGGTCGTTGTTTACTCCTCATCAATGGATTGGTCGGTGCGAGCCGCCGCCATCGTGGCGGGATGCATCGCGCCGAGTGTAACTGAACACGACGACTATACTACCGTGCAACGTTCCCGTATGTCAAGGTTTCGCCAAAGAAATCCGAGACATTTTTCGCGACTCTCCCCAGCCAAAGCAGGGCGCTACGCCGCTGTTTACCCTTACCGGTCCTTAAAAACCTGGTAACAAAACCGTTGCCCTCACGGGAACTCTGGCATCAGAATTGCAGTCAAGTGAGTGGGCGACAGGGCTGGACCCAGTCCCCGGAGGAGACGAGAGTAGTCGCCATGACGCGAGCAAGCAAGTTAGTATGGATTGGAGCCGCAGCCGCCCTAACCCTGGCAGGGCCGTCAGCCTCCGCAATCGTGACGTTTGATTTTGAGGTCCTCATCACCGGCCAAATGCCGCAGGGGAGCAGCCCTTGGGCAACGCTCACCATCGAGGACAACGGAACCGACACCGTGGACATGACGTTGAGCCACAACGCGGGTTCCGCGGAGGGGCAGTTCATCTCGAAGCTGCTTCTCAACATGGACCCGTTCGCAGACAATCTAACGCTGAACCACAGCAGCACGAAGATCACCGGCTTTGGCTTCGGAGTGGACGCGTTCAACAATGCCGGCGGCCGATTTGACATGTATGTAGACTTCGAAGTCTCGAATCGAGACGGAGGGGCGCATCGCCTCAAGCCAGGCGAGTCCGTCAGTTGGCGAGTCATGGGCGACGGCCTGTCGGAGGACGACTTCGTTGCCCTGTCGCAGGGCAACCTGAACGTCTTCGCTCTACTCCACATTCAGGGAATCAACGGCGAGGGCTCCGGCAAAGTCGCACCCGTTCCCGAGCCGGGAACGCTCGCTGCGATCGGAGTCGGCCTGGCCGCGCTCGCCTCGCGGAGATTGAAGCGCAAGTAGTTTGACCGGAGGAGAGCAAAGGAGTTAGTGGGGGCGATTCGCCCCCACTTCTCTTTCGCGCGCCTATGGCGCCATCTCGTAGTTCATCGTCCACTTCGGCGTCACGGACTGGCCGTTCACCTCAGCATACGGATAGATGAAGTAGTTGAGCGGGCCTTGCTTGGCAGGCGGAACAAGGTTGATGTCGCGCCCCTTCGAGATCGCAACGGCGTTGCGCTCTACGACGAGATTGCCGAACAGGGAATCGGATTCCACTGGCCGCTTCGCGTCCTTCCAACGGATAGCGTCGGAGGCGTCAATCGGTATCCACCCGACTGAATCGTCCCAGAACCACATCCAGCAGTGGTAGCCGCCGATCGTTCCTGTGCGTGGAAGCGGATCAGCCACCGGGATGCCGGCAACGGGAAACCCATACTCGAGGTAAGCCGGTATCCCTGATGACCGTGCGAGCGAAATGATGTAGCTGTGTATGTCGGAGCAGTTCCCTGTTTTGATGTCGCACACGAACTCCACATCTCCCTCGCCGAGTTTGGGCGAAGTCTTCTCGTAGTCGTACGCGAAGTCGCTCACCACGTGCTTGAAGATTCTCCGCATTCGGTCTTGAATCAAGAGCACTCCACCTGCGACCTCTCGCGCCAACTCGGCGTACTGCTCACCGACAGGCACGAGGGAGTCGCTTGCGAGGCACCTCGCCAGCGATGGAGGCGGCCATCCTCGGGGGTAGGTCTCCCCGCTGAGGACACGAGCCTCAACTCGGCGGACGGTGAAGCGGACCGACACGTTCGCCTCGCCGTCGGCTCCCGGGGCGCGGACGTGCACCATGCGGTTGCCGTAGTCCTGCTCCGTGTTGATGTTGAAGGGCTGAGTCTTTCCGCCCACCTTTGCCTCAACGACGATGTCGGAGACGGTTTGGAACGGGTTGTTCGAGGGCACGGGAATCCAGAGGTCGAGGTCGCCCTTCACCTCTGGGATGGTCGCAGTGTATGCGAAGGTCGTAGTCAGCGCTCGTGGCGCTGGTTGGCTGGTAGAATCCGGCGGCGCCGCCGCCAGGATTAGGGCGGTCACGACAAGGTTGAGCATCCTGCACACCTCCAATGAACGACGCCGGACGCAGGCCGAAGCCACAAGCAACAAGTGAGTTTCGGTTGAGTTCTCTTCATTTGTTTGCCTCCACGAATGTGGGTTCGAAGATAATACCCTCAAGACCGCTCGTCGGTTCCCAGCTTCACAGGATGCCGTACTCCCGCAGCAGTGCGGGCTTGTCTCTCCAGTTCTCCCGAACCTTAACGAACAGTTCGAGGTACACCTGATTGCCTACGATTCGCTCGATCTCCTTGCGCGCCTCTGTGCCGATGCGCTTGAGCATCGAGCCGCCGCGGCCTATGAGAATCGGCTTTTGGGACTTGCGCTCCACGACGATCGCCGCGCTGATTCGGGTGACCGGCTTCTCGTCGGCGGGATCGGCATCCTCCCAACTCTCCAGTGCGACGGCGACGCCGTGCGGCACTTCTTCTCGCGTAGCGATGAGCACTTGCTCCCGAATCAACTCAGCCGCCATCTCGCGCTGAGTTTGCGTGGT
>JBBIIO010000029.1:0-28952 GCA_037446435.1 Armatimonadota bacterium
GCGGGGGGGCCGGGGAGGGGTCGCGGACGCTCACTGTTTGGGTGCTGAGGACAGGCGGGATCCGTGTTCGCGAGACGCTCACGCTCCCTAAGTTTCCTTGTGTTCGCTCCGACGAAGCCGGAAGCGAGACTGATGTTCGGAGGAGTCGCTCCGATCGGACCCCACCCCGGCCCTCCCCTCAAGAGGGGAGGGGGCGCTCTCAGACCTCAACGGGGACGTTGTCAATCAGCCGCACGCCCTCGAGGGTCGCGGCGCCGAGGACGCGCAAGCCTGGGCCGGGGGACGCCGCCGGCTCAAGGGTCACCTCGTCCACGACGGCGACATAGTCAACGCCGCCGAACCCCTTTCGCAGCAGCGCTTCCGCCGCGCTTTGGCAAGCGCGATCCATCTCTTCGCCGGCGGCGACAGCCTTTGCCACGCGGAGGAGCGACCGATAGAGGGCTGGCGCTTTGGAGCGGGCGACTTTGGACAGGCGCGCGTTCCTTGAGGACATCGCCAGCCCGTCCGCCTCGCGAACCGTCGGGCAGAAGCGGAGCCACGTCGGAAAGTCCAAGTCCTCCACCATTTCGGCGATAACCCTGCACTGCTGCCAATCCTTCTCGCCGAAATAGGCGATGTCCGGTAAGAAGATGTTGAAAAGCTTGGCGACGACGGTCGCAACTCCTGCGAAGTGCCCGGGTCTGCGCTCTCCCTCCCATCGTGAGGCGACATGGGCAGGCATGACCGTTGTCCTTGTCTGGCCCCGGGGGTACACCTCGGTTACCGCGGGCGCGAACAGGATGTCCGCGCCGCATTCCCGCGCGAGGCGGAAGTCCCGCTCTTCGTCTCTGGGATACGCCTCGAGGTCTCGCGAGTCGTTGAACTGGGCGGGGTTCACAAACAGCGTAACGGCGACGACCCCGCCCTCCGCCTTCCGGTCTGCGACGGCGGTTCGGATGAGGCTGAGATGCCCTTCATGGAATGCGCCCATCGTGGGCACAAGCAGCACGCGGTCGAGGGCGACCGCGTCTCGTGCGTCGGCGATGGTGCGTGCAGTGACCATGAGAGAGTTTCGTGGTGGAGCGAAGCGCTACTCCGCGGGCAGCAGGTCGGAGAAGACCGGAAGGTACAGCATCCAGTCTTCGTTCTTCTGTCCGCGCAAGTAGTGCTGCAGCGAGATGTATGGCACGTAGCGCGGTCTTCGTGGCCTGCTCCTCAACTTCATGCCTGCTCGCTGCGGCAGCTTGTCCCCTTTCTTGAGGTTGCACCGCCTGCAGCAGGCAACGACGTTGTCCCATGTGTGCTTTCCGCCCAGCGTCCTCGGCACGACGTGGTCAATCGTGAGTTCTCTCGACTGGAGGCCGCAGTACTGGCAGGTGTAGTCGTCGCGAGCGAGAACCGACTGCCTGCACAGGCGCAGTTGCGGCATCGGCCGGCGCACGAAGTACCGCAGGCGGATAACGCTCGGCGCGCTGAACTCAGTCGTTGCGGTTCGAACCGTGTGCCCGTTCCGGTGCAGGACCTCGACCTTCCCTTTCGCCATGAGCGAGACGGCTCGAACCATCGAGCACACGTTCAGAGGCTCGTAATTGTTGTTCAGCAACAGGACTCGGTCCGACATCTCTACTTACAAGAACGCCCGACGCGCGGGGGCGTCGGGCGTGCAGGCAGACGGCCTTACCGACCGTCTGGACTGAGCCGCAGACGCCATCCCAAACCAACTTCCGGTGCTCCAGCGCACCGGAAGACGCGAGCCAAGACGTTTCACTGCCCGGATTATACCACCGGCGGCGGGCGGTTTGGGGTATCTGTAGGCACCCATGCCTGAACGCCTCCCCTGCTTCAAAGCGTACGACGTCCGGGGCAAAGTGCCGGGCGAACTGAACGAGGAGATAGCCTACGCTACCGCCCGCGCCTTGGCGGACTTCACCGGCTGCGATTCTTGCGTGGTCGGGCACGATATCCGCTTGTCGAGCCGAGCGCTGGCGGACGCGGTCATTCGCGGGCTGGTGGACGCCGGCGTGGATGCCGTGGACATCGGCCTTTGCGGCACGGAGATGGTCTACTTTGCGACCGCGAGTCAGGAGCACGGCGCCGGCGTCATGATCACCGCCAGCCACAACCCGCCGGAATACAACGGCATGAAGTTGGTGCGCGAGGAGAGCAAGCCGATCAGCGGAGACACAGGCCTCGACGAAATCGAACGCCTTACGCGCCAGAAGGAGTTCACAAGAAGCGGGCACGGCAAGACGATCACGGAGGACATCCATCACGAGTTCACCGAACACCTCTTGAGCGTCGTTGACCCGTCTCCACTGGCAGGCCTTCGCGTCTTGCTCAATCCCGGCAACGGCGCCGCCGGCCCTGCCTTAGACCATCTGCTTCCGAGGATCCCGCTGAGCGCAGAGAAGATGTGGTGGGAGGCGGACGGCAACTTCCCGAACGGCGTCCCCAACCCCATCCTGCCCGAGACCAGAAAGCCGATGGAGGAACGGATGCGCCAAGGCGGCTTCGACTTCGGCGTTGCGTGGGATGGCGACTACGACCGCTGCTTCTTCTTCGACGAACAGGGGAACTTCATTGAGGGGTACTACATCGTTGGGCTGTTGGCGAAGGACACGTTGAAGCACCACTCGGGCGCGAGGATCATTCACGACCCACGCCTTGTTTGGAACACCATCGAGATTGTGAGCGCGCACGGCGGCATCCCGATTCAATGCAAGACCGGCCACGCGTTCATCAAGGAAAGGATGCGCCAAGAGGACGCCGTGTACGGTGGCGAGATGAGCGCGCACCACTACTTCAAGGCGCACTGGTTCTGCGACAGCGGCATGATTCCGTTCCTTCAGGTCGCCCGCCTGATCTCCGAGTCGGGCCGCTCGTTGGGTGAACTGGTATCGGAGATGATGAAGAAGTACCCTTGCAGCGGCGAGGTCAACAGCCGCGTTGACAACCCGGAGGCAGCCATCCGTCGTGTCCGCGAGCACTTCCCCGGCGGCGAGGAGGACTGGACCGACGGGCTGTCCCTTACGTTCGATACGTGGCGCTTCAACCTGCGACCGAGCAACACGGAGCCGGTGGTTCGCCTAAACGTCGAGTCTCGCGGCGACGCAGACTTGGTACGAGAGAAGGTAGACGAGATCCTCGCCGTGCTGCGCGCCTAACGGTCCTGCTTCAGCGGCGAGACCGTGTCGTACACGGGCGGCGAGGGTTGAACTTCAGCTGTCTCGATGGCAGCGCGTCCGCTGCCGTCGGTCGGCGCCGGCGGCGGCGGTTCGCTCGTCGCCCAGTACGCCACGACACAGGCGAGCGCCGACAGCACACCCACGGTCAACACGTAGAGAGCCCAAAAGCGCTTGCCGAAGGGAAACCTCATAGGTCCGTGTCCCAAATGTACTCCTCTCGCGAGTGAATGCGCCCTTCCCAGCCCGGGAGAAAGTCGCAGCCGCTCAGCAAGGCCGAGAGCGGCATCCGCTTCACGCTGCCGTCAATCATGAGCACCTGGAAGCGCTCGCGGTGCCACGGCCACGCCCCGCCATAGACCAGCCACGAGTCGCTGCTCTCCGGCTGCCAGCCTTCCGGCTCGAAGCCGAAATAGTATCGAACATCGCCCGGGAAGTTGAACGTATCTACGACTCCGTTGCCGCCATCTGCATACCGGCAAGGAGGCACGACTACCCAACTTCCACCGCCAACCGGCTCGCCGCTGCGAGTGCGATCCCACAGGGAGTCAATGCAGAGAATCGTCGTGGATGGATAGACGATATGCGATTCGCTCTTCGGCATCGGCTGCCAGCGGCCTGAGTGAAGTTGGAAGATTGGGCTGAGGTAGATGAAGTTGTAGCCGATGTTCGAATGGAGCGACTCAAAGTAGTACGCGTCCCACGGATTGTCTCGCGTGCCGTCTGTCGACACCGTGCCCAATCCCGTGCGCCCGGTGTCCGAAGGGCACACAAACACCTGGAAGTGACCGACGTAGGGGAGCAGCGTCTGCACCCAACTCCTATCTTGATCGGCGGAACTCGAAATGACGCCTTGATAGTTTGCAGGCGGGAAGTATCCATCGTGATCCGAGCGGTACATCGCCATCGCAGCACCGACCTGACGATAGTTAATCGCGCAGTGAGCCGCCTTCGCAGCATCAATCGCAGCGCGGTAAACGGGAAAGAGAATGGCGAACAGTATCGAGAGGATACCGGTGACAACCAGCACCTCCATAAGCGTAACGCCCCGTTCCTGGGTCCGCATCATCATTTCGTTCCCTGAAGCGGTTACCACAGTATAGCCGACTTCAGACACCGTCAATCCTGGGATTCCTACCTGGTGTTGAAGGAAAACGCCGTCGTACGACCAACGACTTCGAACCCGAGCCGCCGGTACCAGCCCGCCAAGCCCGGCTCGCACTGCAGGGTTACTCCCATCCCCCGCCGCAACGCCTCGCCCAGAACCTGCCGCACGGCAGCCGAGCCGACGCCCTTGTTTCGCTGATCCTCCCGAACGCACAGATTGTAGAGGCCGAGCAGGCCGCCGGCGCTCACGAGCGTAACCACCGTCACGATGCCCCTCTTATCCCGCGCCGCCCAAAACTCGTGCCCCTGCCCCGCTGACGACGCCAGCGCAACCTTCATGTGGCGCCGAAGCCACGGCTCGGAACGGCGAAAGAAAGTCCGAACGATCATCTCGCAGGCAGCGTCCAGTTCCTCTTGCCCTTGCACCGGTTGGAGCGTGCCCTCGTTTACGGCGCCCTCGCCATCCGATGCCAGCGTCGTTAGCGTGTACAGCACTCGCGCATCCTCCGCGAGCAGGTCGTCGTGCAGCGTCTCGGGCTGGTCGCCGTCGCAAACGTAAACGCGAAAGTGCTCGCTCTTCCGCCCGATGGCACACAACTCGCGGAAGCCCTGATCCGAGAGGTCGAGGCGAGCGGCGAAATTCGAAACAGGATGCCGCAAGGCGCTCAAGACCATCCAGCGCTCGTCCGTCCGGCTAATAATCGCTCCTTCCGCCGCCATGCCGAGCGCCATGTACGTCTCGGCGAGGTTGTCGCGTATCGCGCTTACAAGACGAACGTCCATGCAACTCCCCAAGTGAACCCTCCCGGCGCGTACGTTACGCCCACCGCGAAGCCGTGAGCGATCGGACGCCCGACGAAGAACAGCACGCCTTCGGTACTCAGAAACGCAGAGGCGAACAACTCCGGCCGCTTCCCGACGCGGTATAGGTCCACGCCCGCCACGAGCGACAACTCGGTCGCCGGGTTGTACTGTAGGCCGATGCGGATTGTGGGGCCAAGAATCGCGTCCGGAGCGGAGAACGACAACCCGCGAAACTCGGACGAAAGAAAGTCGCCGACCAAGCGATAGAGCCGAGCTTCGAGCAGCGCGCCACCGTAGTGACCGGTCGGCAATGCGACCACATGGGCTACATCGAACGCCTCGATCAGTTTGTCCGTGTCCTCCGGCAGGATGACGTCGTCGTACAGCGCACGAACGACCAGCATCCGCTGGCCGAGGTCGCTTCGCGCATGGGTCAGCGGCTCGACAGGTTGCATCGCCGCGCGCAGGCCCTCCAGGTTCACACCGCGCGCTTGCAGTTGACCTCGCAGCTGCGTCGTAACCGTGCTTGTCCAGATGATGTGCGCAAGGTCCGCGCCCGCGAGCAAGGAAGCGTTTGCAACCACGCGGTCATCCACGGCATGCACGAGCGAGGAGAGGATGCCGCCCAAGCTGGTGCCGACGGTCGCAATCCGATTCGCATCCAGGTCGCTCTGCGTCTCGATGTAGTCAATCAGGCGCCTGCAGTCGAGGGTCGCCTGGGCAACGGTCCGAGCCAGGAAAGCGGGGTCGGGTCGGAGCGCCTCGAGGCCGCTTTCCCCCGTGGACTGCGCGCGTCCGAGGTGGTACGGCAGCGTCAGCACCGCCACCGCGATGCCGCGTCGGTTGAGTTCCGCAGCCATGCGCTCCTCGAACCGCAGGTTCACCGCGCCGAAGAAGTGCAGCAGGATGGCGACCGGCATCGGGCGAGCCGCGTCGCGGGGTCGGTAGATAAGCGCCTCGACGGTGTTGTTCCTCGGCGACTCGGTGAGCACAGGTGAGGGGAAGCGAACTAGCGACACGACCTGGTCCGCGCCGCTTGGCCTTGCGAACTCCGTCCACGAAACGCCGTCCGTGGGCGGCGCCTGCCGGATGTCGGGAACCTGCCGCGGTACGGCTGCGTCGCCGGGGTGGAATGCGTTGAACGCGCCGAAGGAGATGCCGAGCAGAATCCATCCAAGACGTAACCGACCACTCATGCGCGGCACATGGTACCGCTTGGAAAGCCGGACAAGGTGACGCCGAGCGAAACGAGCACCGCATGGTAGCTACCCAGCATTGGCCAGCACCATTCGCTAACTCGTTTACCAACTGCTTCGGTTGAACGAAAGCGGAAGCGGCCTCGGACTTCGGAACCGCAGCGGGGGATAGAAGCTAGGTGGTAAGGTTACAATCCGAGGAGGAGAGCGGGAAGTAAACACGGCAGACTCTTCACGCAGTGCCCGATCGGGCATGCTGATGCGTTCTCTCTCTCTCCGAACCTACCGCCCGCCGGCGAGGCGGAACTCGGGACCGCGCAGGCGATCCCACGCCGCGCGCTGCTCAGCCGTCAGCAACTCGAGGATCTTCGCGTCCAACTCGCCGCGAGCCTTCTGAATCCTCTCGCGAAGCGCCTGCCTATCTGGAGGGTTGGCGTCGGCGGGAGGAGCCATCGCTTGAGCGAAGCCGCGCACCATCTCAGCAATCTTCTGCGACTGCTCCTGCGTAAGCCCAACCCGGCGCGCGACGTCCGGTCGTGCCATCGCGACCGGGCCGGCGACCCACAGCAGAATCTGCTCGAAGCGCTCGCGCTGCTTTGGGGTGAGGACAGCCGCGACCTCGCGCAGCGCCGTGTCGTTCAGCGCACGGCGGCGTTCCGGTGTTGCGTCCGCCCCTGGCCGCGCTTTTGAAAGAATCTCCCGAATCTTTCCGCTCTGCTCTTCGGTGAGTTGCAGTTCCTCTCGGACCGCGGGGAGCGTGATGATCGCCAGGGGGTTCACCTGCAGGAGGTCGAGCGCAGGCGCCCGGTCCCCAGGCCGCCCCTGTCCCGCGCCACCTCGCTCGAGCCCGGAGCCTGCGCCCTGTGCGAGCGCGCCGCCCGCGATCAACAGCGCGGCGGAAACCGACATCGCGAATCGCCTCATGCCCGAACATACGCAGGCTGTGCAAGAATGTTCACCCGTTGACGACGCGGCGCCGCGCGTCTAACAAGGTGAGCATGGACACGGTGGACTACCCGATTCCGTTGACCCGAGCGCAGGACTCCTTCGCCGCGTACCCATCGCGCGCACCGATAACCGAGGCACGGAGGGTTACGGTCAGCGGCGACCGGTTGCGTGCAGGAGCCGAGGACCTGCGGCTGTTCGGCGTGAACGTCGGCCCATCCGATCTCGACCATCGCGGAGCGTTCCAGTTCCTCGCCTCGCTGGGCGTGAATGGGATTCGCGTGAACCTGCCGTTTCGCGTCTGGGGGCCGGCCGGGGAGCCGGCCCGGCCCGGCGTCGCACCGCTCGAACTTCCGCGCGCAGTTCTTGACCGCCTCTGCAAGCAGCAGCAACTGTGCGAGGAGGAGGGAATCTACATCCTGCTTCGGGACCTCGCGCTCGGACTGGGGGAGCCGTACTACTCCGCCGAGGACGCCGCCGCCTTCGGCATCGGAAACACGCGAGACTCGTGCGTTCTCGGCTTGTGGCATCCGGGCGTGCGTGCGCTGGTGATGGAAAGGCTCAAGCGGTTGATGCAGCACGAGAACCCGCACACCAAGCGCCCTTTCGGCGCCTCTCCCGCGCTGCTCGGCATCCAACTGACGAACGAGGTCGGCTGGTTCCTTGCAGAGCCGCAGCGCGAAAACGGCCTCATCGCATCACGACTCCGCCGCGCTACAGCCCGCGCGCGAGAGCGCATCAACCAGGCGATCGGCGTCGACGAGGACCTGCTCAGCCTCGATGCGCAGGAGCGCGTGATGCGACTCGCAGGCGCGTACAAGGAGGCGCACGCCGAAGCGCGCGACCTGCTGCGCTCGCTGCTCGGCTCGAAGCGGCCACTCCTCGTAGCTGACAGCGCGCCGATGGCAGGCCCCGCTGCGTTCGAGGCGTTCCAACCATGCGACGCGTACGGCTGGAACGTCTACCCCGCTTTTGGCGACCCCGGCGAGGTGAACGGGCCGGTTTTGCCGTATGACCTTTCGCGTGAGCCGATCCTCGATCGCCTGCAGGTTCGCCTCGCCGACAAGCCGACGCTCATCACGGAGATCGGCGCAAAGTTGGCGCCAGGCGGGTTCAGTCGCTTGATCGCAGACGTAACGGTGCGCTGCGCTCGCTTCGGCTATGCGGGGCTGTTCTTTCACGAGATGTATCGTCCTCTCTTCGGGCCGGATTCGCGCCTGCCGCGCTTCCTCGAGAGCCGCGCGCCGCAGTACAACTTCGACATGAGCACAGACCCAGGCGCGCTGCTCGCGTTCCAGGCGTGCTCGCCCATCTTCCGAAAGGGACTCATCCCCCTCGCTCCGCGAACGTTTCGCGTCCGAGATGCCGCTCGCTCGCTCGTCGGCGTTGTCCTCTCGCGGGGCAGGCGCCTCGAAGACATCCATGAGCTCGCTTACGACTTAGCGCCGGAGTTCAGGTCGCTGCTCGGATCGCTCGACGTGAGGGTGCTCCTGCAGTCGGACAGGTCAGACAGGTCAGACGGGTCGGACGGGTCGGACGGGTCGGACCGGTCCGACGGCTGTGTGCAGCCGCGGCACGTGCGCTGCGGCGACGTTGAGATTGACTGGGAGACCTTCCCCTCCGACCCCGAGCGAGATTGCCTGCTGATTCGCGTGCCGTGGGCCGACGGGCGGCTGCTCATCGTCGTGGTCGGCCGCTCGATGCCGACCCCGGCGGAGCAAACGTTCCGAGCCGGGATGGCGCGCCTCTCGGGCCTGCGCAAGTACACCTGGCCAGACCCGCGGACCGGTTATGGGGAAAAGCAGGTGGTGCGCCGCCCCCTCGGGCCCGACGTGCGCATCCGGGGACGGCTTCACGTTGTCGAGCCTTCCGGTGGGCGCGGCCCGGAGGTTGAGGTCGCCGACCCCACCTCGTTCCACTTGCCGACATCGGGCATCCGATTCATGGACATCGAACCTTCGACGGAAGCCGCATCGTGCCGTGGGACTGCTCCGTCAGGTAGATAGCAAGGATGCGCTGCGAGGACTGCCGAAGATTCAACGCCGAGAGCGGAGCATGCCGCGATGGGAAGGTGAACCCCCGCAGCATGTCGGATGCCATCGAGGTCGCCCAGGCGTTCGGGCCGCGCGCCGTGTGCACGATGAACGAGTTCCGCGAGCGCCTGCTGGACATCCGAGCAGGTGCGCCATTGCCGGGGCGACCGGAGCGGCGACCCGGCGGGCGACGACGGTGGACGGAGTGGGAGTTGCGGTAGGGAGCGCGGCGGCGCGTGCGCACGTAGAGAGAAATACAATATGAGCAAAGGGAACGTGATCGGACTGATCATCGGCTTGGCGCTGTTTGGAGCGTTGGCGTGGTTCCTACGCGCTGCGCCTGACAGCGGCTCCGAGCGGACGCCTCCCGCCGAAAGGCTTGTCAAGATTGGCATCAACGGATACTTCGACGAGCCTCCGCCTCCCGCTGAGTGGGCGAAGTTCGAAAGAACCATCTTCACAACCTCTTCGGGGCTGTACAGCGAAGCCGACGTGAAGGCGAACGGCAACACCTGGCCCTCGGCAAAGTACGCCGAGGACTCCTTTCCGATCGACCTGAAGCCACGCAAGGGGGACTACGTTGACCCCGTGCTGCTCACACGCGCCGATCCCAAGCGCAGTTGGATTGTGAACGGTGAGACGTACTACTTCGCCTGCAACCAGTCCATAGAGGAATGGGTACTGAGGGCGCGCAACTTCCCCGGCCGCATCAGTCCGGCGTCCGAGTTCATTCAGGACTGAGACCCACCGATCTCGTAGCCGCTCACGGCGGCTATCGCCTCGCACGTGATTCACAGGTACGCCGGTGAATGCTTGCGCCGTGCGAGGTCCACCCATCGGAGCACAAGCAGCGCGACAAGCAACACCAGTGCGCCGATGAATCCGATGCGCGGCCACTGAGGCCCGACGAACCCCCCGAAGAGGGCGACGCCAAGCGCGGCGGCGAACAGCCCGCGCAGCGTCCACACAATCGCTTTCATGCTTCCTTCTACGGGTTCCGGCGCCACTACGCTCCGCTAATGACGCTCTCCTCGACGGGCTCGAAGGTAAACGCGCCGTCTTGGTAGTCCACCATGGCGGTGTCGCCATCCCTGATCTTGCCCTCGAGGATCTGCTTCGCCAACGGATTGAGAACTTCCCGTTGGATCGCACGCTTCAGCGGGCGCGCTCCATACGTGGGGTCGAATCCCTCGATTGCAAGTTGCTCGCGCGCGCGATCCGTGAGGTGAATCTCGATCCTGCGCTCGCGAAGGCGGTCGCTGAGGCGCTCGAGCTGGATGTCCACGATGCGCTTGATGTGCTCGGCGCTGAGCGGGTGGAACACCACGATGTCGTCGATCCGGTTGACGAATTCCGGGCGGAAGTGCTCCCGAACCTTCGCAAGGATCCGCCCCCTCGCCTGTTCGTCGGCGCCGATGGGCATATCACCGAACTCGGCTGAACCGAGGTTGCTCGTCATGATGACGACCGTATTCCGGAAGTCAACGGTGCGCCCCTGGCCATCTGTAAGACGGCCGTCGTCGAGCAATTGGAGCAGAACGTTAAAAACCTCGGGGTGTGCCTTCTCGACTTCGTCGAGCAGCACGACGCTATAGGGTCTGCGCCGCACGGCCTCGGTCAGTTGGCCTCCCTCTTCATAGCCCACATAGCCTGGCGGGGCGCCGATGAGCCTGGCGACGCTGTGCTTCTCCTGGTACTCGCTCATGTCTATGCGCACCATGTTCCTCTCGTCGTCGAACAGGAACTCCGCAAGCGAGCGCGCTAACTCGGTTTTGCCGACGCCCGTCGGACCGAGGAAGAGGAACGAGCCGATCGGGCGGTTCGGGTCTGCGATGCCCGACCTGGAGCGGCGCACCGCGTCGGCTACCGCACGAGTCGCTTCGTCTTGTCCAACTACGCGCTGGTGGAGTCGCTCCTCCATCTTCAGCAACTTCTCCATCTCGCCCTCGACCAGGCGGGAGACTGGAACACCGGTCCACTTGGAGACGACCTCGGCGACATCCTCGTCGTCTACTTCCTCTTTGAGAATCTTGCCGTCCTTTTGGATCTGCGCCAACTCGCCCTCCTGCCTCTGCAATTCGGCAGTCAACTGCGGCAGTTCGCCATGCTGGATCTGCGCGGCGCGCTCCCAGTTCTGTTCGCGCTCGGCGTGCTCGAGTTCCGTGCGGGCTTCCTCGATCTGTTGCTTCAGTTCGCGAATCTGCGCAATCTTCTCCTTCTCGCTCTGCCACTTGGCTGCGAGGCGCGAGCGCTCCTCGGCTATGTTGCTCAACTCCTCGTCAATGCGTTGCAGCCTTTCCCCCGCGCTTGTGTCGTCCTCCTTCTTTAATGCGGTGCGCTCGATTTCCAACTTCGCCATGCGGCGATCCAGTTCATCAATCTCGAATGGGACGCTGTCAATCTCAATGCGCAAGCGGCTGGCAGCCTCGTCCACAAGGTCAATCGCCTTGTCAGGAAGATGCCGATCGGTGATGTATCTGTCGCTTAGCATCGCGGCGGCAACCAGCGCGCTGTCCGTGATGCGCACGCCGTGATGCACCTCGTAGCGCTCCTTCAGCCCGCGCAGAATCGCGACCGTGTCCTGCACGCTCGGCTCGTCAACGAACACGGGCTGGAAGCGCCGCTCCAGCGCAGCGTCTTTCTCGACATGCTTGCGGTACTCGTCAAGCGTGGTTGCGCCGACGCAGCGAAGCTCGCCCCTTGCCAGCATCGGCTTGAGCATGTTCGCCGCATCCATCGAGCCCTCCGCGCGGCCCGCTCCAACCAGGGTGTGCATCTCGTCAATGAACAGAATGATCTCGCCGGCAGCGTTCTTGATCTCCTCGAGCACCGCCTTCAGCCTCTCTTCGAACTCACCTCGATACTTCGCTCCGGCGACGAGCGCGCCGAGGTCCAGCGCAACCACGCGCTTGTTTCGCAAGCTCTCGGGCACGTCCCCGGCGACAATGCGCTGAGCAAGTCCTTCCGCTATCGCGGTCTTCCCAACGCCCGGCTCGCCGATCAGCACCGGGTTGTTTTTGGTCCTGCGGCTGAGAACCTGGATGACGCGGCGAATCTCTTCGTCCCTCCCGATGACCGGGTCCAGCTTGCCCCTCTTCGCCATGTCGGTCAGGTCGCGGCTGTACTTCTCCAGCGCTTGATATTTCTCCTCCGGCGTCTGGTCGGTAACTCGACGACCGCCGCGAATCTCCGTAACAGCCCGGCGAAGGCTCTCGGGGTCGGCGCCCTGCGCCCGCAACACCCGACCGCAGAAGCCGTGCGTGTCCTCGGCAAGCGCAATGAGCAGGTGCTCCACGCTGACGTATTCGTCGTCCATCTGCTCCGCTTCCGAGAACGCCCGGTCGAGCGCGGCGCGGAGGCGCTGCGAGAGCGCACTGCCGAGGCTTGCGGCTCCCTGCACCTTCGGACGCTGGTCAAGATGCTGCTCAACGTCTCGCCGAACCATCTCAGGGATACCGCCTACCTTCTCGATGACCGGCTCGGCGATGCCTTCGGGCTGCGCGAGCATCGCCAGGAGCAGGTGCTCCGCATCTATCTCGCTATGGGAGTAGCGCTCAGCTGTCGCTTGCGCGTCTCGGACGGCGTCTTGAGCCTTCAGAGTAAGCTTATCAAACCTCATATGAGCCTCTGGTTATCAAGAGAGTTTAGTCCTCTGATTACAGGAACGCCCTTCGCGGCAGAAAAGTTCCCTCCCGCCGCGACCAGCCCGGAAAAACAGAGAGGCTCACGAGGCTCCTGCCGGGCAGGAGAGCGCTCGCGAGCCCCGGCTATGGCTCCGCGTATCGGAAGCGGGATTACTTGACCCGCGTCACCTTGATCGTCGCGTCCGCCGGCGGCATCGTCGGTTCGAACTGAACGTTCCGCAGGATGCCGTCCATTTTCAGCATGTCGCCGTTCGCGGGCGAGAGCCATACGGTGGCTTCGACGGTCATAGGGGTTGAGCCCTCGGTTTCCGCGAAGGCCAGCTTCACTTTGTGGCTGGGAGCGCCCTCGAGGTTCTCCGAGCCAAGGAAGGTGAACGTGGTCTTCGACGCCACGGTGCCCTTCTCCCTGTCCGCTGCCCGGCTTCGGGTCCAGGTTTCCCCTACCTTCACCTCGCGGTTCGGGTACGTGAAGACGAACGCCTCCTCGAGCCTCGGGTTGTCCATGCCCTGTCCGTCCGTCGAATAGGAGACGAGCTCGCCATCCAGCCGCATCGTGTATGTCTTCTTGGACGCGCCGGGCGGCATCTGGTCCATCATGCTCTCGCCGTTCAACTTGAGGTCCACCATCTGCTCGGTAGCTTCGAGCTTGACCGTTTCGGAGGTGACCTCAAGGACCTTCGACGTCGAGCGCAGGCTGACCTCGATGTTCATCCCTTGCATGCTTGTTGCGACCTGCATGCTGAGCGTGGCGGTGTCGCCCGCCTTGGGCTTCCAGTGGATGCGCGCCGAATCCTGCGCACCTTGAATGGAGATGGCGGCAAGCGCCGCAGTCAGAAACAGAATCTTCCGCATAACCTTAGGATACCGCCCGGTGCGCGTTTCGGTTTCACCCTCAGCCGAGAACCGAGCGGACCCAGTTCTCCACCAGCCGCTTCCCGTGTTCGCTGCCGATGCTCTCGGGGTGGAACTGGACCCCCTCGATCGACAGAGTAGCGTGTCTCAGCCCCATGATCTCACCGTCCTCAGCAGTTGCGGATACCCGCAACTCCGGCGGGAGCGAGGAGCGTTCCACGGCGAGGCTGTGGTACCGGATCGCGCTGAAAGGCGAAGGCAGGTCCTGGAAGACGCCCTGCCCGTCGTGCTCGATCTGGGAGGGCTTGCCGTGAAGGATTCGTTGCGCCGGGACGATCCGCCCCCCGAACGCCTCGCCCACCGCCTGCATCCCGAGGCAGACGCCGAACAGCGGCACCTTGCCCGCCGCGGCCCGGACGAGGTCCTCGCAGATGCCCGCCTTGTCGGGCGTGCACGGCCCGGGCGAAAGAAGGATGCCTGCGTAGCCGCCCTCGAGTGCCTCGAGGACTGTGATGTCGTCGTTCCGCCGCACTTCAGCCTCGGCTCCAAGCGACCAGATGTACTGGGCGAGGTTGTAGGTGAAGCTGTCGTAGTTGTCAATGAGAAGCAGGCGCCTCATTGCCTGCCACCCTGGCGCTCGCCGCCCGGCTGCGCCAGCGGCGCGGCTTCGGTGTCCACCAAAGGCTTGTCCTTCAGCATGTCTCGCGCCGTTCGAAGAATCTTGAACGACTCAACGTGGAGCAGGAACGGCTTGTTTGACAGCGCTGATGGCAGACGCTCCGCGTTCTCACCTGAGGGCGCATCCCCGGTGCGAACGAGCGTGCCGGTCGCCTCGACCTCCGCGGAGCGCTCGATCGCCTCGAAGTCTCGAAGTAGCCGCGTCGCGCTCTCGAGCAACTCCCCGCGTGTCGGCGTTACGAGCACGAGCGGCCCATCCGGAATCGCCGAGAAGTCGCCCTCGATAACGTTTTGGCTGAACCTTCCCCAGGTGGTAACGTCGTCTCTCGCCTCTTGCCCGAGGATAAGCCCGCGCCAAGTTTGCAGGGCAGTCTGAAGCTTTGAGAAGGCGACCGCATACTTGGCGTCTGCGCGACTCGCGGGGTCGCCACTTCCGATTTCTGTGGTGAGGCGCTCGAGCGCATCGTAGTCCGCAAAGAACGCCTTCCAGTCCACCTCAGGGGCCGGGACGAGGAGGAAGTAGTAGTAGTCGGGGTCGCCCGGAGTGCGAAGCGCCTCGCCGTGACCGAGCAGCCAGGCGGTCACCACGACGCGTCTGCCGACGTGACTCGGCAGGTCGCCGTACTCGACGGCGACGGGCGGCGCCTCGGGTTGCTTCTCCTTGCGCTCGCCGCAGCCGGGGGCGAGAAGCATGGCGGACGCGATCATCGCTGCCAACAAAGCCTGAACAACCCGCGCGTCAATCACCCTTGCCGTCCCCTGAGAGGCGCCTCGCGGCGAGATACATATGGATGCCCCGCGTGCTGATGATGGCGCCGACGATGCTCATGACCACCAACAGCCCAATTTGAAACACGACCGTTCCGAAGCGAACTCCGATCTCAGTCACGTCTTGCTGCTGCCCGGGGTCGGAGCTGACGATCTGATTCGGGTTCAAGAACATATCCGCCGCGCGCAGGAAGGTGAAAACGAGCAGCGCAATGCCGAGCAGAAAGGTCAGTGCGCCGAGCAGGGCGCCGAACAGGTCGCTCCCCGCCTTCGGCGCGGCTACTGCGCGTTCCTGCTCTTCGCTCACTTGCATAATTCGACGAGGTCTCCGGGGCGGACGGTTCCGGACTGCTTGACGCGCGCCAGCATGCCGCGCCTGCCCATCATGCGATCAACAAACGACTTGCCTTCCTCGCCCACGTATCCCGCCATCGTGAGGCAGGGAGTGCAGTCCATAGTGATCTCCACGACAGCCTCGCCCACCTTCAGCAGAGCGCCCGGCTCGAGGGACTGCAGGGCGGGAAAGTCTACGGCGATTTGCTCCCGCAGGGTGCCTGGCTGCCAGCCCTCTTCGCTGACGCCGTTCACGTCGAGCAGTAACAGCTGCCTTCGGGAAGCGCCGCTCTCATCGAAGTGATGGTCGCCGACGATGCCCTTCTGCTCCACCAGTTCGAGAGCGTCCACCGGTACGGTGCCTTCGCCTTGCCGCCGCTTCACCAGCACTTGAACAACCGTACCAGGCACGGGTCAAGTGTACCTATCAGGAGCGAGGCGGCGCGACGATGTCGGCGAGTTCGCCGCCTGGCGCTTGCAGGCCCCTGTCGTCCTTGCGGTTCTCTCCGACGCTGTACAGGTCGTAGCCGATGGAGAGATTGTGGTACAGGAAGTCACGCCCCGAGTAGGGGTCGGTGCGCAGCAACTCCGGCAGTGTCTCCAGCGAGGCGGGAAGTCGCTCGCCTGACCGAAGCCGAGCGAGGAGCAGGGCGTCCACGGCGATGAGGCGCGTTACGGCAAGCGAGAAGAGGTACTGATCGAGGATTCTGTCCGACGCCCCGAAGAACTGCGCCGCCAGGCGCCACCAGGGCCGCTCGCCGGTGGGGGCTTCGGCGGGGCGCCACTGCGAGGTGTCTTCACTCGCGATGGCGTGCAGCGCGCTGATGCGGTCGCCAGCCTCTTTTGCAAAGCGTCGGAAGTACTCGACCTGCTCCTCTTGAGGCTCGCTGCGCAGCGTCTTCAGGTAGTCGAAGGCGCGTGACGTTTCCTTCTGCAACGTGCCGGCGACCTCGTCGAGGCCGCCGTCGAGGAAGGCGTCTTGAATCAGTTGCACCGCGGCGAGCATCGCAGCCTCTTCGTGGCGAAGCGTCTGGTGAACCGAGGGCGCCTGCTCGAGAATCCCCTCGATGCCCTGCGAGAGCCTCATCAACTGCTCCGACGACAGGCGCGCGTGCGCTTCCCACAGCGTGCTCTGCACGCGCCGAATCAGTGTGTACCCGAGGTTCGCATCGAGCGCGTCGCCGCCGAACAGGTCCCACGCAAGCCGCAGCGTTGTAAGGAGGTCGCTCACGGCGCGGTTACCCTCACCCGCTTCCAGAGCGTCCTGCGCCGACCAGATAAGCGTCGTTCCCAGGAATCGCCAGCCGCTCCGTGCGGGGTTCTCGCTGAGCGGAGGCTGTGGCGAATAGACAAACTCGAACGTCTCTCTGTGGGCGCGGCGCAAGATGCCGAGGGCAGCCTGTGCCTTTTCGATGGCCTGTGTGCGAAGGCCGGGCGTCCAGTGGGTGCGGTAGAGCAGGGCGTCCACGTCGCGAAACGCTCGTTCCCCTGCCTGCTTCATAAGCTCAAAGCCTGAGTTCGTCGGCTCGGTCTCGTAGCCCGCGAGGTGGTCGGGGAAGGGCGGCGGCTCCGGCGTGCGGCAGCCGAGGGGCGCTGTGATACTGGTCAGAGCCAGCGCCCAGTGTGCCATCCTTCTGCATCGAGCCGCGCAATCCATTGCGCTGGTCGGGAGATTACCTCAAGGAGATGGCATGAAGGGCGTTATCCTCGCTGCGGGCAAAGGCACTCGGCTGTATCCCGTAACTCGACACATCCCCAAGCCGCTCGTCCCGGTGGCCGGCAAGGCGACCATCCTCCACGGAATCGAGAGGCTCGTCGAGGCGGGCATTGAGCAAGTGTGCGTTGTCGTCGGCGAAAGCGGGGACGCGATTCGCGAGGCGCTGGGGGATGAGGCGGGCGGCGCTCGGCTGTCTTACGTTACGCAGACGGAGCCGCGCGGGTTGGCGCATGCGGTTCGGTTCGCCCACGACTTCGTCGCCGGCGATCCGTTTTGTCTCTACCTTGGCGACGCCGTTTACGACCGCTCGCTTGCACCTTATCGCGCGCGCTTCGACGAGTCTGGCTGTGCGAACCTGAACCTCGTCAAGCCGGTGCCCGACCCGGAGCGATTCGGCGTTGCGCACGTCGAGGGGGAGCGCATCACTCGCCTCGTTGAGAAGCCCGCTCAACCCGAGTCGAACCTTGCTATGGCTGGGGTGTATTTCTTTCGCGATGCAATCTGGGATGCGATCGAGGCGCTACAGCCCAGCGCGCGCGGAGAATATGAGATCACCGACGCCATCCAACTGCTGGTGGAGAGGAGGGAGGACGTGCTTGCGGGCGTTTACGAGGGCAGCTGGTTCGACACCGGCACGCTCGCCTCACTGTTGGAGTGCTCTGCCTTCCTGCTCAGCGGTGGAATGCGCGTCGGCGCTCGCTCCCAGGTAAGCGGCGCGATCGGGCGCAACGTCGCAATCGGAGCGGACGCAATCGTTCGCTGCTCGGCAATCGAGAGCTGCATCGTCCTCGAGGGCGCACGCGTGGACTGTGAGGGCGTGATACGAGGCTGCCTCATCGGCGGCTCGGTGAAAGCGACCGCGCTGGTCGATGCGATCGTGTGGAACGACGAGTCGGCTACGCCTTGAGGTCTTCCGCGGGCGAGATGTCCTCCCACGGGAACGGCTTGTTGCCGAAGTGCCCGTTCTTCGCCGTCGGGAGGTAGCGCATCTCGGGCGAGCGCAGCCGCAGGTGCTGCGTGATCCCCTTCGGCGTGAAGTCGAACCGCTCGCGCACGCGCGCCTCGATCTCTTTTTCAGGCACTTTCGATGTCCCAAACGTGTCCACAACAATTTGGACCGGATCGGCGACGCCGATGGCGTAGGCGACGCTGACCTGCGCCTTGTCTGCCAATCCGGCGGCGACGATGCACTTTGCGACGTGCCGGCATATGTACGCGGCGCTGCGATCAACCTTTGTCGGATCCTTTCCACTAAACGCGCCGCCCCCGTGGGGGCAGAAACCCCCATAGGTGTCAACGATAATCTTCCGCCCCGTCAGACCGCTATCCGCTTCGGGCCCTCCGATCGAGAACTTGCCCGTTGGGTTAATGTGATACAGTATCTTGCGCTCAACGTCCACCCTGCTCGCGTAGTCGCGTAGCGTGGGCTCGATAATGTACTGTTTGACGCGCTGCTCCACTTCTTCCTGAGTAAGTTTCGGCGAGTGCTGGCATGAGCAGACGATGGTGTGCACGAACTTCGGCTTGTCCGCCTCATAGCCGACTGTGATCTGGCACTTCGCGTCCGGTCGAAGGCCCAGACCCGGGTGTTCCCGTTTCACTTCGGCTTGCCTCTTCATCATTGCGTGTGCCATCGCGATGGGTAGCGGCATCAGTTCTTCTGTTTCGTTGCAGGCGTAGCCAAACATCATGCCCTGGTCGCCGGCTCCGCCTTTGTCAACGCCCAGCGCGATCTCCGGCGACTGGTTCTGCACCGCGACAAGAACGCCGCAGGTTCGCCCGTCGAAGCCGTACTCGATGTCGGTATAGCCAACAGACTGAATGGTGTCCCGCACGACGTCGGCGATTTCGACGTAGGTCTCTGTTCTCACCTCGCCTGTTACGACGGCGAAGCCCTTGCCCAAGAGGGTCTCGATGGCCGTCCGGCTGTTCGGGTCGCCTGCGAGACAGGCGTCAAGAAGCGCGTCGGAGACCTGGTCCGCGAGTTTGTCGGGGTGTCCCTCGCTGACGCTCTCCGATGTGTAGAGTCGTAGGTCGTCCATGGCGACGATTGTACCGACTCGTCAAATCTTGATGTCGATGATCGCGCTTACGCCGACTCCATCCACTCTACGGATGTTCGTAACGCTGGTAGTTGATACAGGAATCAGCGCCTTGATGCGGACGACGCCACCGAAGATGGTGCCTTCGACTTGTGCGACGGCACGCACCTTTTGCACCTCGGTAGCCGGCCCCATTACTTGCGCTGCGCCGACGTGAGTGCCGCTGCCCGCGGAGATGATCGGAACGACCTTCGTCATCGCAGCCTGCTTCTGGTCGAAGCCTTGGAGGTCGTCAACTGCTCTGTCAATCTCCGGTCCGAAGCGATCCACCACAAGGGCAATGCCGCCGATCTTCAACAGGTCGCCGATGTCAATCTTGATCTGTGCGACGGCAACGGAAACCGCTGCGACAATGAGCGCCGCGAGGGCAAGGGTTTTCGACGTGATTCTCTTTCGCATGGTATTCACCTCTCCGCTATTTTAGACGGGCGCGAGGGGCTTCTGTTTCTCTCGATGCCGTGCGATCGCGAGAGCACGTCGCGCGTCGGATCCAAAAGTTTCGGAGCCGACTCCCCGAGGGGAATCGGCTCCGATGTCGTCGGATTGCGTTGAAGTTCGTTAGAACTTCTTGCTCCACTGGGTGGTCAGGAATCCGCCGCGGAGACGGTTCGGGTCATTCGCGACGCCCAGCAAGCCAATAATCCAGGTACCTGGCTGGAATGCCGCGACTCCGTCCGCGTCGTAGTCGCTGATCTCATACATGAACTTCAGGGCTTGGTCGCCACCGAGGTTGTAGTTGAGACCGATGCGGTACCACGCTTCCGTCGGCTCGCCAGCGACACCGTTGAGGTTGAGGTCCCACCGGACCCATTCGCCACCAAGGAAGCCGGACCAGTTCTGGTTCAGGTTGAACGACAGGTGGCCGTACACCGAGAAGATGTCGTCATTGTCACTGATACCAGCACCAGCGTTCGTACCGGTCCAGACCTTCGCGCCGACCATGATTCCAACAGCGTCGCTCGGCTGGAACTTGACGTAGCCGTCAAAGCCCATTACGTCGGTCGGGTTCCACCAGATGCCGATACGGCCCCAGTCGCCAGGAGCTCCGAAGAACGGAGCGACCTCGCGGTAGCCGACGCCGGCGGACCAGTTCGAACCCTGGTAGCCAAGCTTGACCCACCAAGCGAAGTTGTCCTGGTCAAGGACGTTGTTCGTGTTCAGCTGGTAGTCGCTCTGGCTGTAGCCGCCGTTCAGGCTGAAGTTATTCCCGAACTCCCAGTCGAGTTCGCCGCCCCAAACCGATATGCGGTTGTAGGGTGAGCTGGTGACCGGGTCTGCTCCGAGGAAGTCGGCGTCCAGGAAGATGTAGTTCAGCCCGATGTGGCCGTTGTCGCCGAGCTTGATGCCGGCGTGGAAGCCGAGGCTCTGGTCAACCATGATGCCGGAGCTGTTGAGACCCACGGGGCGATCCGCGGCAAACGGTGCGCCGAACGGGCTCATGCCCACGAACATCGGGTTGATCTCGGTGAACAGATCGTCAAAGCGGGACGAGTTCCGTCCAGCCCAGACGTCCAGTCCGACCGAACCCCAGTCGAACATCAACAGGCCGCCGTCGAAGTACCAGTTGCCGTTGTCCCAGCGGTCGTTCTTGAAGTAGGGCGTGTTATCAGGACGCTGGAAGAAATAGTTTCCAGCCTGATAGCCCATGCGACCGAGTTTGGCGGTGAACCCCTGGCCCCAGACAGACGTGTCGAACTCGACCATAGCCTCTTGAATGTAGATGCTGGTCGAAGGCTCGGTGAACGGCGCCCCCGGGAACGTGGTGCTCTGGTCGCCGAACAGCAGGCCGCCCTCTGCGGGACCCATCAGGTTGCCGACGACGACCGTCGCAGTCCACTTCGGACCCTCGGTGTTGGTACCGTTGAACTGGAAGGCAGCCTCATGACCGATAGAGGTGTCGTCGGTCAGACCGCCAACGTTGCCGAAGTTCGACCCGCGATCAACGCCCGTCGGGCGACCGTCAACGGTCACACCGAACGTGTCGTCGCGCGAGTTACCCGCAAGCATGATCAGGTTCACGTCGCCGTGAATGTCCACTGCGGGCTTCGGCATACCCTTGACGAGTTCCGCCAGGTCGGCGATGTCCTTCTTCATGGCTTCGACATCAACACCGATAGCGGCGAGGTCTCGCTCGAACATGGAGGCCATGCGCTTCAGGTTTTCGATGTCATCGCCCCAACTCTTCATCGCGTCGAGGTCTCGGCGAAGGTTCGCGAGTTCGTTGCGGAGTTGGTCGAGGTCCGCCTTCGTGGCGAACTGGCCGGTCGGCTGGTTGATCCGCTGCTCGAGAGCCGTGATCTGGCTCTGCAGGCCGTTGATCCGCCCCTTCAAGTTCTCGAACGCAGCGTTGATCGCCGCGGCGAGCTCATAGCGGGAAGCGGGACGGCCACCGCGGAACAATCCATCCGGGTAACCAACCAGGATGCCCTCGTTCTTCATGTTCAACAGGGCGCGATACGCCCAGTGCATCTCGGGAGCATCCGGGAAGTTATCTTGAGCAAGGGCGGGCACAAAAAGCGCCGCACCCAACACAGCGCCGAAAGCGAGTTTCAGCGTTTTGTTCATTGTTAGCTCCTCCTTGAGGTTTCGCCCCGTTCGACTGTGTCGGTGCCCACTGAAGCAAGCCTAAGTTGACCTCCAGCGAGTTGCCTGACAGCCGCCCGGAGACGGTATTTCCACGTACTTCGGCTCGGTAGAGCCTCCGCACGCACGGTGATTTTACCCGCCCCCGCCGCCGGAGTCAAGGGGTCGGCGGCTTTTTTCTCCCTCTGTTTCTTCAGGGTGATAGAAGCGGGAAGCCGCCCCGCCGGAGTAAAATCTCAACGGCGATGGCTCCCCTACCCCCAGTGGTCGGCCTCTACTCTAAGGAGTTGGAGGAACTCTTCCCCGGCGACCCGGCAGCCCCCATGCGGGCGCGGCAGCTCGCCGCCTGGGTGTACCGCCGCCGAGCCACCACCTTCAAGGAGATGAGCGACCTGCCCGCTGCCGACAGGAAGCGCCTCGGTGCCACCAGGAGCGTGCTCGGCCTTACCGTCCTCGCCGAACAACGCGCGGACGACGGCGTTGTGAAACTGCTCCTCGATGGCGGCGATGGGCAGGGCTTCGAGGCGGTGTTGCTGCCCTTCGAGAAGCGCGTCAGTTGCTGCCTCAGCTCCCAAGTTGGGTGCGCGATGGGGTGCAAGTTCTGCGCGACCGGCCTAAGCGGCTTCGACCGCAGCCTGGCCGCCGGCGAGATCGTCGCCCAGTACCTGCTGCTGCAGAGCCGCTCAGAACGGCGCATCTCACACGTTGTCTTCATGGGGATGGGCGAACCGTTGCACAACTACGACGCCGTACTCGACGCCATCCGGCTGCTGCACGAGGAGGTGGGCGTCAGCCTGCGCCACATCACGGTCTCGACGGTTGGAATCGTGCCGGGCATCGAGAGATTGGGTGACGAGGGGCTGCCTCTTCACCTGGCGGTGTCGCTCCACTCGCCTCTCGACTCGGTGCGCAGCGAACTCATCCCTGCGAACAAGCGGTGGGACGTCAGCGAGGTTGTCGAGGCAGCCAGAGAGTACTTCCGCAAAACGAGGCGGAAGGTCACCTTTGAGTATCTGCTCATAGACGGAGTTACCGACAGCGTGCAGCAGGCGGAGGAGTTGGCGCGTCTGATTCGAGGTCTGCCGTGCATCGTGAATTTGATTCCCTTCAACCCGGTTCCGAACGAGCACGGGTTCCGGACGCCGGCTCGCTCGCGAATCCGCGCCTTCCGGCAGACGCTGGAAGCGCGCGGGGCGAGGGTCACTCAGCGCGTCGAGCGCGGACAGTCCATCGCCGCCGCCTGCGGCCAATTGAAGGGGATGCACGCCGGCAGGTTTGGAAAAGGGAGGCAGCCATTCGCGCAAGTTGGCCCATGATCGCGGCGCTGCTGTTCGGGTGCGGCGGCCCGCCCCGCCCGCCCGCGCCCGCGCCGACGGACGGGAACGGCGTCGTCATTGAAGGCACCCGCTTCGAAAAGGTTGAAATCGTTGCGCAAACCGAGGAGGGCGAAACCCTCTGGCGCATCGAGGCTGACAGCGGCACGGGCGACATCGCCGAAACCGGCGCATACACCGACCTCAAGAACGTGACTGCCACCATCTACCAGTCGAACGATGCGACCGTGAGCATAACCGCCGACAGCGGCTCTGCCAACGAGGAGGAAGGGCGTATGCACATGTCCGGTAACGTGCACGCCGTCGCCACCGACGGGTCGGCGAACCTCTCATGTGACACAATCACGTGGCAGCGCCGAGCGCGCGAGTTGACGGCGACCGGGAATGTAACAGGGCGGCTGGCGGAGCTGTCGTTTCGGTCGGCCCGCGAGGTGCGCGCTGTGCTCGCGCCCAAGGATGGTGATGTGAAAGGGACTTCGCTTGTGTTGACATCGGTGTTCGTTCTCGGGCAGAGCGTAACGTTTCGCTCGCCCGAGGCGGAACTCGACGCCGACCGGCTGACAGCGCGCTACGAGGAGAACCGCACGCGCCTCGTCTGGGAGGGCGAAGGCAAGCCGTTCCGCGCCCACTGGAAGGCGCAGAACCTGACCGTAACCGGCTCGAAGTTCAGCGTCACTCAAGATGTGAAGCAGGTGGGCGGGCGCGAAGTGCTCTCCCTCCGATCCGGCGCCTTCACCGGCAGCGTGGCAGCCGTATGGTCGCCCGAAGGCGACACTGTGTCGCTCACCGGCCTTAGCGAGTGGAGGGTTGAGCTGAGCGCCGACGGCAAGTCTTGGTCCTCGACGGGAGCGGGCGCACCGTTCGTGTTCCGGTCGAAGGCGAACCAGTTGTCCGCTCGCGGTCGCGCCATCAAGAGCGAAGGCGCGGTCGTGCAGACTGGCGGCGCATCTACGATGGAGGTCGGCCGGCTCGAACTGACGAACGCCGACGTCGAGTTGCAAACCCAAGACGGCGCGGCGACGCTCACGAACCTTTCGAGTTTTGTCTTCACGCAGGCGCGCGGCGCTTGGACGGGTGACGCGAAGGGAGCGCCGCTGACCGTCAACTGGCCTGCGCGGCAGTTCCGCCTTACCGCTCCGACCGCCCGCATCGAGGGGCGGGTGCTCTCGCGAGGGACACAGCGCCACGAATGGTCGAAACTCGCGCTCTCCGGAGGCGTGAACGCATCGCTCGTGGTGCGCAACGGCTCGGAGGAGCAACAGTTGAACGCCACAGCGCCCCAAGCGACACTCGATCGCGACGCCAAGACGCTCGCGCTGAGCGGAGGCGTCACGCTGCGTGGAAACGTGACGCTCCTCGGCAGCGGCGAGACGGTCGTCACGTCGCCCTCCATCACCGTATCGTTCAGCGACGACCTCACGCAAGTCGTGAGCATCCGCATGACCGGAAACTGATATGGTCATCCGCGCGCAGGGATTGCAGAAGAAGTATCGAGGACGCGCCGTCGTGGACGGCGTTGACCTGCTGATCGAGACCGGGAGGGTCGTCGGGCTTCTCGGGCCGAACGGCGCGGGCAAGACGACCACGTTCTACATGATCACCGGTTTGGTGCGGCCCAACGCCGGCTCCGTCCATCTCGACGAGCAAGAGATTACGAGTTGGCCGATGTATCGCAGGGCGCGCGCGGGCATCGGCTACCTGCCGCAAGAGCCGTCCGTCTTCCGCAGGCTTACAGTAGAGCAAAACCTTCGCCTTGTGCTGGAGATGCAGGGCTTGTCGCGCAGTGCGCAGGAAGCAAAGGTCGAGGCGCTGCTTGGCGAGTTTCACATGGCGGAGCGAAGAGACAACGTCGCCGGGGTGTTGTCGGGTGGAGAGCGCCGAAGGGTCGAAATCGCGCGCGCGTTGGCAGTCGAACCGAAGTTCATCTTGCTCGACGAGCCGTTCACCGGCATTGACCCGCGCACGATTGACGAACTCCAAGAGATCATCCAGGAACTGGCGCAACGAGGCATCGGTGTGCTCATCACCGACCACAACGTCGGTGCGACACTCGGCATCACCGATTGGAACTTCATCCTCGTCGAGGGCAAGATCATCGCCCAGGGGGACCGCGAGGCGATCGTAACAAACCCGGACGTGCGCAAGCACTACCTTGGGGAGCGCTTCGAATGATCAGGCTCATCGACCGACTCGTCTATCGAGAACTGTTCGGGCCGTGGGTGTTTGGCGTCGCGATGTTCACAACCGTGCTGATGGCGGGAACCTACTTGTTTCGCCTCACCAACTATCTGATTGACGGCATCCCGCTCGCGACGATTCTGCATCTCACTCTTCTGTACATTCCCGGGCTGCTTGCGAAGACGTTTGCGATGTCTTCGCTCCTGGCCTCGCTGTTGGCGTTTGCGCGGCTGTCGAACGACTCCGAGGTCATTGCCATGCAAGCGGCGGGCGTGAGCATGCTTCGAGCGATGACGCCCGTTGCGGTCTTCGGCTTTGGCGTCAGCGCGTTAACGTTCGCGTTCGGAGAGTTCATCGTGCCGAAGGCAAGTTATGACGCCGTCGTCGTGCAGTCCGAAGTGCTCAAGGAGGTCAGGCAAGCGGGCCGACCCTACTACCAGCCGCTCTATGTGGACGGCGAGCTGCGCGGAATCCTCGCCGCGCGCGACGTTGACCTCCGCACGGGCACCATGAAGGACGTCCTCGGCGCCTGGTACGGGCCTGAAGGGAACGCCAACCGGTACTTCTTCTTCGAGGAGCTGTACTACACCGAGGACGGCAAGTGGATGGTGCGCAACGGCGAATCGTGGGAGCGCTCGAAGGACGGCAACCTGATTCGAACCGTGCTCGGCACCGTCGAGCCGCCCAAAGAAATGGCGCTCACCTTCACGCCGCGCGAGATCACCGCCGCCTCTCTAAGAGACACCGACTCTTTCAGCATGGCGGAACTGCGCGAACAGATTCACGCCCTGAAAGAGAACCCGCGCATGGACCCAAAACAGATCAAAGACCTCGAAGTCGGCTTCTGGTCGAAGATCAGCATCCCGCTGAGCGCGCTCGTGTTCGCGCTTGTCGGCGCGCCAGTTGCGATACGGCGCGTGCGGCAGAGCGTCGGCGTCGGCATCGCGACCAGCATCGTCATCATCTTTCTCTACTACATGCTGTTCAACTACTTGAATATCTTGGCAAAGGGAGGGCGCTTGGATCCGGCGCTCAGCGCGTTCCTGCCGTTGGTGGCGGGCCTGGTCGCCGCAGCGATACTCATGTGGAATAAGAACCGGTGACACAACCATGATTGCATCCTCCGCTCTACTCGCTTTGATGGTCGCGCTGGGAGGCGTCATCGCGTACCTCGGCGACCTGCTCGGGCGCAAGATGGGCAAGAAGCGCTTGCGCATCGGCAAGCTCCGTCCGCGCTACACGGCCACCGTGCTCACCGTGTTGGTGGGTGCGTTGCTTCCGGTCGCCACAACGTTCGCGCTCGCCACCATTAGTCGCGACGTGAGAGCGTATCTCGTGCGTGGGCCGGAACTCGCGCGCGAGGCGAGACAACTCGGCGAACAGCTCCAGGGGCTGCGAGAAACCCGAGAGCAACTGATTCGCCGCAACGAAGAGATTGAGAGCGACAGCGCGCGACTTCGGAGCGAGAACGCGACCCTGCTCAGCGCGAACCAGGCGCTCACCGAAGACCAGAAGCGTCTGCGCGCGGAGTCCGACGCCCTGAAGGATGACGTGCGCGTCGCCAACGGGCGCCTCGCCACGGCGGAGCAGAAACTCGTCGGCGTGGAGACGAGGCGCGACGAACTCCAGAAAGAAGTGAGCGAGTTGCAGCAGCAAACAGAGCAACTGCGAGAGGACGTCCGTCGCTACCAAGAAGACACCCTTACCCTCGTCCAAGAAGCGATCCAAGCGGAGCGCCAAAAGGAGGAGGCGGAGAGGGCGCGCGACGATGCGACGGCGACCCGCGACGCTCTGTACAACGAAATCACTGACCTGCAAACCACCTTGCTCCGCGTTAGACAAGAGATGGCGGACCTCATTCGGGGCATCGAAGCCGTCCGAACCAGCGACCTGCTGTTCCATCGAAACGAAGAGTTGGCACGCCTCGCCATCCCCGGCGGCCTGGACCGTGCGCGCGCCGAGCAGATGCTCACGCAGGTACTCCGAGTGGCGGAGATCCGAGCGAGGGATCGAGGAGTGCTGCCGGATCAGCGCGGCGTCGCCGCCGGCATGGTGGACTGGCAACGGCTGGTCGGTGAAGGCCCGCCCATCACCATCAGCGTTCAAGATCAAAAGGACTCACTCTTCCAGGCGATACGCACGTCACAGGACGACCTGGTCATGCTCGCCCGCTCTCACTACAACTACTTCTCGATCGACAGCGGGCGCCGACCGGTGCCCATCCGCGTGGATGTGTTCCTCAATCGCGTCGTGTTTCACGAGAGCGAGGTCATCGCAACGACCGTCCTCGATGGTCGCCTCTCGGAAGACGAACTCGTGGACGGCTTGATGGAGTTCCTTCGAAACGACATCCGCCGACGCGCCGAGGAGGCGGGCATGATCCCCGTGCACGGGCTGGAGTCCTCGCTGGGTGAAGTAACCTTCGAGCAGATGGCGAACCTCGTGGACGCAGTGCGCGCCAGAGGAGGCCCGACGACGATTGCCGCGATCGCCGCCCAAACCACCCGCTCCGCAGAGGCGTTGCGACTCCGATTCGAGGTTCGATAGCCGTGCGAGGCAGGCGCATCCTGGCGATCGACCCCGGCAACGCAAAGTGCGGCGTGGCGGTGGTGCGCGAAGAAGACGGCAAGCCGCGAATGGTTCACGGCGAGATCGTAGAAACGCCCCAACTCGCCGACGCGCTCCTGCGCCTTAAGGAGGAGCACGACTTCGACCTCGTCGTCATCGGAAACGGAACCACGTCGCGCTCGGCGCAAGAGGTCGTACGCCAGGCGCTGCCCGGCCGCTCGGTCCTCATCGTTGATGAAAAAGACACCACCATACGAGCGCGCGAGCGATACTGGGAGTACCACCCTCGCCGAGGTTGGCGCAGGTTGCTGCCGAGCTCGCTCCAAGTGCCGCCCGAGCCGGTGGATCACTATGTGGCGCTCATCCTCGCGGAGCGCGCGCTTCACGCCGAGTAGCAGCCTCGACGAACGCGGCGAAGAGCGCGCGCGTCGCGGGCGAGTCGGGCGTGCGTTCAGGATGCCATTGCACGCCGACGCGAAACGGCTCGCCGCTCCGCTCGATCGCCTCGACGATGCCGTCCTCCGACCGTGCGGCAACGCGCCAGCCCGGGGCGGGGGTTCGTATCGCCTGATGGTGGGAGGACGCGACCACGGCCTCTTGCCCAATGACGGCGCGCAGAAGCGTCTCCGGCTCGGTGAGTATGCGGTGCGAGGTCTCTCGGTGTTCCGCCGCTTCGGGGAGGTCCGGGATGTGCTGCACCAGCCCGCCGCCCTCGATGACGTTCAGAAACTGGCAGCCGAAGCAGATGCCAAGAATCGGCTTGTCCGTAGTGGCGAAGCGGCGGTACAACTCGCGCTCCATGGCGATGCGCAGGGGATGGGCTACGCGCGCCTCGGGGTGCAGCGGCTCGCCGAGAAGGTCCTCGGGCAGGTCGTCGCCGCCCGTGATGAGCCAGGCGTCTGCGATCCGAACCAGCTCCTCCTGGCATCCACCAGACGCTGCAAGCAGC
>JBBIIO010000030.1:0-27494 GCA_037446435.1 Armatimonadota bacterium
CCGGTCCCCCCGCAGGCTCAGGACTACCGCCCCGCTGCCGAACGGTCGCGAACGAAGTGAAGCGCGACGTCGGCGCAGAACTCCACCTGCTCGGTCGTCAGGTGCGCTTGAATCGGCAGAGAGAGCACCTCGCGGCACGCGCGCTCCGTCTCCGGGAAGTCCCCCTCTTTATAGCCGAGGAACTGATACGGCGGTTGGAGGTGCAGCGGCACGGGATAGTACACCGCCGACGGAACTCCATGCTGTTTTAGGTACTCCATCAGCGCATCCCGCCGCTCGTAGCGAATCGTATACTGGTGGTACGAGTGGTACGTCGTCTCCGGAAGGACGTGCGGCTTCAGGATCTCCGAGCCTTCGAACGCCCGGTCATAGATGGCGGCGTGCGCGTTCCGGGTGTTGTTCCAGGCGCTGAGGGTTTGCAACTTTACGCGCAGAATCGCTCCTTGAATCTCGTCCATGCGCGACGTGTGGCCGATGTCCTCATAGTAGTACGGCTGCTTTGCCATGCCGTGTACGCGAAGGCTGCGACACCTCTCGGCGAGCGCGTCGTCGTTTGTTAGGATCATGCCCGCGTCGCCTGCAGCGCCGAGGTTCTTCGTCGGGAAGAAGGAGAGCGCCGCCGCGTGCCCCCAGGAGCCGCACGCCCTGCCGTTTCGCGCGCTTCCGATAGCCTGCGCCGCATCCTCGAGCACGAGCAAGTTGCGCGACCGGGCGACCTCCATGATCCCCTCCATCTCGGCGATTTGACCGAAGAGATGGATCGGAAGAATCGCCTTCGTGCGCTCGCTCAACGCGGCGTCAAGGAGGCTCGGCTCCATGTTGAACGTCCGCGGCTCGATGTCGACGAAGACCGGCCTGGCACCGTTTTGCACAATCGCCTCGACGGTAGCAACGAAGGTGAACGGCGTGGTGATGACTTCGTCTCCCGGGCCGATGCCCATCGCTTGGAGGGCGATCTTCAACGCGTCCGTGCCGCTGTTGCACGCGATGCCGTGCCCTACCCCGCACGATGCCGCAACCTCCTGCTCGAGCAGTCGAACCTGCTCGGTGGGCGCGTACATGCCGCTCGAAAGCACAGAGAGCACCGCCGCGTCGAGTTGTTCCTTCAACTCCTCGTACTGCGCCTGCAGGTCAACGAATCGTATCGGTTGGTTCATCTGTTTCAAGGTAAGACGCCGGAGCGGCTGTAGGATGTCAAAACGGTACCGCCCCCGATGACGGAGTTCTCGACGATCGAATGTGGCTCGATTTCAGCATTCTCGCCGATTATGGACGAGCGGACGACCGCGCCCTCGCCGACGACCGCGCCCTCCAGGAGCACGGAACACTCGACGGTCGAATCCGGCCCAACGACCGCGCGCCCGCTGACCACCGAGCAGTCGCACACCGTGCCCTCGACGCGCGCGCCTTCGTCCACCGCCGAATCGCCCACCTTGCGGAACGGTCGTGCCGCCTCCACTTCGCCGGTCAGAACCGCTCGAACCGCGCGGAGGTACTGCGACGGTCGCCCGATGTCGATCCAGAATCCGCCCTGCACCTCCCCGAAGACTCGCTTGCCGGCGGCGATGACCTTTGGGAAGACCTCGCGCTCGACGTTGCAGCGTCGCTGGGGAAAGAACTCATCCATCACGTCTCGGTTGATCACGTAGAGGCCCGCGTTAATGAAGTCGCTCCCCTCAGCGGGGCCGGAGAGGCTTCGCTTCTGCTCTTCCGTGGGCTCTTGAAACCCAACCACTCGCCCGTCGTCGTCGAGGGGGACGACGCCGTAGGCGTGCGGCCGCGGCACCTCGCGGAGGGTTAGCGTTACGTCCGCCCCTCGCTCTTGGTGGCGGCGCACGATAGCGGCGATGTCGAACGCGTGTATGGTGTCGCCGTTGAACACGACGCAGTCGCCCGGCGGCAGGGCGTCCCAGGCGTTGCGGATCGCACCGCCGGTGTCGAGCGGCTCCTTCTCGACGGCGTAGACGAGGCGCACACCGAACTCCGCTCCGTCGCGGAAGTGCCCTTCTACGGCGTCAGCCATGTAGTTCGTCGCGAAGCACACCTCCTCGATGCCGGCTGACTTGAGATACGCAATCTGATACTCGAGGAGCGGGGCGTTGACAAGCGGCATGAGCGGCTTCGGTCTCGAAAGCGTCAGCGGACGAAGGCGCGTGCCCAAGCCGCCGGCGATGACGATTCCGCGCATGGCGCCGAGGTTACCGCAACAAGGCTACAAAGCCGGAGGCCCGCCGGTTTCGGCGAGCCTCCCAACTGCCCCTTCCCTCCCGCGTGGGAGGAATAGCTTTGACGTTACTTGCGGCGACGTCGGGCTGCCAGTGCGGCAAGACCCGCGCCGATCGCGAGCAGCGTTCCGGGCTCAGGCACCGCGTTGATGCCCTTGATGACGCGCAGGCGAGCCTGCTGGCCGTCGCCCATTTGCATGGACCACTGGAACGCGCCGGTGAAGTCACCCGGGCCGAACGGCGAGCCGCTGTTCGACAGGTTGTCAACCGTGGCGTTCGCCAGCTTGGTTCGCACGCTGGGCCACGCTGCAATCTCCCATCCGGACATGCCGCCGCCGGGAGCCTGCATCTCAAACCAGCCGAAGTTTCCGCTTGGATGCGTTACTCGCATGGCTCCGCGCGTGCCGCCGAACGAGTCCAGCGTGGCAGAGTTGGACGTGCTTCCCGCCAAGTCGTAGTCAATGTACGGGAACAAGTGCGCGTCGTTGCTGCCTCGGCTCGTGACCAGGATGTCAATGACCGTAATGGCGGACGTCGCAGAAATGGACGTCAGCGTGTAGGTCATGTCGAAGATCAGCGAGCCACCGACCGCGTTCGGCTCGGTGTACTGAAGTTGGACGCGGTTGGCTGCGGGCTGGCTGAAACCAGTCTGGTTGCTGAAACCGTACTCGCGGGTGTCACCCGTGCTGCGATACCAGAACCAGTTCTGGAACAGGTTGTCCGTGCCGGTGGTGAAGTCGGCTCCGCCGCCGCCGGCACCGGTACGCGTCGTCGCTCCAGTGATGAATCGCTCGGCGTACGTCCAAGGCCCATCGGTCAGCGTGAAGCTGCTCGTCTGAGCCAGGGCGCTAACGCCGAACGCAGCAACAACTGCTAGGGTTAGGATTTTCTTACACATGTGCTTACTCTCCTCTTTCGATTCGATTGCCTGCGCAGGATGCGCAGACGCTCTTAGTATACCGCAAAAGATGTGCCGTCGCCGCAAGTTCCGCCCCGTATTTCTACCGGATTCGCTGCCCGCAGGTTCGCAGCCTGTTGGGTAGAATCGAGCCGACCATGCCGCAAGACAGCAACAACTCCGAGCAAATCGGCACCTGGCGCCTCAAGGTGGGGCTCGCAGAGATGCTGAAGGGTGGCGTCATCATGGACGTCGTAACCCCCGAGCACGCAAGCATCGCCGAGAAGGCGGGAGCCGTCGCCGTGATGGCTTTGGAGCGCGTCCCGGCGGACATCCGCGCCCACGGTGGCGTTGCGCGCATGTCCGACCCCGAGGTCATCAAGCGGATTCAGGACGCAGTAACGATCCCGGTCATGGCGAAGTGTCGCATCGGTCATTTCGTTGAGGCGGAGATTCTGCAAGCGCTGGAAGTGGACTACATTGACGAGAGCGAAGTCCTAACCCCTGCCGACCCCGACCGCCACGTCTGGAAGCACGACTTCACCGTCCCGTTCGTGTGCGGTGCGCGGAACCTTGGCGAAGCGTTGAGGCGGTGTGCCGAGGGTGCCGCCATGATTCGGACGAAGGGAGAGGCGGGCACGGGGGACGTCATCGAAGCCGTCCGACACATGCGGGCGATCACCTCGGAAATCGCGCGCGTCGCGAGGGCGCGCAAGGACGATCTTCCCGCCATCGCTAAAGAGATAGCTGCGCCGCTCGATCTGGTGCAAGAAGTGCACGAGACGGGCAGGCTACCGGTCCCGAACTTTAGCGCCGGCGGCATCGCTACCCCCGCCGACGCCGCGCTGATGATGAAGTTGGGCGCCGAAGCGGTGTTCGTCGGTTCGGGCATCTTCAAGAGCGGCGACCCAGAGCGACGCGCGGATGCAATCGTTGAAGCCGTCGCGCACTACAACGACCCCGCCGTCCTCGCTCGAGTCTCGGCTGGGCTGGGAGAGCCGATGGTCGGCATCAACGTCTCGTCCCTCAGCCCCGAGGAACAGCTCGCGGGACGGGGCTGGTAGCGCCGGAGAGCCTACACGTCGTCCAGAACGAACGTCACCAGCATGTTCACCACATACCTGGTGATGCGCCCGTCCAGTATCTCCACCTTCTGCTCCTTAATCCACGCGCCCTTGACGTTTCGCAACGTCTTCGTCGCCCGCTCGATGCCGGCCTGAATCGCGTCCTCGAAGCTGGCCTCGGATGTGCTGCTGATTTCAGTTACTCTTGCTACTGACATGGCATCAGGTTACCTGGCGAGCCGGCAAAGATGGGCGCTGCAGGCAGGTTCGGTCAAGGGATAGACTATCCCGGATGGAGCATCCCTGGAGGAAGGCGATCATCGTCGGCGCGAGCGGCGGCATCGGCGAGCAGATTGCGCTCGCCCTCGCGCAGAGCGGCTGCAGCGTTGCCCTCGTCGGACGGAATGAGGCGGCGTTGCAACGAATCGCCACGGCCGTAAATCGAGCGGACTCGCGCCTCGCCTTTCCCATCGTGCACGACGTGCGTGACGTGGACACAGTGTCCGCTGCGTTCGCCCAGGCGGTCGAGGCGCTCGGAGGGATTGACCTCATCGTATACGCGGCGGGCGTCATGCCGATGATCGGGCCAACCGAATACGACACCGACAAGGACATCGAGATGATTGCCGTCAACTTCGTCGGCGCCGTGGCGTGGATCAACCTCGCTGCGAAACGGTTCGAGCGCGCGGAAGAAGGCACGATCGTGGGCATCGGCAGCGTCTCGGGCGACCGAGGACGCAAGGGCAACCCTGTGTACGGCGCGACGAAGGCTGCGCTCGAGAACTATCTCGAATCGCTGCGCAACCGGCTGGCTCCGCACGGCGCGAGCGTCGTTACCGTGAAGCCTGGGCCGGTGGAGACGAGCATGGCCGCCCCGCGCGGCCGCTTGCCTGGGATGATCTCGGCGCAGCGCGCTGCGGCGCTCATCCTTCGCGCGGCGCGTAGGAAGAACGTGACCGCGTACATACCGTGGCGCTGGTGGCTCGTGTCAAAGATCATCAGGTTGATCCCGTCGCCGATCTTCCGGAGGCTGAAGATTTGACCCTTCCTGCCGAGCGCATCGAGCGCGTCGAGGCATGGGGGATGACGACGGGGGGAGCGTGCTACGTCTATCGCCCGTCAACGCTTGAGGGCGTGCTCGAGGCGGTCAAGGAAGCGCGTCGGGAGCGACGCTCCATTGCGCTTAAGGGCGGTGGCAACTCCTACGGCGATGCGTTTCTCAACCGCGAGCAGGTGGTTCTCGACCTCTCGCGCATGAAGCGGATTCTGTCTTGGGACCCGAACACCGGCGTGATTTGCTGCGAGCCGGGCGTTACCATCGAGGAGGTCTGGCGATACGCAATTGAGGACGGCTGGTGGCTGCCGGTCGTGAGCGGAACGGCGCGAGTTACCCTCGGCGGGGCGCTCGCCGCAAACATCCACGGAAAGAACAATCGCAAGGCGGGGCCAATCGGCGAGCACGTGAAGGAGTTCACCCTCCTTACCGCCGACGGCGAAGAGCGAACGATCGTGCCGCTCGAGGACCCCGACCTCTTCTATGCCGTCATCGGGGGGTTCGGCGCGCTGGGGGTCATTACCAGCGTGACGATGCAACTGAAGCGGGTTCACTCTGGCCTGCTCGACGTGGAGGCGCACGTCGCACGCAACTGGGCGGAGGCTCTCGACAAAGTCGCGCACCTAGCGGACGCGTGGGACTACGCCGTCGGCTGGATTGACGGCTTCCCGTCAGGGGCGAACTCGGGTCGCGGCGTCCTGCACTCGGCGCGCTATCTCGACGAGTGCGAGGACCCTCATCCGGAAGAGACCTTGCGAGTCGAGGCGCAGCAGATATCCGACAGCGTGCTCGGCATTCCCAAGCGCGTGCTGCCCCGCCTGATGCGACCGTTCACGCGTCCGTTGGGGATGCGGCTCATCAATGCGATGAAGTTCCGCGCGGGAAGGCGCGAGGCGGGCCACCGCTTCCGGCAGAGCCTGGTGGCATTCAACTTCCTGCTCGACTCGATACCGAACTGGAAGCACGCCTATCGCCCGGCGGGACTGGTTCAATATCAGGTTTTTGCCCCTCTTGATGCCGCGCAACAGGTGTTCAGCGAGGCGACGCGCGCCGCGAAGGAACAGGGCTTTCCGCCGTTCCTGTGTGTTCTGAAGCGGCACCGGCCGGATGCGTTCTTGCTCAGCCACGCCGTGGACGGCTTCTCGCTGGCGATGGACTTCCGCGTCCACTCTCTGCGCTGGGAGGCATTTCGCCGCCTTGCCGACGAAATGACGGAGTTGACGCTCTCCGCAGGCGGGCGGTTCTATCTGGCGAAAGACTCGGTGCTGAGGCGAGGGCAGTTTCGCCAAGCGGTGGGGGCGGAAGCCTTGGAGCGATTCCTCGCGCTGAAGGCGAGCGTCGACCCGGAAGGCTTGTTCTGGTCGGAGATGTGGCGGCGCGTTGTGGGCGAGTGGACGCCCCTCTTACCCTCTGCCGAGCATCGCGCTGATGAACGCGAGGCGAGGGAAACAGGCGCGGACGCAGAGGACATTCCCAAGCCGTTCTGGTAGATCGGCTTAAGCGGGTTCTCTACTCTTCGCCCTGTTTCGCTTCGGCTTTCTCTTCGGCTTTCTTTGCCGCCGCCTTCTTCGTGGTCGCCTTCTTCGTTGCGGCCTTCTTGGCGGGCGCCTTCTTGGTTGCGGCCTTCTTCTCGCCGGAGGCGGCCTTCTTGGTAGTCTCCTTCTTGGTTGTCTTCTTGGCGACAGGCTTCTCGGCGGGGGCGTCGGTATCGGCGCTCTTGGTCGCGCGGGCGACCTTGGCGCCGGCTTTCGCAAGCTCCTTCAGCCGCTTCTCCTTCCGATGCCTTCTCTTCCTCAGTTCCTTTTGTCGAATCCTCATCTTGCGAGGCGAGAGTATACCGTCACATCGCGTCGGGCGCGGAGATGCCGAGGAGCGAGCAGACGGAGCGGATGGCTGAGCGGGTCGCCTTGCAGAGGGCGAGGCGCGCGGCGCTGCGATCCGGGTCCTCCGGGCGAAGCACCCTGCACTTGTCGTAGAAGTTGTGGTAGCAGCGCGCCAGGTCGAGCGCATAGGTCGTCAGCGTGTGCACCTCCCTCGACGCCGCAGATCTTCCGACCTCGTGGGGGAGGTCCCAGATCTTGAGCGCCAACTCGCGCTCCGGTTGCTCCATGAGGAGGTGGCACTGCGAAGGGTCTGCGCTGAATCCCGCTTCTTCCGCTTTGGCAAGCAGCGAGGTGATCCGGGCGTGGGCGTACTGGACATAGTAGACGGGGTTCTTCTCGCTGTGCTCGCGCGCGAGGTCGAGGTCAAAGTCCATGTGCGCGTCCACCGAGCGCATCAGATAGAAGAAGCGCGTTACGTCCACACCGACCTCGTCCATGAGGTCGCTCAACCTGACGAGGGTGCCGTCTCGCTTCGACATCTGCTTCGTCACGCCGTGCTCGAGGAACCGGACGATTTGGGTAATGACCACTTCGAACCGCTCGCGCTCGTAGCCGAGAGCTTGGATTCCGGCGGCGGTGCGCGCGATGTAGCCGTGGTGGTCTGCGCCCCACACGTTGATGAGCCTGTCGTATCCTCGGTCGAACTTGTCCTTGTGGTATGCGATGTCGCTCGCGATGTACGTTGGACGACCGTCGCTACGGATGACGATGCGATCCTTGTCGTCGCCGAACTCAGTTGAGCGCAACCACAGCGCGCCGTCCTTCTCATAGACGTGTCCTCGCGCCCTAAGCGCCTCGATCGCCTGTGGAACCTTGCCGCCATCGTACAGGCTCTGCTCGCTGAACCATCGGTCGAACACGACGCCGAAGCGGGCAAGGTCGTCGCACTGGACAGCCATCATCAGCTCCTGCGAAGTCGGTTGGAAGAACTCCACTCCGTCGTCCGCGTGTCCATCCCCGTGCTGGTCGAGGATCTGGCGCGCGATCTCGTCAACATACTCGCCCCGATATCCGCCCTCGGGAAACTCGCTCGCGAGGCCGAGCAGTTCGCGATAGCGGCACTTCACGCTCAGTGCGAACAGGCGCATCTGCTCCGAGTTCACGCCGTCGTTGACGTAGAACTCTCGCTCGACCGCGTGCCCCGCGGCGATGAGGATGCGGGAGAGGGTGTCACCGTACGCCGCGCCCCGAGCGTGCCCTACGTGAATCGGGCCGTTCGGGTTCACGCTGACGAACTCGACAAGGTACCGCTCCGAGGCCTCAGCCTCCAGGATGCCCAGGCGCTCCTCGCGACGGAACGCCTCAGCCGTCCATCCGCCCAGGTATTGAGGTGACAGGCGAAGGTTGATGAACCCAGGGCCCGCTATCTCGGCTGCGGCGAACGCCAGGTCGCCCCGCAACGCCTCGGCGAGGGCGTCCGCTATCTCCCTCGGAGCGCACTTCCAGGTGGGGGCGGCAACGAGCGCGAAGTTTGTCGAGTAATCACCGTGGTCGGGGCGTTTCGAGGCGACGACTTCGACGGGCGGGCAGGCCTCTGGCTCCACGCCTTGCCGCTCCGCCATCCGCCCAACCGCCTCGCTCACGCGGCGAGTAACGTCCTGACGCAGGTGCAACATTCGAGCCGAGCATAGTACCTTCCCCGCCCAGCCCCCAGCGAGCGGGCGGCGTTCGGGTAGGTTCGCTGCGTGTATCACCGCCATCCTCTCGAGGTCATCGGCGTACCGTTCGGACTGGGCGGCAGCAGGCCCGGAGCGAGCCTCGGCCCGGACGCGATTCGCTTCGCCAATCTCGTGGGCGAACTGGGCAGACTCGCTGAAGTAACGGACGCCGGCAATGTCGCCACTCGGCCAATCGGACTTCCGAGCGTGGATGGGCGCGGCATTCGCAACTTCGACGCGGCGTTCGAGAACATCCTTCGTGTGCGCGATCGGTTGGCTTCGACCATAGCACGCGGTGTCGTGCCGGTCGTCCTCGGCGGTGACCACAGCCTCTCGATCGGTACGCTCTCAGCCGCGGTCGGTCATGACGCGGGCATCGGGGCGCTGTGGATTGATGCGCACGCCGACCTCAACACCCCCGACACCTCGCCAAGCATGAACCTTCACGGCATGTCGCTCGCCGCGGTGATGCGCCTCCCGTGCGAGAGCGGCGATGATACGATGCGGTCGCAGTGGGCGCGCATCCTCAGCGAGGCGGTTCCAGAGCAGGCGCTGAAGCCGAACCGCGTCGTCTGGATCGGGCTGCGAGACCTCGATGAGGCGGAGCGGCTCCGGCTAGTGGAAGGCGACGTGCGGCGCGCGGTTACCATGTACGAGGTTGACCACTTCGGGCTTGAAGCGATGATGGAGCACGCCGCCGGCTTTCTGGAGCGCGCGGGCGTTACGCGCCTCTGGGTCAGCCTGGATGTGGACGTGCTCGACCCACTCATCGCGCCGGGAACAGGGACGGGCGTGCGGGGCGGCTTCAACTACAGAGAGATGCATCTTTTGGCAGAATTCCTGTACGAATTGGTGGGGCGCGACACCTCTCCGTTCGACCTCGCGGGCGTTGACGTCGTAGAGGTGAACCCGCCCCTCGACCGCCAAAGCGAGACCGCCCACCTGGCGACCGAGTGGCTCTGCTCGCTCTTCGGCAAGCGGATCCTGCCGCGCTGGGCTTAGCGCACTACGGCTTGAACAAAGTCCACCCGCGTGCGGAACGTGGCGAGCGGGAACGGCAGATTGATGACGGATTTGATGCGCACGTCAATCACCCCATCCGAGCGCACGTAGTTCGCCGCAGGTATGCGCGTAACCGTCTGCCGAACGTCCTCGAGGCCGATCGCAAAGGGCGCGCCCACATCGTCGTAGCGCTGAGTGTTCCAGTTGAACACCGCCAGTTTGCCGAAGGAGATGGTCTGGTCGGTGCCGAGTTCGACGGTCAGATCGAACTCTTGCGGGCCCTGCACGTTCGTCGAGAGGCGGACAGCGAGCGAGGAGTGATTGGCTTCGTCAACTTCGGAAAACGGAAAGGATGTCAGCCGAAGGTAGTCGTCATCGGAACGCAGCAGGCTTGACGAGCCACCGCCTTCTTGTCCTCCGTGGAGCACCTGGTGCGACACCAGGAGCGCGGGCATCCCGGGCACGAGGAAGACGTAGTACACGTCTTGCTCTTGGTTATAGGTGGCTGCGAAGGCGAGGTGCGCGCCCTCGATGTCGGACTTCATATCAATGTAGTCGCCCAGTTTGCGTTGGCCGCCGGGGTATCCCTGACTGTAGTCGAAGGAGCTGCCGACGGGCACATTGGGCGACCAGGTGCGCCCTTCGTCCCATGAATAGGAATAGAAGAGGCGCGACCGCGTGCCGGTCAGGTCGCGCGTGTCGTACCATACGGCGTCGAGTCGCCCCTCGGGTGAGACCGAGAGCGTGCCGAACCACTGCCAGTTGTTCCCCGAGTCGTCGTTCACGCGAACGGGAGCGGAGAACGTCTGACCGCCGTCGGTGCTGCGAACGAACATCACGTCGAGCGGGTCGTTCCCTGACGGGTCAACCGAGCACAGGATGTACACGTTGCCGCGGGAAGCACCGTCGGAGTGGTCCACCGCGACCCACGCCTGGCCGAGCAGCCCATCCGGGTTCACGCCCGTAAACCATCGCTGGACGCCCCCGAGGTTGACGCTTCTTGTCGTGAACGACGGCGTTTGGCCGCCGAAGCGAGCGTTGGTTGACTTGGCGAGCCACCAGGTCGAGCCGCTGCTCTGCCGCCCGATGACGTACAGGTCGCCGTTCGGCGCGATAGCAAGCGTCCCCCATATCGGTCGGTTGGCAATCTCGATTGGGAACATCCAAGTCTGCGCCCCGTCAACGCTTCGAGTAAAGGTGCGCGGACTCCACTGGTTGCCGGCGGTGTTGCAGGCGCTGTAAATGAAGCCGTGTCCCGTGCCGCCGGTGCGGTCAATCGCCATCCACTGCTTGTCACCCCCGTAGCCGAGGATCGGCCCTGTCCAGGTTTGCCCTCCATCGCTTGAGATGAACATGTCGCAGCGATACGGCGACGTAACGAGGCTGTAATAGTAGATGCGGCCGTCGGCATCCGAGTCAAGAACAGGGTCGCTGCGAAAGACCCCGTTGTCCAACGTGCCTGCGCTCCAGGTAACGCCTCTGTCGCCGGTGAAGGCGTAGCCGGCTTCGCGAAAGTCGGAACCGTTGCTGTCGAACTGTCTCCAGCCGATGACCATTCGATCTGGGTTTGTGGACGAAACGGCGATGGACGGCTCGTTCGCGGCGTCTCCTCGGATGTTGCTGCCTTCTGCGTCTACATTGACCTGGACGATCTGGAAGGGGGCGGGCGACATGGCGCGGCCGACAGCGGGCTCGTCGGTGAGGACGGTCCGAGGCGGCGCCTCACCCATTTTTGCTGGGCGCTCGAGTGGCTCCTCGCCTCGCTTCGTTGCGAGGCGGTCGCCTCCTACAGACAGGGCAAGGAACGGGATCAGGACGTACAGAACTTTCATCTCTCTCCTCTCTCTGCGCCGAGCAGTCGCCCGGCTGTGTGTCCTCTCATGGACGCACCGCGCGGCGGTTATCGTTCGGTTGTGAGGAGCCGGCGCTAATGCCCTGGTGTGTGGTCGCGAGGGAGCAGAAGGCCCTGACAACCGGCGCCGAGTGAATCTCTTTGGTGGTCGACCTTTGTGGGAGTTCCGTCTACCCGTGAGGGGGAGACGGCTCTCCGGAAGGAGACTCCCTGTAAAGGAGGTGATCCAGCCACACCTTCCGGTACGGCTACCTTGTTACGACTTAGTCCCCCTTACTCCCCACACCTTCGGCCGCTCCCTCCCTTGCGGGTTGGGCCACGGACTTCGGGTGCAGACAATTCAGGTGACTTGACGGGCAGTGTGTACAAGACCCGGGAACGTATTCACCGCAGTATAGCTGACCTGCGGTTACTAGCGATTCCGACTTCACGCAGTCGGGTTGCAGACTGCGATCTGAACTGAGGGCGTATTTTTGGGATTCGCTCCGCCTCGCGGCATTGCTGCCCTTTGTTGCGCCCATTGTAGCATGTGTGAAGCCCCAGGCGTAACCGCCATGCTGACTTGACGTCATCCTCACCTTCCTCCGGCTTACGCCGGCGGTTTCTCGTGAGTCCCCGGCTTTACCCGTTGGCAACACGAGATGAGGGTTGCGCTCGTTGCTGGACTTAACCAAACACCTCACGGCACGAGCTGACGACAGCCATGCAACAGGTGTCTTTGGGTCCACCTTGTGGGTGGAGGGCTCTGTTTCCAGAGCTTTCCCTCGATGTCAAGCCTGGGTAAGGTTCTTCGGTTAGTATCGAATTAATCCACATGCTCCACCGCTTGTGCGGGTCCCCGTCAATTCATTTGAGTTTCAACCTTGCGGCCGTACTCCCCAGGCGGGATACTTAGTGCGTTAGCTGCGTCACCAAAGGGGTCGATACCTCCGACGACTAGTATCCATCGTTTAGGGCGTGGACTACCAGAGTATCTAATTCTGTTCGCTCCCCACGCTTTCGCGCCTCAGCGTCAGGTGTCAGCCAGTGATCCGCCTTCGCCACGGGTGTTCCTCCCGATATCAATGCATGTCACCGCTACACCGGGAATTCCAATCACCTCTCTGACCCTCGAGCCTGCCAGTATCAGAAGCAGTTTCCGGGTTGAGCCCTGGAGATTTCACTCCTGACTTAGCAGGCCGCCTACGCGCTCTTTACGCCCAGTGAATCCGGACAACGCTCGCCCCCTACGTCTTACCGCGGCTGCTGGCACGTAGTTAGCCGGGGCTTATTCACCAGGTACCGTCATTATCTTTCCTGGCAAAAGCAGTTTACATCCCGAAGGACTTCGTCCTGCACGCGGCGTCGCTGCGTCAGGCTTTCGCCCATTGCGCAAGATTCCCAACTGCTGCCTCCCGTAGGAGTCTGGGCCGTGTCTCAGTCCCAGTCGGGCTGATCGTCCTCTCAGACCAGCTACCCGTCGAAGCCTTGGTGGGCCGTTACCCCACCAACAAGCTGATAGGCCACAAGCCCCTCCCAAAGCCGCTTGCGCGTTTTAGTCCGTCATGGATGCCCACATCGGACCACATCCGGTATTAATCCCTCTTTCGAGGGGCTATCCCGGTCTTCGGGGCAGGTTGCTTATGTATTACTCCGCCGTTCGCCACTAGGACCCATAGGGTCCTCGTTCGACTTGCATGTTTTAGGCACGCCGCCAGCGTTCGTCCTGAGCCATGATCAAACTCTCCGTGAAGAATTGTTTGATCTCAGCGCACCAGCGAGCAGCCCGAAGGCTACCGAACTGGATGCGCTGGTTGAACTTCTCTCGACGCCGTCCAAGGACGGCTGACGAGGGATTCACACCTAAAGAACTCTTTCTCAGCGCCGGTTTTCAAGGTCCCGCCATCTCGGAGCGCGGCGTGTCAAATCCGCCTGCATGCTCCGCGGCACCGTGTATTATGGGCACAGCCAGGCGCCTTTGTCAAGGGGGTGGCGCCTTTTTCGCCGCCGCAACAGGCGAGGGAGGATGGCTTGAGCCGACCCTCCCTCGCATGATTAAGGGGCACCTAAGGCCGAATCACGTGCCAGATCGCCTGGTCGATGGCGCAGCCCCAGGACAGGTCGGTGATGCCGTCATCGAACCAGCTGACTCGAACCCGGAGCTGGTTTGAGGATGAAACGTACTCGGCAGCACGGTTCGGCTCGGCGTACTGGATGACCGAATCGGTTCTCGTCGCGCGCCCCTGCCAGACGACGTCCCAGCGGTTGTGCCTGAAGTTGTACCACTCAATCTTCATCGGAATCTCGTAGGTCGCCTGCGACTCGAGGATGAACTTCAACCCGCTCACATCACCGGGCGAGATGCCCGCGTTGAGCACGATCTGCATCGTCGGGTCTGCAACGGCTGGGGAGCGCCGCGCCTGTATGAACACGTGATCGTCGTCACTGTTCCACAGGCTCTGCAGGTTTCCGTTGGTGTGCGCACCGAACGGCACTTGCATGCTTACGGGCAAAGCCACTTCGACGTTGCCGCCGACTTCAACGATCCACAAGAAGTTGGCTTCGTTGGGCGGGCCATCGAACCAGTCAATCTCCGTCTCATCGTAGATGCCGTTCTCATCCGAGTCAAAGAAGAACGCGTCCGCACTCGTGCCGATTGTCACACCCCGACCGCTGAAGATCGGGTTGATTGTGCGAATGAACGGACCTTCCCCATTTGGGTTTGGCTCACGATACTGCTGGGCGACATAGCACTCGCCGTCCGGTACCGGGAAAGTGTAGCCTGATCGCGCGAGGTCGACCGTGATCTTGAACTGTCCCGCCGGCCACCATCTGATCGTTCCGAAGTCCGCGATCACGCCGTCGAACGCACTTCGGTCGGCGCCGCGACCAGGAACGAATGTGTCGAACACGATCCAGCGTACCAATGCGTACTCGAGATCGTCGGCGTTGTAGCCGAACGTCATGGTCCGCCACTCCATCCCATTGCCGAGCGGGTCAAGGGTGATGTCGTCCAGGGCGCTGGACATGTCCGGCGTGTAAAAGTATGTGTTCGTGCCGTTGTCGTTCTTGTACGCAATCGTGTTGGAAGCCTGGACGGTGACCTCGCCGAACGAAGTGCTCCCGCTCCGATAGGGCGTGGCGTGGATGCGCTCCATGCGGTAGGGAACCGGCACGTTGCGGTACTCCTTCAGTGTTCCGTCTGCTTGGCGTATCCGCAAGAACGTGAGGGTCATCCATCCCTCTTCGACGACTTGCGCGCCAAGCGGCGCAACGAGGAACAACGACGCGATTAGAACTCCAATGCTCGTTTTCATGATCGAAAGCCTCCATTGAATAGTATACAGCGTGAGCGGTGACGTGGACTCACCATTTTGAAGAGATTCGCCCTCGAAATGTTCCAAAAGCGCGACCCCACGACGCAGAATACTGAAAGAAAACAGGGGCGTCTTGAAACCACGCCCCTGTTCATAGCACGAGAAGAACCGACCCTTAGCCCATACGGCGGACCAGTTCAAGGAAGTCAGCGAAGTCCACATCGCCGTCCTCGTCAAGGTCGGCAAGGATGAACTTCTGCGGGTCGTGATCTCGACCTGCCCACACTTCGAAGAAGATGGCGGCGTCGAGGTCGTCAATTCGACCGCTGAGGTTCATGTCGCCGAGGTGCTGGTTGATCGGTGTGAGCCGGAAGCGATCGAGACGACCGAACTGGTCCCACTCGAAGTTCAGCACGTGCTCATGAATGTATCCTTCCCCGTCAATCACCCAACTCGGGGCGATGTTCATCCAGGCGCCGCCAAAGACGGACTCGAGGACGCCACGCATCTTGAAGAGAGGTTGCGGCGTGTTGTAGTCGATCCAGAATCCCATGCCGGCGTGCTCGGTCCCACCCTCTTGGTGGTTCATGCCGATCGCGCCGATCATGAGGAGCTCGCCGCTGCTCCAGTTCCGGATGTCCTCGCCGTTCGGGTCGTCCCAGATTACGACGAGACCCATGGAGTACCCCATTTCGTGGGTTCCGAAGTTATCGCGCATCATCTGGTCGCCGCCCGGCCACGTGTAGAACGGTCGAGGGTGGATCGGGTCAGAGACCATCGTCTCAAGAATGCACCAGTCGTAGTCGGGGTCGGTGTCAACGCCCTGGGGCGCCCACTGCAATGGGTAGTTCGAGCCCAGCAGCGGATTGGTGTCGGACGCGCTCAGCGACCCTTCCCACTGACCAAAGTAGCCGGGTGCTTCGACCCGCTGTGCGACTGCAGACGCAGCCGCGACAATGCCAAGAATTGCAAAAATGCACGTTCGTCTCATGTCTCCTCCTTTGCCGTGTGACTGAGGCGGGCACATGCCCGCACGGCTATTGTATCCGAAAAGGCGGCGCGGAAAGGGTAACTCGCCGAAAAAACCGGCAAATCTTCGGGCGTCCATCAAGGCTTAGGGGGCCGACCCCACCCTCGCCGAGCGAGCGCGGCGAGGCACCAGCTGCCCTCCACGTGGAATGCAGCCACGGTCGCAACTGCGAACAACATCAGCCTCACTCCTTCTGCCTCCTCACAAGCAGATAGAGTGATGGTTTCAGTCGCAGTGGGCGTTGACCTGCGACGCGACGGGCGCAAGAGGTTCGCCAATCGCGAACCACCACGGCGATTCTACCGAAGCGCAGGGCAATCCGGTGTCCCAATTTGTGGGAGTTCTCCCGCCGGGCGAACGCTAAGGCGGAGGAAGGCCCGGCGAGCGAAGCAGCAGCCGCTCGTACAGCGCGCGTGCCTGACCCGCGTCTCCGCGCGCATCATACAAGAACACCAGCGCGTACCACGCAGCGGTATCGTCTGGCTCCGCGCCCAACAGGGATCGAATACGCTCGTCGAGGCGGCCCGCTCGCTTGTGCGCGTCCGCCCAGCGGCGCAGGAGCGCAGGGTCCAGCGGCGCGACCACTCGCACGTGCTCGAGCATCTCCGCCTCGGTTGCGGCGTCGCCTATCTCTGCCGCCATCTCCGCCGCGAGCAGCGCGGCGCTGCCGGAGGGGTCCGATTCCAGGAGGGGGCGCAGAGTGCGAATGGCGGAGGCAAACTTCCCGCCTTCTGCGAGGACGAGAGCAAGGTTCCGCCTGAATCCTGCATTGTTTGGCTGAAGCCGAAGCGCCTCCTGGGCCTGTCGCTCCGCCTCCTGGTGGCGACCGAGGTCGGCGAGCAACAGGCCAAGGCGACTCCGTGCGTCGGCCTCGCCCGGCTCAGCATTCACGAACGCCTCGAGGCTCTTTGCTGCTTCCTCCCGTCGGCCCTGCAGCAGGAGCGCGTCGGCGAGCAGGCGGTGTGCTCCCGTCAGCGATGGCTGCATGGAAAGGGCGCGCTTAAGTCTTCGCTCCGCGGCTTCCGCCTCGCCGAGGTAAAGGTTGACGCTCGCCAGTTTGTACTCCCATTCCGCAATCGGGAAGAGGCCGTTGGCGATGAGCCACTCGTATCCCCTTTTTGCCTTTTGCGCGGCTTCGAGCGCCTGCGGCTCGCCGCCCTTGCCGGAGGAGTACAGCGCATCGGCTAAAGCCAGCGATGCTTCGGCTTCGTGCGTGCGAACCTGTAGCACGAGCGAGTGTGAAAGGAACGCCACCAACAGCAGAGCGAGCACCGACCACCAGGCGCCCGTGCGCGTCATGCGCCCCCCGCGCTTCAGTTGCAAACGTTGCAGCCGCACGTGGGGTCGGTAGACGAGGCGCGCGCTATGAAGCAGTAAGACGGCGGTGATCGAAGCCAGTCCGAGCGAGAGAAGGAACGGAATGGCAGCATACAACCCCCGGTAGATGTACAGCGTGGCCAGGAACAGCCCGATCAGCGCGAACTCCTCGGTCAACGCGAAGTCGTATTTCTTGGGGGCGGGTTTGTTCTCTCGCAGGTCGGCGGCCGGCTTGACGCTCCCGAAGCCATAGTAGAGAGCGTCCTTGGGGCACACGCTGACGCAATCCATGCACTTCATGCAGCCGGGGTCGGTCACCATCTTGAACAACCGAACCTCCTCGTGAACGCGAACGTTCGACGTGCACGTCGCCGTGCAGTGCCCACAACCGTCGCACGCTTCCGTGACGCGAATCCTCCCAGGCGCCACCTTATCGCCGAGGCCGAAGAAAGCGCCGTAGGGACAGCCGTAGGTGCAGAATCCCTTGTTGCCCAGAAGGACGACGATAAGGAACCCGCACACGGCGAACGTGAGCACCGTTATCTGCCAATTCGGGAACGTCGCCCAGAAGTCTTCGGTCGTAAAATGATAGATAATGCGCGGAAACGGCCTGCCTTCGTAGATTCGCAGGACCTGTGGCCACACGAACATATAGAACGCAGCGTAAAGCGGGACGAAGACCAGCAGTCGCGAACGAAAGGGATGAGGCCGGATGCCCAGTTTGCGAAGAATCCAACCGCAGAGGTCTTGGTACGCGACGGCGTGGCACGCCCAACCGCAGAAGAACCGCCCGAAGATCATCGTCGCGAGGATGGCGAGGATGAAGAAGATGAACCCGGCGTTGAGGTATCCAAGTTCGAGGGTCTGCATCGCTTCGCTCGGCTCGACCGGCGTGATCGCCCTGCCCTTGACGACCCACCAGGCGACGTGCGCCGCGATGATGAGATGCACCAGGATGAGCACACCGGCGCGCCAGACGCCGCGCTTCGAGGCGCGCAACGGCCCGCACCGGATGAGGTGCTTCTCTTGAACGGTGGGTCTCTTCGGGCGGGAGGTCTCCACCTTCCCGCGCGCGACGTGCGACATCTTCTACTGATTATGGTACGCGGCGGCGAGGGGCGCCGATTCGGTTCAGCGGTGTGCCGCCAGCGGGTACCATTGAGGCCGTGAAAGGCACACATCTGGAAGCACTGCCGTACGGTCGCGTGTTCAACTTCTCCGCCGGGCCGGGGACGCTCCCGGTCGAGGTTCTCGAGGAGGCGCGCGAGGATCTCCTGAACTATAAGGGCTGCGGGATGAGCGTCATGGAGATGAGTCACCGCGGCAAGGACTACGAGGCGATCCACTACGAAACGATCAACTCCCTCCGCCAAATCCTCAGCGTCCCCGAGGACTGGGGGGTCCTCTTCCTCCAAGGCGGTGCGAGCCTGCAAAACGCAATGGTGCCCATGAACCTCGGCATCGAGGGGAAGACGCCGAACTACATCGACACAGGCACGTGGGGACACAAGTCCATCGGCGACGCGAAGAAGCTCGGGCCGCTGCACATCGCTTGGACGAGCGAGCCCACCAACTTCGACCGCGCGCCCGCCGACGACGAGCCGTCGTTCACCGATGACGCCTCGTACATCTACTTCACCAGCAACGAGACGATCCAAGGCGTGGACTACCTGCGCGATCCCGACTGGGAGCGCGACCTGCCGGTCGTTTGCGACATGAGCAGCAACATCCTTAGCCGGCAGATGGACCTGAGCCGCTACGACGTCATCTTCGCGGGCGCGCAGAAGAACCAAGGCCCCGCGGGGGTCGCCACCGTCCTGCTCAGCCCCCGCGCAATCGAAATCGCCAAGACCAAGGACCTCCCGCTGATGCTCAGTTGGGCGGAGGCGCTGAAGGCTGACTCCATCCACAACACCCCGCCCTGCTGGGCGATCTACATCTGTGGGCTTTACTACAAGTGGGTGATGAAGGAAGGCGGACTCACCGAGATGGCCTCTCGCGCAGAGAAGCGCTCGTCCCTCATCTACGACATGATTGATGGCAGCGAGGGCTTCTATGTCGGCCACGCGCAGAAGGGCAGCCGAAGCCAGATGAACATCTCCTTCCGAGCCGGGGACGAGGAGTTGGACAAGAAGTTCATCCAAGAGGCGGAAGCGAACGGCATGACGACGCTCGCCGGCCACCGAAGTGTCGGTGGCATGAGGGCTTCAATGTACAACGCCTTCCCCATCTCCGGCGCGCAGGCTTTGGCTGACTTCATGAAGGACTTCATGCAGCGGAACGGCTGACCCGGCGCGGCTACTCTTCGACGCCCGCCAGTCCGAGCGCGGCTGCGTGCTCGCCCATCGCCTCGAGCACGTTGGCGATGTGCTCTTCGAGCGACAGCCCGATGAGCTCGGCGCCTTCGCGGACTTCGTCCCGATCCACTCCGGCGGCGAAGGCGGGCGCCTTCAGTTTCTTGAGCACGCTCTTCACTTCTACGTCCCGCACGTCGCGGCTCGGCCGCACATAGGTGACGGCGGCGATGAAGCCGGTGATCTCATCGCACGCAAAGAGGTGCTTCTCCAAGGGGGTCTCCCTCGGTATGCCGGTGCGGTCGTTGTGCGAGCCGATTGCGCGGATGACCTCCGGGTCCCAGCCGCGCTCTTCCATCAGGCGCATGCCCCAGATCGGGTGCTCGTCGGGGTGCTTCTCATAGTCGAAGTCGTGCAGCAGGCCTGTGATGCCCCACTTCTCCTCATCCTCGCCTAGGCGCCGGGCGTACCAGCGCAGGGCTGCCTCGACGGCGAGGCAGTGGCGGCGTAGGGATTCGCTCTCGGTGTGCTCACAGAGCAGGCTCCAGGCTTCGTCTCGGGTGTTCGGCATGGCCAAAATCAAGCCTACCCGGCGACGATTCCCTCGCCTCCGCCGTATACTGTGGTGAAGAGGTTGCGACTAACCATGAAAAGCATTCTGCGAATCCGCCTTCTCGCCCTTGTGGCGACCTTTTCCGCCGTCGGCTTCGCCCTTGTCGGCTCCGGTTGCGGCAGGGACGTTACCGGCTCGCCCGACGGCCCGCTCGCGGCAAACACGGAAGAAACCAGTTCCAAGAGCGCCGTCACCACGGAGGCGCCTGCCGACCAGACCGAGGCCGCCCCGGACGAAACGGACGCAGCCGACAAGCGCGCCGAGGATAAGTCCCCAAGCACCGAGGAGCCGAACAAGCAGGACCCGAAGCACACCGGGCCTCCTCTCGCGACCGAAGGCATGGGGAGCCCGGGTGGCGAGGGCCAGGGCGGTCGGCGCCAGGGCGGCATGATGCGCGGCACAGAGCGTATGCTTGAGCAACTGGACCTCACAGCCGCCCAGAAGGAGAAGATCAAGACGATCACCGAAGAGGCGGCGAAGCAGTTCCAAGCGCTCCGTGAGAGCCAAGACGCTCAGCAAGGCAGCCTGCGGGAGCAGTTCCAGCAGATCCGAGAAGCGATCATGAAGAAGATCGAAGCCGTGCTCACGCCTGAGCAGCGCGCCAAGCTCAAGAAACTTCAGGAGGAAGCGGCCGCGCAGATGCGTGAAAGGATGCGCGAGCAGGGCGGCCCCGGCGGTCAGCCGGGCCCCGGCGGTCCGGGCGGCTCAGGCGACCGGCAAGGGTCGCGCTCCGGCGGTTAGCGAAATCAGTTTACGCCTCGCGCGTGGGCGTCGGCTCTGCCACGATGCCCATCTTCCGAAACTTCTGGAAGCGCTGCTCTCGAATCTCGTTTCGCGATAGCGGAGCGAGCCCATCGAGGCTACGCTCGATCGCAAGTTTGACGTTGGACGCGGTCTCCTGCGGGCTTCGGTGCGCGCCTCCGAAGCCCTCGGGCACGATTTCGTCAATCAATCCAAGTTCGAGGGCGTCCTTCGCGGTCAGGCGCAACGCGGCGGCTGCCCGGTCGCTGGCGGTCGGGTCGCGCCACAGGATGGCGGCGCAGCCCTCCGGCGGAATGACGGAGTAGATGGAGTTCTCGAGCATGAGTACGCGGTTCGCGACCGCGATGCCGATGGCGCCCCCTGATCCGCCCTCTCCGATGATGACGCTGACGGTCGGCACGCCCAGCCCGAACATCGCGAACATCCCCTCGGCGATCGCTTGGCTGATTCCTCGGCTCTCGCTCTCAACGCCGGGGTCGGCGGCGGGCGTGTCAACGAGCGTAACGACAGGCAGGTTGAATCGGTCAGCCATCTGGAAAAGCCGAATCGCCTTCCGGTAGCCCTCTGGCCTTGCCATGCCGAAGTTGCGATACTGCCTCGACTTAAGGTCGCGTCCTTTCTGGTGACCGACGATCACGCAGGAGCGCTCGCCGATGCGGCCCAGGCCCCCAACGATCGCCTTGTCGTCGGCGAAGCGGCGGTCGCCGTGAAGTTCGACCCAGTCGTCAACAAGGTAGCGGATATAGTCGAGCGTGTACGGCCTTGTCTCGGCGCGAGCAACGAGCGTTCGCTCCCACGCTCCGAGGCGGCTGTACTTGATGCGGATGTACTCGTCGCGCTTCTGTTCGAACTCGGCGATCTGTCGGTCGAGCGCGCCAGCCTTGTCGGGTGCAACTCGCTCGCGGAGTTCTCGCAGGCGGCGGATGCCGTCCTCCAGGTCCACCAGCGGCTTCTCCCACTCACGCCATGACCGCGCCAACTTCTCTACCTCCGCGCTGTGTTACGTGAGCCAGGATGCGAGTCAGCGTCTCGCGCATCTCCAACCGCGGCACGACCATGTCAATCATTCCGTGCTCGAGGTTGAACTCGCTCGTTTGAAAGTTGTCCGGCACGCGCGCCACCTGCGCCTGGGCGGACACGCGCGCGCCTGCGAAGCCGACGAGCGCTCCCGGCTCGGCGAGGATGACATCCGCCAGGCTTGCGTAACTTGCGAGCACACCCGCCATCGTGGGGTCGGTGAACACGCAGATGAAGGGAACGCCGGCATCGGATAGGCGGCGACAAGCGCCGGCGGTCTTCGCCATCTGCATCAGCGAGAGCAGCCCCTCTTGCATGCGCGCTCCGCCCGTCGCGGTGAAAACGACCGCGGGGATGCGTTCGTCGAGCGCCAGTTCGAGCGTGCGCGTTATCTTCTCCCCCGCCACGGAGCCCATGCTGCCGCCCATGAAGGCGAAGTCGGAGACAGCCACCGAAACGCGCATCCCGTCCAGGGCAGCCGTGCCGCGAACGATCGGGTCGCGGCGACCGGCCACGGCAAATCCGCGCTCGAGTTTCTCTCCATACTCGGGAAAGGCGAGTGGGTTCGCCGACGCCAAGTCGGTATCCAACTCCTGGAAAGAGCCCGGGTCGAAGGTTACGGCAATCCGCTCATCAGCCGAGATTCGGTGGTGGTGCGCGCAACGAGGGCATACGCGAAGGTTCTTTTCGAACTCCTTTGCGTAAACCGGCTTGTGGCATTTGCCACACCGAAGAAACACGTCGGCTCGCGGTCGCATCCGGTTCGGAGTTTACCTTCCGCGCTCAGCTGAAGAAGATCCGGGCGATGCCGTAGGCGAGATACAGTCCGAGCCCCGTGAAGTTCGCCGTGAGCACCGTGCGATAAGGAAGCACCACCCGATAGGCGAACAGGAACTTCGACAGGAAGTACACCGAGAACACCGCCAACAGGCCGAACAACACTGGGCCGAGGGCGTGCGCACGCGTCGCGCTCTGCACGTCCAGGTGCGCCATCGCCGTGAACGAAGTGGTCAGCCCGCAGGAAGGGCACAGTTTGCCCGTCGCGGCGTTGAACGCGCAGGGAGGAAGGCCCAACTGCCGGTGCGTCCCGTGCCCCATCGGGTCGGGGCTCAGCCAAGCGGCGGTGAACAGCATCGCCGCCCACAGCAAGAACAGCAAAAGGTCGCCCACCAGCAGCCGCCGAGGAACGTGCGTTTCGATGTGAAGCGTGCGCAGCATCTGTTATCTCTTTACGTTCGTACTCCGCGGTAGGACCACTTCCGGCTGCCAGCCGCTCTCAGTTTCCCTGGCGACGGCGATGAGGCGGCCATCCTGGTCGAGCAAGCCGAGGTATTCGCCGGGCGCTTGGTGGGGCACGCGCACCGCACCGCCGTTCGCTGCTACCTCAGCGAGAGGCCGAGGCAGCCGAGCCATCGACATCGGCTCGAGCGCCTCCTCGGGCGGCAGCAGATACTCTTCGGAAGCCTCCTCCGGCGGGATCGCATCCTCGACGCGGAACACGCCTGCGGCGGTGCGCCGCAACTCGACCACGTGCGCGCCGACCCCGACGCTCTCCCCGAGGTCGTGAACCAGCGTACGGACGTAGGTGCCGCCCGAGCAGCGAACGCGGAACCTCGCGAGTGGCATTTCGAGCGAGTGCACCTCGAAGCGATGAACCGTAACCGTGCGTGGCTCTCGCTCCACCTCTTTGCCCGCACGAGCGTATTCGTACAGTTTCTTCCCTCCTACCTTGACCGCGCTGTACATCGGCGGCACCTGCTGGAGTTCACCAGCGAGGCATTGGGCAGCATCGCGCAGAGCCTGCAAGGTCACAGCAGACGGGTCTGCGCGGCTCACGACTTCCCCCTCTGCGTCTTGGGTGTCGGTCGCCTCGCCCAGTTTCATCACGCCTTCGTACTCCTTGGGTTCGAGGGAGAGGAAGCGCAGCAGTCGCGTTGCCGGACCGACGGCGAGAACCAGCAGGCCGGTGCAAACCGGGTCGAGCGTGCCGGCGTGCCCGACTCGCCGCACGCCGAGCCGGCGTCGAATCTGGTTCACAACGTCGTGCGACGTTACTCCCAACGGTTTGTCAATCAGCAGAAACCCACACATTGCTTCAACGCTTCAAGGATGCGCTCGCGCATCTGGTCATACGTTCCGTCCAGCGAGCAACCGGCGGCGTTCTTGTGTCCGCCGCCGCCGAACCGGCGGCACATCTCGGCGACGTCGAAGTCGCCGCGGGAGCGCACGCTTACCCTAAGGCGGCCGGGCCTCACCTCGCGCACCAGCGCGGCGATCACCGTGCCTTCCACCCGGAGTAACTCGTTAACCGCTCCTTCCGTGTCCTCGTCCGTCGCACCGGCGGCAAGATAGTCCTCGCTGAGCAAGTAGCTCATCGTCACTTGCCCACCACAATGCATCTCTCGTCGAGAGAGGATAATCCCGAGCAAGGTCATCGCCGCGGGCGTCCGCTTGTTCCACACTTCTTCGTTGATTGTCGCGAGGTTCGCGCCGCGCTCCACAAGGTCAGCGGCAACGCTGAGGGTCTCGGGGGTCGTGTTTGGGAAGGCGAAATTGCCCGTGTCCGTTGAGATTCCTGTCAGCAAACACTGCGCAACGTCGCGGCTGATCTTGAAGCTCATCGTGGTGAGCACGCGGTACAGGATAAGGCAGGTCGCCGCGGCCGTGGCGTCAACGATTCGAATGTCGCCAAACATCTCCTCGCCCGGTTCGTGGTGATCCACCACGGCGACATGCTTGGCGTGCTCGACCAGGGGCCGCACTCTACCGAGGCGATCGGAGGTCGAGAGGTCCATCACCACCGCGAGGTCGGCGTCGCCGTCGAGCCGAAAGCCCTCTTCGACTCGCTCGACTTCAGAGGAAGCAGGTAGGAACATCAGGTTTCTGGGCACAGGGTCGTGAAACAGCACTCGCGACCGCTTGCCTCGTTCCTTCAGCGCAAGATGCAGCGCCAAGCACGCGCCCACCGTGTCCCCATCGGGCCCGGTGTGGCCGGAGAGGACGATGAGCCGTGCAGTGTCGAGAGCATTCCGAAGTTGCGTTACCTGGTTTTCCAAAACCGGTTGGGGAGTGTACCGAACGATGCTCCGCCCTCGGCTCGACTGGTGTATACTGGAACCGTCCCGGCGGACTGCGCCGCAAAGGGTGAATTCAACAATGAAAGGAAGGTCAATTGCGTCACTGGCGCGCCTAACCGCTGGCTGCGCTGTCGTTGCGCTCGCGGTTTGGGCGGTAGCCATCGCCCTCGGTCAGCGGGACGACTTCCAAGACGGCACCACGCAGGGCTGGGGCGGAGGCGCCAACCCAATTAACGTCCCGGACGGCGGGCCAAACGGCACAGGCGACCGCTTCCTCCAGATTACAAGCCGAGGCGGATTTGGCGCAGGCAGCCGCCTCGCAACGTTCAACCTTAGCCAGTGGACCGGTAACTATCAAGCCGCCGGGGTCGACGGCATCCGAGTTCATATGCGCAACCAGTCGAATCAGGCGCTCTCGATGCGCGTGGTGATCTTTGGACCGCTCGGCTCTCGGTACACCAGCCGGAACGCAATCACGCTGCCGCCCGACAACACATGGCGCCAAGTAACCTTCTCACTGCGCGAAGCCGACCTGGTCAATGTGTTCGGCAGTGAAACGTACAGCCAGGTTATCACCGACGTGACGCGCTTAATGTTCCGTCACGACGCTGATCCGCCGGAGGAGGGCGGGGACCCAATCGCTGCGCAACTCGGCATCGACAACATCACCGCAGTCGCGCTCACCGAAACGATCCTACCGTCCTCGTTTACGCTTACCCGCGGGCAGCTGACTAGCGGCGGCTTGAACGACCTGCTCTTCAGCGACGACTCGTACGTGAACGTTGAAGCGCGCCGCCCAACCGAGATCGCCGCCGCGTCCGTTGAGATCGAGGTCGTCGGCACATCGCCCACAGCCACGCCCAGCGAGCTGAAGTTCATCTCCGAGGCGGGTCAAAGCGGCGACCCCGTCATCCAGCGCATCGAGATGTTCAACTACGCCGGGGGCTTTTGGGAAGTGGTTGACGAGCGAACCGCACCGTTCGCCGACACGACCGTCGTCGTCGCCATCTCGTCCAACGCGCAGCGCTTCGTGCACCAAGGCACGCGCGAGGTGAAGGCGAGGGTCGGCTACCACGACCGCGGCGTAACCTTCCCGGCGTGGGGCGGCAGGTACGACATGACCAAGTGGGAAGTGCGCTAAACGGCGCGCCCCCGCCTGCTCACCTCGGCGCGATAGACCTCGCTCAGGCCCGCGTACGGGTCGCAGGCGCGCTTCGAGCGAATCTTTCTCACCGCGGCGCGGAACGCCTGCTGAGCGGCCTGCTTGCTGTGGCCTCTGCCGGCGGCGACCTCGACCCAACTCCGCCCGAGCAGGTGATCGGCGAGGACGGCGGATTGCAGTGGCGTCAAGCCTGCAACCAGAAGGTGCTGCCTTAGTTCGCAAAGCAGCAGGTCGCGTGGGACGGTGTCGCCGGCCTCCAAATCGCGGGCGAAGCGCCGATCCCGGCTGTGGGCGATGCGGAGTTTGCGCCGGAACCACTGCTCGCCGTAGTGGGGTCGTTCGGGGTCGCGCTCGGCTTGGCGGAGGAGGAGTTCGGCTTGTTGGGCGAGGTCTCGGTCGTGCATCTTCGTTCCTAAGTAGTGCTCGTATGTCTACCATTAGAAGATACCGCATCCCGGTATGTCAACCTGCCTTTTGTTGCGTCGCCGCGCGCTCGGCGGGTGGCTCCCTGTTAAGAGTCTGAGAATGAGCCCGAATTTCTACTGGGTTTTTGCGAAAACATGGCGCGATGGCTTGCCGAATGTGTTAGACTGTCAGCAGCCAGGAAACCGAATCGCTCAGGCTTTCGGTAGAATGGCGATGAGTGCTCGATCAGCCGAAGGCTGCGCACCCCTCGGGGCGCGAACGCTGAAGGCCTCGAGCCAAGACAACTACTCTACATGTTAGAGAGGAGGAGAAAAACAACAATGAAGACCAAACTGTTCGCAATTGCGATCCTGGCTGGTGCAGTAAGCGCTGCCAACGCCGCTGTTCTCTGGGACAACAACGTTATCCCGAACGGCTTCAACGGCCGCGCGATCTCACCGCCTGTGTTCCCGAACATCCGCGTGGTTGACGACATCCGAGTCGGCGGCCCGGGCTGGATCGTGGACTGGTTCAAGATGAGCGTCATCGAAGACGTAGGCTGGACCCATGGCGGGAACATTGACGTCTACATCTACAACGACAGCGGTAATGCCCCCGGTGGGCTCAACGCCTCGTTGACCGGTCTGTCGTTCAACCGCGTCGCAACCGGTAACACCTACTTCGGCCGCACCGAGTACCGCTATGAGATCAACATGGGCGGCCACGTGTTGACGCCGGGTCAGTACTGGATCGGCGCCCGCAACGCCAACGCTGGCGGCGCCGGCACCAACTACTGGATGACGTCGAATGGCGGTCCTGACGGCGCTGGTACCAGCACCGGCTACTTCAGCGTTAACGGTGGTACCACTTGGGACCCCGAAGGCG